>JBJMTX010000018.1:0-198439 GCA_045811485.1 Allosphingosinicella sp.
GACCACCATCGTCTCGTAGGACTGGAGAAGCGTGCCGTTGATCGTGAGCTCGACGCCCGCGGCGAGATTGGCGTCGGCGAGCTTGATCGAATAATCGAACTCGCTCGGCCCGCCCCTCGCGTAGCGCGTGTCGGTCGCCGAGGTGAGCGTCATGCTCTCGATGCTGTTGAACTGCCCCGCATAGCCCGGGGCGTTGAAGTCGATCGTGTAATTGCCTCGGAAATAGACGCTGTCGTAGCCGGCGCCGCCATTGACCGTGTCGCCCGGGGCGAACTGGAGCTTCTCGGCGAAGAAGAAGATGTCGTTGCCGAGGCCTCCGGTGAGAGTGTCGACACCCCTGCCGCCGTAGATGACGAAGCTGGCGTCGGTCTCCGCCGAACCATTGAAGGTGAAGTCCTCGCCGGGAAGCAGAGCGCCGGCGTTGACCCGCACCTGGACACCCGCGGCGAAGTTCGCGTCGTTGGTGGTGATGACGTAATCGTAAAGCTCGGTCCCCGGAGCGCCGACATTGGTGTTGGTGCCCGCGAGGATCGACAGCAGCTCGATGTTGGTGACGTTGGCGGTGAGGGTCAGGCCGCCCACGTAATTGCCCTGAACGATCAGCGTATCGTTGCCCACCCCTCCGTCGACGACATCCGCCGCCGTCAGCGCCGCGCCGGTGAAGATCAGGTCGTTGCCGGCGCCGCCATGGACCGTATCGTTGCCGCCGTCATAGACCCGGATCGTGTCGTTGCCGGCGCCGCCCGTAATGACGTTGTCGCCCGAATTGCCGCGGAAATCGTGGGCGGAATCGGTGCTCGCGCTCAGGTTTTCGACGTTCACCAGGCCGACGAGGCTGTAGGCGGCCAGGGACGTCTGGACTTCGTCAATGCCTTCGTCCGCAGCCTCCGTGACGACGTCGCCGGCATTGTCGACGACGTAGACGTCGTTGCCGCTGCCGCCGATCATCCAATCCGCGCCCGAGCCGCCGTCCAGCCGGTCGTTGCCGGTGCCGCCGACCAGCGAGTCGTCGCCGTCGAGGCCGTAAAGCTGGTCGTTGCCGCCTTGCCCATCGAGCTGGTTGGGATTGCCGTCGCCGGTCAGCACGTCGTTTCCGGACAGGTCAAAAGGCTCGTTCGCCGGGTTGTAGACCCGGGCATAGACTTCCGGATCCGAAGGGCCGTTGCGCTGCCAGGTGATGACGACCGAGCCATCGGCGAGGACGGCCGAGTCGCTGCCATAGCCCGAGTCGGTGGCCAGGAAAGGATCGCCCACCGGGCAGCCGCAATCGTCGAACAGCTGGCCCTCGACTCCGTAGACGATGCCATCGGCGTCGCCTCCGATCATCGGCCAGGTGACGACGATTCCGCCGTCCGGATGCGCGGCGAAGGTGACTTCGCCGGTATCGGGCTCGGTGACATAAGCGGTCAGGAGGATGGGATCGCCGTTCGCGGAACCGTCCGCGCCGATCAGCTGCGCCATCACCGCGTAGAGACCCAATCCGGAATCTTCGCCGACCAGCTCCACCCAGCCGAAGGCGAAGCCGCCGCCGGCCAAAGCGAACAATTGGGTGTTGCCCGGATCGACTCCGAGAGCGACGGAGAGCGGCGCGCCCGTCGCGACCCCGGCCGAATCGAAATGCTGGACGATGGCCTCGCCGCCGTCGGCCTCTTCGGTCGCGATCCAGCTCGCCAGGAACCCGCCGTCCGCGGTGGCGACGAGATCGATCGGCAATGCCGTGGTCGAGGGAGCGATCGTGAATTCGCCTCCGATCGGGGTTCCGTCGGCGCCGAAGCGCTGGGCCTGGACTTCCGTCTCCTGGAAGTGGCTGAAGGTCATGACGAAGCCGCCATCGCTGAGCTGAACCACGGCGGGGAAGGAGACGAAGCCGTTCTGAGTGCTCCCGGCAGCCATCTCCGACCCGACCGCATGGCCGGTGGCGTCATAGGCCTGGGCCTTGACACTGAACGTCCCGATCGGCTCGTGCCACGCCTCGCGGGCGATGAGGAGCCCGCCATTGGCGAGCGGGATCACGCTCACTCCCTGCAAGCCCTTGTTCGCGAGCACGATCTCGCCGGAAACCGGGTTTCCGGCTGAATCGTACAGGCGAAGCAGGGTGGAATCCGGCGTGGGGTCGCCCATCACCGGATTATATTCGTACCAGATGACGGCGAAGCCGCCCCCGGCGAGCGCGATCGTCGTCGCCCCGCCCTGGACTCCCGCCTGGTTGACGTTGACGATGAGCTCGTCGCTTGCCGAGAAGCGCTTCTCGTGGCCGATATCGGTGACGTCGAGGACGATGACCTCGTCATAGGTCTGCCCGTTGAGGTCGGTCGCCCGGATCGTCACGCTCGCCTGCGGAGCGCTTTCGAAATCGAGCCGGGCATTGTCGTCGACGACCAGCTTGTCGCCGTCGATCCGGAAGGCGCCGCCGGTGCTGTCGGAGATGAGTTGGTAGCTGAAGGTGGAGTTGGCCGCCCCGAAGGCGGAAAGGGTCGCGACGGCGACATTCTCGATCGCATTCTCGCTCAGCGTCTCGGTGGACAAGGCGATGTCGGTCGGGGCTCCGCCGTGGGCGGAGAAGATTTGCGCCTTGACCCCCGGCCCGCTCGAGTCCGTGCCCTCCCAGGCGGCCGCGAAGCCTCCGCCGGCGAGGCCGGTGAGGACGATTCCGGTCTGGAGCCCTTCGGTGTCGGTGCTGAGCGTGAACTCGATGCCCTGCCTGGCGCCGGTCGAATCGTAGACTTGCGCCTTGACGTCCGCCTCGAGCGTAGACTGGTCCTTCCAGGCGACGACGAAGCCGCCATCGGCGAGGCCCGTCGCATAAGAGACATATTGAGTGCCGTCGGTGCGGCTGTTGACGATGAACTCGCCGCCCACCTTGGCGCCGGCCGCGGTGAAGATCTGCGCATAGACGTCGTTGCCGGCCGGATTGCCGACTCCCGGCTGAAGGTGGGTCCAGGTGACGACGAAGCCGCCCGAGGCCAAAGCGGCGACGCTCGGCTGATATTGCGGGCCGGAGGTCGTCGTGTTGACGAGGAACTCGCCGCCCGACTTCGCTCCGTTCGAGTCGAAAAGCTGCGCCTTCACGCCCTGGCTGGAAGAATCGCCGACGGCGGCGGAATTGGTGTCGTTCCAGGTTGCGACGAACCCGCCTCCGGCCAGCGCCGTGAAGGCGCTTGCGCTCTGGGTGCCGGTGCTGCTCGCCGAGACCAGGGTGGCCGGTCCGGTCGCGGCTCCGGTGGAATCGAACAATTGCACCACGACGTCGGTGTCGATGACGTTGTTGGTCGAGGTGCTGCGCGTGTAGCCGAGCGCGAAGCCGCCATTGGCGAGCGCGATCGGCTGGGAATCGCTGTGGTTGGTGAGCGTTCCGGAGGTGAGGGTCAGCTCGCCGCCCACCTTCGCGGCGGCGGAATCGAACAACTGCCCGTGGAGTCGAAGGGCGGTGCCGGAGGCCGCGTTGGTGCCGGTGCCGTCATGGACGTCGTAGGTCCAGGTGACCACGAAGCCGCCGCTCGACAGCGCCTGCACCCGAGGGTCGCCGAGATTGCCGTCGAGGCTCGTCACCGCGAAGTCGCCGCCGATCGGCGTTCCGTCCGCCGCATAAAGCTGGCCACGCACCTCGAAGATTCCCGGGTCGGAGACGAACGAGCTCCAGACGATGACGAATTGGCCGGACGCGAGCCGAACGATCGCGGGCTGCCCCTGATACTGGTCGGTGATCGCGTTCACCGCGAACTCGCCGCCCTCGCGGCCGTAAAGCTGGACCATCCGGAAAATTCTCCCCCGGCGCCGGAAACGGCGCACTTCCCGGCTAAGTTACTGACATAGGTCCAAAACGGGCGCAAGCCGGTCAGCCGGGGAAGAGTTCCTCTTCGGGATAAAGGAGGCCGGCGCCGGCGGTCGCGTGGGGCCGCCAGTCGCGCCGCCTCGGGCACGACATGGTCGAGATAGTAAGGGCAGGACGCCAGATAGCGGCGGTGCGTCCCGACCCGAGACTCTCTCCTAGAGGAAGAAATCCCCCTGCGAGAGCGGAGTCGCGCCCTGGAGCGTCAGAGCGATGAGGAAGTCGCCGGTGCCGTCGCCGTTGGTGTCGCCTTCGACGAACCAGGTGCCGGTCTGCTCGAACACCCGAAGCTCGCCGGCCGAGCCCGCGCCGGTGCCAGCGAAAGCGGCGGAGCCGATCCAGTGAAAGTCCTGGTTGCCGGCGGCGAGCGTGTTCGCGTCCATCCGGGTCAGCTCGATCTTGTCGGTCCCAGGCGTGAAGTCGAGGATGTGATCGAGCGAGGCGGCGGTGCTCTCTCCGCTCTTCTGGTAGCGGAAGGTGTCTGCCCCGCCGCCGCCGGTCAGGGTGTCCGCTCCGAAATTGCCGTGGATGAGATCGGCCTGGCCGCCGCCCTTGATCGTGTCGTCCGACAAGCCGGCGAAGATGCGGAGGAACCCGTCCGTCTCCTGGCTGCCGTCAACCACCATCGTCTCGAACGACTGGAGAAGGGTGCCGTTGATCGTCAGCGTCACGCCGCTCGCCAAGTTCGCGTCGGCGAGCGTGATCGAATAGTCGAACTCGCTCGGCCCGCCCCTGGCATAGCGCGTGTCGCTGGCCGAGGTGAGGGTGATGCTCTCGATGCTGTTGAACTGGCCGGCATAACCCGGAGCGTTGAAGTCGATCGTGTAGTTGCCGCGGAAATAGACGCTGTCATAGCCGGCGCCGCCATTGACCGTATCGCCAGGCGCGAACTGGAGCTTCTCGGCGAAGAAGAAGATGTCATTGCCGAGGCCGCCGGTGAGAGTGTCGACGCCTCTGCCGCCGTAGATGACGAAGCTGGCGTCGGTCTCGGCCGAGCCGTTGAAGGTGAAGTCCTCGCCGGGAAGCAGTGCGCCGGCGTTCACCCTGGCCTGGACGCCCGCCCCGAAGGTCGCGTCGTTGGTGGTGATGACATAGTCATAGAGCTCGGTCCCGGGCGCGCCCACATTGGTGTTGGCGCCGTTCAAGATCGAGAGGTTCTCGATGTTGGTGACGTTCGACGTCAGCGTCAGCCCACCGAAGTAATTGCCCTGGATGATCAGGGTGTCGTTATTGGCGCCGCCGTCGATCACATCGGCCGCCGTCAGAGCGGCGCCGATGAAGATGAGATCATCGCCCGCACCGCCATGAACGGTGTCATTGCCTCCGTCATAGGCTCGGATCGTGTCATTGCCGCCCCCGCCCGTGATGACGTTGTTCGCCAAATTGCCGCGGAAATCGTGGCTGGCGTCGTTGGTCGCGGCGAGGTTCTCGAGGTTCGTCCCTGCCAGGCTGTAGATCGCCAGCGAGGTGCGGATCTCGTCGACGCCCTCCGCGGCATTCTCGCTGACCGTGTCGCCGGCATTGTCGACCACGTAGACATCGTCGCCCGTCCCGCCGCGCATCGTGTCCGCCCCGGCGCCGCCGTCGAGCAGGTCGTTCTCGCCCCCGCCCTCGAGCGTATCGTCGCCGGTGCCGCCGAGCAGGATGTCCGCGCCCGAAAGGCCGCGCAGGACGTCGTCGCCGGCGCCGCCTTCGAAGCGGTTCGCGCCGGCGTCGCCCCAGAAGAGATCGTTGCCGTCGCCGCCCCGTGCGTTCTCGATTCCGGCGAGGGTATCGAGGGCGCTGTAGCTGTCGCGCGCCTGCAGAGCGCCGATGATCAGGTCGTTGCCCTCGTAGATGGCGAAATTCGCCAGATTGAAGCGGATCCCTCCGCCGCCGGTCTCGACCGAATAATCCGCCGTGTCGGTGCCTGCGCCGCCATTCAGCTCGTCGGCTCCGGCACCTCCGGCGAGCAGGTCGTCGCCGGCGCCGCCGTCGAGCGAATCCGCGCCGGCCGAGCCGGTGAGATGGTCGTCGCCGGCGAGCCCGGCGAGCGCCTCGGCGCCGCCTGCGGCGACAAGCGTGTCGGCGACCGGCGTTCCGAACCGCGGCGCCCTGAAGACCTGGCCCTCGACGTCGGCGATGCCATTGTCCCACGCCGCCGCGATCCGGCCGTCGGCGAGAGTCGCGAGGTCGGCGCTCCCCGCCTGGAATGCATTGGTGTTCAGCTCGACCTGCCCGGCGACCCGGGCGCCCGAGGCGTCGAAGAGCTGCCCGCGCAGCGAGCGGGGGGAATTGGCGAGGGCATTCTCCCAGCTGACGAGGAAGCCGCCGCTCGGAATTCCCGTCACGCTGATCGAGGTGTAGCCGTCGCCGGGATTGTTGGCGACGACCTCCGGCCCCAAGCGGGCGCCGAACTCGTCGAACATCTGCGCATGCGGCTCGTCGACATGGCTGACCGTATCGAAGCTGTGCCAGCTCACCACGAAGCCGCCGCCGGCGAGCGTGGCGATGTCGGGCTCGAAGGCCCAGTCCGCATCGTCGGCCTGGACCCTGAACTGTTCGCCGATCCGGTTGCCCGCGGAGTCGAGTATCTGGCCGAAGATGTCATAATCCTCGCCCGGACCGCCAACCTTGGCCTCGCCCCAGACGATGACGAAGCGTCCGCCCGAAAGGGCGAGGCCCTGCGGACTGCCCTGGATCACGTCGTCCGACGCCGAAATCTGGAAATCCGACCCGATCTTGGTGCCGGCGGAATCGAAGATCTGGGCGCGGATGCTGTAGCGATATTCGTTTACGACCTGATGCTCGTGGAGGAAGGCGACGACGAACCCGCCACCGGGAAGGGCGAAGGCATTGGCGTGCCTCTGGTCGTTGCCGATCTGGGTGTTGGCGACGAACTCGCCGCCCAGCGGAACGCCGTCGGCTCCGAAGACTCGCGCGGAGACTCCTGTTCCCGAGAAATCGCTGGTGCCGTCCCAGCTGACGACGAATCCGCCCGAGGCGAGCCCGGCCACGGAGGGGGCGAGCTGGTCGCCGGCCGTCACATTGTTGACCACTATCTCGCCGCCGACCTTGTTGCCGTCGGCGTCGAAACGCTGGGCGACGATTCCAAAGCCGTCGGAATCGCCGTTCTCGCTCGTCCAGACGACGACGAAGCCGCCCGACGCGAGGCTGGCCACGCGCGCCATGCGCTGAGTGCCGGCCGTGGTCGTGTTCGCCGTGAACTCGGCGCCAAGTCGCAGCATCAATCCCATGATTCACCTTCCCCCGGACCCGGCATAAGTGACGGAAGCGGAAGAGGAAAGGGCCGAGGCGCTCCAGTCCGCGGCCGAGGTCCGGAAACGGGACTGGATTCCCCGCTTTCGCGGGAATGAGGGTGCCTAGAGGAAAAAGTCGTTCTGGCTGAGCGGAGTCGCGCCCTGGAGCGTCAGGGCGATTAGGAAGTCGCCGGTCCCGTCGCCGTTGGTATCCCCCTCGACATACCAGGTTCCGCTCTGCTCATAGGCGCGAAGCTCGCCCGCCGAGCTCGCCCCGGCGCCGGTGAAGGCGTTGGAATCGATCCAGTGGAAGGCCTGGTTGCCGTCGACATTGGTGTCGGCGTCCATCCGGGTCAGCTCGATCTTGTCGGTCCCAGGCGTGAAGTCGAGAATGTGGTCCATCGAGGTCGCCGTCGACTCCCCCGATTTCTGGTAGCGGAACGTATCCGCTCCCGCGCCGCCGGTCAGGGTATCGGCGCCGAAATTGCCGTGGATGAGGTCGTCCTGGCCGCCGCCCTTGATCGTGTCGTCTGACAAGCCCGCGAAGATGCGGAGGAAGCCGTCCGTCTCCTGGCTTCCGTCCACCACCATCGTCTCGAACGACTGGAGAAGGGTGCCGTTGATCGTGAGCGTCACGCCGGCGGCCAAATTCGCGTCGGCGAGGGTGATCGAATAGTCGAACTCGCTCGGCCCGCCGCGGGCGTAGCGCGTGTCGCTTGCAGAGGTGAGGGTGATGCTCTCGATGCTGTTGAACTGGCCCGCATAGCCCGGCGCATTGAAGTCGATCGTGTAGTTGCCCCGGAAATAGACGTTGTCGTAGCCCGCGCCGCCGTTGACCGTGTCGCCGGGCGCGAACTGGAGCTTCTCGGCGAAGAAGAAGATGTCGTTCCCCAGGCCTCCGGTCAGGGTGTCGACACCCCGGCCGCCGTAGATGACGAAGCTCGCATCGGTTTCGTTGGAACCGTTGAACGTGAAATCCTCGCCCGGGAGCAGGGCGCCGGCATTGACGCGCACCTGGACGCCGGCCGCGAAGTTCGCGTCGTTGGTGGTGATGACGTAATCGTAGAGCTCGGTCCCCGGTGCGCCGACATTGGTGTTGGTGCCGGCGAGGATCGAGAGATTCTCGATGTTGGTGACGTTGGCGGTGAGCGTCAGGCCGCCCACGTAATTGCCCTGGACGATCAAGGTGTCGATGTCGGCACCGCCGTCGATGACGTCGCTGGAATCGATCGACGCGCCGAAGAAGAGGAGGTCGTCGCCGGCGCCGCCGTGGACGGAGTCGGCGCCGCCGTCATAGAGCTTCAGGGCGTCGTTGCCGCCGCCGCCGCTGACGACGTTGTTCGCCGAATTGCCGCGGAAATCGTGGTTGAGATCGCTGGTGGCGGCGAGGTTCTCGAGGTTCGTCCCGACGAGGCTGTAGAGAGCCAGCGAGGTGCGCACCTCGTCGATGCCCTCGTTCGCATTCTCGACGACCGTATCCCCCGCATTGTCGACATAATAGATGTCGTTGCCGGCCCCGCCCGTCATCGTGTCCGCACCGGCGCCGCCGTCGATGACGTTGGCGGAGGCGTTGCCGACGAAGGTCTGGTCGGCGTTGCCCAGACCGGTGAGATTCTCGAAATTGGGCTTGGCAGCGATGCTGTAGCTGGCGAGGCTGGTTCGGATCTCGTCGATCCCCTGCCCGGCGCTCTCCCTTACGTCGTCCGCCCCATCGTCGACGAAGTAGACGTCATCGCCGATCCCGCCGCGCATGGTATCGGCGCCCGTTCCGCCGTCGAGCTGATCGTTGCCGCCGCCGCCGCTCAGATAGTCGGCGCCCGCTCCGCCGACGAGGATGTCGGCGCCGTTGCCGCCTAGGACCGTGTCGTTGCCGGCGCCGCCGGTCACCGCGAAGCCTGCGTTCGTCACCGCCTCGCCGTGAAAGGCGAGCGTCTCGCCCGGGCGCAGGGCCGAAGCGGAGACGACCAGGACGCTGCCCGGGGTGAGAGCGCCGTCGGCGACGGTGAGGTCGTAGCCGTTAAGGCCGCCTTGCGGCGCCGACAGGAGGTCGATCCGCTCCATGTTGCGCAAGGTCCCGACGGCGAAGGTGAAGCCGCCCGAGAACTGGCCGTTCAGGACCAGCCGGTCGAAGCCGCCGCCGCCGTCGAAGCTGGTCCCGGCGAGCGCGGCGGGCGAGGCATAAGCGAAGGTCTCGTCGCCGCCGCCGCCATACATGGCATGAACGTCGTAGCCGATGCTGGAAGCGCCGAGCGTAGGCGCCGCCACGCCGAGGAAGGTGAGGTGGGTCGCATAGGAATTGCCGCCGCCGTCCTTGTCGAACTGCAGGCGCGTATCGGCCCCGTCCTGGAGCAGCCGGGCATAGCCGGTCTCGAACGGATTGGTCGCCGGGTCCCAGCCTTGCAGCAGGGCCTCGAGGAAATGCGGCATCGAGAGCTTGTCGGCGGACGGATCGAAATCGGTCAGGACGATCGAGCCCCCGCCGTTGAAGGCCGCGAAATCGGGGAGATTCACCAGATCGTTGCCGGACCCCAGGGTCAGGCTGAGCGAGCCCTTGACCGGCCCGAGCTCGACCCGATCGTCGCCGCTGCCCATGTCGACCGTCGCGAAGCTCGTATTGTAGAGCGTGAGCCAGATATCGTCATTCCCCTCCTCGGCGAAGACGGCGACGGAATCGCCGCTGCTCTGGCTGCGCTGGACGGTGACATGATCGTTGCCGGCGCCGGCGTGGATGATGTCCGAGCCACGATAATTGTTGATCGAATCGTCGCCCTCGCCTCCGAAGAGCAGATCGTTGCCGAGGCCGTCGTCGAGATTGTCGTCGCCGCCGCCGCCTTCCAGGCGGTCGTTGCCGGCGCCTCCGAACAGAAGGTCCCGATCGTCGCCGCCAAGCAGCAAATCGTCGCCGCCCGCACCCTCGAGCCAGTCGATCCCCGCAAGCCCGTCGATCGTGTCGCCGCCGCCGCCGCCTTTCAGGGTGTCGTTGGCGGCCGTCCCGGTGAGCTCAAGACCGGGTGGCGGCGAGCCGTCGGGGGCGAAGCCGCTGAGGCTCGCGGGGGTCAGGGCTGCCGGGTCCAGGTTCTGGAAGGTGACGATCGTCCGCCAGTACGAATCGCTGCCGCTTCGGTCGATCTGGAGCAGGGTGTCGGAGCCGCTCTCGACGACTCGCATGAAGCCTGTTCCGAACGGATTGTCCGAGCCGTCCCAGCTCGCGAAGGCGAGCGAGGCGAAATCGGTGAAGTCGAGCTGGTCGCCGGATGCGGGGTCGAAATCGGTGACGACGATGCTGCCGCTATTGGCGAGCCAGTCGACGTAGAAACGGCTGAGCACCAGCCGGTCCGCCCCGAGGCCGAGCGTCACCTGCGCCAGGCCGGCCAGCAGGTCGAGCGAGATGGTGTCGTTGCCGCTGCCGCCGTCCAGCAGGAGCGTGCTGCCGCCATAGGAGTAGACGGTGAACAGGTCGTCGCCGGCCTGGCCGTAGGCCTGGACCGTCTCGACGGTGAGCGAGCCCCGATTGATGTAGAAATTGTCGCCATCGTCGCCGCCGTCGAGCAGGTCGTTGCCGCGGAGGCTGTAGAGATAATCGCTGCCCCCCATCCCGTAGACGTCATCGTCGCCGAAGCCGCCGTCGAGATAATCCCCGTCGGCCCCGCCGAGCAGCTGGTCGTCGCCCGCCTGCCCTTCGAGCCGATCGAAGCCCGCCCCGCCCTCGAGCACGTCCTGGCCGGCGCCGCCCTTCAGCACGTCGTTGCCGTCGAGGCCTTGGATCGAGTCCGCGCCGGCGGTCCCGTGAAGCTTGTCGTCGAGCTGCGTGCCCACGACGGTCCCTTCGCCGGGGATCGTGCCGTCGGGTGGAAATCCGCCAAGATTCTCGGCCGTGAAGTCCGCCGCGACGACGTTCTTGAACGTGAGCAGGGTGATGTAGCCATTGCCGCCGCCGTCGACGTCGAACTGGAGCAGTGCGTCGTTGCCGCTCTGGAGGAGGCGGGCGTGGCCGGTCGCGAAGGGGCTCAGAGACGGGTCCCAATTCTTGAACAGCCTCGCCATCAGGTCGACGATCTCCACCCGGTCGCCGGAGTCACCCGGCGCGAAGTCGGTGATGACGATCGCGCCGTTGGGCCCGCTTGCCAGCCAATCGAAATATTCGGGGAGCTCGACGACGTCGCGGCCCGCCCCAAGCGTGATCCGGTCCGTCCCGTGAACGCCGGTGATCAGGACCGAATCGTCGCCGGTCCCCAGGTCGGCGACATAATCGGCCGCGCCCCAGGCCGAGAGACTGAGGGTATCGTTGTCGGCGCCGGTGTCGATGGTGGCGCTGTGGGGCCCGAAGATGGAATCGACAATGACGTTGTCCTTGCCGGCACCGCCGATGATGACGTCGTCGCCGCCATAGATGCTTTCGAGATAATCGTCGCCGTCGCCGCCGTCGACATGGTCGTTGCCGTAGGTGTCGCTGATCGTGTCGTTGCCGGCGCCGCCTTCGAGCGTGTCGTCGCCCTCGCCGTCGCTGAGCCGGTCGTCGCCGTCGCCGCCGCGCAGCGTATCGTTGCCGTCCGCGCCGTAGAGACGGTCGGCGCCGCCGAGGCCCTCGATCGTGTCCCCGGCCGCCGTGCCGGTGATGTCGTCGTCGCCGGCCGTTCCGTTCAAGATCGCCAAAATGCCTGCCCCCAAGGCGCGGGCGCGATCGGCGCCGGCGCAGCTTCGTCGCTTAAGTAACGGCTCTAGCTCAGTTTCTGCTCAGGCGCCATCGCCGCCGGCAGGATTCTAGAGGAAGAAGTCGTTCTGGCCGAGCGGAGTCTGTCCCTGCAGGGTCAGGGCGATGACGAGGTCGGCCGTGCCGTCGCCGTTGGTGTCGCCTTCGACGAACCAGGTCCCGCTCTGCTCGTAGCCGCGAAGCTCACCGGCGGAAGCGGCGCCGCTGCCTGCGAAAGCGTCCGAGCCGATCCAGTGGAAGTCCTGGTTGCCGGCGGCGAGCGTGTTCGCGTCCATCCGGGTCAGCTCGATCTTGTCGGTCCCCGGCGTGAAGTCGAGGATATGATCCATCGAGCTCGACGTCGATTCGGCCGACTTCTGGTAGCGGAAGGTGTCGGCCCCGCCGCCGCCGGTGATGGTGTCCGCGCCCAAATTGCCGTGGATGAGATCGGCCTGGCCGCCGCCCTTGATGGTGTCGTCCGAGGAGCCGGCGAAGATGCGGAGGAAGCCGTCGCTCTCCTGGCTGCCGTCCACCACCATCGTCTCGAAGCTCTGGAGCAACGTGCCGTTGACGGTCAGGGTGACACCTGCAGCGAGGTTCGCGTCGGCAAGCGCGATCGAATAGTCGAACTCGCTCGGCCCGCCGCGGGCGTAGCGCGTGTCGCCGGCCGAGGTCAGAGTCATGCTCTCGATGCTGTTGAACTGGCCGGCATAGCCGGGCGCGTTGAAATCGATCGTGTAGTTGCCGCGAAAGTAGACGCTGTCATAGCCGACACCGCCGTCGACTGTGTCGCCAGGCGCGAATTGGAGCTTCTCCGCGAAGAAGAAGATGTCGTTGCCCAGGCCGCCCAGAAGGGTGTCGACACCTCTACCGCCGTAGACGACGAAGCTGGCGTCGGTTTCGGCTCGCCCATCGAACGTGAAATCCTCGCCGGGGAGCAGGGCGCCCGCATTGACGCGCACCTGGACGCCAGCCGCGAAATTGGCGTCGTTGGTGGTGATCACATAATCGTAGAGCTCGGTCCCCGGCGCACCGATGTTGGTGTTAGTGCCGGCGAGGATCGAGAGGTTCTCGATGTTGGTGACGTTGGCGGTGAGGGTCAGGCCGCCGGCATAATCGCCCTGGACGATGAGCGTGTCGACGCCGGCTCCCCCGTCGACGATATCCGCCGCCGTCAGCGCCGCCCCGAAGAAGATCAGGTCGTTGCCGGCGCCGGCATGGACGACGTCGTCGCCGCCGAGCTGGAGCATCAGCGAATCCGGCCCGCTCGCGCCGATGAGCGAATCGGCGCCGGCGCTGCCCTGGACGATGTGCGGAGTCGAATATTCGCCGCGAATGGAGAGATCGACCATCGCCGTGTCGCCGGCGACGAGCTTGTAGGTGAAGCTGTCGTGGCCGAGCGAATTCGAGCCGCCGCTGCCATAGGCGGCGAGCGAATCGAAAGCGTGGTTGGTGTCGTAGTTGAACGTCCCGTCGGAATTGACGGTCAGGCGCGCGCCCGAGGCCAAAGTGATCGTCTCGCCGACATTGGCGGCCGATCCGTTGACCTCGCCGACGATGAGCCTCCCGTCCGCCGGCGCGAAGTCCGCACCCGATCCGTTGTCGGCGAAGAGGCTGCCCGCCGCTCCGCTCGACTCGAGGGCGACCACCGAGTCGGCGTGCGCGTCGAGCGTTCCGGGCGAGAGCAGGCGCGCCCGAACCATGTCCCCGGGGCCGGCCGAGGCGCCGAGGTCGCCATAGGCGACGACCACGCCGCCCCAGCTCAGGGTCGCCGCGGCGGTGTAATATTGGGTCTGGGTGAAGCCGTCGTCGAGCGCGAACTCGCCGCCGATCCGGTTCCCCGCGGCGTCGAACATCTGCGCCCGGGTAACCCCGCCGAACGAATCGTGAGCGCTCACGTCGGGGCGGCTCACATGCTCGTTCCACACCACCATGAAGCCGCCGCCGGCGAGCGGCGTGACGGCGCTCAGCCGCTGCTCGGCGACGGCGTCGGAATTGACGACGAACTCGCCGCCGACCTTGGCTCCGGCCGGATCGAAGATCTGCGCCTTGACCGACCAGGGATCGGTCTCGCCCGCATGATAGGGGATCCGCTCGCTCCAGCTGATCACGAAACCGCCGCCCGCGAGCCCGGTCACGGAGGCGTCGAGTGCAAAGTTGGGATCGCCCGCGGCGTCGACCCGGAAGGTGGTTCCGACCTGGGTCCCGGCGGCGTCGAAGCGCTGGCCGTAGACGATGAACGTGCCGTTGTCGTGCCAGGTGACGACGAAGCCGCCCTCCGCGAGCGTCGCCACGTCGGTCAGCGGATGAGAGCCGCCCTGCGAGCCGGTCGGAACGGCGAAAGCGGCCCCGGACTTGTGGCCGGCCTGGTCGTACATCTGCGCGAACAGGTTGTTCTGCCCGAACGGCGCCGAAGCGTTGGTATAGGTGACGACGAAGCCGCCGGCCGGGAGCGCGGCGATGTTTCCGGTCTGGCCGTCCGCGCCGCTGCCCACCCGAACCCGGTCGCCGACCGCGTGGCCGGCGGGATCGAAGCGTTGGGTGAACAGGTCGAGGGCCCCGCCTTGGGTCGCGCCCTGATCGCTGAACAGGACCACGAAGCCGCCGTCCGCGAGCCCGGCGACGAGCGGCGGCTGGCTGCCATTGTCGGCGCTGACCAGCTTGAACTCGTCGCCGACCTTCTCGCCGGTCTCGGAGAAGACCTGCCCGCGCATCGGGCTGCTCGAATCCCCGCCCGGAGCGCTGTAATCGGCATAGACCATGACGAACCCGCCCGAGGCGAGCGGGGCGACCGAGGGCTTGGTCGGCCCGTAAGGCGCGTCCTTCACCGCGAAGGGGTCGCTTGCGGTCCAGCCCTGCGGCTCGACCGCCGCATTGGCCACGTCGAGCACGAAGGTCTCGTCGCGGACGTGGCCGTCCGAATCGGTGGCTCGGACGGTCAGCTCCACCTGCTCGGCCGTCTCGAAGTCGATCAGCGAGGGATTGGCAAGCACCAGCCTGTTGCCCTCGAGCGTGAAGGCACCCCCGCTCGAATCGCCGAGCAGGGCGTAGCTGAAGCCGCTGCTGCCGCCGATTCCGGTCGCTCCGAGCTCGGCGACCGTCAGGTTCGCCGGAACCGCCTCGCCGATCCGGCTGTCGGACAAGGCGATGTCGGCCACCGCCGGCCCGGCGGGCGCGAAGGCGCGAGTCTGGATGTCGCCGTCGGCCCAGACTGCGATGAAGGATTCGGCGCCGAGCGGGACCAGGCTCGCCAGCGCGCCGGCGCCGGTCGCCTCGATCGGCGCGCCCAGCGTCTCGCCGGTGGCATTGATCACCTGAACCTGGACGTGGCCGGCCGAATCGTTCCAGCTCACCGCGAGCAACCCGGATTCGAAGCCGAGCACCGAGGGATCGTGGGCGCCGGAGCCCGGTTCGGTGAGGCGGATGTCGGCGCTGGTCGGCTTGCCCTTGGCATCGAAGATCCGGACCGTGACCGCGCCTTCGCCGTCCGCGTCCGCGGAGTCGACATAGGCGACGACGAAGCCGTCGGAGAGCGGGTGGTGATAGGCGGCGACGGCGGCGTCGAGCTGGTCCCCGGCCGCGGTCTGGCTGACCGGGAAGGCGCTTCCGAACCGCTCGCCATAATAATTGACGACCTGCGCCATCGCCGCGGTGTCGTTGCCGTTGCTGTCGCCATTGGCCTCGGTCCAGGTGACGACGAGGCGGGCGTCGTTGCTTCCATCGCTGACCTGGGCGGCGGAGAGGTCGCCGCGGGCGTGAGCGCTTTCGGGCGCGATCAGGAACTCGGCGCCGGACTTGGCGCCCGCCGCGGTGAAGAGCTGGCCGCGAATGGCGGTTCCGGTCGCCGAATGATCGAACCAGACGACCGCGAAGCCGCCGAACGAGACGACGGCCCGGGCCTCGCTTTGGTCGCCGCTCGTGCTCGTATTGGCCTGGAACTCGGCGCCCGATTTGACTCCCTCGGGCGTGTAGAGCTGGCCCTTGATCCCGGTTCCGCTCGAATCGCTGCCGGTCCAGGTGACGACGAATCCGCCGCTGGGCATCGCCGCCACGGAAGGCTGGCTCTGGTCGCCGGCGGTGATCGTGTCGACGAGGAACTCGGCGCCGACCTTGTCGCCGCCCGAATCGAACATCTGGCCGCGGATGGCGAGGCCCGGATCGTCGGCGCTTCCGCTTGCATCCTCCCAGACGACGACATAGCCGCCCGAGGCGAGCGCCGCCGCCTGCGGCCGGGTCTGGACACCCGCCGTAATCGTGTTCGCCCCGGCCTCGTCGCCGAGGGGCGCATAATAAAGCGTCATTTCGATATTCCCGAGCAGGGGCCCTGAATTCCCATTGTATACAATCACTTGCGAAATACAAGGCCGTGCTCAAACGGCCCTCGGAGCTTTCCAAAGGAAGTACGAGGCGCCGTCGAACGCGCTGATCAGAGCGGCCTGCAGGCCTTCGACAAAGGATTCCGACTCGATGATCGGCGCTGCGCGGGGGTCGAGGGAAAACAGCGAATATTTGAAACTCACCAGCCTGCGAACCACCTCCTCCGCATCCTCGGTCCTGGCCACGCGGTAATAAACGCCGTGGCTCGCGGGCGTAACCTGCGCGATCAGGCGAGCCTCGGGTCGAACGTCGTCGGGCCGGGCCCAGAGATCGTGGATGACGAGGTCGCCTGGGGTCGGCACGGAACCTCGCACCAAAGCCAGGGCGGACCTCAGAGACACTTCGTAGCCCGGACGGGCCGCGTCGATATCTGCGATGTCCACATCCGGCTCCGGAACGCAGGCCAGGGCAACGACGTCCGCTCGACCCAAACGACCGCCCAGCAGCCGCGTGAGACCGGCCTCCCCCTCCAGAGAGGCTCTCAGGGATCTAAGACTTCGCTCGCTCAGCCTGTTCTGGAAGATCATGCAATCGGCCTCGGAGGAAATTGGGTACCATTCTACAGCATTGGTTCGCCGCCGCCGCCCCCCTAGCCCCTCCGCCCTCGCCCCTCTATCGTCGCGCCCCATGCCCGCCCCCCTCTCCGGAATCCGCATCGTCGAGCTCGCCGGGATCGGGCCGGCGCCGTTCGCGGGGATGATGCTCGCCGATCATGGCGCGACCGTCATCCGGGTCGAGCGGGAGGATCGCTCGCCGGTCATTCCGCCGGAATATGACGTGCTCGGGCGGGGCCGCGCTTCCACCGTCCGGCTCGACCTCAAGTCGGAGAAGGACGTCGCCCGGGTCCGCGAGCTGGCGCGCGACGCGGACGGGTTGATCGAGGGGTTCAGGCCGGGCGTCATGGAGCGGCTCGGGCTGGGGCCGGAGGTGCTGTGCGCGGACAATCCCCGCCTCGTCTACGGCCGGATGACGGGCTGGGGACAGGACGGGCCGCTGGCGCAGGCGGCGGGGCACGACATCAATTACATCGCGCTCGCCGGGGCGCTCCACACCTACGGGCGCGAGGGCGGGCCGCCGGTGCCGCCGGTCAACGCGGTCGCGGATTTCGGCGGCGGCGGGATGCTTCTCGCCTTCGGCATGTGCGCGGCCCTGCTCTCCGCGCGGACGACCGGCAAGGGGCAGGTGATCGACTGCGCGATGGTCGACGGCGCGGCCCTCATCTCGGCGCTGACCTGGTCGCTCCAGGCGGCGGGGATGTGGAAGGACGAGCGCGGGGTCAACCTGCTCGACACCGGCCGCGCCTTCTATGACGTCTACCAGTGCGCCGACGGCTTATGGGTCGCCGTGGGGGCGCTCGAGCCGGAGTTCTTCGCCGTGCTGAAGGCGAAGCTCGGACTTCAGTGCGGCCAGCACGATCCCGGCCTCCGCGACGAGCTCGGCGCCGCCTTCCGCACGCGCGAGCGCGACCATTGGTGCCGCCTGCTGGAGGGCACCGACGCCTGCTTCGCCCCCATCCTCTCGCTTGCCGACGCGCCCGCCCATCCCCACAACGCGCTTCGCGGCACCTTCGTCGACATCGGCGGAATCGTCCAGCCGGCCCCTGCCCCCCGCTTCAAGGATCCCGACTGATGCTCGACACTGGCCGCCGAACCGCTTTCTCCCCCGAGCACGACCTCTTCCGCGACCAGGTCCGCCGCTTCTTCGAGCGCGAGCTCCTCCCCCACCTCGCCCGCTGGGAGGAGGAAGGGATCATCGACCGCGACTTCTGGAACAAGGCGGGCGAGGCCGGCCTGCTCTGCCCGACCGTGCCTGAGGAATATGGCGGGCCGGGCCTCGACTTCGGCTTCAACGCCGTCATCGACGAGGAGCTGGCCTATGCCGGCTCGACCGCCGGGATCACCCTCCACTCCGACATCGTCGCCGATTATCTCGTCGCCTACGGATCGGAGGAGCAGAAGAGATACTGGCTCCCCCGAATGGTCTCGGGCGAGACCCCGACCGCCATCGCCATGACCGAGCCCGGCGCCGGCTCGGACCTCCAGGGCATCCGAACCACCGCGAAGCGCGACGGCAACCATTACGTCCTCAACGGCTCGAAGACCTACATCACCAACGGCCAGCATGCCGAATTGGTCATCGTCGTCGCCAAGACCGACGCGTCGCTGGGGGCGAAGGGCGTCTCGCTTATCCTCGTCGAGGCCGACCGCGAGGGGTATGCGCGAGGCCGGAACCTCGACAAGATCGGCTTCCACTCGCAGGACACGTCCGAGCTCTTCTTCAACGACGTCCGGGTGCCGATCACCAACTGCCTCGGCGAGGAGGGCGCCGGCTTCGCATACCTGATGAACCAGCTCCCCCAGGAGCGCCTCTCGATCGCCTGCGCCGCCCAGGCCGCCGCCCAGCGCGCTTTCGACGAGGCGGTCAGCTTCACCAAGGACCGCAAGGCGTTCGGCAAGACCGTCTTCGACTTCCAGAACACCAAATTCACCCTCGCCGACCTCGCCGCCAAGCTCCAGGTCGGCTGGGCCCATCTCGACTGGGCGATCGCCCGCCACGCCAGAGCCGAGCTGACCGCGGCCGAGGCCTCCGCCGCCAAGCTCTGGCACACCGAGCTCCAGTGGGAAGCCTGCGACGCCTCGCTCCAGCTCCACGGCGGCGCGGGCTACATGAACGAATATCTGATCGCGCGGTTGTGGCGCGACGCGCGGGTGACTCGGATCTTCGGAGGGACCAACGAGATTATGAAGGAAGTCGTGAGCCGGTCGATCTGAGCACGGACGGCGCGAGGTCAGCCCTGAAAACAAAGGCTTTTTTCCGGCGAAGTTCATGAAGTTCATGATGTCGCCGAAGACTCGTCGGGGCGGTCCTGTCGGCCGTCGTGCCCACGAAATCGTCGGTGTCCGACCGATGATCGGCACCTGCTCCCACTTCCTCCTTTCGACTTTTCGAATCGGCCCTGCGGCATAAATAAGAACATATCAGAAACAGGGTGTCTGCGAAAGTCTCCTGGCCGTCGCCTCACCCGGCCTTCCCCCAGCCATCTTTGGCCAGTACCCTTCCTGAACTGGGCCCGCCATCGCGATCCAGGTATTTTGGCATGCGTTCATTACTCGATTGCTACTATTAAGGTCACAGGCAGCTTGATGTAGGTTTTTTTCGAGACTTTCCTGAAGAACTCCCATGCGGTGTTGCGACTATTGCGCAACAGCTTGATGATACAGGCATTTGGCATTGACTCGTTCGGCTATCCTGATAGCCTTTGCTTGGCTCTGGCTCTCATGGTGCCCGCATGTGATTACATACGGCACAGTATGACTTGGCGATGGCCAAACAATAACTACATGGGGCAAGTTATGTTTATTATTTATGCTATGGCAGCTGGTGCAGCAGCAGCCTCTAATCCGGCCCCGGCTGTGGCCGCAGCCTCCAACAGTCCGATTAGCGCTCGGAGCGTTGAAAAGACCATTGTCGGTGGGGCGTGGACGGGAAAGCTTCTTCAGAAGGAGTGGATCTTCGAGTTCAGGAATGAAGACGGGAGGATGCAGGGAAGGCTCATGGCTTCCGGCGGGCGCAACTGGCAACCTCTGCATGGACTGGCCGTTTCCGGCCGTTCAGTCTCGTTTGGCCTGGAGTCCAAACCGAAGATGAGTTTCTCGCTCGAAGTCGGCGATACGAACCATGAAATGGCGGGCACCGTAACTCTTGACGGCCTCGGGAAGCTCCCGTTTTCTGCGACGCGAACTCCTTAATATATCTCGGTGTCGTTCGGTGCTGCCTTCACACTCCTGGTATCGCTGATGGCGCCTGCCGCGGCGGGCACCCCGGAGCGAGGGTTGAGCACCAGCACGACATTCGGTCACGTACGTGTTGACGACGGCAATATTCGGGAAGCGACCGAAGAGGGAGAAGCCGCATATTCAGCGGCACGCAATGTCCTGGGACTTCGCAATCCGCGCTTCGATATCGTAGATGAAGATTACACGGCTCACGTCTGGGGAGATCGCTCTCCTGACGGCGCCTCCATCTATGTTTGGCCGTTCGAAAAGAGGTCCGGCAATAAGCGGCCGAGTGCGCCCGTTCACTTGCTGAGGCATGAAATAGGCCATGATCTGTTCATTCGCTACCTGGTGCCCAGCACGAATGCCGATCAATATGGTGGAGACGCCCCCGATTGGCTGGATGAAATGGCCGCCGTCGCTTTCGAAGGCGAAACGGTGCGGGCCGCTCGTCGCCGCTCGGTAGTACGCTACGCCAGGGAGGCGAAACTGATTCCGTTGCAAAGATTCCTAACGATGATCCACCCCGAAATGGAGGCGGGATCGATTTCGGCGCCGTCCGATCAGGCAGTAAGCGTCTTTGAACCCGCGTCCGACGATACGCCTCAATTTTATGACATGGCGTCTGCGTTCTACGAGTTCCTGGTGGCGCGGACGAAAAACCCCGCCATCGTGGCTGAACTGGCCGCCGCCTTCCGCAAAGGCGAATCCCTTCAACAATGGATCCTCGCCAGGATCGGACACAAGAACGGACTTCAGGCGCTTGACGCCGATTTCCGAATCTGGATCGAGACGGACACGCGCTATGGCGGCGGAACCGGTCATTAAAATACCGTGCGACCATGCCACTTCACGAGATGAACCACGGCTATAATCGAATAGCAGCATAATCGTAATTCTCTATATATAACCTTGCCTTAAACAGAGTAGCGGGTTGCATTTTCCGGTATCTGGCGATTTAGCATTCGCTAAGCGGGCAAACTGATTTGGGCGTGGTGGGGATTCAATGAAAGCGAGACTTAAGTGGTTGCAGTCCTGACGACCGGGGTCGCAATGGTCGCCGCTCTCGCCTACCAGGCCCCGCCTTCGACCCCGCCTTCGACCCAACCGTCGACCGCAGCCGACGAGCCCGGTGCCGAGCCCCGCCAGCCCCCGCCTCCGCCGACCCGGTTTCTCGACGTCAACGGCAATCCCCTGCCCGCCGACGTGCAGCGGGATCTGGAGGCGCAAATCAAGAAGGGCACGCCGGCCGTCGAAGCGCCCGAGGCCGCTCCGCCGGCCGAGCCCTCGGCCGACTCACCGCCGCCCGCGCGCGATGGTGAAATCCTCGTCTCGGGGCGACGGCCTCGGGGCTCGGTGATCGCCGACATACCTCCGGAGCGGGAATTCGACGCGCTCGACATCGATGCCTATGGGGTCAGCAACGTCGCTGAGCTCATACAGGCCCTGGGCCCTCAGGTAAGCAGCCCCCATGGGCGGGAAGGCGGCCGCCCTATCACGCTGCTGAACGGGAAGCGCGTGTCGAGCTTCTCCGAAATCGCCGAAATCCCGGCCGAAGCGATCGAGCGCATGGAGGTGTTTCCGGAGGAACTGGCGCTCAGATACGGCTACCGGGCGGACCAGAAGGTGGTAAATATCATAACCTTCGAAAAGTTCGTTTCCCGGCTCGCCGAGCTCGGCGCCACCCTGCCAACGGATGGCGGGTTCGACTCCGATCGAATTCAAGGCAATTACTTCGCCATCAGAGGAGACACACGCTTCGACTTCAGCGCGGAATACAGCAGAGATACATCCTTGCTGGAAAGCGATCGGGACCTGGAGCAGCCTGGCGAAGCTCCGGACTCCGGCAGATTCCGAACGCTGATGCCCGAGACGGAGCGCCTGAAACTCAACGGCCTGGTCAGCGGCAACCTGTTCGACAATGTGTCATCGACTCTGAACGGCCGTTTCGAGGTGAGCGACGCTCACGACCTTCTGGGGAGGAGCGGGAGCGACACCCTGGCGCGTGACTCCGACACGCGCGCCGCACATCTGGGAACTACCTTTCACGGCGAGATTGCCAAATGGCTCTGGACCCTCACCGGCAATTATGACCGGCTGCGCAGCCGAGTCACGACCGACCTAGCCCAGGCGAGCGGCAGCCTGGACCGGGCGGAATCGAGCAACGCTTTCGCAAACGCCAATCTGGTGCTGAACGGCTCGCTGCTGGAGCTTCCGGCGGGGTCGATATCGACGACCCTCGGCGGCAGTGTGGAATTGCGGGACTTCGGCAGCGCCTCGCTTCGAGGGGGCATCAGTCGACAATCGGACCTTTCCCGTGACATCGGAGCGGTCCGGGCGAACCTGAGCGTGCCGATTTCAAGCCGGCGCTCGAAAGGTGCGGCGTGGTTAGGCGATCTCTCGGTCAACGCGAGTTTGGAGCTTCAACAGTTTTCCGATTTCGGCTCGCTTCGAACCTACCTCTACGTCCTGAACTGGTCGCCCATAAAACCAATCAACCTGACCGCGTCGGTCATGACGGAGGAGCGCGCTCCGACGATGGAGCAACTGGGAGCGCCGCTGCTGGCAACCCCCAATGTCCGCACCTTCGATTTTACGCGGCGCGAGGTGGTCAATACCATTTGGATGGCAGGCGGCAATCCGGAGCTGCGTCCTGAAAATCGCCACGTGGTCAGGCTCGGCCTGACAGCCAGGCCCTTGGCGGGCACGGACCTTACCCTGAGCTTCGATTATGATTCGACGCGGGTCGACGATCCGATCGTTCCCTTCCCCATCGTGACTCCGCAGGTCGAAGCCGCCTTTCCGGAGCGCTTCACCAGAGGCGGCAATGGGCAACTCCTCCAGATCGACGGAAGGCCGCTCAATCTCGAGAAATCATCTCGAAAACATTTGCGCTGGGGCCTCAGCTTCGTCCGGCCCCTGGGGAAGGTTGAGCCGGGGATGCGAAGCGCCCCGGTGCAAACCTATTCGAGCGAGGCGGAAGCGCGAGCGGCGGCCGCGCCGGGCACGATGGTCATGATGGTTCAGCCGGGAAGCCCAATGGCGCGACGGCTGGAGAATATGGCGAGCCGGCTATACGTCAGCTTCTATCACACATGGCAGCTGCAGGACGAAGTTCTCCTCCGTGCGGGCTTGCCGCCGCTCGATCTGCTCGACGGGACGGCGACCGACCTGCTCTCCGGCAGTCGACGCCATCGACTGGAAATGCAGGCAGGGATCTTCAAACGCGGCCTTGGCGGACAAGTCACGGTGAACTGGCAAAGTGGGACCGAAGTTCGCGATTTGGGCGGCGGCGGCGATCTGACCGTCGCCGATCTTGCCACGGTGAACGTCCAGCTCTTCGCGAATCTGGCCGACCGCTTCGGCGGCGCCAAAGCGCCGCATTGGCTGAAGGGAGCGCGGCTCACGTTCGGCATCACCAATCTGCTGAATACACGCCCGCAGGTCCGGGACCTGACCGGATCGACGCCTTTGAATTATCAGTCGGCTTATCTCGACCCGATCGGCAGATTTATCACTTTCGGCCTTCGAAAATTGTTCTAGTCTAGGCGTTGCCGCGGTCCGGAACCGGCCCTGAGGCAGCGGGGAGATCGCCCCGCCTTCACCCCTTGTTATCGAACGGCCGTACCTCCACCGCCGCCGGGTCGAAGCCGTCGAGAAGCCGGGCATTCAGGCCCATCTTCCCGAAATCCTCCCCCAGAGTCCGCCAGTGGGTGCCGCAGCCGCAGATCGGGCAGTGGTGGATTCCGATCATCTTATCGCCCCAGATGTAGGGGATTGTCTCGCCTTCGACCTTGACCGCGCCGTCGGGATAATAAGCGACCAGCCAGGCGGTCTTGGTGCAGAGCGAGCAGTTGCACGAGGCGACCCATTCGGGCGGGGCCGGGGCCTCGAGGCGGACGGCGCCGCAGTGGCAGCTTCCCTTGGCTGTCATTCCGTTTCCTTTTCGCATCGCTTGCCGCGTCCAGGCCGGCAGCCTAGCATTTCCGGCGAGGAGCGGGACATGAAGATCATCGGAAGCTATGTCAGCCCCTATGTCAGGAAGGTGCTCGCCGGGCTCCAGCTCAAGGGGCTCGATTATGAGATCGACCCGATCACGCCCTTCTTCGGCAATGACGAGTTCGAGCGGCTGAGCCCGCTTCGGCGGATCCCGGTGCTGGTCGCGGACGGGCTGACCTTGTGCGACAGCTCGGTGATCTGCGCCTGGCTCGACGAGGCTTATCCCCAGCGGCCGCTCCTTCCCGCGAGCCCGGCCGACCGGGCCCGGGCGCGGTGGCTCGAGGAATATGCCGACACGCGACTGGGCGACGTATTCATCTGGGGGCTGTTCTATCCGAAGTTCGTCCATCCGATCGTTTGGGGCGAGCCGGGCGATCAGGCGCGGATCGAGAAGACGCTGGCCGAGGGCCTGCCTCGGGAGATGGACTATCTCGAAGGGCTTCTCCCGGCGGACGGCTTCCTGTTCGGCGAGATCGGGCTCGCCGACATCGCCATCGCCACCTTCTTCCGCAACGGGGCCTATGCGGGCTTCGAGCCGGACGCGGAGCGCTGGCCACGAACCGCGGCGTTCGTCGCTCGAGCGCTCGCCCAACCCTGCTTCGCGGCGTTTCTCCCGTTCGAGCAGGCGCAGCTCGGGACCAACCCGCAAGGGCGGCGCCAGGTGCTGCTCGCGGCCGGGGCGCCGCTCACCGCAGATACGATGGCGACCCGGGAGCCGCGCAAAGGGGTGATGCGGCTTTAAGCGGACTTGCGCGAACCGGCCCTCTCTGACAATCTGGCACCGCTATGAACCTTCGCCTCCTCCTCCCCGCCGCTCTCGCCGCCTTCATCGCGGCTCAACCCGCGCCGGCCGCGGCGCAGCGGAGCGACACCGTCAACCGTCCGGTCTGCGTCCCGTTGCGCGACCGCGACAAACGGCCGACCGGGCATGAGGTGTGCCGGTCGGCTCGGCAATGGGAGCGGATACTGGCCCGTCAGCTCGGCCGGCCGCTCGGCGAGATCGTGCAGCCGTTCCGGCTGGCGACCCCCAGGGGCTGAAGCCGCCTCTACTCCACCGACGACGACATTGCCGACGACCAGTGGATGTGGACGATCTTCCACTCCGCGCCGGTGCGGCGGAGCACCATCGTCTCGGCGGTCACACGGTTTACGTCGCGGCCATGATAGGTCCCGCGAAGGCGCCCCTCGGTGGCGATCCAGGCGATCGTTCCGGCCATGCGCTTCACGATCTCGGCGTTGACGGCTTTTGAGAAGGCCGCGTCCGCTTCGACGTGGAGCCTCCCATATTCGGCCTTGCTCCGCTCGGCCCGGCCTTCCTCGTAGATGAGCGCGTCGTCGGCGAGGAAGGCGAGAGCGGCCTTGACGTCGCCGCGCCCGAGCGCGGCGTGGAAGCCGTCCACCGCCGCCTCCGCCTCGCGCGCGGCCGAGGCGGCGGCGGTTGGGGCGGGCGGGACCGCGACCGTCGCCGGGGCCGCGATCAGGAGCAGCGCGAAAGCGCCAAGTCTATGAAACCGCATGGAAATCGCCTGTCCGCAATTGCTCCACCGACACTGCCCGAGGCGGGGCGGCCCGGCAATGGGCAAACGCAACTAGCCCGAGCGCGCTCAACCGCGTAGCATCGGCGCAAAGGGACTTGAGAGGAACGAGATGGAGCCGGGATCGGGCAATAAGAGCGGGCATATAAGGCTGACGTCGCACCCGGGGTCGCGGGGGCCGGCGCGCTTTCCGCTTCACTGGGGGGCGCCGACCGCCGCCGAGCGCGGGCCGGTGGTGGCCACCGTCAACTCCCGCGGTGACCGCAATGCGATCGGCGCCCATGGCGGCTCCTACTCAGTCTACCGGGCGCTCGCCATTTCGGCCGGGGCGATGGACCCGGACGCACGTCCGGACCTCCACGATACCTCGCCGGTCTGCGAGATCGGGCCCCATCCGCAATGGGCCGAAACGGGCAAGATCGTCTCGCTCGATCCCTGGGGCCACCGGATCGCTCACGATTTCGCCGAGCTGATCGAGGAGGGGATCGACATCCGCCCCTCGATCGCGATCACCAAGGCCCGGCTGACGCTTCCGGAGAATCATGCGGCGATCGCGGCGGGACGGCTCGAGGTGGACGGCGACATCGTCCACGAGGCGGGCGACGTCTCGGTGACCAAGATCGCGGTCGATCCGGTCTGGTGGCTTCCGGGCGTGGCCGAGCGCTTCGGAGTGCACGAATCGAGCCTCAGGCGCTGCCTTTTCGAGCAGACCGGCGGGATGTATCCCGAGCTCGTCACCCGGCCGGACCTCAGCGTCTTCCTCCCGCCGATCGGGGGCATGACGCTCTACATCTTCGGCGATCCCGCCTTCCTCGGCGACGGCTCGAAGACTCTGACCTGCCGGGTCCATGACGAATGCAACGGCTCCGACGTGTTCGGCTCCGACATCTGCACCTGCCGCCCCTATCTCACCCACGGCATCGAGGAGGCGACCCGGCAGGCCCAGGCCGGCGGGGTCGGGCTCATCGTCTACAACCGCAAGGAAGGGCGGGCATTGGGCGAGGTCACCAAGTTCCTCGTCTACAATGCCAGGAAGCGCCAGCCCGGCGGCGACCAGGCGGCGACCTATTTCGAGCGCACCGAATGCGTCGCCGGAGTCCAGGACGCGCGCTTCCAGCAGCTCATGCCGGACGTCATCCACTGGCTCGGCATCCGGCGGATCGACCGCTTCGTCTCGATGTCCAACATGAAATATGACGCGCTCGCCGGCGGCGGAGTCGAGATCGGCGAGCGGGTGCCGATCCCCGACGATCTCGTTCCGCCCGACGCCAGCGTCGAGATGGAGGCGAAGAAGGCGGCCGGCTACTTCACCCTCGAAGGCCCGCCGAGCGAGGACGCTCTGAAGAAGGTGGTCGGGCGGGATCTGGGGAAATTCTGAGCCCCATGGCGGATTCCATCGAGGCGGTACGCGCCCTGCTCAGCGCGGCGGCGGTGCGCGAGCGGGCGCACGAGATGCTCGCGCTTGCCCTTGAGGGGCGGGTGGACGGCTGGGCGATCGACATGGACCGGCTCGGCGACGCGGCCGACCTGACGGCGCGGGTGACCCGCGAGAGTTATCCGGACCTGGCAATCCCCTTCCACGCCCGCTGGCGCCATTTCGTCGCCGGCGAGCCCCGGCTTCCGGCGGGCGCCGGCGCGGCGCGGGGACGGGCCGCGTTCGACCTCGTCATTCTCTCGGTGCTGCTGGACGCCGGGACCGGCCCGGGCTGGCGCTATTCCGATCCGGCGACCGGCCGAACCTTCACCCGCTCCGAAGGGCTCGGCGTGGCGAGCCAGCGAATGTGGGAGTCGGGCGCGCTCGACGGCCTGGAGACGCTCGAGACCGCGACCCTGGCCGCGGGCTTCCAGGTCAGCGACGGCAACCCTCTGGCGGGTCTAGAAGGCCGCGCAGCCCTGCTCCGCCGGCTCGGCGCGCAGGTCGCGGCGCGGCCCGACCTGTTCCCGGACGGGCGTCCCGGCGGGCTCTTCGATTCGGCAGCCGCCCGGGCTTCGGGAGGCAAGCTGCCCGCCCCGGCCATCCTCGAGCTTCTGCTCGAGGCGCTTGGCCCGATCTGGGAGAAAAGGCTCGTCATCGACGGCGTGCCGCTCGGCGATTGCTGGCGCCACCCCGCCATCCGCCGCGGCGATTCCAGCGACGGGCTGGTGCCGCTCCACAAGCTCTCGCAGTGGCTCGCTTACTCGCTGATCGAGCCGCTGCAGGACGGCGGGATCGAGGTGGTCGACATAGACGGCCTCACCGGCCTCGCCGAATATCGCAACGGCGGCCTGTTCGTCGACACGGGCGTCCTCAAGCTCGCCGATCCGGCGGACGCCGGGCGCGAGCACCAGGTGTCCGACCCCTTGATCGTCGCCTGGCGCGCGATGACCGTCGCCCTGCTCGACCGGCTGGCGCCGCTGGTTCGCGAGCGGCTCGGCGTGAGCGAAGCCGACTTTCCGCTCGCCCGGATGCTCGAGGGCGGAACCTGGGCGGCCGGCCGCCGGATCGCGGCCGAGCTTCGCCCCGGCGGCGGACCCCCTTTCACCATCATCAGCGACGGGACGGTATTCTAGACATGGACGGACTGACGATCGTTTCGCACCCCCTGGTGCAGCACAAGCTCACTTTGCTTCGCGACCGCAACAGCTCGATCCAGCTGTTCAGGGCGGTGGTGCGCGAGATCGCGACCCTGCTCTGCTACGAGGTGACCCGCGACCTTCCGACGGACCTGGTCCGGATCGAGACGCCGATCGCGGCCACCGACGCGCCCGCCATCGCCGGCAAGAAGCTGGTCATCGCTCCGGTGCTGAGGGCGGGCCTGGCCATGGCCGAGGGCATGCTCGACCTCCTCCCCTCGGCGCGGGTCGCCCATATCGGCCTCTATCGCGAGCCGGCGACGCTCCAGTGCGTCGAATATTATTTCAAGACCCCCGACGATTGCGCCGAGCGGCTCGTCATCATCGTCGATCCGATGATGGCGACCGGCCATACCGCCATCGCCGCCATCGACCGGCTCAAGGAAGCGGGTGTCGGCGACATGCGCTTCGTCTGCCTGCTCTGCTCGCGCCCCGGCGCGGAGGCGGTGCGGGCCGCCCATCCCGACGTCCCGATCTGGGCGGCGGCGATGGACGAGACCCTCAACGATCACGGCTATATCGTCCCCGGCCTCGGCGACGCGGGCGACCGCACCTACGGCACGCGCTAGGCGGGACCGTACCGTCATTGCGAGGAGCGAAGCGACGCGGCAATCCAGTCTGCGGCGCTGGAGGCGGGTAGATTGCCACGCTTCGCTCGCAATGACGGGGAGTCAATTCGCGCTTGCGCTCAGCGCGGCGTGTGTCATGGACCGTCACAATCGCGGCCAACGGCCAGGGAGCTGAACCATCCGCCAGATCGCGGCCCTACCCTATCGAACGCGCGGCAACGCCATCGACGCGCCGGTCAGCATCCTCCTCATCACGTCGCGCGAGACCAGGCGCTGGGTGATCCCGAAGGGCAACATCCCCGGCGGCTCGGCGCCCCACTCGGCGGCAGCGATGGAAGCGGAGGAGGAAGCCGGCGTTCGCGGCGCCGTCTGCCCGACCCCGCTGGGCTCCTACCGCTACCGCAAGCGGCGCGGCAACGGCGCCTCGCTGATGTTCGACGTCGACGTCTTCCCGCTCGCCGTGACCCAGGAGCTCGACTCCTGGAAGGAGAGCGGGGAGCGCGAGCGCCGCTGGTTTCCGCTCTCCGAGGCGGCCTCGAAGGTGGAGGAGCCGGATCTCGCCGACCTCATCCGCTCGTTCGGCGCGTCCGGATTCAACAAGGCCGCCCGGCGAAGCACGATGCTCGAGGCGGTCACCCAGAGATCGAAAGTGGGTCCGATGTTCGCATGGTTTCAGCGCCTTCTGCCCCGCCAGGGCAATTTCTTCGAGCTGTTCGAAGCCCACGCCGTCGCTATCGGCGCCGCCGCCGCGGCGGTCTGCCGGCTGCTCGAGGGCGGCCCGGCGATGAAGGACCATATCCTCGAGATCCACGAGCGCGAGCACGACGCGGACAACATCATCCGTGAGGTCCTGACCACCGTCCGCCGGACCTTCCTGACCCCGTTCGACCGGGGTGCGATCACCAGCCTGATCGGGGCGATGGACGATGCCGTGGACGAGATGCAGGCGGCCGCCTCCGCGATCGACCTCTACGAGCTGAGCGAGTTCGACCAGGAGATGAAGGACATGGCCGCGATCATCGTCGACGCGGCCCGGCTGACCGCCGAGGCGATGCCGCTGCTTCGCGATGTCGGCCGCAACGGCGGGCGTCTCCACGAGCTGACCGAGCGGCTGGTGAGGATGGAGGGCCATGCCGACGAGATCCACGCGGCGGGCCTCAAGCGCGCCTTCCAGCGCTACGGCTCGAACGACACGTTGCGCTTCATCGTCGCTCGCGAAATCTACAAGCATCTGGAGCGGATCGCGGATTCGTTCGAGGACGTCGCCAACGAGATAGACGGAATCGTCATCGACCACGCCTGAGGAGCAACGCGCATGCACGAGCTGGCGCTGCCGCTGCTGATCGGGCTCATCCTGGTCGCTTTGGCGTTCGATTTCCTGAACGGCCTCCACGACGCCGCCAATTCGATCGCCACCGTGGTCGCGACCCGCCTGCTCGGGCCGGTCCAGGCGGTCGCCTTCGCCGCCTTCTTCAACTTCGCCGCTTACTTCCTCACCCTCGCCTTCCCGAGCCTCCACAAGGTCGCCGACACGATCGGCAAGGGGCTGATCGACAAGGATTTGATCACGCCCGCGGTGGTCTTCGGCGCTTTGGTCGGAGCGATGTTCTGGAACGTCGTCACCTGGCTTAAGGGCATCCCCTCCTCGTCGAGCCACGCCCTGGTCGGCGGCCTGCTCGGATCGGGCGTCGCCCACGCCGGGTTGACCGGGATCCAGTGGACCGGCCTCAACAAGACCCTGGTCGCGATCGTGCTCTCGCCGACGCTCGGAATGATCCTCTCGATGCTGATCATGCTGGCGACCAGCTGGGCGATGATCCGGACCACCGCCGGGCGGGCGGAGCGGACCTTCCGCCGGCTTCACCTCGTCTCCTCCGCCGCCTATTCGCTCGGCCACGGCCTCAACGACGCCCAGAAGACGATGGGCATCATCACCGTCCTCCTCTATTCGACCGGCTACCTGACCGGCGACTTCCACGTCCCGCACTGGGTGGCGATCAGCTGCTACATCGCCATCGGCCTCGGCACCCTGACCGGCGGCTGGCGGATCATCGAGACGATGGGCTCGAGGATCACCAAGCTGTCGCAGCACCAGGGCTTCAGCGCCTCGGCCGGCGGCTCGGTCATGCTGTTCGCCGCCTCCTGGTTCGGAATCCCCGTGTCGACCACCCACACCATCACCGGCTGCATCATCGGCGCCGGAGTCGCCCGCCGAGCCTCGGCCGTGCGCTGGGGCGTGGCGAGGAGCGTCGTCGTCGCCTGGATCATCACCATCCCGGCCTCGGCGGCGGTGGGCGCCCTGTTCTACGGGCTGACGACTTTTTTCTGAGCGTCCGGAATCGGGGCGAAGTTCATGAAATTCACGATGGATTTCACTGTGACCTTTCGCCGACGGTCGTGAGGACGCGGGCAGGCGCTGGATGCGCCTCTGGATTCAAGCGGAGCGCGCGACTTGGCGGTGCGATTCGCGTTCAAAGAGCCGATTGGGAACGTACCAAGAACAAGTCATGCGCGCAAGGGCGGGTCGCCAGTCTCCCGGCGATGCGCTAGCCTGAAGCGATGCGTACGCTCATCGCGGCACTCCTGGCGGCATTGCTTTGCGCGGGGTCCGGCGCGAGCCGCCGGCGGGGAAACGGTCACGGTCCGCTTGCAATGGCCTTACGGAATCTGCGCCGGCATGTGCCCATGGTTCGAGGCCAGGATCCGGCCCGACGGAGTGGTCATCGTGCACCGCTTCGGCCTGCGTCGCGAGCGCGAAGCCATCGTCCGCTCAACCCAATTCCTTGCATCGAGCGCCGAGCTGGCGCGCTTCGGCGCCCTGCTCTCGCCCCTGCGGCCGCAGGGCGAACGCCGCACCCAGCCCGTTTGCCGGGTTCCCTGGCAGGGACCGCAGGACGATCCGCTGTACATGCCCGAGGCGCGGCAGCTCGAGCTGAACTGGAGCGGGCGGGCCGCCCCGGCCCACCTCAGCGCCTGCATCAGCGACCGCGCCATCTACCTCACGGTCAAGAGAGCTCTCGCCGCGATCCGCATTCTTCCGGGCTCCGGCGAGAGGATGTCGGCCAAATGGCGCGACCTCTATCTCGAGGAGCTCGATGAACGACAGGCGCCGTGAGTGGAAGCCGACCCGCGGGAAATTCGAACCGCACAACGGGCGGCACCGGGGCCCGCGCCTAAAATCGGTGACTGTCACCGTTTTGTATAGAATATCGGTGACTGTCACCGATTTATGAGCGAATTCGGTGACTGTCACCGATTTGCCCGGGGAAGGGGCGCGACGCCTATCTCGGGATGCTTGACGAACTCGGGACGCCTTGAGCTGGAGACGGATATGCGGGGGAGCGGGATTGCAGCCTTGATTTTGGCAGCCTCGGCGCCGGCGGCGGCGGGCGCCGCTGCGCCTCCGGAGGTCCGAATCCCGACCAGCGCCGAGATGGCGCAATGCCCGAAGCTTGCCGGGATCGACTGGAAGAAGGTCCGGCGGAGGATTGCGAAGGCGGAGCGGGAGCGGCCGCCGGTTCCGGCGGAGGCCGACGAGTTCGCGCGGCACCGCGAGATTCGCGGATCGCGCGGGCTTCCGGACCTCAGCCGGGCGGAGATCGTCCTCGACGTCGCCATCGGATCGGGCGAGACCCAGGAGATACCGACCTCGACGTCGAGCTTCGTCTGGAAGGAGCCGGGCGGCCAATGGCAGATCAGCCGGGTCGACTATACGAGCTGGCCCCCCGATCCGCTTCGGCCCGGAGCCGGCGTGATGGACGCGGCCTGGGCCGAGCGCGAGCAGAGGCCGCTGACCGAGGGGCCGCTGTCGACCGACCAGGCGGAGGGGCTCGACAAGGTGCTCGCCGACCCCTGCTTCGCGATCCAGCCCGCCGAGATGCCCTGGTCGCTGCCGATGAAGGACGGCACCGAGCAGCCCTGCACGGGGATGATCGGCGGCGCGGTGCGGATGAAGACCGCCGCCGGAGTGCGCTGGATCAGCGATCCGTGCGGGCGCGGCTACGGCTTCGAGCTCTCGAGCCTGGTCATGTACGGAACGCTCAGCACCGCCACATGGCTGGTCCGGACGCTGGCGAAGAAGCTCGGGCGCGAGGATCTGGAATTCGCCGACCTGAAGCGCGGCCGCCCGCGCGGCTCGGGCGAGCTCGTCTGCGGCGCCGTCTCGGCCCGCGGCCTTCCCAGGCAGCGCTTCACCTGAAGGCGCTGGCTGCGCGGCCCCTATGCGACCGAGGAGCTGGTGCTGGAGAGCCAGGCCTCGGCGCTCGGCTCGCAGACCTTCGAGCAGCATTGGCAGGGGCAGTGCGGGGACGGGTAAGTGTTCCCCGGCGAAGGCCGGCCCAGTCGCCGCGGCTGGATCCCGGCTTCGCCGGGAAACTCAGCGGTTTCGCCGGCCCTCGATCAGGCTGTCGACCAAGGCCGGCTCGGCCAGGGTTGAGGTGTCGCCGAGATTGCCGAAATCGTTCTCCGCGATCTTCCTGAGGATCCGGCGCATGATCTTGCCGCTTCGCGTCTTCGGCAAAGCGGGCGTGAAATGGATGAGGTCGGGGGAGGCAATCGGGCTTATCTCGGTTCGGACCTGCTGGCGGAGCTCCTTCTCGAGCGCCTCGCTGCCCTCCTCGCCTTCCATCAGGGTGACGTAGCAATAGATGCCCTGGCCCTTGATGTCGTGCGGGTAGCCGACGACGGCGGCTTCGGCGACTTTCGGGTGCGAGACGAGGGCGCTCTCGATCTCGGCGGTGCCGAGGCGGTGGCCGGAGATGTTGAGGACGTCGTCGACCCGGCCGGTGATCCAGTAATAATCATCCTCGTCGCGGCGGCAGCCGTCGCCGGTGAAATATTTGCCGGGATAGGCGCTGAAATAGGTCGACACGAAGCGCTCGTGATCGCCGTAGACGGTGCGCATCTGGCCGGGCCAGCTTCGGGCGATGCAGAGGTTGCCGGAAGCGGCGCCCGCCAGCATTGCGCCGTCGGCGTCGACCAGCTGCGGTTCGACCCCGAAGAAAGGCCGGCCGGCCGAGCCGGGCTTCATGTCGTGGGCGCCGGGCAGTGTGGTGATCATCACCCCGCCCGTCTCGGTCTGCCACCAGGTGTCGACGATCGGGCAGCGGCCCTCGCCGACGGTCTCGTAATACCAGCGCCAGGCTTCCGGATTGATCGGCTCGCCGACGGTTCCGAGCAGTCGGATAGAGCTCCGGTCGTGCTTCCTGACCGGCCCCTCCCCTTCGCGCATCAGCGCCCGGATCGCGGTCGGGGCGGTGTAGAAGATGTCGACCTTGCGCCGCTCGACGACGTCCCAGAAGCGGCTGAAATCGGGATAGTTGGGGACGCCCTCGAACATCAGGGTCGTCGCGCCGTTGGCGAGGGGGCCGTAGACGACATAGGAGTGTCCGGTGACCCAGCCGACGTCGGCCGTGCACCAGAAGACCTCGCCGGGCCTGTAGTCGAACACGTAGTGGAAGGTCGCAGCGGTCCAGACGGCATAGCCGCCGGTGGTGTGGAGGACGCCCTTGGGCTTTCCGGTCGAGCCCGAGGTGTAGAGGATGAAGAGCGGGTCCTCGGCCCCCATCGGCTCGCACGGGCATTCGTCGGGGACGATCTGCGCCATGTCGTGAAGCCAGCGGTCGCGCCCCTCGGTCCACTCGATGTCGTTGCCGAGGCGGCGGACGACGAGCACCGCCTCCACCTCCGCGCCCTTGGCCAAAGCGGCGTCGACATTGGCCTTGAGCGGCACCAGCTTGCCGCCGCGCAGGCCGCCGTCGGCGGTGACGACGAAGCGGCTCGCGCAATCCTCGATCCGGCCGTGGAGCGCCTCGGGCGAGAAGCCGCCGAAGACGACCGAATGGACCGCACCGATCCGGGCGCAGGCGAGCATCGCCACCGCCGCTTCCGGGATCATCGGCATGTAGAGCGTGACCCGGTCGCCCTTGCGGGCGCCGAGCGCCTTGAGGACGTTCGCCATCCGGACGACCTCGCGGTAGAGCTCGCCATAGGTCAGGCTCCGCCCCGTCCCGGGCTCGTCGCCCTCGAACAGGATCGCGACCTGATCCGCGCGGGCCGCGAGGTGGCGGTCGACGCAATTGTGGCAGAGGTTGAGGATTCCGTCCTCGAACCATTTGATCTCGACCGGATCGAACGACCAGTTGGAGATTCGCGTAGGGACCGTGACCCAATCGATCCGGCGCGCCTGCTCCGCCCAGAAAGCGTCGGGCGTATCCAACGACTGCCGGTAGAGCCGCTCGTAGTCGTCGAGCGTGCAATGGGTGGAGGCGCGGGCGGCGTCGGGCGGCGGAATTCGGCTGTCCATGCCTCCCTCTAAGCCGCGGCGCGGGCCGGGGCAAAGACGCAAAATCTTTACGGAACGCGGTTAAGCGTTCGCGCCGTGATGGAGGGGGATGCGACGAGCTTCGAGATGCTGGTGACGCTGGCGTCGGCCCATGCCGGCGGCGCGTTCTTCCGGCGGGCGACGGCCGAATCCGCCGCGCTTCCCTTCGCCGGCTTTCGCGAGAGGAATGCGCTGGTGCGCGCATGGCGGCGGCTCGAGGCGAAGGCTTCGCTGCCGATGCAGAGCCACGATTTCGCCGCCGCGCTTTCGCACACCCTGCTCGCCGATGCGCATATCGAGATATTCTTCGTCCGCGACGAGGGCGACTTCGCGGCCCTGCTTCCCCTGTGCCGGGGCGAGGGGCCGTTCGGCCGCTGGCGGATGATCGGCGCGGAAGGCGTGTTCGAGCCGGACGACGCCCTCTGCCGCACCCCCGAAGCGGCGCGCCCGCTCGCTCAGGCGATCGTGTCCGACGGCCGGGCGCTGGAGCTGGAGCGGATCCCGGCCCGGTCGCCGCTCATCCCCGCGCTCCGGGCGGCGATGCGCGGCAAAGGCTGGATGTCGGTCCGCCCCTGGACGCCGACCCCGACCATCGCCCTCGACGCGCGCTGGAAGGACCCGGCGTCGTGCTTCAATTCCGGCCGCCGCTCCGACTTCCGCCGGGCGGAGCGACGGGCGGGCGAGCTGGGCGAGGTGTCGTTCGAGGTGCTGGCGCCGGAGCCCGACGAGTTCGACGCTTTGTTCGACTCGGCGATCGCCGTCGAGGTGCGCAGCTGGAAAGCGCAATCGGGAACCGCCATCGCCAGCTGCCGGGCCAAGGAAAGCTTCTTCCGCGAATATTTCCGCTCGGCGTGCGAGCGGGGGCAGTTCCGGCTCGCCTTCATGCGCATCGACGGCGAGATCGTCGCCATGCAGATGGCGCTCGAGAGCCTCGATCGCTACTGGCTGTTCAAGATCGGCTTCGATGAGAAATATGGCCGCTGCTCGCCGGGCACCCTGCTCATGCTCCATACGCTCGGCTGGGCGGCCGGGCGCGGGCTCGAGGCCTATGAGCTGCTCGGCAATGTCGAACCCTGGATCGCGCGCTTCTGGACCGACCAGCAGCATGATTGCGTCTGCCTTCGCGCCTATCCGTTCAACCCCCGGGGCGCCGCCGCTTTCGTGGCGGATGTCGGCACCTGGCTTCGCAAGCGCCTGACCAGGGCCTGATGAAGCGGCCCTGGGCGGCCCTGCGCACGGCCCGCTACGCGCTCCCGAACCATATCGAGCGAATTCTGCCCGGACCGGGACCGGACTCGGCGGCGCGGCGCTGCCGCTCGCTCAACCGGCGCGGGCTGGGCGCGACCCTGGGCTATTTCCAGTCGAGCGCCGACCGGCCCGAGACGATCGTCGCGGCGAACCTGGCCGTCGCTCGGCTCCTGTCGGACGGCGCCGGCGACATCTACCTCTCCGTCAAGGCCCCTCCCATGGCCTTCGACCGGGCGCATCTGCGCCGGATCGCCGAGGCCGGCGCGAAGTCAGGCCTGAAGCTCCTCTTCGACGCCCACGCGCCCAAAGACGCGGACTCGACCGTCACGGCCGTCGCCGGCCTTCTAGGGCAATTTCCCGGGACCGGCCTCGCCATCCCTGCCCGGTGGCGGCGGAGCATGGCCGACGCCTCGGGCTTTCGCGAAAGCTCGGCGAGGATCCGGCTGGTGAAAGGCGAATGGCCAGATCCGGACGGCGATTGCGACATCGGCGCGAACTATGTCGCTCTGGCCGAACGCCTCGCGGGCCGCGCCGCGCCGGTCGCCGTCGCCACCCACGATCCCGCTTTGGCCGAGCGGGCGCTCACCTTGCTGCTCGAGGCGGGCACGCCGTGCGAGCTCGAACAGCTCCGCGGCCTGCCTTCGCGCCGGACCATGGCGGTGGCCCGCCGCCTCGGCGTCCCGGTGCGGGTCTATGTCCCCTTCGGCCCGGGCTGGTGGGCCTATGCCGCGGACAAGGCGCTCGGCCGGCCCTATCTGCTGTCGTGGATGATCCGGGACAGGCTTGGGCGCGCTTGATCGGGATCAGTGCCTTCGCCCGGAACTAGCCCCTCTTTCCGAAGGTTTAGCGGGGGTCATGACGCCTCCGGACCGATCCTCCCTCGCCCTCGCCCCCGCGCCGACCGGCCGAACCGGCCTCTTCTTCACGACCAAGACCGATCCCGGCACGCATTCGCTCACCGCGGAAATGGCGGTCAACGAGGTCGCCGTCTATCGCGGCCCGCATTATTTCAGCCACACGCCGATGATCCGCGTCCAGCTCGATCTCGGCCGGCTCGAGGAATGGCCGACGAGCCGGATCGCCGGCTTCACCGACGCGCTTCTGGAGATGCTCCCGGGCGTGGGCCGCCACGGCTGCTCGCTGAAGGTGCGCGGCGGCTTCGAGCGGCGGCTTCGGGAGGGGACCTGGCTGGGCCATGTCGCCGAGCATGTCGCGCTGGAGCTCCAGACCCTGGCCGGCTCGCGCGCGACCCGCGGCAAGACCCGCTCGGTGAAGAATCGGCCCGGCGTCTACAACGTCATGTTCGCCTACAATGAGGAGCGGGTCGGGCTGATGGCCGGGCGGATCGCGCTCGAGCTGGTCAACGCGCTGCTTCCAAGCGATCTCCAGGGGATTAGCGGCCTCGGGCGCGTCTACGCCCTCGACGGCGAGTTCGAGCTCGAGCGGCGGCTCGACGCGCTGAGGCGGATGGTCCGGCGGACGACCCTCGGCCCGACCACCCGCGCCCTGGTCGAGGAAGCCGAGCGGCGCGGGATCCCGGTCATGCGGCTCGACGAGAAGAGCCTGATCCAGCTCGGCCACGGCAGGCACCAGCAGAAGATCCGGGCCTCGATCACCGGCCGCACCTCGCTCGTCGCGGCCGATCTCGCCGGCGACAAGAACATGACCAAGAAGCTTCTCGACGAGAGCGGCGTGCCCGTCCCGCGCGGAGCGGTGGTCCGCGACGTCGAGGAGGCGGTGCGCGAGGCCCGGCGGCTGCGCTATCCGCTCGTCACCAAGCCCCTCGACGGCAATCACGGGCGCGGAGTCACCATCCATATCGAGAGCGAGGAGCAGCTGCGCTTCGGCTTCCACGAGGCGCAGGCCCAGGCCAAGGGCCGCGACGTCATCGTCGAGCAGTTCTTCCCCGGCAACGACCATCGGATCCTCGTCGTCGACGGCAAGATGGTCGCGGTTGCCGAGCGCATCCCGGCGCAGGTCGTCGGCGACGGAGTCAGCACGATCCGGCAGCTCGTCGCGCAGGTGAACCGCGATCCACGCCGCGGCGACGGCCATGAGAACGTCATGACCCGGATCCGCATCGATGCGCTTGTCGAGGAGTATCTCGGCCGCGCCGGCCTTACGCCGGACAGCATCCCGGAGGCGGACGAGGTCGTCCCGCTCAGGGCCACCGCCAACCTCTCGACCGGAGGCACGGCGGTCGACCGCACCAACGAGATCCATCCGGACAATGCGGAGATCGCGCGCCGGGCCGCCCTGATCGTCGGCCTCGACGTCTGCGGAGTGGATTTCGTCTGCCCGGACATCAGCCGCCCGGTCCGCGAGACCGGGGGCGGAGTGATCGAGGTCAATGCCGCGCCGGGCCTCAGGATGCACATCGATCCTTCGGAAGGCGCGCCCCGCGACGTCGCCAAGCCGATCGTCGAGATGCTGTTCCCGCGCGGGAGCCCGACCCGGATCCCGATCATCGCCATCACCGGAACCAACGGCAAGTCGACCGTCGGCCGGATGGCGAAGCACATCTTGCGCTACACCGGCTGCACCGTAGGCCTGACCTCGACGACGGGAGTCTATATCAACGACGTCCTCACCCACGAGGGCGACGCCACCGGACCGCGCAGCGCGCGGATGATCCTTCGCGATCCGACCGTCGAGGTGGCCGTGCTCGAGACGGCGCGCGGCGGGCTGCTTCGCGAGGGCCTCGCCTATCGCGAGGCGGACATCGCCGCCTGCCTCAACGTCACCGCCGACCATCTCGGCCTCAAGGGCATCGAGACGGTCGAGGACCTGGCCAACGTCAAGTCGGTCGTCGTCGAGGCGGTGAGGCGGGGCGGCTATTCGGTGCTCAACGCGGACGATCCGCTGACCGTCCGGATGGCGCGCCGCGCCGGCGGGCGCATCATCTGGTTCTCGCTCGCCGGCGGCGCCGACATGTCGCCGATGCTTCGCGAGCATGTCGACGAAGGCGGGATGGCGGTGGTCCGCGAACCCGGGCCGGAGGGCGGGACGATCGTCCTCTACGACGACGCGCGGCGGGAGTTCATCATGAAGGCGGGCGACATTCCCGCCACCCTCCACGGAATGGCCGAGTTCAACGTCGCCAACTCGCTCGCCGCCATCGCCATCGCCCTGGCGCACAAGGTGCCGCACCTCACCATCCGCTCGGCAATGGCTCAGTTTCGCTCGACCTTCGACCAGAATCCCGGGCGCCTCAACGTCCATGACGCCCACGGCTTCCGCGTGATCGTCGATTATGCCCACAATGCCGCCGGCCTCGAGGCGCTCGGCAAGGTCGTTCGCGGCCTCAGCCACCGCTACAAAAGGACGATCGGCTCGGTCTCGATGGCCGGCGACCGCCGCGACGAGGACATAAAGGAGCTCGGCCGCATCGCCGCGGGGATCTTCGACGAGCTCATCTTCCGCGAGGACCCCTACACCCGCGGACGCCCCCGCGGCGAGGTGATGAACCTGCTGAAGTCCGGCGCGCTCGAGACCGGCCGGTCCGAGGAGCATCTCCACCTCATCGCCGGCGAGGCCGCCTCGACCGCGGCCGCCTTGCTGATGGGACGGCCGGGCGATCTGGTCGTGATCACCCCGACCGACGTCAAGGCCGCCTGGCAGCAGGTCAACGACTTCAAGCCCGCGGGCGTCCGTGGCTCCGGCCGGGCCGCGCTCACCGCGGCCGAATGAGCGCTCACCGTGAGGAAGCGAGCCATCGTCGCGGCTGCCTGATCCTGATCGGCGGCGGGGAGGATCGCAGCCCGGACGGGCCGCGGGTCATCCTTCGCGAGGTGGCGAAGCACGTCCGCGGCGGCAAGCTCGTGCTCGCGACCGTCGCCAGCCATCGCCCCGAAGGCTATTTCACCGAATATGAGAAGGCTTTCGCCGACCTCGGTCTGGGCGAGCTGGTCGAGCTCTATGTCGAGGAGCGCTCGCGGGCGAGCGACCGCGAGAAGCTCTCCGTGCTCGACGACGCCGCGGGCGTCTTCTTCTCGGGCGGCGACCAGCTGCGAATCACCAGCCAGATCGGCGACACCGGGATCGAGGCCAAGGTCCGCGCCCTCTACGAGCGCGGCGGGCTCGTCGCCGGGACCTCGGCCGGCGCCTCGGTGATGAGCGACATGATGCTGATCAAGGGGACCAGCAAGATCACCCACCGCATCGGCGACCTCCACATGGCGCCGGGCATGGGCCTCATCCGCGACGTCATCATCGACCAGCATTTCGCCGAGCGCGGCCGCTTCGGCCGGCTGATCGGCGCGGTGGCGCACAACCCGCGAATCCTCGGCCTCGGCATCGACGAGAATACGGCCGCGTTGCTCGAGGGCGACGTGCTGCGGGTGATCGGGAGCGGCGCCGTCTACGTCGTCGACGGCTCCGACATCAGCTATTCCAATATTGCCGAAGCGCGCCCGGAGCAGGCCCTGTCGATGCACAACATGCGAGTCCACGTCCTCTCCGACGACGACGGCTTCAACCTGACGACTCGCGAGCCGATCCCGCCGCCGCGCGACTGAGATTCCTCTCCCGCTTTTCGCGGGAGAGGGGTTTGCGCTTCGCCCACGTCCAGCTAACGCCCCCATCATGACCACCGCGGATTTCCTCATCATCGGCGGCGGAGTCGCCGGCCTCTCGGCCGCGGCGCGGCTCGTGCGTCACGGCAGGGTCGTCGTCCTCGAGGGCGAGGGGGCGATCGGCTATCACAGCTCGGGGCGAAGCGTGTCGTTCAGCCATTACGGCATCGGCAATTTGGCGGTGCGCGGCATGACCGCGTGGAGCCGGGACTTCTTCGAGCGGCCGCCGGAGGGTTTCTCCCCGACCCCGCTCGCGCGTCCGGTGGCCTCGCTCTACTTCGCCGCCGAGGAGGAAAGGCCCGCGCTTGCGGCGCTTCAGGCCGAGATGGCGCGCTTCACCGACCGGATCGAGGAGGTCGGCGCCGAGGCGATGACCGCCTTGTGCCCGGCGCTTCGCACCGGCGAGGACGCGGCGGTGATCGGCCTGCTCGATCCCACCGGGCTCAAGCTCGATGCCGACGCCCTGCTCCAGGGCTTCGCCCGGGCGGTCCGGGCCGGTGGCGGCGAGGTGGTCACCGGACGCCGGATCGCCGCCATCGAGCCGAACGGCCAGGGCTGGAGCGTCCGGACCGAGAGCGGCGAGAGCTGGTCGGCGCCGGTCCTGATCGACGCCGCCGGCGCCTGGGCCGACCGGATCGCCGCGTTCGCCGGCGTGGCGCCGATAGGCCTCCAGCCCAAGCGGCGGACGATCATCGTCGTCGATCCGCCGGCGGACACCGACATCTCGTCCTGGCCCTTCGCGCACAGCGCGGCCGGCGATTTCTACATGCTTCCCGAGGCGGGGCAGCTGCTCGTCTCGCCGGTCGACGAGGTCGAGGACGATCCCTGCGACGCCGCTCCGGAGGAATATGACGTGGCGCTCGCCGCCGACCGGCTCGAACATTATACGACCGTCCCGGTCACCCGAATCGCCCACCGCTGGGCCGGGCTTCGCTCCTTCGTCGCCGACCGTACCCCCACCGCCGGCTTCGACCCGGAGGCGCCCGGCTTCTTCTGGCTGGTCGGCCAGGGCGGCTACGGGCTCCAGACCGCGCCCGCAATGTCGGCGGCGGTCGAGGCGCTCGTCACGGATTCGCAATGGCCCGACGGGCTCGCCGAGCTCGGCGTCCTTCCCGAGCATATCCGCCCCGAGCGGCTCCGCTCGTCGCAGGGCGGCGCAACCTGATCAACATGAGCACGTTCCCCGGCGAAGGCCGGGGTCCAGCAGCGCCGGCCCTATAAGAATGGACCCCGGCCTTCGCCGGGGAACAATGACTTAACTCGGGCGCAAGATGCTTTAAGAGAAGGGGATGCGTTTGGACCAGACCGCTCAGTGGCAGCCCGCCCCAGCCGAGTATCAGGCCCCGGGAGCCGCCGTTCCGCCACCGCCCGAGCCGCCGCGGCGGCCGTGGTACAATCCGCTTCGCTGGGGGTGGAAGCGGATCGTCCTCGCCATCCTCGCCCTGTTCATGCTGATCATCGCCTGGCTGGCGATCACCGCCCCACTCTCCAAATCGCTCCAGCCGATCGCCGCTCCGAGCCTCACCCTCCTCTCGGTCGAGGGGACGCCGATCGCCCGGCGCGGCGCCGACATCCGCGAGCCGGTCCGGATCGCCCAGCTGCCCAGGCACGTCCCCGCCGCCTTCATCGCGATCGAGGACAAGCGCTTCCGCACCCATCTCGGGATCAGCCTCAAGGGCATCGCCCGCGCCGCCTGGCGCAATGTCGGCGCCGGCGGAGTCCGCGAGGGCGGGAGCACGATCACCCAGCAGCTCGCCAAGATCTCCTTTCTCAGCGCCGAGCGGACGGCGGGCCGAAAGGCGCAGGAGGTGCTGATCGCCTTCTGGCTGGAAGCCTGGCTGACCAAGGACGAGATACTCGAGCGCTATCTCTCCAACGTCTATCTCGGCGACAACACCTACGGCCTGAGGGCGGCCTCCTGGCACTATTTCAGCGTCCCGCCGGAGAAGCTCACCGTCCCGCAGGCGGCGATGCTCGCCGGGATGGTCAAGGCGCCGTCGAAGCTCGCCCCGACCCGCAACTACAAGCTGGCGCGGGAGCGCGCCCGGGTGGTGATCGCGGCGATGATCGACCAGGGCTACGTCTCGCCCAGCGAAGCCAGGCGCCTGAAGCCGGCGCAGCTCAGGGTCGAGCGCGAGAAGGTGGTCCCGACCGGCACCTATTTCGCCGACTGGGTGCTTCCGATGGCGCGGGCCCGGGGCGACGTCGGCTATGGCGAGCAGGACATCCAGACGACGCTGGAGAGCCGGCTGCAGAAGATGGCGCTGGCCACCGTCCGCCGCGCCGGCCTCGGCAAGGCCCAAGTCGCCCTGGTCGCGATGCGGCCCGACGGGCGGGTGGTCGCGATGGTCGGCGGGCGCGACTATGCGCGAAGCCCGTTCAACCGGGCGACGCAGGCGCGCCGCCAGCCGGGCTCGGCCTTCAAGCTGTTCGTCTACCTCGCCGCCCTGCGCGCCGGGATGACCCCGGACTCGGTGATCGAGGACCGCCCGCTCCGGATCGGCACCTGGCAGCCGAAGAATTACGGCGATCATTATCGCGGCACCCTCACCCTTCGCGATGCGCTCGCTCTGTCGAGCAACGTCGCGGCGGTCCGGCTTTCGGAGCGGGTCGGGCGCCAGAACGTCATCCGCGCCGCCCGCGATCTCGGCATCAGGAGCCCGCTCGCCGACAATCCGAGCCTCGCGCTCGGGACGTCGGGCGTGACCCTGCTCGAGCTCACCTCGGCCTATGCCGCGGTGGCGGCGGGCGCCTATCCGGTGATCCCGCGCGGGCTCGAGGAAGGGGAGAAGCCCTGGTGGCAGGCCGCCTGGAACCGGGCGACGGGCGCCAGCGGCGATCCCGCCTTCGATGAGCTCAAGGATATGCTCGGCGCCGTCGTCAGCCGGGGCACGGGCCGGGGCGCCGCCCTCGCCGTCCCCGCTTTCGGCAAGACCGGGACGACGCAGGACAGCCGCGATGCCCTGTTCATCGGCTTCGCCCAGGATCTGGTCGTCGGCGTGTGGGTCGGGAACGACGACAACAGCCCGATGCCGGGCGCGATCGCCGGCGGCGGGCTGCCGGCGCGGATCTGGCGCGACTTCATGACCCAGGCGATCGGCACCGCGCCCGCCCAGAGCCTCGCTCCGCCGCTTGCGGCGCCGGTGTCGAGCGCGGAGCTCAACGGCTCGGTCACCCTGCCGATCGAGGGGACCGACTATCAGGTCGGCGTGGACGTCGGCGAGAACGGGATCACCGTCTCGGCCCAGCCGGGCGAGACTCCGCCGGCCGATACGCCGCCGGCCGATCGCCCGGCGCCGACCACGACCGCGCCGCCCGCGCCGCCGTCCCCGAAGGACGAGCCGCCGGCGGACGACGAGGACGGCCAGCGATAAACGTCAAATGGCTCCCCGGCGAAGGCCGGGGGCCAGTCCGCAGAAGGTAGCTGGGCCCCGGCCTTCGCCGGGGAACAGGTCAGGCGGCGCCGGCGCGGGCGCGCTGGCGGCGGTCCCAGAGCTTCTTGGCGACCCAGGCGCCGCCGACGGCGAGCCCGAGCGGGCCGAACGGCCGCCGGATGATCGCCGGCGCGAGCGCGCCGAGCAGAAGGCCGCTGCCGCCCTCGTTGCGTCCCGCCAGCCTGCGGCCCAAAGCCGCTCCTGCAATCTTGCCGAGCATGTCCCAACTCCTTGAAAGGGTTCGCAAGACAGAGCGCGGCAGCTGGCCAGAGGTTCCGTCATTGCGAGCGCAGCGAAGCAATCCAGTCCTGCGTGGGACACGGGCGCAGTGCTGGATTGCCGCGTCGCTTCGCGCCTCGCAATGACGGTCAGTCGAGGAACAGCTCGGCCGCCGCCTCGACGATGGCGTCCGAATCGAGGCGGTATTCGCGGTAGAGGTCGGGGAGGGTTCCGGTCTGGCCGAAGCGCTCGACTCCGAGCGGGCTGACCCGGTGGCCCAGCACTCCGCCGAGCCAGGACAGGGACGCGGGCGCGGCGTCGAGCAGGGTGACGAGGCCGGCCGTCGGCGCCAGAGGCGCGAGCAGGCGCTCGACGTGGGAAGGCTCGGCTCCCTTCCCGCCCCAGCGGCTGCGGCAACGCTCGCTCCAGCCGCGGTGGAGGAGATCGGGCGAGGTGATGGCGAGCAGGCCGAGGCCGGGCAGATCGCCTTCCAGCGCCTCCCAGGCGGCGAGCGCCTCGGGTGCCAGCGCCCCCGAATAGACGAGGGCCGCCTCCGCTCCGGGCGTGGGCTCGCGGAGCCAGTAGCCGCCCGCCAGAGCGGCGGCCTTCCAGCCCTCGTCCGGCCGCTCGACCTGGCGGATGGTGCGGGTGGTGAGGCGAAGGTAGACGCTCTCGCCGTCGGGCGACTGGATGAGTCGGAAGGCCTCTTCCATGAACAGGGCCAGCTCGTCGGCGAAGGCGGGCTCGTAATGGCGGAGGCCGGGCTGGCCGAGCGCGATCAAAGGCGGGTTGATCGACTGGTGGGCGCCGCCTTCCGGCCCGAGAGTCACCCCGGACGGCGTCGCGACCAGCAGGAAGCGGGCGTCCTGGTAGCAGGCGTAGTTGAGCGCATCGAGGCCGCGGGCGATGAACGGATCGTAGACGGTGCCGATCGGGAACAGGCGGGTCCCGAACAGGTCTCCGGCGAGGCCGAGCGCGGCGAGCATCAGGAACAGGTTGTTCTCGGCAATGCCCAGCTCGATATGCTGGCCGGCCTGAGTGGCGCCCCATTTCTGCGCCGACGGGATCTTCGCGGCGGCGAAGACGTCGGCGAGCTCGGATCGGCGGAACAGGCCGCGCTGGTTCACGAAGGCGCCGAGGTTGGTCGAGACGGTGACGTCGGGCGAGGTGGTGACGATGCGGTCGGCAAGCCCGCCGCCGGCGCGGCTGAGATCGAGCAGGATGCGGCCGAACGCGGCCTGGGTCGACTGCTCCTCGCCCGCGGGCGCCGGGATGGCCGGCACCTCGACCTGGTTCCAGGCGCGCTCGCGCTTGGCCCTGGCGATGCGGCTGCCCTCGACCAGCGTCCTTGCGGCTTCGGCCGAATTGCCCCCGAGGCCGGCCCAGGGCGCCCATTCCTCCCCTTCCGCGATCCCCATCCGCTCGCGAAGCGCGGCGATCTGGCCCGGGTTCATCAGGCCGGCATGATTGTCCTTGTGGCCGGCGAAGGGCAAGCCGAAGCCCTTGATCGTGTAGGCGATGAACAGGGTCGGGACGTCGTCGCGAGCAGCATCGAACGCCTCGACCAGGCTTTCCATGTCGTGGCCGGCGAGGTTGGTCATCAGCGCCGCCAGCGCCTCGTCGTCGCGCGCGTCGAGCAGCGGCTTCGCCTCCGGCGCCTCCTTGAGCAGCCGCTCGCGCCACGCCGCGCCGCCGAGATAGGTGAGCGCGGCATAATCGGCATTGCCGCACTCCTCGAGCCAGGCCCGGAGCGCCTCGCCGCCGGGCTCGCCGAACGCGGCTTCCAGCGCCTTGCCGTATTTGAGGGTGACGACGCGCCAGCCGCAGCTGGCGAAGATCTCGTCGAAGCGGCGGAACATGCGCTCGGCGGTCGTCGCGTCGAGCGACTGGCGGTTATAGTCGACGATCCACCAGCAATTGCGGATGTCGTGCTTGTAGGCCTCGATCAGGCACTCGTAGATATTGCCCTCGTCGAGCTCGGCATCGCCCATCAAGGCGACCATCCGCCCCGCCTCGTCGGGCTCGAGCTCGCCATGGGCGATGAGATAGTCCTGGACCAGGCTGGCGAAGGCGGTGATCGCCACGCCCAGGCCGACCGAGCCGGTCGAGAAATCGACCGGGATCGAATCCTTGGTCCGGCTCGGATAGGACTGCATGCCCTTGAAGCCGCGGAAATTCTCGAGCTGATCGAGCGACTGGGAGCCGAGCAGGTAATGGATTGCGTGGAGCACCGGCCCGGCATGGGGCTTGACCGCGACCCGGTCGTTCGGCCCGAGCGCGTGGAAATAGAGCGCCGCCATGATCGCCGTCATCGACGCGCAGCTCGCCTGGTGCCCGCCGACCTTCAATCCGTCCGGGCTCTCGCGGAGGTGGTTGGCGTTATGGATCGTCCAGGCGGAGAGCCAGCGCAGGCGATCGTCGATGAGGCGAAGGGCGTCGAGATCGGGGGCGGTCGTCTTCTTCAGCATGGCCCGCGCCTTAAACCGGCTCGCACCCTTCCGTCATCCCCGCGAAAGCGGGGATCCAGTCCGGCGCCGAGCGGGAGTCCCGCTTTCGCGGGAATGACGGGATCGGACAAAGTTCACGAACTCACATAGAGAACGCCATGGCGGCTGGCCCTGCCCTTCCGGCCTGCTTATGCTCGATCCGTGATCCTGGCCCTTCTTCTCGCGACCGCCTCCCCCCCGCCGCCGGACCCGGGGCCGCTTCGGGCGAGTCTCCTCCAGGCGAGAGGGCCCATCGCTTCGATGGAAGCCTGCGCGGGCGTGAAGCCGCGCTACGAGGGGCGGTACGCGCGTGCGTTCGGTGGCTATATCCGGGTGGCGGCAGAGGCGGATTCGCTGTTCGGGGGCGAGCCGACGCTGGAGCCTCTGGAGGGTCCGACCGTGCCGGCGGGCTGTGGCGATCGCGCCTTTGCGGACTATGAAGCGGCGGCCGAGGCGGAGCTCGCCGAGGCGCGCCGCCGCCTGGGCGAGGTCACCGCGCTCATGCCCGGAATGTGGCTAGGCACGATGCGCATTTGCCGCGAGGAGGTGGTCGAAGCCGTCATCGAACCGTTCGACGAGGACAATCCCATGTCGGGCCCATAAAACGGTGACTGTCACCGAACTGCCGTCATAATACGGTGACTGTCACCGATATAGTTGGATAAAACGGTGACTGTCACCGAACTGCGAGGTCAGGCGAAGCGGTTCGCGCCTCTCGCGACGCTCATACGGCGGCTCGCGGCGACCCGCGTGGAGCGCGCTCGGACGGTGTCGAGCATGACCCATTCGCCTGCCGCGCGGTCGCGGGTGAGTTCGAGCGTGATGTAGCCGCGCCTGGCGACGTTTGCCCATTTGAGGGCCGGGTTGCGCTTGGCGAGCGCGGCTTCGACTTCGGCGGGATCCTTGCCCGGGACATAGGCTTCGAGGCCGGGCGAGGTGACGCTCTGGCCGGCGAATTCGGCGGCGGCCGGATGGCCGTCGAGGGCGAGGTCGAAGGCCCAGGCGTTGTGGCTGTCGCCGGAGAGGACGAGCAGGTTGGCGTCGGCATCCAGGGCCGCTCGCAGGAGCCGGTCGCGGGCGGCGGGATAGCCGTCCCAGGCGTCGAGGTTGAAGGGGAGGCCGAGCTTCGAGGCGGCGGTGCCGATCGCGGTGATCTGCCTGACGTCGGCGGCGGCGTCGGGCCTCAGCCAGCTGGCCGATTCCGGCGCAAGCGCGAGCGAGCCCATCACCGTCTGCTGGGCGAGGACCTGCCAGCGAGTCCCCTGCCCCGCCGAGCGCTTGAGGCCGCCTTCCAGCCAGGCTTCCTGGTCGCTTCCCATCATCGTCCGCTCGGGATCGCGCCAGGCGCCGTCGCGGAAGGCGGCGAGGGCGGCGGCGATATCCTTGCGGCCTTTGACGATCTCGGCGAATTCGGGCGGCTTGCTTCGCGCGTGGAGGCGGGTCTCGATGCGGAACAGGGTGGCGAGATCGCCGATCTCGTAGGCGCTCCACGGCTCCTCCGAGACGGGAAGCCATTCGCGGTTGGCGCGCCAGGCCGCTGCCTTGCGCGCGGACCAGGGCCCTTCGGTCTCCGGCTGGTGGTTCTCGGCGCCGCCTTCCCAGCTGTCGTTCGCGCTCTCGTGATCGTCCGGCATCGTCACCATCGGGAACAGGCGATGCAGATTCTGCAAATCGGGATCGGCGCGGTAGGCGGCGTAGCGCGCCCGGTAGTCGGCGAGATGGACGGCCTCGTCGACCGGGGCGAGCCGGCCGGGAAGGCCCTCCTCCGGATATTTGCCGCGTCTATATTCGTAGAGATAGTCGCCGAGATGGACGAGGAGATCGAGGTCGCGCCGTCCGGCGGCATGGGCGTAGGCGTTGAACCAGCCGAACGGCCGATTCGCGCAGGAGAAGACCCCGAGGGCGAAGCGGGCGGTGCGGCCGTCCGGAAGGGTCCGGGTCCGGCCGACCGGCGAGACGGCGCCGCGGCCGTCGCGGAAGCGATAGTAATACCACTGGCCCGGGCTCAGCCCTGTGGCGACGGGCTTGACGCAGAAATCGTGCTCCGCTTCGGCAACGGCATCGCCCTCGGCGGCGATGCGGCGGAAATCGGCTGTGGGCGACACCTGCCAGTGGACCCGGCCGCCTCCCCCATAGCGGGTCCACAACATGACGGAGCGCTGGCTCGGTTCGCCGCTGGCGACGCCGTGGGTGAAGCCGCGGGCGGCGGCGATGGCGGCGACTCCCGGCACGGCGAGCGCGCCGAGGCCGAGCGTACCGGCCTTGAGGAGGAGGCGGCGGTCCAGCTCGAGAGTCATGCGCAGGTTGTGGCGGGGGATGCGGAGGATGGGAAGCCGCGAATTCCTCTCCCGCCATTCCGGCTAAAGCCGGAATCCCCGAACACCGTCCCCTTCAATTCGCCGACGACAGTGTTCGTGGACCCCGGATCAAGTCGGGGATGACGAATATCCCCAGCTCTCGATGCGCCGTCGTCAGGGCGAAGTGATCAGCTTTACGCCCGCCACATGATCGAACACGCGATCGATGGGCATGTAGACGCCGACATAGCCGTCGGCTTCCTGCGCATGTCCGCCCACCATGATCCCCACAGCCGAAACATCGCTCGGCCTCGTGCTGTCGAGCGTGATGAACGTGGGCGAGCCGCTGTCGCCGTAATCGGCGATATAGCTGGTGGCCGTCCCGCTCACCCAGCGCACGAAAACGGCTCCAGGGCGGCCCCAGTCGTAGTTGAGCGAGGACGTCGTCGCGCAGGTGATCCCCGTCGTGGCGCCGCTCTTGCAGGCGTACATGCCCACCCACTGGTTCGCCAGGCGCACGAAATTCTTCGTGTTCAGCCATCCGCTCGAGGCGTAGCCGGCGGTGCCGCGGTTGTTGAAATAATACATCTGATAGTCCGAAGACAGGCCGTCGCTGCGGAAGATCGCGTAATCGTAATTGCCCGAATTGTAGGCCGCGTAGGCGTCTGGGAAGGTAACGACATGCGTCGAGTAGACGATCGTATTGGCCGCCGGATAGCAGTGGCCGGCGGTGAGGAAGCCCTTGAGGCTGGTGCCGAAGGTGATCGGGAAGGCGGCGGTGCAGGCTGCGGTCTTGTCGGACCTCGCAGTGCCGTAGCCCGCCTCGACCCAATCGCCGGCGACGACGCCAGTGGGCACGGCCGTGGTGGACACGGTCGGCTGCGGCAATGCGCCTGCGTTGATCACCACGCTCGAGCGGAGCGATTCCGGTATCAGGCCCCGCGCCGCGGCGGCGGCGGCTTCGTCGGCCGTGTCGATCAAGAACAGCTTTCGCTCGGGCGAGTAGCCGACGGCGAATTTGCCGCTCAGCGGCGCGAGCGCGGTGGTGAGCTCCCGAATGCTCGCATTCTGCGCGGCGCGGGAACGGCCATTCCCCTCGATGATCACCGAGCTGCGCAGCGACACCGGGACCTTTTGCATCAAAGCCGGAGTCGAGACGGAACGGTCGAAGCTCAGCACGATCTGGTAAGGCTTGTGCCGGACGAAGAGCTCGACGAAGCCGGGCTCCTGCGTGATTTCGGACGTGCTGAGGAAGTCCGCTATCTCCCGCTGCTGATCGAGCCTGCGCTTGGCCTCCTGGACGGAGACTCCGTCCTCGCGCGCGAGTTGCTCGGCACCGGCGTCGCTGCCGGTCTTGGCGGCGGCAGCGGCCGGAGGCTGCGGCGGATTGGGCGGGGCCGCCACGGCGGAAGCGGCCAGCAGCAGCGTCAGGGACGCCAGGGTTCGAGCGGCGCCGGATCGCGGGTCCACGAACTTTCTCCTATTTCAGAATGCTGCCGACCACGACGGTCGCACCCGGGCAGGCTCGCCCTTTCTCCCCCAGATCGTAAGGCGTCACTCCCCCGCCAAAGCGGATAAGCTGGCCGAAGCGGACGCTGGCGCCCTCGACCGTCACGCCGTCGGGCGCGCCTCTGGAGTCGCGGGTGAAGGAGGAGCCGGGCGGGACGACGGCCACCAGCCATGCCTCGCCGGGTTCGGGTTTGAGCACCAGACAGCCGTTTCTCAAGTCGAACGTGCCGGCCGAGATGGCTGCGGGCGGTGGATATCCGCTGCGAAAGGTCATCAGTGTCGGCTCGGTTCGCACGGACGGCGGCTCGCTTCCACTTGCGGCGTTGCCGGGCGCCTGTTGCGCCGAAGAGCAACCCCCTAACGCGCCTCCCGCGAACAGTAGCAGCAAGCGTAGATGGCGTCGCACGTCAATCCTACTCCACGGGCGGCAAGTCGTTTCCTGGGTTGAATTGAACGGACAATCTCACCGATAAGTTCCAGCCGAGTTTTCAGCCCGACAAGTGCTATCAAGGTGAAGCAGGCTATTTCCGACAGTTACGAGCAAGTCCTGCCGCTTGTCGTGAGCAATTCGGCGGAGGTCAGGCGGACAGAAGCTTAAGCGGGCTCTCGATCAGCTTCTTCAGATCCTGCATGAAGTTGGCGGCGTCCCAGCCGTCCACCACGCGATGGTCGCACGAGAGCGAGAGGTTCATGCGCTTCCTGATCTCGAGCTCGCCGTCGACCGGCACCACTTTCTCCTCGACCTTGTTGACGGCGAGGATCGCGACTTCCGGGCGGTTGATGACGGGGGTCGAGGCGATGCCGCCCATCGGGCCGAGGCTCGAGATGGTGATCGTGGACCCGGACAACTCGTCGCGCGCCGCTTTGCCGGTGCGGGCGGCCTCGGAGAGGCGGAGAATCTCGCGGGCGATGTCCCATATGGAGAGGCGGTCGGCGTTGCGGATGACCGGGACCATGAGGCCGTTCGGGGTCTGGGTCGCCATGCCCATGTGGACGGCGCCGGAGCGGTGGAGGAGATTCTCGTCGTCGTCGTAGCGGGTGTTGAGCTGCGGATAATCGGCGAGGGTTCGCGCCATGGCGGTGATCAGGAACGGAAGCAGGGTCAGCTTGGGATGGCCGCCCCGGTCGGCGTTCATCATCGAGCGGGTCTGCTCGAGGGCGGTGACGTCATATTCCTCGACCAGGGTAAAATGCGGGATCCGGCGCTTCGCCTCCTGCATATTCTCGGCGATCTTGCGACGGAGGCCGACGACCTTGACCGTCTCGTCCTGGCGCCGCTGACCACCGGAGCGCGAGACGCCGCCGCCATTGTAGAGGAGGTAAGCGTCGAGATCGGAGTGGCGGACCCGATCGCCGGATATCTTCACCTGCGCGAGATCGACGCCGAGATCGCGAGCGCGGGCGCGCACGGCGGGTGAGGCGAGAACCCGCGGCGGGTCGGGCTGCGGGTTGAAACCCTCGGCTTCGCCGGGCTTCGGAGCCGCCCCAGCCTGTTCCCGCCGATCCCCCTGCCGCCGGTCAGGGTCCTCGCGCGGCTCCGCGCGGCGGTCATCGCCGTCGCGGCGGTCTCTTCCGCGCCGGTCCTCGCCGGTGCTCGGGATCGCGGCCTCGAGCTCGGGCCGCTCCTCGACCAGTCCGTCGGCGAGGGCGACCTCGTCGTGGCGCTCGGGCGCCGCCGCCGCCGCCCCCTCCGTCTCGATCACCACCAGCACCGAGCCGATCGGCACCTGGTCGCCGACCTCGCCGGCGAGCTCGAGGACCTTGCCGGCGACGGGGCTCTCCATCTCGACCGTGGCCTTGTCGGTCATCATGTCGGCGAGCTGCTGGTCCTCGCTGACCGAGTCACCCACCGCGACGTGCCAGGCGACGATCTCGGCCTCGGCAATGCCTTCGCCGATGTCGGGGAGCTTGAATTCGAAGCGCGCCATGGTCGTCCTTTAAGCCGTCATTGCGAGCGAAGCGAAGCAATCCAGTTCCGCGTCGGAGGCCCGCTGGATTGCCGCGTCGCTTCGCTCCTCGCAATGACGATGTTTGCGTACAAACATCGTCAGTCCTCCAAAGCTTTCCTGAGCGCCAGCCCCAGCCGGACGGGGCCCGGAAAGTAAGCCCATTCCATCGAGTGGGGATAGGGCGTGTCCCAGCCCGTGACCCGCACGACCGGCGCTTCGAGATGGTAGAAGCAGCGCTCCTGGACCAGAGCGGCGAGCTCGGCGCCGAAGCCGGCGGTCCGGGTCGCCTCGTGGACGACGAGGCAGCGGCCGGTCTTCTTCACCGACTCCTCGATCGCCTCGATGTCGACCGGGACGATGGTTCGAAGGTCGATCACCTCGGCGTCGACGCCTTCCGCCTCGGCGGTGGCGAGGGCGACGTGGACCATGGTTCCGTAGGCGAGGATGGTGATCGCCTCGCCTTCGCGGACGATGGCCGCCTTGCCGATCGGGACGGTGTAATGGCCGTCTGGAACCTCGGCCGCGGGATGCTTCGCCCAGGGGGTGACCGGGCGCTCGTAGAAGCCGTCGAACGGGCCGTTGTAGATTCGCTTGGGCTCGAAGAAGAGGACCGGGTCGTTGTCCTCGATCGCGGCGATGAGCAGGCCCTTGGCGTCGTAGGGGTTGGACGGGATCACCGTCTTCACGCCGGCGACGTGGGCGAACAGGGCCTCGGGCGACTGGCTGTGGGTCTGCCCGCCGAAGATCCCGCCGCCATAGGGGGTGCGAAGCACCATCGGCAGGTGCCATTCGCCGGCCGAGCGGTAGCGCATCTTGGCGGCTTCGGAGACGATCTGGTCGAAGCCGGGATAGATGTAGTCGGCGAACTGGATCTCGGCGACGGGGCGAAGCCCGTAGGCGGCCATTCCGACGGCGATGGCGACGATTCCGTTCTCGCTGATCGGGGAATCGAAGGCGCGGCTCTTGCCGAACGTCTTCTGGAGCCCTTCCGTCACCCGGAAGACTCCGCCGAAGAAGCCGACATCCTCGCCGAGGACGACGCAATCGGGGTCGCGCTCCATCATCACGCGATGGGCGGAGTTGAGCGCCTGGATCATGTTCATGACGCTCATTTGCGCTTCGCCTCCGCCTCGGCGAGCGCCTGCGCCTGCTGCTCCCTGAGGTGCCAGGGCAATTCCTCGAACACGCCCTCGAACATCGAGGCGATATCCAGGAAGGGATCGGACTGGAGGGTGCCGAGCTTCTCCGCCTCCTTCTGGGCGGCGCGGACCTCGGCGTCGAGGCTGTCGAGCTGGGCCTGATGGCGCTCCTCGTCCCACTCGCCGAGGCCGACGAGATGGGCCTTGAGGCGGGCGATCGGGTCGCCCAATGGCCAGCTCGCGCCCTCGCCCTGCGGGCGGTAGACCGAGGGATCGTCCGAAGTCGAATGGCCTTCGACCCGGTAGGTGAAGAATTCGATCAGGGTGGGCCCGAGATTGGCGCGGGCGCGATCGGCGGCCCACTGCGTCGCCGCGTAAACCGCGAGGGCGTCGTTGCCGTCGACCCTGAGGCCCGCGATCCCGTAGCCGACGGCGCGGGCGGCGAAGGTGGTGAGCTCGGCCCCGGCGATCCCGCAATAGGAGGAGATCGCCCACTGGTTGTTGACGATGTTGAGGATGACCGGCGCCCGATACACGCCGGCGAAGGTGCAGGCGGCGTGGAAATCGCCCTCCGCGGTCGAGCCGTCGCCGATGTAGCCCGAGGCGATCCGGCTGTCCCCCTTGATCGCCGAGGCCATCGCCCAGCCGACGGCCTGGGGGAATTGAGTCGCGAGGTTGCCGGAGATGGTGAAGAAGCCGTGGGCGTTGGACGCGTACATGATCGGGAGCTGGCGCCCCTTCAGCGGATCGCCGCGGTTCGAATAGACCTGGCACATCATCGTCACCAGCGGATAGTCGCGGGCGATGAGCAGGCCCTGCTGGCGGTAGGTCGGGAAGCACATGTCGTCGCGGTCGAGCGCATGGGCGCCGGCGATGGCGATCGCCTCCTCGCCGGTGCATTTCATGTAAAAGCTGGTCTTGCCCTGGCGCTGGGCGCGATACATGCGATCGTCGTAGGTCCGGACCAGCATCATGTCGCGAAGCATCCGGCGAAGCGTGTCCGGATCGAGCTTGGGATCCCACGGGCCGACGGCCTTGCCCTCCTCGTCGAGGACCCGGACCAGCGAGTAGACAAGCTCGTGGGTCTCGGCGGCGGGCGCGGCGACGTCGGGGCGGCGGACGCTTCCGGCGGCGGGAATGTCGATATGGCTGAAATCCACGTCCTGCCCGGGCCGGGCCGGAGGCTCGGGGACATGGAGTGAGAGCGCCGGCCGGTTGGGGCGCCCGCTTGCTTTCGTCATCCTCAGCCCTGTTCGTTTCGGTCTGGCGCCCCGTACAGGCTGGCGTCGCCCTTGTGAAGCGGCGCGCAGGCGGGCAGGTACGCGGACAAAGGAGCGACCCCATGACCTTGTTCCGTCCCCTCGCCGCTTTGCTGCTCGCGGTCCTCGCCGCCTGCGCGACCGCGGCCCCGCCCGCCGCGCTGCCCGATTATTACGTGATGCGCCATCTCCAGAAGAGCGACGGCATCGACCCCGGCCTCAGCGATGAGGGACGCGCCAATGCCGACCGCCTCGTCGTCCTTATGAAGGACCATCCGCCGCAGGCCATCTACGTCAGCACCACCCGCCGCGCCCGCGAGACCGCCGCTCCGCTGGCCGCGAAGCTCGGGCTGACGGCGCACGAATATGATCCTAGGAACACGCCCGCCCTGGTCGAATTGCTGCTCAAGGAGCATGGGACGGTACTCGTCGTCGGCCACAGCAACACCGTGCCGGAGATAATCGGGCGGCTTGGCGGCGAGCAGCCCGCGCCGCTGGCGGAGACGGACTATGGCGACGTCTGGCACGTCTGGGGCGAGCCGCGGCGGACGGAGAGGCTGAGGATCGTCCCGTAAATTCCTCCATTTCGGACCGTACCCGTCGCCCCGGCTGGACTCCCGCGACCGGAAGCGTACCATTCCTTCCTCAGGGGCGGGGGCCTTGGCCATGGCCGACGGGGATTTCGATGCGACGATCGTGACGCCGGCGAGGCCGACCTTGATCGGCATGCTCGTCGGCGGACGGGCGCTTCCGGGCCTCGGCGCGCGGATCGGCGCCCGGCTGGCGCGGTGGCGGGGCAAGCCGTTCCGCTTCGGCCGCTACGTCATCGCCGCTCGCCACGCCCAGGCTTCGGAGCTGCTCGCGCGCGACCTCGATTTCGGAATCGCCCCGATCAACGCCGTCAAGATCGGCGAGGTCAATGGCGGGCCGTTCATCCTTGGAATGGATCGCGGAGTCCAGCTCGAGGTCGAGCGCCGCGCGCTTTATGAAGCGCTCGCCGCGATCGATCTCGACCGGCTGAAGCGCGACACCGAGGCCGATATCGACGCGGTGCTGGGCGCGATTCCCGCCGGCGCCGAGCTCGATGCGGTCGGCGGCTATGCCCGGCCGATCGCGGCCCGAACCGCCCGGCGGCTGTTCGGGCTGACGCAGCCGTCGGAGCGGATGCTGATGGAAGTGGCGCGCTCGATCTTCAACCACACCTTCATCAACCCGACCAACAACGCGGCCATCCGCGACCGCGGAATCCGCGCCGGCGAGCATATGAAAAGCTGGATCGAGGCCGAGATCGAGCGCCGCGACCCCGACGAGCCCGGCGGCGACATGATCGGGCGGCTGCTCGCGCAGGGCATTCTCGACAGGGATGCGGTGCGCCGGACGATCGGCGGGACGTTCGTCGGCGCGATCGACACCACCGCGACCGTCGTCGCCAAGCTCGTCAAGCTGATCTCGGGCGACCCCGACCTCGCCCTCGCCATTCGCCGCGACGTCGACGACACGGCGCGCCTCTACGGCTGGTGCCTCGACGCGCTTCGGCGATGGCCGCATAATAGCGTGGTCCTGCGCGGCGCCCTCGCCGACACCGCGCTGGCGGGAGTCGCCGTGAAACGCGGCGACACGGCGATCGCCTGGACCCAGGCGGCGATGCAGGACTCGACGGTCTTCGACGCCCCTCGGCGGGTGCGGCCGGATCGCGCCCGCTCGACCTATCTCCATCTTGGCGGCGGGCTCCATCCCTGCTCCGGGCGGCCGGTCAACGCCTTCCAGATCCCGCTCCTGGTCGGCGGCCTGCTTCGCCGCGGCCTCGGCGAGGTCGGGCGGATCGCCTGGGCCGGGCCGTTCCCGAACCGCCTAACGCTGACCTTGAGGGAGGGGCCGCGATGATGGACAGCCTCGTCACCATCGTCGCCCCGATCCGCGACTCGGACATACCGGCGCTCGACGCCGCGATCGACGTCCTCGGCAACCCGACACGGCCCGACATAAAGGCGGCGCTCGACCGGCTCGATGCGGACGGCGGGGGCACCCATTTCATGAGCCTCCACGCCATTCCCGGCGAGGGCGAAGGCGAACCGGCCCATCTCGTCTTCGAATTCACCGCCGACGGCGGCGAGCGGCGGGCGATGGAGCGGATCGTCGAGGCGATCGGCGGCGACCTCGAGCCCGTCTTCGCCAAAGCCCGCGACTGGGACGGCAATATCGGCCTTCTCGACTATCTCGCCGGCCACCGGATCCAGGTCGGCCAGGGGATCTTCTCCGATCCGGGCCTGTGCTTCGCCGGGACGCCCGGAATGAGCGTCGGCCGGATCCGCGGCGAGGCGGAGCTTTCCCACTTCGTCCAGGGGCGGATCGACAATCACCGGCCCGGCCTGAGGCCGATCGACCGGCTCGCCGAGATAAGGCGCTCGGTCGAAGCGGAGCCGTCGCTCGCCTGGGCGCTCGAGCCGCCGCCGCCGCCGCTTCGCACCGGCACCAACCCGCCGGTGATCCGGCTGATCCTCAAATATGCCCTGCCGTTCCTGCCGCAATTCCTGTGGCCGTTCGGAATCCTGCTCGCCCTCGTCGCGATCCTGCTGATCCTCGGCCTCACCGGCTGGCATCTCGCCGCAAGCCTGGTGCTGGCGGTCGCCGTCGTGACGACTTTGGCCTTCGGCAGCGTGATTGTCGCCTTCCTCGCGCTTCGCAAGCAGGAGAGGAACGACTGGGCGGATCCGCGAGCGCCGGATCCCGCCACTCTTCGCGAGATCGGCAAGCGCGAGAATCACTGCGCCCAGAACCACATGGTCTCGATCACCCGGCGCAAGCCCGGGCCGGTGCGCTGGCTGACCATGAGGGTGGCCTTCTGGTCGGGCCGGTTGAACGTCACCACGACCTACCCGCCCGGCACGCTGAGCGGGATCAGCACCATCCATGCCGCGCGCTGGGTCACCATCCCGGGCACCCGCCAGCTCGTCTTCTTCTCCAATTACGGGGGGAGCTGGGAAAGCTATCTCGAGGATTTCATCACCCTCGCCCATGAAGGGCTGACCGGAGTCTGGTCGAACACGATCGGCTTCCCGCCCTCGCGCAACTTCTTCGAGAAAGGCGCGACCGACGGCGAAAGGTTCAAGCGCTTCGCCCGCGCCAGCATGCGCCCGACCCGCTTCTGGTACACCGCTTATCCCGAGCTGATCACCGATCAGGTCCGGACCAACGCCGGAATCCGCCGAGGCCTCGCCGCCGCGCTCAGCAACGACGAGGCCGGGCAATGGCTCGCTCTGTTCGGCTCGGCGCCGAGGCCCGAGGCGAAGCTGGAGACGAGCCAGATCCAGAGCCTCGTCTTCGGCGGGCTCGGCTTCATGCCGTTCGGCACCTGCCTGCTCTTCGACCTTCCCGACGACGAGGCCCGAGCCCGCGCCCTTCTCGCCGCGCTCTATCCCCACATCGCCTTCGGCGACGGCCGCAAGCTAAGGCGCGACGCGGTGCTCACGGTGGCGCTCGGCGCCCGCGCGCTGGAGCGGCTCGGCCTGGAATCCGAATGCCTGGGCGGCTTCCCGCCCGCCTTCCTCGAAGGCATGTCGACCGAAGTGCGCGCGCGGATCCTCGGCGACCACGGGCCCGACGCGCCGGAGCAATGGGAATGGGGCCGCTGGCCGAGCGACATCGCCTTGCTCGTCTATGGGGTGAGCGCCGCCGACGTGAAGGCGCTGGAGACGTTCGTCGGCGCCGCCGCCGAAGCGAACGGGATGGCGGCGCCCTACCGGATCCCGCTCGCCGAGGCGAAGAAGCCGTCGATCGAGCCGTTCGACTTCGTCGACGGGGTCTCGCAGCCAGTGATGCGCGGCACGGACCAGGCGAACCGCTCGAACGACCCGATCCACCTCGTCCAGCCCGGGGAGTTCGTGATCGGCTATCCCGACGATCGCGGCAACTTCCCGCCCGAGCCCGAACTCTCCGCGCTCGCCGACCCGAAGAACCTGCTTCCGATCTCCGACCGCAGCCGTTCGTTCGGAACCTCGATCGTCGATGCGCCTCGGGCGGTCGCGCGCAACGGCACCTTCCTCGTCATCCGCCAGCTCGAGCAGGACGTCCACGCCTTCAACGCTTATTGCGAGGCCGAAGCGGACAGGCTCAGGGAGCGGCTTCCCGAGCCCTATGAGGTCGACGCCGATTTCGTCGCCGCCAAGCTGATCGGCCGCTGGAGGGACGGCTCCTCGCTCGTCCGCAATCCTTATTATCCCTACGGCACGGAGCTCAGCCGGAAAGCCGAGCGCGACGCTCGGCGCAAGCGCGCGCTCGGCTATCCGGCGCCGGGCGCGGCGCGCTCCGAGCTGATGACCGCTCGGCCGGAATCGGCGCCGGCCGGGGAAACGCCGATCGGCGCTCCGACCGTGCCGAGCAGCGACCAGGACAACGACTTCCTCTACGGCGTCGAGGACCCGCAGGCCCTGCGCTGCCCGACCGGCGCCCATATCCGCCGAGCCAATCCGCGCGACACGCTCAAGCCCGGCTCGCTCGAGCAGGTGAGCATCTCCAACCGCCACCGGATCCGCCGCGTCGGCCGGCTCTACGCGCCCAAGCCGGGGCGCAATCCCGGGCTGCTCTTCATGTGCCTCAACGGCGACATCGAGCGGCAGTTCGAGTTCGTCCAGCAGACCTGGCTGAGCAATCCCGGCTTCCAGGGCCTCTCCGGCGAGCAGGACCCGCTGATCAACAACAGCTCGAAGCCCTCGCTCGGCTACACCGTCCCCAGCCACGACGGCCCCGCCCGCCTGGCGCCGCTGCCGAGCTTCGTGAGGACCCTGGGCGGCGGCTATTTCTTCATGCCCGGAAGGAGCTTCCTCGCCTTCCTCGGCGGGATCGACGGGGCTTGGAAGTAAAGGGCCCCGGCGGGGGATGAAGCCGCCGGGGCACGGGGGGAGGAAGCCGTCATTGCGAGGAGCGATAGCGACGAAGCAATCCAGCTCTGCTCAGGCGCCGTACTGGATTGCTTCGCTTCGCTCGCAATGACGGGCTACAAATCGATACACGCTGCGATGCTCTCGAGCTTCCGGATGCGTTCCTTCAAATCCGCAAGCTCGATCCGCTCGGCGGTGCCGCCCTGGCTGACCGGCCGCGGCTGGGCGCTGCCGAGCTCGAGCCGCTTCAAGTCGAGCCAGCCCTGCCAGCCCTTCAAAGCGGCGAAGAGCATGATTCCGAGCGCGGTCAGGCCGAAGCTCGCCATCGCCACCATCGTCGTCGGTTCGCTCATCGGATTCCTCCCGTCATTCTTATCGTTGGTTCAGCGCAGGCTCTCGATCTCGCGGGCGAGGCTGGTGTTCTGGGCGGTCACATAGGTCTCGACCTCGGCCATCCGCCGGTCGATGTCGCGCATCGAGCGGTTGAGCTCGTAGGTCGAGGTGCGTGAGACCCGGACCGGCGCCTCGTCCTCGCCGAAGCGATCCTTGGGCCGCGGCTTGCCGACGATCGCTGCGACGACGTAGGCGACCAGCGGCCAGGGCGGGATGACGAACATCGACAGAACGAGTCCGACCCGGACGAAGGTCGCGTCCCAGCCCATGTGCCGGGCGATTCCCGCGCAGACCCCGAAGATCTTGCCGTTGGCGCGATCGAGATAGAAACGCTTCTTCATCTTTCCCTCCTTGAAGTCTCGATGTCGCGGCGCCGGTCCTCGATCACGCCCGTCATCGGGTCGCAGGAGAGGCTCCGCCAATTCGGATTTTCGAGCGTCATGATGCGCTCGATGGTGCAGACACGTTCGTCGAGCCGCCGGGCGAGATCGTTCATCTCGTCGAGAAGCTTCTCGTCCTCGATGGTGAGCGTCGGCGCCTTCTTCCACTGGGTGACGTAGTGGAGGATCAGCCAGGGCAGGCCGACGAAGACGCTGACTGCGGCAAGGACCTGGGGAACGATGATCTCCATCGCCTCAGCCCTCCTTGCCGGCGGCGAGCCGGGCCTTGAGGGCCTCGAGCTCGGCGTCGACCTTGTCGGCGTTCCTCAGCTCGGCGATCTCCTCGTCGAGCGACTTGGGCGGAGCGGCCAGCGCCAGCGCCTCGGCGCGGCCCTCGGCATGATCGACCTGGCGCTCGAGCTGGTCGAAGCGGGAGAAGGCCTCGTCCACCTTCGGGCCGGCGACCATCTCGCGAAGCCGGGCGCGCTGGTTGGCGCTTTCGAGCCGGCTCTGGGTCGCGCTCTGGCGGGTGCGGGCCTCGTGGAGCTTGGTCTGGAGCTTGGCGATGTCGGCTTCCGAAGCCCGGAGCGCGTCGTCGAGCAATTCGATCTCGACGGCGAGGCTCTCGGCCATGTCGGCGGCCTTCTGCTTCTCGGTGAGCGCGCCCTTGGCGAGATCTTCGCGGTCCTTGCTCAGCGCCAGCTCGGCTTTTTCGCCCCAGCTCTCCTGGAGCCGCTCGAGGCGGGCGATCTGGCGGCGCATCTCCTTCTGGTCGGCGATCGTCCGGGCCGCGGAGCTTCGCACCTCGACCAGGGTCTCCTCCATCTCGAGGATGATCATCCGGATCATCTTCGCCGGGTCCTCGGCCTTGTCGAGCAGGTCCGCGAAATTGGCGGCGACGATGTCGCGGGTGCGGGAAAAGATGCTCATCGGCAGAAGCTCCATCGAAGAGAAGACCGGACGGGCCGGGCGGGGCGGGCGCGGGGCCCGCGGCGCCTCGGGGCACCGGCGGGGGCCGCCGGGGCGCGGCGGGATCCGCACCAGCTTGTCGGCGGTCACGACGATCGTCTCAGGCATTGGTCGTGGCGGCGGGCGCCGAGGCATAGAGGGCCGGGCCGGTCTCGACCGCGCGGGCGGGGCCGACGGCGGCGGTGATGGCGGTGGCCGACAATACGATCGCCAGCATGGCGGCGGCGGCGCTCCGGCGGATCTTCTCATAGTCGAACATGGGATTGCTCCTTGAAACCTTGTTGCTCCCCCGCTTCGCAGCGGTTGACGACAAGATTACAAGGGGCGTGCCAAGTCAGGGAAATGGCGGAAAACTGCGGAAAACGAAGCTTCGCGCCTGAAGACGCGAAGGAATTCCCAACTCAATATTGGGAATTTTCCCCAATGGTTGGCAACCCGTCATTGCGAGCGAAGCGAAGCAATCCAGTGCCGCCTTAAGAGGCCCGCTGGATTGCCGCGTCGCTTCGCTCCTCGCAATGACGGCCCCGCTAGAGCCGCGCCCGGGCCACCACCCGTTGCAGGCTTGCCCGCCTGTGCTTCGGACCGCGGGTCGCGTCGAGCAGCTTGGCCCCGGCCATGAACACCGCGCCGGTGCAGGCGAGGAAGAGCAGCCAGCCGCCGATTCCGGGATAGCGGTGGACGTAGATGAAGCCGCGGGTCGTGGCGCCCGTCGCGATCGCATAGATGATCGCCCAGGCTTCGAGCCGGGTCTTGATGACGAAAAGCCTTAACAATTTCTTCAGCATGTCCGGTAATCAGCACGATACGTGCCAGCCGCGGAAAACTGCCATTCCTGCCGCGCGGCGATCCCGAAAGTGTAAACGGATTCGACGTTTTGTGCCGCGAGGCCCGGTAAGGGACACCTCGTCATTGCGAGCGAAGCGAAGCAATCCAGTGCTAGGTTGTCAGTGACGCAGCGGCTGGATTGCCGCGTCGCTTCGCTCCTCGCAATGACGGCTATTTCAGCTCGATCCAGGTCGGCGCGTGGTCGCTCGTGCCTTCCCGCGCCCGCACCTCCCGGTCGACGCCCGCGGCCTTCAGCCGCTTCGCCGCCGCGGCGTTGAGAAGCAGGTGGTCGATCCGGATTCCGGCGTCGCGGGCGAAGCTGTTCCGCCAATAGTCCCAGAAGGTATAGATCCGCTCATCCGGGTGGAGCTTTCGGATCGCGTCCGTCCAGCCCTGGGCGAGGAGCCGACGATACTGGGCCTGCGGCTCCGGCTGGAACAGGGCGTCGTCCGCCCAGCGCTCGGGCTTGTAGACGTCGATGTTAGTCGGGATGATGTTGTAATCCCCGGCGAGCACCACCGGCTCGCCGAGCTCCACCAGCTCCGCCGCGCGGGCGATCAGGCGCTCGTTCCAATCGAGCTTGTAGTCGAACTTCGGGCCGGGCCGGGGATTGCCGTTGGGGGCGTAGAGGCCGCCGATCAGGACCCCGCACACCGCCGCCTCGATGTAGCGGCTCTGGCTGTCCTCGGGATCGCCCGGCAGGCCCCGGATGGTCTCGACCGGCTCGCAGTCGCGCCCGAGTATGGCGACCCCGTTCCAGCGCTGCTGGCCGTGCCAGATCGCGCCGTAGCCGGCCTTCTCGACCGCTCTTGCCGGAAATTTCTCCTGCGGCGCCTTCAGCTCCTGGAGGCAGACGGCGTCGGGCTTCGCCTCGGCCAGCCATTCGAGAAGCAGCGGAAGGCGGCCGTTGACGCCGTTGACGTTGAAGGTGGCGATCCTCATCGGCGTCCGAAAGCGCACGCCGTCGCCCGGTTCCGTACATCGAGCAATCGCGGACAATCGCGAGAAATGGCGGAAATCCGCCACCGCTTTGATTGGCACTGCTTTTGCTTGCGATTACAATTGTGATCGACGGCACGCCTTTTTACCTGATGTCCGACCATGGCGAGGGGGAGCGGCTTCCGCTTCGGCACGGCTGCGTCGTCCTTTCGCGCCTCCCCGGCGGCCGGAGCACGGTCCGGGCGCTGGCGCCCTCCGTCAAGTTCGTCCTCAGCGGCGAGGAGATCTACAAGATAGACGGCCGCTCGCGCGCCGTCCGGCCCGGCCGCTTCCTCCTCGTCGAGGCCGGGACCGAGTTCGAAGTGTCGACCGCGCGGCCCGACGAGACGGTGGGCCTGTGCGTCTATCTCGGAGTCGCCCACGGCTCGGCGGCGCCCGAGCGCGGGCCGCTCGGCTCTGTGATCGAGGGGTCGGGCGCCGAGCCCCTCGCGCCGTTGCTCGCGCGTTATGCCCGGCTGCTCGCCTCCCAGCCGAATGCCGGCCCCGCTCTGGCCTCGAAGATCGTCCAGCAGGTGACGGCCGGCGCCGAGGATTATCTGGCGACCTTCGCCAAGCGGCTCGAGCGGCTGACCAGCCTCAAGCGCTCGACGCGGATCGAGACCCTGCAGCGGGTCGAGCGCGCCCGCGCCTTCATCCACGAGCAGGAGGACAGGCCGCTCTGCCTCGACGAGATTGCCAGCCAGGCGGCCTTGTCGCGCTTCCACCTCAGCCGGAGCTTCGCGGAGGTCCACGGCCTTCCGCCGCTCGCCTATCACCGCCGGCTCCGGCTCGACGGCGCGGCCCGGCTGCTTCGCGACGGCGCCGCCTCGCCGACCGACCTCGCCCACCGGCTCGGCTACGCCTCGCTGAGCGCTTTCACCCGAGCCTTCCGCCAGGCCTACGGAGTGCCGCCGAGCCGCGCTCAATGATCATGCCGGCAGAATGGACACTCCGTCGGGACCGAAGGCGAGCCGGGCCGTAAGCAGGGCGCGGAAGACGTTGTAGCCGCCGGTGCCGGGGTGGAAGGCGTGGAAGAAGAGTTGCGGCGCCCCGTCGAGGCCGGGCGCGACCGAGGCATGGCCGGGCGCCGTCCATTGCCGGGTCGAGCGGAGCAAAGGCTCGGGCTGCTTCACATAGGGCCCGAGGGGGGTGTCGGCGGCGGCGACTCCGATGCCGTAAGCGGGAGTGGAGAAGTCGTTGCCCGCGTAGAAGAGCCAGTAGCGGCCCTGCTGGAGGGTCACCCAAGGCCCCTCGATGAGATGGCCTTCCCAGTCGAGATCGTTGGCGAGGACGATGCTTGGCTCGCCGACCAGCGATTCGCCGTCCTCGGCGAGGGGCTGGGCGTAGATCGGAGTCCGCATCGCCTCGACGATGCTCTCCGCCACTCCGCTCCGCTCGAGCGCGTGGCGGACCGGCACCCAATTGGCGAGCGCCGCCTCGATCAGCGGCTGCATCAGGAAAAAGCGCTCCATCGGCCGGCGGCTATTGGCCCAGGGCACGATCGCGGCGGCGAAGGCGGCGGTTCGGCGATCCTTCTCGCTCGCGAACAGTCGGTCGATCAGGTCCGACCGCTCGCGCAGCAGCCCGGCGAGCGGGCGCGGCCAGATGCCGTTGGTATCGGCCTTCCAGAACAGGTAGCGGGTTCCGTCGCGGTCGATGAAGATGTGAGAATCGATCACTCCGCCGCTGAGCTGAGGCCGCGCCGGGTCCTCGGCCATTCCGGTCGTGTTGATCGCAGCGCCGGTGAGCAGGGGCCGGCCGAGGTCGCGCCACGGCCCGTATGGGCTTGGGCTCCTGGCAAGGCCGATGGCGAGCGCATTCGAGGTCTGGCGGGCGGTGTAGCACAGCCAATATTCGTCGCCGACGCGCGCCATCTCGGGGGCCCAGAAATCGGCGACCCGACGACCCTTCGCGGTCCATTCGGGCGCCTGGCCCTCGGGGAAGACGAAGCCGGCATGCTCCCAATGCTCGAGGTCGCTCGAGCGAAGGATCGGGAAGGCGTCGGGCGCGTCGTTCGACGTCGCGACGAGCACATAGCCCTCGTCCGTCTCGAGCACGGCGGGGTCGCCATAGCCGGCGAGGATGCTCGGCGAGAGGTTGTCGGTGAGCAGCGGCCGCCACTCGACCTCGCTGTCGGGCGCCTGCTCGCGCTCGGCGAAGGCATGGGGCACCCGGGTTCCGAAATCGGCGGCGAGCGCGGCGAAGAAAGCGGCATAATGCTGCTGTTCGCCGCCGGGTACATGATAGGTCCGGGTCTCGCGAAATCCGGAGCGGCGGACGTCGAAGCGGGTCCCCTCGCCTTCCTCGAACGCGTCGACCTCGAAGGCGAATCGTGCATTTTTGAGCATCGACGGCCGGTTAGCCGCCTCGCAATCATCAGACAAATGGAATAGTCAGAAAGTCGCTTTCAGGGGTGGGTGAGTGAGATGGCGACGGCGGCCAGGACCGAAGTGCAGAGCTACGATGCCGGCACGATCATGGGCGGCCTCTACGGCGACGGGATCATCGCCTTGCAGGGGGCATTCGAGCGTCCCTGGGTCGAGCGGATGCGCGAGGATATAGGCCGGCTGTTCGAGGAGGCCCGGCAAATTCCCGGCGGAGCCCTGCCGCGCGGGCCGCAGCGCTGGTATGTCGAGGTCCACCCGGAGCGAATCCGCGGCTTCGTCGATATCGCCACCCATCCCTGGTTCGTCGCCGTGTGCGAGGCCGTGCTCGGGCCCGACTACCGGATCGTCGAGATCGGCTTCGACATCCCTTTCCCGGGCGCCGAGGACCAGCCCTGGCACCGCGACTTCCCGGCGCCCGAGACGACCTTGAAGGGCCGCCGGCTCAACTCGCTCGCCTTCAACCTCACCGCGGTCGATTCCACCGCGGAGCACGGGGCATTCGAGATCGCACCCGGAACGCAGTGGGACGACCTCGCCGGCTGCAAGGACGGCATGTTCCCGCCCCGATCCTGGTGGCCCCGCTACATCGCCCGAAAGGTCGGCAAGCTTCCGCAGATGGGCGACATCTCCGCCCGCTCCGCCCTCACCATCCATCGCGGCACCGCCAACCGGTCGAACGAATGGCGGCCGGTTCTGGTCGTCGGGGTCGACGCTCCGGACGCCACCAACGCGAACCACCACGATCTACAGGTGACCCAGGCCTATCTCGACTCGCTGCCGCCCCGCGTTCGCGACCACCTCACCTACCGGGTCGCGGAGGAATTGAAGCCGGTGCTTCAGCACCATGTCATCGAAGGCCTGCTGGAGGCCGATTACTGAGCCGTCATTGCGAGGAGCGAAGCGACGCGGCAATCCAGCTGCAGCGCAGGCGGAGGCTCAGCGCTGGATTGCTTCGCTTCGCTCGCAATGACGGCCTAAATCACGTCGACCCGCATCGTCAGGCTCATCGTCTCGCCTGGCTCCAGCACCCTCATCCCAAGCTCCGCCCACTCCGCTTCGGGTTCGTTGAGCGCGGCATTGGCGTGGGTGACGGGCTCGGCGACGAACAGGCCCCCCGCAGCCGGCGAGTAGAGCTGGAAGAAGCGGGCATCCGGCGACGACATCTCGATCCGGAACGGCCGGGCGGGATCGGTGATGACGGCGCGCCCGCTCCAGCCGCCGAAGCCGTGGTCGAGCCCCTGGCCGCAGACGAGCCGATCGCGAAGATCGTAGCGGCCCACTGCCGGCACCTTCTCGACCGGGAGCACCTTCTCGTCGATCGTCCACACGCTCTCCACCCCGGTGTCGAGCCGCGTCTCGGGGCCGCAGAGGAAATAGGGGTGCTGGCCGAGGCCGCAGGGCATCGGCTCGTCGGAGCGATTGGTGCAGGACAGAACGAGCGTGAGGCCCGCCGGATCGAGCGCGAAGGTCTGGCGCGCTTCATAGGCCCAGGGCCATTCGCCGGGCTGGTAGCGATAGACGAGCTCGGCCCCATCGGGCGCGTGCCGAACCACCTCCCAGGGCGCCTGCCACCCCTGGCCGTGGAGCGGGCTGGGGTCGGGGAGAAGATTTCGAGCGAGTGTGACTCTCCTGCCACGGAAGGTGAAGACGCCGTCGCGAATCCGATTGACGAACGGCACGAGCGGAAAGCTGGCGAGCGCCGTCGGCGACGGATCACTTTCGTCCAGAGGGCGGAAAACCGGTATTTTACCGTCACTTACCGCGCAGCATTCGAAGCTCGCAATGCCTCCGCCGCGAGCCGGAACGAGGCGAAGCGACAGGGTTTCGTTCGACAGCTCGAGAAAGGAATCGGTGCTCATGTCTGAACGGCGCCATAAAGCCCCATTCAGTCTCGCGAAACTCTCCTGTGGGTAAATGTAGATTAGGCTTGCGGCGAGATTCCGCGGCAAGCTAACTACACCCGGGGAGAGACCGGGAGGGGTTTTGTGATGAGTAAGCGGGTCAAGGATTTTATCGAGGTCAAGGATTTTACGTCGCTCGATGCGCTGATCGAGCGGCTGACCGAAGTCCGCGCCGGCCTCCCGGCCGACGCCGAACCGGAAGTGAAGATGCGCGGCGACGACATATTCGGCCGCCACGTCTGCGTCAGCTTCTACCGTCCGCAGACCGCGGAAGAGGCCGAGTGCGACGCGCGCTACGCCGAAGCCTATCGCGAATCGCGGGCGCGCGAATTGAGCCGGCTCCACGACGAGCTCGGCTTCTGCCCGGTGCCGGCGCGGCGGGCGGGGAAATTGCGCATCGTCGCTTAAACCTGCCTCCCCTCGCCAGATGGGGAGGATTATCTCACCATTCCGCGAAGCTGCCGTCCTTGTGGCGCCAGATCGGGTTGCGCCAGCGGTGGCGGTCCTTGTCGGCTTCGCGAACCGCGGCTTCGTCGATCTCGACCCCAAGTCCGGGTCCGTCGGGAATCGGCAGATAGCCGTCCTGCGCGGTGAGCGGCGCCGCATCCTTGCAGAAGGTGAAGAGGTCGCCTCCCACATTGTAGTGGATCCCAAGCGACATCTCCTGGATGGCGACGTTGGGGGCGGTCGCGGCGAGCTGGAGGCAGGCGGCGAGCGCAAGCGGCCCGAGCGGGCAGTGCGGCGCCACGGCGATATCGTAGGCCTCCGCCATCGCCGCGATCTTGCGGGCCTCGAGAATGCCGCCGCAATGGCTGAGGTCGGGCTGGATGATGTCGACCGCGCCCGATTCGAAGAAGGGCTTGAAGTCCCAGCGCGAATGGAGCCGCTCGCCGAGCGCGATCGGAGTCGAGGTGAGATGGGCGATCTGGGCGAGGCCCTCGTGATTCTCCGAAAGCAAGGGTTCCTCGATGAACAGAAGGCCGAGCGGCTCGAGCACCTTGGCGAGCTGCTTGGCCATCGGCCGGTGGACCCGGCCGTGGAAATCGAGACCGACGTCCATCCCGGCGTCCTGCGCCGCCTGGACTCGAGCGACGACCTCGTCGAACAATTTCGGAGTCCCGATCCAGTCGAGCTCGGCGGTGGCGTTCATCTTGACCGCTGAGAAGCCCTGCGCGCGCCGGCCGGCGGCGGCCTCGCCGATCTCGTGCGGCCGGTCGCCGCCGATCCAGGCATAGGCGCGGATCCGGTCGCGAACGCGTCCGCCGAGCATCTCCCAGGCGGGAAGGCCGAGCGCCCTCCCCTTCAGGTCCCACAGGGCCTGCTCGAGCCCGGCGAGCGCGGACATGAGGACGGGTCCGCCGCGGTAGAAGCCGCCGCGATAGCCGACCTGGAAGACATCCTCGATTCGATAGGGATCGTGGCCGATGAAGCGGTCGCGCAGGGCCGCGAACGCGCCGTCGACGGCTTCGGCATGGCCCTCGAGGCTCGCCTCGCCCCAGCCGACGGCGCCCTCGTCCGCCTCGACCCGCACAAACAGCCAGCGCGGCGGGACGTAGAAGGTCTCGATCTTCCCGATCTTCATGACTTACCTTGAGTCCTTCCTTCGATACGCCGCTTCGACTTCGCTCAGCGGCTACTCAGGATGAGTGGATCAGTACAATCTCCCGCTCATCCTGAGTAGGGACTGAGCGAAGGCGAAGGCCCGTATCGAAGGACGGGATGACGCACTATCCTCATTCCCCCGCCTCCGGATTGGCGGGCTCGGTGACGAAGCCCTTGAGGTGCTTGGCCGCCTCCGCCTGCTGCTCGCGGTCATGGGCCTGGCCGGTCTGGGCGGGGGGAACGATCGGGACCGAGAGGCACAGGCTCGAGGCCGGAAGGACGTCGCGCCAGTCGGAGATCAATTTCTTGTAGGCGCGCCCGACGTTGCGGATGTTGCGGTCGAGATCGTAGAGGCCGAGCGGGTTGACGTTGCCGTTCTGCTCGCGGAGCGCCGTGTCCCAATCGACCTGGTCGGTCAGCGAATACCAGGTGAAGCCGACGGTCGGGATTCCGACGTTCCGGATCCTCAGCACGTTCGCCCACTCCTTCCACAGCCAGTGGACCGCCTCGTCGCCCTTCGGTCCCTCCCTGAGGTTGGTCTCGGTGTGCATGACCGGAAGCCGGTAGCGGTTGTAATATTGGCGGGTGATCTCGCTGTAGCCGAACACCTCACCCGAGCTTTCCGTATGGCCGTCGGCAAAGACGCGATGCTCGTTGGTCATGTAATAATCGTTGCCGAGGATGCAGTGCTGCTTGAGGCGATGGTTGAGGAAGAAATGATACTCTTCCCGGGTCATGCCGTTGTCCATCAGATATTCGTACATCTCGCTGTCGACCCGACGGCCGTAATTGAGATCGAGGCTGAGGAAGCGGCGGGAGTTCATCAGCTCGGCGGCATGGATCGCGCCCGGGCTGTCGGCGTGGAAATATTCCGAGCTTTCGGACTGGATGAAGATGGCGTCGGGACGGCGCTTCAAGATCTCGATCATCGCCAGGACGTTGGCTTTGACGATGTGCTTCAGCGCCGTGACGAAGCTTCGATCGTCGCGCATTTGTTCGTTCCACCACCCGTACTTCGCCGAGAATATCGCGCAGATGAACATCTCGTTGACCGGGGTGTAGATCTGCACCCAGGGGAAGCGGTCGGCGAAGGCTCCGGCGTAGGTTGCGAAGAGCTGCGGGAAATCCGGATTCTGGAAGTTTCCGATCCAGTCGGGAACGCCGAAATGGCAGAGGTCGACGATCGGCGTGATGTTTCGCCGCTTCAGCTCGGCGAAGGTGAGATCGGCGAACTCCCAGTCGTAGCGGCCCGGCCCGAGATGGGTCCGATAGAGGGGCGGGCCGTAGCGAAGGAACTGGATTCCGATCTCCTCCAGGCAGTCGAAATCGGTCCGCCAATGCTCGTAATGCTTGCAGGCGTCCATCTGGTCGACCCGCGTTCGGCCGCCATGGATGGTGGGAATGCTGTTCTCGATCCCGGTCGCGAAGATGAAGTTGGCGATGACGGGCCTCCCTGCCCTGGCTGACTGAAGGGAATTCCAGCCCGTCTAGGAAAATCGGGGCGGAAGGGAAAGTTGCATCGCGGCCTCTAGCGGCAAGCGATGCCCGGCGCTAACGGGGCGGCGTGGAACCCGCAGACGAACTCAAGGCACGCCTCGCCCAATGCCCGCTGGTCGCGATCATCCGCGGAGTCACGCTCGATGAGGCGGAGGCGACCGGGGCGGCGATCCTCGAGGCCGGAATCCGGATCGTCGAGGTGCCGCTCAACTCGCCCGATCCGCTGAGGAGCATCGAGCTTCTGGCGAGGAAGTTCGGCGATTCGGCGCTGATCGGGGCCGGAACGGTGCTCGATCCGGGCGACGTCGCGCGGGTACGGGACGCCGGCGGGCGGGTCATCGTCTCGCCCAACATGTTCGAGCCGGTGATCGCGACCGCGGCGGCCGCAGGCCTCGTCTCGCTGCCCGGCTTCTTCACCCCTTCGGAAGGCTTCGCCGCGATTCGCGCCGGAGCGACCGGCCTCAAGCTGTTTCCTGCCGAGGGCGCATCGCCGGCGGTGGTGAAGGCGATGCGCGCCGTCCTGCCCCGTGAGCTGCCCGTGATCGTCGTCGGCGGAGTCGCGCCCGACACGATGCGGCCCTGGACCGAGGCGGGCGCGGACGGCTTCGGCCTCGGCTCCGGCCTCTACAAGCCGGGCCAGCCGGCCGCGGAGACGGCGGAAAAGGCGCGCGCCTATGTCGCGGGATTGAGCGCCAGATAGGCCTCCGCCTTGGCGAAGGCGGCTTCATCGTCGACGTCGAGCCACCAGCGGCCACCGATGTCCCGGACCCGGGCGAGGCCGGCGTCGGCCAGCCGCTGGACACCCTCGGAGAGCGATCCCGTCCCGCCGGCGGCGAGGCTTTCCAGGATCGCGTCGAACAGCGACGGGCCGGCGAGGAAGATGCCGGTGTCGATCGCCTGGTAGCGCTCGAGGGTCTTTCCGATCCGGACGATCGTCCCGTCCCGCCCGACCTCGATCTTGGTCGCATCGTCGATGTCGAGCCGTGGGTTGGCGACGTCGAAATCGGCGCCGAGGACGAGCTCGGCGTCGCCCCGACCTGCAGCGATCAGGTCTCGAAGGATCGACGAATCGAACAGATGGTCCGACATCAGGAGAGCGAATTCGCCGCCGAGCCGATCGGCGGCGGCGAGGACGGAGACGCCGTTGGGGCGGTCCCAGTCGGGATTCCCTACCGTCTCGATGCCCGGCCCGAGCCGGCGGGCCATCCCCTCGACCCTTTCCGCCTCATAGCCGGTGACGATGACGAACCCGCTCGCCCCGGCCGCTCGGGCGGAGGCGACGACGTGCTCGAGCAGCGCCGCGCCGCCGACCTCGGCGAGCGGTTTCGAGGCGGCGATCGCCCGCAGCCGAGTCCCCTGCCCCGCCGCGAGGATCAGGCACTTCATCGAAGCACCCCGCAGAACGGGCGTTTTTCGCTTTCCATCCGCGCCCATTAAAGGGAGAGGGCGGGGGAGACGAGAGGCTTTGAAGTGTCGTTGGACCTGACAGACGAGCTTGTGCGGGACTCGACGGCGCCGGCCGCGGCGCGAGCGCCGACCCGGCCGCCCGAGCTCGAGGACTGGCTGAACCTTCGAATCTACCATCCGCTCTCCGCCCGGATCGCGGCGGCGCTCGAATCGACTCCGGTCAGCCCCAACATGGTCTCGTTCACGGGAGGGACGCTCATCGTCCTGGCCGGCCTCTTTTATGTCGGCCTGGACTGGCCGGTCTCGGTGGCGCTCGGCTTCGTCGCCCACGCCACCTGGCACGTCGTCGACGGGGCCGACGGCGACCTCGCCCGCCGCCGGGGCGTGGCTTCGCCGATGGGCGAGCTGATCGACGGCGCCTGCGACTATGTCGGCCACTTCCTGCTCTACTGCCTGCTCGCCATCCCGCTCTACCGCTGGATCGGCCCATTGGCCTTGGCGGCGGGCCTGGCGGCAGGGTTGTGCCGGATCGTCCAGTCGAACCATTCGGAGAGCCGGCGCCGGACCTATCAATGGCGGGTCTACGGCATCCCCTGGCTCAAGGAGGCGCAGGCCTCGACTTCAGAGGCGCGCGGCTGGGCGTCGCGGACGCTGAGGCGGGTCGGCCAGATCTACGTGGCGGCGGCGGCCAACCCGCTCGCCGAGCGGGTCGACGCGCTCGTCGCCGCCGCGCCGGACCGGGAGGCGGCGCGGGCCTTGTGCCGGCGGCGCTCGCGCACCGCGCTTCGCTTCCAGACCTGGCTCGGGCCCAATTCGCGCACGGTCGCGCTTGCCCTCAGCATGGCGGCCGGCTCGCCCTTGTGGTTCTTCCTCTACGAGATCGTGGGAATGAACCTGCTGCTCGTGGCGGCGGCCTGGCTCCAGCGGCGGTGCGACCGCGACCTCGCGGAACGGCTCGTCCGCTGTTCCCCGGCGAAGGCCGGGGCCCAGACCTGAGGTCGGCACGGCTGGGCCCCGGCCTTCGCCGGGGAGCAAGACCCTAGCGGATCCGGCGGCCATGGCTTATTTTGGCCTCCCAAGCTGGAGGTTCCCGATGCGCAAGACCGCCGCCTTTCTGACCCTCGCCTTTCTCGCCGGAGGAAGCGCCGCCGCCGCCGACAGCCCCCGCGAGACCGTCATCCCCTTCGTCAGCAGCATCAGGGGGATCGAATGGCAGGCGGCCGGAAAGGACGCCCTCTACGTCAGGGGCGGCAAGGGCGAATGGTATTTCATCCGGACGATGAATCGCTGCGCGCGGCTCCAGCAAACGCTGGCGATCGGCTTGGAGACCTCTGCGCTCGACCAGCTCGACCGCCACGGCGCGATCCTCGTCCAGGGGGTGCGCTGCCCGGTGGCCAGCATCGCCCCGTCCGACGGGCCGCCGCGGAAGGCCCGCAGGGCTAGCTGAGCCGTTCCCCGGCGAAGGCCGGGGCCCAGCTCCACCGCTGCAGGACTGGGCCCCGGCCTTCGCCGGGGAACAAGAAAAAGGCCGCCGCGACTGGCGTCGCGGCGGCCTTTTCTCGCGGAGCCCGGCCTAGAAGCCGAGGACCAGGGTCGCGCTGATCGTGCGCGGAGCGCCGATCTGGACGAAGGGCGGAGCGCTGTAGGCGGTGACGACGCCCGCATTGTTGCGGGTGATCGTCTGGTTGAGCGAGCCGCCGAAACCGCCGACGTAAAACTGGTCGAACAGGTTGTAGACGTTGAACTGGAGATAGGACTTCTCCAGCCCGAAGTCGGCAAGCCCGACGCGCGCATCGAGATTGACCAGCCAGTAAGCCGGCGTCTTCGCCGGGAAGACGATCGTATCCGTCGACGGATTGCCGATGAACGCGTGCACCGGCAGGTTGGTGTCGAACACGAAGCGGGGTCCGGTGCGCTTGGCGGTGATGCCGAGCTCGAACGGCCCAACATTCCCGCGGACCGTTCCGCCATACGTATATTTGGCGGCGCCCGACTCGCGCTTGCCGGCCGTTGGCGCAAGGATCGGCACGTCGACCGCGGTGCAGCCGGGGAAACCGGCGGTGACCTGGGCGGCGGTGCATTCGGCGATGATCAGATCGTCCTTGATCTCCGAATGGAGGACCGAGCCGAACAGGTAGATGTTGAGCGGCTTGATCGGCTGGTAGGACACATAGCCGTCGAGACCGTATTTATCGACCTTGCCGAGGTTGCGGAACGTGCTGACGTTCAGCTCCGGATCGAAGGCCGAGGCGGTGCGGTTGTTATAGCGGTTGAAGAAGGCGCCGAGCTGGGCCTGGACCTTCGGGCTGCGATAGCGGACTCCGGCGTCGTAATTGTCCGTCGTCTCCGGCTTCGGCGATGCCGCCGCCGTGTTGGGCGGGAAGAAGAAGGCATTGTAGAGATTATCCGTGCTCGGCACCGACAGGCCCTTCGCATAATTGGCGAAGATGCTCGTCCGCGGCATTACGTCGAAGGTGAAGCCGATGTTCGGGAGCAGCTTGTTATATTTGAAGACGCGCTCCTGCGGCAACTGGATGGTCGGGTTGAGCGGGCCGTACTGCGCGTAGCGCGGATCGTCCCGGCCGAAGCACTCGACGAAGGTCGGCGAGCTGGCGGCGCAGAAATTGTTGAGGTCGCGCTTGAAGAACGGCGCGCGCAGGCCGAGGTTCACGGTCAGCCTGTTGTCCATGAACTCGCCGCGATACTCGGCCCAGAACTGGTTCAGGACCGCGTACGAGAGCCGGTCGCGCTTCTGGAGGGCGACCCCATTCACGTCCCTCTGCGGATCGTTGACCGGGAAGACGTCGAACGGCTCGCCGCCGAGATCGAGCAGGCCGACCTGGCCGGTCTGGCGGTGGCGGGCGTGATCGAGCGTGTAGCCGGCGCGGATGCTCTGATCGTCGTTGATGTCGTAGCGCAGGCCGGCGATCAGACCGAAGCGGTGCGTCTGGGTCTGGCTCGGCGCGACGACCGTGACGGTGTCTAGCGTATCGCCGTCGCCGTTGATGTCCCGGCCGAAGAACGGCGTGCCGCCCAGATAGCCGGAAACGCAGGTGATCTGCGCGGTGTTCGGCGTCGCCTTGCACTGGGCCGTGCTGGCGGTGCCGCCCGCCGGATTGATGTCCCTGAGGCCCTCGTTGCCGGTGACCGTGCCGCCGCCATTGGCCTTCACATATTGGTAGCTCGGATCGACGGTGAGGGTGAACTTACCGAAGGTGAAGCGCGAGGACACGCGGATGTTGCCGGTGTTCGACGGGTTGTAGCGCCGGTCGAACTCGGTGCCGCAGCTTGCGTAATTGGCCTGCGGGTCGGGCGAGAAGATCAGGCCGTTGCGCGGATCCGACGAAGGCGCGGGAGCATCGGCGACGCCGGCCTGGGGCGCGTCGACGTTGCAGGGATAGTTGACGAGATATTTGCGCTCGTCGTTGTTCATCGGGAAGCGGTTGTTGGCCTGGCCGCCGACGATGCGCGGGACCGTCTGGCCGCCGACGAAACGCGTCGTGTCCCAGCGCAGCGGCGAGGAGCCGAAGAAGTTGTTGCGGTTCTGGTTGTAGTGGCCGGCAAGGGCGACGAAATCGCCGCGGCTGCCGATCGGCTGATAGATCTTGGCGTTGTACTGCTGCTTGTAGACCTTGCCGTAATTGTTGAACGGATTGTCGTTCTTCGCATAGGAGGCGGAGACGAAGGCGCGGGTGTCCCAGGGCGTAAAGCTGCCCGTCTCGATCATTCCGAACAGGCGGTGGAAATCATATTCGCCGATCGAGGCGGAGACGAGGGCGCCCATGTCCTGCCTGGGGATGATGGTGCGATAGTTGACGGTGCCGCCCGCGGCCGACGCGGTCGGGCTGTCGACGTCGGTGGTGCCGAGGTTGACGTTGACCTCGCCGATGACCTCGGGATCGACCTGCTGGTTCGAGAAGATCGCGTAATTGCCCGAATCGTTGAGCGGGACGCCGTCGAGCGTCAGCGAGATTCGGTCGGACGAGAAGCCGCGGATGTTGAGCGTTCCGCCCGAGGAGCCGTAGGCGTCGTTGTTCTGGAAGCTGACGCCCGGGATGAGGTTGATCGTGTCGAGGATCGTCTGACCGGGATTCTGGTGGGCGATCACTTCCGAGGTCAGGGCTGCCTTGGCCTTGGTCGTATCGGGTGCGGTGACTCCGCCGACTTCCTGAGTGCGGCTGCCGGTGATGACGATCGTCTCGTCGTTCTCGAAGTCCTGGGTGCCCGTCGACTGAGCGAAGGCCATGGCCGGCATGACGAGCGCGGTGGACGCGCAAAGCAGCGTGAGCTTCTTCATCTTAGCTAAATCCCCCTCGGAGGCAGAATCACCTCGTTCAGGAGCCTGCTATAGCCCGCTTTGGACGAATCGAAGACTCTTCTGCACCGGACCGAAAAAAAAATTTGAGCGGTTGCAACGAGGCCGCACCGCCCATTAAGCGGCTGAGATCATTGAGGGAACGAAACCCGCTCGGAGCGCGGTTCAGGCGCGGTCCAGCCGCCGTCCGAGCGCGACCAGGAGCGTGATCAGCAGGGGCACGAGGACGATGCTGAGAGTCACCTTCGCGATCGCCTGACCGAGGATGAGATCTGCGATCGGCCGGACGCCGTAGAAGGAGATGGTGATGAAGATCAAAGTGTCGACGATCTGCGACGCGGCGCTGGCAATGGCGGCTCGGCCGGCGAGCCAGAGTCCCCTCGCCTCCCCCGAACCCCTCAGCTTCGCGAAGATGTAGATGTTGAGGAACTGCGAGACCCCGTAGGCCACGATCCCGGCCCCCATCAGCCGCCAGCTCTGGCCGAGGATGATCGGGAAGGCGGCCTTGGCCGGCTCGTACATGCTGGGATCGGTCGGCAACTGGATGACCAGCCAGATGAGGGCGATTGCGGTGACGAGGGGGATGAAGCCGTAGCGAACCATCCGGTTGGCGGTCTCCCGTCCGTGGACCTCGGCGACGGTGCTTCCGAGGACGACGAGCAGGAGGAAGGGGAAGATCCCGGCCTCGACCGCGAGCGGCCCAAGCGAGACCTGCTTCGAGCCGAGCACGCCCGCGATGCAGACCATCCCGCCGTACAGGATGGAGAAGATGAACAGCGAGCGGGGAATGGCGGGCGCGGGGGGCTGGGTCGACATGACGGCTGCGTAACCGTTTTGCGCCGACGCAAAAAGGTCTTTCCGTCCGGCCCGCTTGCCGCCATCAGTGCGCCGGTGACTGAAACCCGCCTCGACGTCCTCGCGATCGGCGACGCGATCGTGGACGTGATCGCCACCGCGGACGATTCGTTCCTCGCCGAGGAGGGGCTCGTCAAAGGCTCGATGCAGGTGCTCGACGCGGAGGGCGCGACTCGGCTCTACGCCAAGATGCGCCAGGCGCGCGAGACGAGCGGAGGCTCGGCGGCCAATACGATGGCGGGGGTGGCCGCGATGGGCGGGCGCGCCGGCTTCGTCGGCCAGGTCGCCGACGACCAGCTCGGCGAGATCTTCGCCCACGACATCAGGGCGCTCGGGGTCGAGTTCAGGACTCCGCCGCTCAAAAGCGGGCTTCCGACCGGCCGCTGCCTCATCCTCGTCACGCCCGACGCGCAGCGGACGATGAACACCTTTCGGGGCGCCGCCCACGAGCTCACCGCCGACGCTCTCGACCGCGAGCAGATCAGGGGCTCGGCCATCCTCTACCTCGAAGCCTATCTGTGGCGCTCGCCGGGGCCGCGCGCGGCGATGGACGAGGCGATGCGAATCGCCCACGAGGCGGGCCGAAAGGTCGCCTTCACCCTCTCCGACATCGCCTGCATCGCGCCTCACCGCGGCGAGATGATGGCGATGCTCGACGCCGGCGCCATCGACCTGCTCTTCGCCAACGAGAACGAGATTCGCGAGCTTGCCGACCTGCCCGACCGGGATTCGGCGGTGGCCGCGATCCGCGGCAAGGTCCCACTGGTCGTGGTCACCTGCGGCGCCGACGGAGCGCTTGCGGTCGCCGGCGGCGAGACGGTGGAGGTGCCGGTCGCACGGATCGGCACCGGCGTGGTGGACACGACCGGCGCCGGCGACCTGTTCGCCGCCGGCTTCCTGGTCGGCCAGGCGCAGGGGCGGAGCCTCGAGGAATCGCTTAGGGTCGGCGCGGTCGCCGCGGCGGAAGTGATTTCCCATTTCGGGGCGCGTCCGGAGGCGGGGCTCAAGGCATTGGTGGAGGCCCTGTGAAAAGGCTCGCCGTCTATTGCGGGTCCAGCATGGGCACCGACCCCGCTTTCGCCGAGGCGGCGCGGGCGACCGGGGCGGAGATGGTCCGGCGCGGAATCGGCCTCGTCTATGGGGGCGGCCACAGGGGGCTGATGGGCGTCATCGCCGACGAGGTGCTGGGCGCTGGCGGCGAGGCTTACGGGGTCATCCCGCAGGCGCTCGTCGACCTCGAGGTCGCGCATACCGGGCTGACCGAGCTCCACACGGTCACCTCGATGCACGAGCGCAAGGCGAAGATGACCGAGCTGACCGACGCCTTCGTCGCCCTGCCCGGCGGGATCGGCACGTTCGACGAATTGTTCGAGGCCTGGACCTGGAACGCGCTCGGCTATCACGCCAAGCCGTTCGCCCTCTTGAACGTCGGCGGCTTCTGGGACGGCTTGATCGGCTTCCTCGATCACGCCACGATGAGCGGCTTCATGTCGCCCGCCCGCCGAGCCCAGTTGCTCGTCGGGACCGACATCGGCGAGGTGATCGACCGGCTCGACGAGGCCATCGCGGCGGCCGAGCCCAAGATGGTGTGGTGAGGGGGGAAAGATGGGGAACGACGTCAACCGAATACTGATGGGGATCGCCGGAATCGCGGTGATCCTGGCCATCGCCGTCCTCATCTCCGCCAACCGCCGGGCGATCCGGCTCCGGGTCGTCGGCGCCGCCTTCGCGCTGCAGGCAGGGATCGCGGTGCTCGTCCTCTATACGAGCTGGGGCAAGGCCGGGATCCAGGCGCTTTCGAACGGGGTCGCCAACCTGCTCGGCTATGCCAACAAGGGCACCGAATTCCTGTTCGGGCCGGCCGAGACCAATCCCCTCGCCCATACCTTCGCGCTCGGGGCGCTGCCGGTCATCATCTTCTTCGCCTCGATCGTCGCGATCCTCTACTATCTCGGCATCATGCAGCGGATCGTCCGCTGGGTGGGCGGGGCGATCGGCTGGATCACCGGCATCAGCCGGGTCGAATCGCTCTCCGCCGCCGCCAACATCTTCGTCGGCCAGAGCGAATCGCCGCTCGTCATCCGCCCCTACCTCCCGGCCCTCACGCCGGCGCAGCTGTTCACCGTGATGACCGTCGGAATGGCCGGAGTCGCCGGAACCATCCTCGCCGCTTATGCGAGCCTGCTCGGCGCCGAATATCTGCCCTACCTGCTCGCCGCCGCCTTCATGTCGGCGCCCGGCGGGATCCTGATGGCCAAGATCATCATGCCCGACGCCCCGCGCACCGACGAGCTCCCGCTCGAGGAGGGCGCTCCGGCCGAGCAGCAGGTCGACGTCGCCGAGACGTTCGAGGAGGGCGAGCAGCCCGCCAACATCATCATGGCCGCCGCCCAGGGCGCCCAGACAGGCGTTCGGCTGGCGGTCGCGGTCGGCGCGATGGTGCTCGCCTTCGTCGCCTTGGTCGCCCTCGCCAACGGCCTGCTCGGCGGAATCGGCGCCTGGTTCGGGCATCCCGAGCTCAGCTTCCAGCAAATCGTCGGCTTCGTCTTCGCCCCGATCATGTACCTGATCGGCGTTCCCTGGAACGAGGCCGGGACGGCGGGCGGGCTGTTCGGCACCAAGGTCGTCCTCAACGAGTTCGTCGCCTTCATCGACCTCGGCAAGATGCAGGCGCCCGAGATCAGCCAGCGAAGCCGGGCGATCGTCACCTTCGCGCTGTGCGGCTTCGCCAATTTCAGCTCGATCGCGATCCAGATGGCGGTGACGGGAGGCCTCGCCCCCAACCAGCGCCCGATGATCGCCAAGCTCGGAATCCGCGCCCTGATCGCCGGCTCCCTCGCCAATCTGATGAGCGCCGCGCTGGCGGGATTGTTGCTGCCCTAGACCGTCATCCCGGCGAAAGCCGGGACCCAGGACCGGCAGGCGGCTCGAAAATTCCTGTGTTCCTGGGCCCCGGCTTTCGCCGGGGTGACGAACGAGCTAGAAGCCTTCCATGGCCACACTCGCAGAACATCGCCCGATCGCCTCGGTCTCGCTGACCGCGGCCGACACCGATCCCGACGGCTTTTCCGAAGAGCTCGGAAGGAGCTTCGAGGAGTATGGCTTCGCGATCATCGCCGATCACGGAATCACCGACGACCTCATCCGGCGCGCCGACGAGAAGGCCAAGGCCTTCTTCGCCCTCCCCGACGAGGTCAAGCGCCGCTACCACATACCGGGCGGCGGCGGCGCGCGCGGCTACACGCCGTTCGGGATCGAGACCGCCAAGGGCCACAAGGCGCACGACCTCAAGGAATTCTGGCACGTCGGCCGCGATCTCCCGGAGGGCCACAGGTTCCGCGGCCCGATGCCCGACAATGTCTGGCCCGAGGAGGTGCAGAGCTTCCACGACACCTTCCTCGAGCTCTACGAGACGTTCGACCGCACCGGGATCAAGATCCTCCGGGCGATCGCCCGCTATCTCGGGATCGAGGAGGAATATCTCGTCGACTCGGTCCGCGACGGCAATTCGGTGCTCCGGCTGCTCCATTATCCGCCGATCGAGGGCGAGCCCGGAAGCCATATCCGCGCCGGCGCGCATGAGGACATCAACACCATCACGCTCCTCCTCGGCGCCGAGGAAGCCGGGCTCGAGCTGCTCACCAAAGAAGGCGAATGGATACCCGTCTCGCCCAGGCCCGGCGAGCTCGTCGTCAACATCGGCGACATGCTCCAGCGCCTGACCAACGGCCGGCTCCGCTCGACCTCGCACCGGGTCGTCAACCCGCCGCGCGAGCGCTGGGGCCATTCGCGCTACTCGATGCCCTTCTTCCTCCACTTCCGCTCGGATTTCGTCATCGAGGCGCTGCCGGGGACGGTCCCGCCGGGCGAGCAGCCCAAGTGGCCGACCTGCACTGCGGACGAATATCTCCAGGAGCGGCTGAGAGAGATCAAATTGGTCTAGGCTCGGCGGGCAGGATTGTTTCCCGGCGAAAGCCGGGATCCAGTCCTTCCGCCCGTACCGCTGGGCCCCGGCCTTCGCCGGGGAGCTCACCCCGCGTCCTTTAGATTCGCCGGGCCAAAACCGCTCGGCAAGAGCTCGGAGATGTGCCGCGCCTCCATCGCCGTGCCGTCGCCGTTCGACGAAACTACTTCAATGTCCGCCCCCGACACGCAGGCCGCCTCGTAGATCGCCTGGCGGCAGCCGCCGCAGGGTGTGCAGATGGCCTCCCCCGCCAGCGCTCCGGCCTCGACATGGCCGCCCGCCACCGCGATCCGGGCCACCCTGGCGAGCCCGAACGCCTGCTGAGCGGCGGTCAGCGCGGCGATCTCGGCGCAGACTCCGAGCCGGTAGCAGGCATTTTCCATGTTGGCGCCGACCGCGATCTCGCCGTCGACCGATTCGATCGCGCAGCCGACGCTGAATCGGCTGTAGGGCGCATAGGCGCCGAGCGCGGCGGCTCGGGCGCGCTCGATGAGGGGGTCCTGGGTCATGGGCGGCGACCATAAAGGGATTGGCGATTTGCGCCAGACCGTGCCACCAGCCGGGCTCCTTCGAGGGAGCCCGGGACGATGAGGATGAAGTTGGCCCCGCTGCTCCTCTTCCTGCTAGCGGGCTGCGCGACCACCCAACCAAGTCCGCCCGCACCGGTCGAGGTGGAGGTGATCGCGTTCAACGACTTCCACGGCAATCTCGAGCCGCCCAGGCAGGCGATCGACTCGCCACGGCGGGAAGAAGGCGCGGTCAGGGTGCCCGCCGGGGGCGCCGCCTGGCTGGCCTCGACGATCGGCCGGCTGCGCGCCGCCCATCCCAACCATATCGTCGTCTCCGCCGGCGACGTGATCGGCGCGTCGCCGCTGGTTTCGGCCGTGTTCCTCGACGAGCCCACCATCCTCGCGATGAACCTCATCGGGCTCGATCTCAGCGCCGTCGGCAACCACGAGTTCGACAAGGGCAGCGCCGAGCTTCTCCGGATGCAGCGGGGCGGATGCGAGAAATATACCGCTCGCCAGCCTTGCGCCCTCGAGCCGTTCCGGGGCGCGAACTTCCGATTCCTTGCCGCCAACGTGCTGACCCAAAGCGGCTCGACCCTTTTCCCTCCCTCGGCGATCCGAAGCTTCGGCAAGGGCCGCGGCCGGGTCCGGATCGGCTTCATCGGCCTGACTCTGAAGGAAACCCCGACCATGGTGACCCCGGCCGGAGTCGCCGGCCTCGCCTTCGCCGACGAGGCCCGGACGATCAACGCCTTGGTGCCGAAGCTTCGCGCCGAGGGCGCCGACGCGATCGTCGTCCTGATCCACCAGGGCCTTTCGACGAGCGGCGGCTATGACGACAAGGGCTGCGAGGGAATCGAGGGCGAGCTCCTGCCGATCCTGGCGAAGCTCGACCCGGCGGTCGATCTCGTCGTCTCGGGCCACACCCACAACGCCTATATTTGCGACTATGGCCGGATCGATCCGACCCGTCCGTTCCTCGTCACCAGCGCCGGCAGATACGGGACGCTCGTCACCGACATCGCCCTCACCATCGATCCGGGCACGGGCCGGGTGACCGCGAAGCGGGCCGACAATCTCATCGTCCAGAGCGAAGGCTATGGAAGCGTCGCCGCGACCGACCGGGTGCCGCTTTACGATCCCGACCCGGCGGTGGCGGCGCTGGTCCGGCGTTACGCGGACAAAGCGGGGCCGCTGGCCAATCGTGTGATCGGGCGGATGACCGGGCCCGCGACCCGCGACGAGACGGCCTCGCGCGAGCAGGTGCTCGGGGACCTCGTCGCCGACGCCCATCTCGCCGCCACCCGCGCCTCGGGCGCCCGGATCGCCTTCACCAACGCCTCGGGGATTCGAGCCGACATCGAGCCGGCCGAGGGCAACGTCACCTTCGGCCAGATCTTCGCGGCCCAGCCGTTCGGCAACAGCCTGACGGTGAAGAGCTTCACCGGCCGGCAGATCCGCGCCCTGCTCGAGCAGCAGTTCGACAGCGGCGCCAACACCGTCGCCGCCCCCCACATGCTCCTGCCCTCGGCCAACCTTCGCTACGCCTACGACCTGTCGCGCCCCGCCGGACAGCGAATCCTCGAGCTCAAGGTCGACGGCGCCCCCATCGAGGACGAAGCCGTCTACCGGGTGGCGATGAACGGCTTCCTCGCCACCGGCGGCGAGAATTTCACGATCTTCCTGGACGGCCGGGATCCGGCCGGCGGGCCGCTCGATATCGACGCGCTCGAAGCCTGGATCGCCGCGTCGAGCCCGCTCACGCCGCCGGTGCCTGACCGGATCAGGGACTTCACGCCGAAGCCTTAGAGGGGGGCGCCGTCATTGCGAGGAGCGAAGCGACGCGGCAATCCAGCCGGCGGAGGCTCAGCACTGGATTGCTTCGCTTCGCTCGCAATGACGGCTACCGGAACGGCGGCTCGTCGAAGCTCCTGAGCTTGCGGCTGTGGAGGTTGCCGCCCTGGCGCTGGAGGATTCGAAGGGTCTCGATCCCGATCCTCAGATGCTGGTTGATCGCGCGCTCGTAAAAGGCGTTGGCCTGGCCGGGCAGCTTGATCTCGCCGTGAAGCGGCTTGTCGGAGACGCAGAGAAGAGTGCCGTAGGGGACCCGGAAGCGGTAGCCCTGGGCCGCGACCGTCGCCGATTCCATGTCGATGGCGACCGCCCGCGACTGGTTGAAGCGGAGCGCCGAGGACTGGATCCGAAGCTCCCAGTTGCGGTCGTCGGTGGTGACGACGGTGCCGGTCCTCAGCCGCTTCTTCAGGTCCTGCGGCTCCTCGCCGGTCACTTCGGCGGCGGCGTCGTAGAGCGCCTGCTGGATCTCGGCGATCGGCGGGATCGGGATCTCGACCGGAAGCGTGGCGTCGAGGACATGATCGTCGCGCAGGTAAGCGTGGGCGAGGACATAGTCGCCGATCGTCTGGCTCGGCCTCAGGCCGCCGCAATGCCCGATCATCAGCCACACTTCCGGGCGGAGCACGGCGAGATGGTCGCAGATCGTCTTGGCGTTGGACGGCCCGACGCCGATGTTGACGAGGGTGATGCCGCCGCCGTTCGCCGCGATGAGGTGGTAGGCCGGCATCTGCACCTTGCGCCAGCTCCCCGCCGCGACCTCGCCCACCGGATCCTCGGTGTCGCGGGTGACGAACACTCCGCCCGGCGCGGACAGCGCCTCGTAGGGGCTGTCCTCGCGGCGAAGCTCCTCGGCCGCCCAGCGGACGAACTCGTCGACGTAGCGGACGTAGTTGGTGAACAAGAGGTAGCGCTGGGTGTGCTCGACCGGGGTCCCGGTATAGTGGCGAAGCCGGGCGAGGCTGAAATCGACCCTCGGCCCGTCGAACAAAGCGAGCGGCCGTTCGACCTGGCGCGCATAGTCCCAGGTCCCGTCCGCGACCTCATCGCCGATATGGGAGAGCTCGGTGGCCGGGAACCAGCGGCTGAGATCGGCGGCATGGGCGCCGTCGAGGCGGAGATCGTCGGTGCCGTCGAGGACGTAGGGATAGGGTATCTCGCTCGCCGAGGGGCCGACCGAAATCTCGACCTGATAGTCGCGGACGAGATATTCGAGCTGCTCGGCGAGATATTTGCGGAAGTGGCGCGGGCGGGCGATGCTGATCGCGTAGCGGCCGGGCTGGTTGAGCCGGCCGAAGGCGCGCGGCGGGAAATGCGGCGGGCTGTCGAAGCTATAGTCGATTCGAAGCTCGGGATAGGCGAACAGGCCGTGCGCCCGGGCCTCCGGATCCGGCCGCTCGCCGCGCATCAGATAGCGCGCCAGCGCGCTTCGCAGGGCGACGACCGATTCGTCGAACATCTCGCAAAGCTGGTCGATGACGGCGGGGATGGAATTGAGGTCGCTCATCCCGCCTCCCTTCGCACCGTTTTGGGCGTGGGGCTAGGGCCCCGTCATTGCGAGGAGCGAAGCGACGCGGCAATCCAGTGCGGCCTCCGAGTCAGCACTGGAGATGCAGGTGCCGACGGCCCCCGGCCGTCGACAGCCACGTCTGGGGGACGTGGCGACCTGAATCTCTTCGCTGCGCTCGCAATGACGGCAGTCACTCGATAAGCTCCCCCCGTGCCCCAGCTTCCCAACCCCGTCTACTGGTCGATCCCCGGCTTCATCGCCCTTCTGCTCGTCGAGCTGTGGGTGGCGAAGCGCTCGCGGCGCCGGCTTCACGAGGGGAAGGACACGGCGACGTCGCTAGGCCTCGGCCTCGGAAGCCTCGTCGCCGGGATCCTCTCCGCGGGCCTGACCCTCGCCCTCTCGCTCTGGGTCTATCGCTTCCACCTCATCGAGATCGGCTACGCCTGGTGGGCCTTCCTCATCTGCTTCGTGCTCGACGATCTTTGCTATTACGCCTTCCACCGCTCGGCGCACCGGGTGCGCTGGTTCTGGGCGAGCCACGTCGTCCACCACAGCTCCGAGCGCTACAATCTGTCGACCGCGCTGAGGCAGACCTGGACGGGCTTCCTCAGCCTCAACTTCCTGTTCCGGCTGCCGCTCTTCCTGATCGGCTTCCCGCCGCCGATGATCGTCTTCGTGATCGGCGTGAACCTCGTCTACCAATATTGGATCCACACCGAGATGATCGGCCGGATGCCGCGCTGGTTCGAGGCGGTGATGAACACGCCGTCGCACCACCGGGTCCACCACGCCGTCAACCCACGCTATCTCGACCGCAATTATGCCGGCGTGTTCATAATCTGGGACCGGATGTTCGGGAGCTTCGAGCCCGAGCTTGGCGAGGATCCGCCGCGCTACGGGATCGTCAAGCCGCTCGGCTCCTACAACCTTTTCTGGGCGGCGCTCCACGAATGGGTGGAGATGGCGAAGGACGCCTGGCGAGCGCCGGGGCTGAAGAACAAGCTCGCCTACCTCGCCCGAGAGCCCGGCTGGAGCCACGACGGCTCGCGCGAGACCAGCGACACGATCCGGGCGCGGTGGGCCCAATCCGTCACCCCAGCGAAGGCTGGGGTCCCGGCGGGTGAAGAATGCGGCGCGCTTCACCCCCTGGGGCCCCAGCCTCCGCTGGGGCGACGCTAAAGGTTGAAGGCGAGCTTCAGGCCCGGCCGGGGCCACCTCGTCTTGTAGAGCTTCCCAGTCCCGGACGCAGTGATCCAGGCGTCGCGCATGTCCTCGCCGCCGAAGCAGATGTTGGTGCAGACCGGGTCGGGGACCGGGAAATGCTCGGCGGTCCCGTCGGGCGCGATGGCGGTGATTCCGCCGTTGACGATGGTGGCGACGCAGACCCGGCCGCCGGCCTCGACGGCGAGGCTGTCGAGAAGCTGGTAATCGGGCAGGTTGGCGACCACCCGGCCCGGCGCGAGGCCGGGCGGGGCGAGCACGCCCGGGCCCTCGACGTCGAACGCCCAGAGGCGCTGGAGCCAGGTATCGGCGACATAGACGGTGCGGCCGTCGGGAGACAGGCCGACGCCGTTCGGCGCCAGAAGGCCGTCCCGCTGGCGGCTGATGCCCGAATCGTTTGCGTAGCAAAGCGCTCCGAAGCGCCTGCCGTCGGCGGTGGTGCAGCCGTGGTCGGTGAACCAGAGGCCGCCGTCGGAGTCGAAGACGAGGTCGTTCGGGCCGATCAGCGGGCGGCCGTCGCAGCTGTCGTGAACGGTCTCCAGCCGGCCCGAGGCGAAATCGAAGCGCTGGATGGAGCCGCCTTCATGCTCCGGCGGGGTCGGGCCGGGGACAATGAGGCCCATCTGGTCGTGCCAGGAGAAGGACCCGCCATTGTTGGCGACCCACAAGGCGCCGTCGGGGCCGATGGCGAGGCCGTTGGGTCCGCCGCCGGTCTCGACCAGCACCTCCTTCGAACCGTCGGGCCGCACACGGGTGACGCGGCGGGCCTTGATCTCGGTGACGAGGACGGAGCCGTCGGCCATCGCCACCGGTCCCTCCGGAAATTCGAGCCCCTCGGCGACGAGCTCCAGCTCCATCACCTTGCTTCCCGGCGAAGGCCGGGACCCAGCCGCGCCTCGGGTCCCACTGGGCCCCGGCCTTCGCCGGGGAGCAGAGACTTCGACATCACCACCACCTAGGCGTGGCCGAGGATGGCCTTGGTCTCGAGGAACTCCTCGAAGGCGTGGTCGCCCCATTCGCGGCCGTTGCCCGACTGCTTGTAGCCGCCGAACGGCGCCATGAAATCGAGCTCCGCGCCGTTGATGTTGACCTGCCCGGCCCTGAGGCGCGCGGCGACCTTGCGGGCATGGTCGGTGTCGGAGCTATGGACGTAGGCGGCGAGGCCGTAGGGCGTGTCGTTGGCGATCGTGATCGCCTGCTCCTCGTCCTCATAGCCGATGATCGACATGACCGGCCCGAATATCTCCTCGCGGGCGATGGTCATGTCGTTGTCGACGTCGGCGAAGACCGTGGGGCGGACATAATAGCCCTTGTCGAGGCCCTCGGGCTTGCCCGGGCCGCCGCAGAGCAGGGTGGCGCCTTCCGCGACGCCTTTTTCGATCAGGCCCTGGATCTTGCCCCACTGGACGTCGGAGACGACAGGGCCGAGCTGGGCATCGCCCTTTGGATCCCCGACCTGGGTCTTCTCGGCGACGGCGCGGGCGGCTTCCTTCGCTTCCTCCATCCGGGCCCTGGGGACGAGCAGGCGCGTCGGCGCGTTGCAGGACTGGCCGGAATTGGTGAGCATGTGGCGCATCGCCGCCGTGACGGCCTTGCCGACGTCGGCGTCGTCGAGGACGAGGAAGGGCGACTTGCCGCCGAGCTCCTGATGGACCCTTTTGACCGTGTCGGCGGCGGCCTTGGCGACCGCGATTCCCGCCCGGGTCGAGCCGGTGAAGGAGACCATGTCGACGTCGGGATGGGCGGCGATGGCGGCGCCGACCGTCGGCCCGTCGCCGTTGACGAGGTTGAAGACGCCCGCGGGGACTCCGGCGGCGTCGAGCACCTGGGCGAAGATGTAGCCCGAGAAAGGCGCGATCTCGGAGGGCTTGAGGACCATCGTGCAGCCGGTGGCCAGCGCCGGGAAGACCTTGGTCGCGATCTGGTTGATCGGCCAGTTCCACGGCGTGATGAAGCCGCAGACGCCGATCGGCTCCTTCTTGATCATCGTGTTGCCGCGCTGAGCCTCGAACTCATAATCCTTGAGCACGCCGATGGCGGTCTGGAGATGGCCGATCCCGACCGCCGCCTGGGCGCGCTGGGCGAGGGCGGAGGGCGCCCCCATCTCCTCGGTGATCGCCTCGGCGATCTCGGCGTAGCGCTTCTGATATTCGCTCGCGATTCCCTGGAGCAGCTCGAGCCGCTCTTCGCGGCTGGTCTCGGAATAAGCCGGGAAGGCCGCCTTGGCCGCGGCGACGGCGCGGTCGACGTCGGCGGCGGAGCCGAGGCTGATCCGGCCGGCCACGGACTCGTCGGCCGGGTTGACGACGTCGAGCGTCTTCGCCTCGGCGGGGGCGACCCATTCGCCGCCGATGTAGAAATCGAGATAGTCGCGCATGTTCGGGTCCTCGCGATGAGTCGCAGTCAGACGTCATTGCGAGGAGCGAAGCGACGAAGCAATCCAGCAGCGTCAGGCGCCGCGCTGGATTGCTTCGCTTCGCTCGCAATGACGGGGCGGTTATCCGTCCGTCAGAACTTGATCCCCGCCGCGACTCCGTAGCGCCTCGGCTCGAGGGTGAAGACGTTGGTGAACAGGCCGGAGGACTGGTCGGTGACATACTGGCCGGTGATGGCGTCGTTGCCGGTCAGGTTCTGGACGAAGGCGCGGGCGAACCAGCGGTCGTCCTTGCCGTTGACCTGGATCTGGGCATTGACCGTCTCGTAGCCGGTGATCTTGTCGATCGGCTTGTTGAAGCTGCGCGCCCAGAAGTCGCCGGTGTAGGTGTAGTCGGCGCGCGGAACGATCGTCCAGCCGTTGCTGACGCGGAAGGTGTACTGGATCCCGGCCGCGAACTTCCAGTTCGGCGCCTGGGGCAGCTCGTTGCCGCTGAGATCGAGCTGGACGCCCTGCGACACCGTGAACGGCAAGGGCCCGGTCGGAGTCGCGAACAGGCCGCGCAGCGGCGCGGAAGGGTTGGCGATCGTCGCCGCGAGCGCGTCGCAGACCGAAAAGGCGCCCGTCGTGTGGGTGCCCGGCACCGGAACCGGCCCGGCGAGGCCGAGCGCTCCGTTGAACGCCGTCACCAGGGTGTTGGCGCCGACGGCGTTTCCGGCGGTGTTCGGGATGACCGCGCAGTTGGAGGCGTTGGTGACGTCCTTGATGATCACCGTATCGGTTCGGCCGCCCGAGACGTCGCGCGGATCGGAGAGCAGAAGATCCTTGATCTTGCTGTGCAGATAGCTGCCCGACAGGTTGATCAGGAGGTTGCGCGACGGCTTGAACACCGCCTCCGCCTCGGCGCCGTAAATCTCGGCGTCGGTATTGTCGTTGACCGAGGTCCGGGCGACGATCCGGCTCAGCTGAAGGCCCTTATAATCGTAATAGAAGGCGGCGAGGTTGAGCCGGATGCGGCCGTTCGAGAAGCTGTTCTTGGAGCCGATCTCGAAGGCGTTGATGATCTCGGGGGCGAAGGTCGCCGGAACCGCGAAGATCGGGTTGATCGGCGGGTTGATTCCGCCCGATTTGTAGCCCCGCGAGTAGGAAGCGTAGACGAGATTGTCCGGAGTGACCTGATAGTCGACGACGAAGCGGCCGGTAAATTCGTCGAAGGCCGCGCGAGCGTCGTTATAGGGCTGGTTACCGGCGGTCGTGGGATCGGCGTCGAACTGGCCGAGGAAGGGCGAGGCGTTGGCGTCGGTGGTTCCGAAAGGCACCGGCCAGCTGAGCAGGGGCACCCGCGCGACCTGCCGCTTCTTGTCGTTCGAATAGCGAAGGCCGCCGGTGATCTTGAGCTTGTCGTTGACGTCGAAATAGACCTCGCCGAACAGGCCGTAGCTCCTCAGCTTGAAGTAATTGACCTCGCTATTGTAGGTCGGCGGCGCCAGGAACACGTTCGGGAAGGCGGTGTTGCCCGCCGCACGCTGGCCGAGCGCGGTGGCCGCGCCGAGGACCCCGGCCGCATAATCGAGGCCGAAGGAGGCGACGTAATAGTTCGAATCGGTGAACTTGTTGTCGAGATAGATGCCGCCGACGAGGAAGTTGAACGGCCCGTCGAAGTCGGAATCGAGATGCGCCTCGATCGAATATTGGCGCGAATGGCTCTCCGACCGGTCATAGTCGGTGCTGCCCGCCGTGCAGCGGTTGGTGAAGCCGCCGAACACGCCGGTATAATTGAGGTTGGTCTCCGACGTGCAGACGGTGCCGCCGGGGCCGATCAGCGCGTTGCGCGCCGGGGTGTAGGGATTGACGCCGCCCGGGAACAGAGCGCCCGGCGCCGCGGCCGTCGCGATGAAGGTGGCGAGGCCGACATTGCCGGCGAGCGAATTGCCGGCGATGAGATTGTAGTCGGTGCGGCTGTCGACCGCCTGCTTGGTCCAGCCGCCGGTCACGGTGAGGTCGAACTGGTCGCCGATGTCCTGCTCGAGGCGGGCCATCAAATGCTTTTCCTCGGCGAAATAGGTCGGGGTGAAATCGACGTTGACCGTTCGGAGATCGGCCGGGTTGGTGACCCCGCCGAAGAAATTGTCGGCGCCGTAGAGGCTTCCGAGGCCGAAATTGGTCAGCGCCGCATTGTTGATCCGGAAGAATTCGCGCGAGGTCAGGATCGCGGCCAGGGTGGAGTTGCCGTTGACCGTCTCGAAGGCGGTGGCGTCGGGCTGACAGCCGAGGATTCCGGTATTGTCGCGGTGGCAGAGCTGCTTCTGGATGCGCGAGCGATTGTCCCGCTCGTGGAACAGGTAGCCGATGAGATCGAGCGTGGTGTGCGAGGTCGGCTGGATCCGGATGGTGCCGCGAAGCGCGTAGAGGTCGCGATCGTCGATATTGCGGCCGTCGAACAGATTCTTGGTGTAGCCGCCCCGGTTCAGCCAGTAGCCGGCGAGGCGGACTCCGACGATGTTGCCGATCGGCACGTTGACCATGCCGGTGATCTTCTTCGAATCGAAGTTGCCATATTCGGCGCTGATGCTGGCGTGATAATCGTTGAGGTCGGGGCGGGCCGTGATGAAATTGACCACGCCCGAAGTCGCGTTGCGGCCGAACAGGGTGCCCTGCGGCCCGCGAAGCACCTCGACCCGCTCGAGGTCGAAATATTCGGTCTCGAACAGGCGCGTCGAGGTGAGCGGCATGTCGTTGACGTGGATGCCGGTCGCCGAATCGCAGGAGAAGCCGGTGCACAGATCGCCGACGCCGCGGATGGTGAAGCTCGACGAGGTGAAGTTGGTCTTGGTGTAGGTGACGTTGGGAAGGCTCTGCTGGAGGTCGCTGGCATTCTCGATCTGCTGGCGCTCGAGCGCCTCGCCGGTAAAGGCGGAGACGGCGATCGGGACGCTCTGAAGGGTCTCGGCGCGGCGCTGGGCGGTGACGATGATGTCGCCCTGGTCGTCGGCGCTCTGGGTCGTTCCGCTCTCGGCGTCGCCGGCCTTGTCGGCGTCGGCACCGGCGCCGGTGGTGATGTCGCCGGTCTGCTGCCCGTCTTCCGGCGCCGGGACGGTCTGGGCCAGGGCCGGAGTCGCCGCCGCGAATGCCAGAACCGACGCGCCGAGCGCGAGAATCACCGATTTCCTCATTGAAATTTCCTCCCCCAGGGATGCCGGTTGCAATCGGCAACTTTATCCTTCTTGTCCCACAATCATCTTGCGCCCTATTGGTGTCAAGCGCAGGCGTGGACCGGGGAGGGTCAGTACGGGAATGGCGGACAGCGCGGCGATCGAGCGGGTCGGGGCACAGATCGAGCATTTCGATGTCCTGTTCGTCGGTGCCGGCCTCTCCGGAATCGGCGCCGCCTACCACCTCCAGCGTGGAAGCCCGGGCCGGTCCTACGTCATCCTCGAAGGGCGCGAGGCGATCGGCGGGACCTGGGACCTGTTCCGCTATCCCGGGATCCGCTCGGACAGCGACATGTACACCCTGGGCTATTCCTTCCGCCCCTGGGAGGAAGCCAAGGCCATCGCCGACGGCCCGTCGATCCTTCGCTACGTCAACGACACCGCGGACCGCTACAAGATCCGCGGGCACATCCGCTTCCGCCACCACGTCAAGCGCGCCGCCTGGTCGTCGGCGGATGCTCGCTGGACGGTCGAGGCCGAGCGCACCGACACAAGCGAGCGGGTCCGCTTCACCTGCCAGTGGCTCCACATGTGCAGCGGCTATTACAATTATGCGGAAGGGCACGATCCCGATTTCGCGGGCAAGGAGAGCTTCCGCGGCCGGATCGTCCATCCGCAATTCTGGCCCGAGGATCTGGACTATAAGGGCAAGCAGGTCGTCGTCATCGGCAGCGGTGCCACCGCCGTCACGATCGTTCCGGAGATGGCGAAGGCGGCGGGCCACGTCGTCATGCTCCAGCGCTCGCCGACCTACATGGTGTCGCGCCCGTCCGAGGACGGGATCGCCAACTTCCTTCGCCGGGTGCTTCCTTCCAAGCTCGCCTACGGGATCGTCCGCTGGAAGAACGTCCTCCTGCAGATGTTCTTCTTCCGCCTCGCCCGAAAGCGGCCGGCCAAGGTCAAGGCGCGGCTGCTCGAGGAGCTCGCCAAGCTGCTTCCGCCCGATTACGACATCGGAACCCACTTCACGCCGCGCTACAATCCGTGGGACCAGCGCCTGTGCCTGGTCCCCGACGCGGACATGTTCGAGGCGATCTCGAACGGGAGCGCCTCGATCGTCACCGGCGAGATCGAGACGTTCACTCAGGGCGGGATCCGACTGAAGAGCGGGGAAGAGCTTCCCGCCGACATCGTCGTCACGGCCACCGGCCTCAAGATCCAGCTGATGAGCGACATCGAATATGTCGTCGACGGCGAGCGGCGGAACCTGTCGAACACATTGAGCTATCGCGGGATGATGTTCAGCGACGTCCCCAACCTGTCCTATTCGTTCGGCTACACCAACGCTTCCTGGACCCTGAAGGCGGACCTCACCGCCGGCTATCTCTGCCGGCTTCTCAACCATCTGAGCAAGACCGGGGCCGAGATCGCCCTCCCCGCCCGCGAGCCGGGGATCGAGGAGGTGCCGTTCCTCGATTTCAGCTCGGGCTACGTCCAGCGCGCGCGCGACATATTGCCCAAGCAGGGCTCGAAGAAGCCCTGGAAGCTCTACCAGAATTACGCGCTCGACATGTTCAGCCTGAAGCTCGCCCCGGTCGAGGACGGCGTGATCCGCTTCCTCCCGCGGGGCGCGTCCGTCGCCGCGCAACCCGCGCGAGAGAGGGAGGCGGCATGATGCGAATTGCTCCCCGGCGAAGGCCGGGGCCCAGCCCTACGGCCGGTGCCGCTGGACCCCGGCCTTCGCCGGGGAACGGCTTCGACGGAAGCGAGTCATGAGGGTCGAGGGACGCACCGCGGTCATCACCGGCGCCGCCAGCGGCATCGGCCGGGGCACCGCCCTCGCCTTGGCCAGGCGCGGCTGCAACCTCGCCATCTGCGACCTCAACGAGGAGGGTCTCGCCGAGACGGCCGCTCTGGCGGAGAAGCATGGGGTCAAGGTCAGCCGCCACCGCCTCGACGTCGCCAGCCGCGATCAGGTCGCCGCTTTGCCCGACGCCGTCCTCGCCGCGCACGGCCGCGCCGACCTCCTCTTCAACAATGCCGGAGTCGCGATCGGCGGCACCTTCGAGCAGGTCGCCGAGGAAGATTTCGACTGGCTGATGGAGATCAATTTCTTCGGCGTCGTCCGGATGACCCGCGCTTTCCTGCCGCTGCTGCGAAGCAGCGACTCCGCGCGGATCGTCAACATCTCCAGCATCTTCGGGATCATCGCCCCGCCGGGACAGACCGCCTACAGCGCCAGCAAGTTCGCGGTCCGCGCCTTCTCCGAATCGCTTCGCCGCGAGCTCGAGGCGGAAGGGGCGAAGATCGGCGTGACGGTCGTCCATCCGGGCGGAGTCAACACCTCGATCGCCAGGAACGCCCGGCCGCCGCGCGGAGTCAACGACATCGACCTCGACGCGCAGAAGGAGCGCTTCGAGAAGTTCCTCCGGATGCCGCCCGAGAAGGCGGGCGAGATCATCGTCAGCGGAGTCGAGAAGGAGCGGCCGCGGGTGCTCGTCGGCAACGATGCGCGGGTGATGGCGGCGGCGGAGCGGCTGGCGCCGGTATCCTATTGGAAGTTCCTCGGGAGGGCCCTGACATGATCCCGTTCCTGATCGGCGGCGCCACCGGCCTCGCCCTCGTCGGCGGCGGCCTCGCCGCGTTCAGCGGCGCCACCGCCCGAAAGATCGAGAAGGCCGTGCCGCGCGACGGCGAATTGGTCGAGGTCAATGGCGAGAAGCTCCATGTCGTCGATCGCGGCTCCGGCCCGCCCATCGTCCTCATCCACGGGCTCGGCGGACAGCTGCGCAACTTCGGCAAGGCGATGGTCGACGACCTCGCCCGCGATCGTCGCCTGATCCTCGTCGACCGGCCCGGCTCGGGCTACTCGACCCGAGCCCCGGACTCGTCGGCCCGGCTTCGGGTTCAGGCCGAGGCGATCGCCGAGCTGATCCGGATCCTGAAGCTGGAAAGCCCGCTCATCGTCGGCCATTCGCTCGGCGGCGCGCTCGCTCTGTCGCTGGCGCTCAACCATCCGGACGTGGTCGGCGGCCTCGCCCTCGTCGCGCCGCTGACGCAGGTGCAGAGCATCGAGCAGGTGCCGCCCGTGTTCAGGCCGCTCGTCATCCGCTCGCCCGCCGTCCGCAAGGCGGTCGCCTGGACGCTCGCGACGCCGATGGGGATGAGGCGGGGCGCGGAGGCGCTGAAGCAGGTGTTCGCGCCCGAGGCGGTGCCGGAGGATTTCGGAACCGCGGGCGGAGGCCTCCTCGCCATGCGGCCGTCCAATTTCTACGCTTCCTCGTCCGACCTCGTCGATCTCGAGGGCGAGCTCGAGGGCATGGTCGACCGCTATCCGACGATCTCGGTCCCGGTCAGCATCCTCTACGGGAAGGGCGACAATCTGCTGAACTACCAGCTCCATGGCGAGCGCACGGCGGGCGAGATAGGCGACGCGGTGATCGAGGTGGTCGAGGGCGGCCACATGCTCCCCTTCACCCAGCCCGAGCTGACCGCCGCCTTCGTCCGCCGCGCCGCGGAGAGGCAAGAGCAGCCGCATGCCCGACACGCTGCGGAGTGACTATATCATCGTCGGCGCCGGCTCGGCCGGCTGCGTCCTCGCCAACCGGCTGAGCGAGGACGGCCGCACCCGCGTGCTCCTGCTCGAGGCGGGCGGCGACGACCGGCCGCTCAAGCAACCCTCGCAATTCCTCTCCAACGTGATGATCCACGTCCCCGTCGGCTACGCCTCGACGCTCAAGGATCCCAAGGTCAACTGGCTCTACACGACCGAGCCCGATCCGGGGACGCTCGGCCGGACCCACGTCTGGCCGCGCGGCAAGGTGCTCGGCGGCTCCTCCTCGATCAACGCCATGCTCTACATTCGCGGGCAGGCCGCCGATTATGACGGCTGGCGCCAACTGGGCTGCGAGGGCTGGGCGTGGGACGACGTCCTCCCCTACTTCCGCCGCTGCCAGAACCAGGAGCGCGGGGCCTGCGAGTTCCACGGCACCGGCGGGCCGCTCAACGTTTCCGATCCGAGCGACACCCACCCGGTCTCCGAAGCGGTGATCGAGGCCTGCGAGCAGCTCGCCCTTCCCCGCCGCGACCCCAACGGCGCCGAGCAGGAGGGCGTCGGCTGGTACCAGGTGACGATCAAGGACGGGAAGCGCTGCTCCGCGGCCGTCGCCTATCTCCACCCCGCCATGTCGCGCCCCAACCTTCAGGTCGAGACCCGGGCGCTCGCCAGCCGCGTCCTGTTCGAGGGCAAGCGCGCCGTCGGAGTCGAGTTCGTCCAGGACGGCGTCAGGCGCGTCGCCCGCGCCGACGCCGAGGTCATCCTTGCCGGCGGCGCGATCAACTCGCCCCAGCTCCTCCAGCTCTCCGGGATCGGCCCCGCCGCTTTGCTTCGCGAGCATGGCATCGAGGTCGTCGCGGACCTTCCGGGCGTCGGCGAGAACCTCCAGGACCATTTCGTCACCGGCGAGACCTTCCGCCTGAAGAAGGGGATCGTCTCGGTCAACGAGATGGTCCGCGGCCCGCGCTTCCTCGGCGAGACGATCAAATACCTCTTCCGCAAGACCGGCCTGCTCACCCTCTCAGCCGCCCATGTCGCCGTCTTCTGCAAGTCGCGGCCCGACCTCGCCGGCCCCGACATCCAGTTCCACATTCTCCCGGCGACGATGGACCCGGACAAGCTCGCCAATGCCCAGAAGATGGAGCTCGAGAAGGAGCCGGGCCTTACGATCGCCCCTTGCCAGCTCCGCCCGGAATCGCGTGGCACGATCCGGATCAAGTCCCCCGATCCCTCGGTCTATCCGGCGATCGTGCCCAATTACCTCGCCGACCGGCTCGACCAGGAGGTGATCGTCGCAGGCCTCCGCTGGGGCCGCCGCATCGCCGAACAGCCGGCCCTCGCCGGCTATATCGACCACGAGCTGATGCCGGGCCCCGAAGTGCGGACCGACGAGCAATTGCTCGACCATGCCCGAACCTGGGGCACCACCATCTACCACCCGGTCGGCACCTGCGCGATGGGCCGCGGCCCGGGCGCGGTGGTCGACCCGCAGCTTCGGGTGCACGGAGTGGAAGGCCTGCGCGTGGTCGACGCCTCGATCATGCCGAGGCTCGTCTCCGGCAACACCAACGCCCCCACCATCATGATCGCCGAGAAAGCGAGCGACATGATCCGGGGGAAGGGAATGGCGGCGGCGGCTTAGCCCGTCATTGCGAGCGGAGCGAAGCAATCCAGTTCAGCGGCCGTCGCAAACGCAGCCGCTGGATTGCTTCGTCGCTGCGCTCCTCGCAATGACGGCACTACCGCCGCTTCGCCAGCCTTCGGCCCAGCGCCCGCGCCATCTTCCCCCACGGCGGGCCGAGGCGCTCGAAGACGTTGACGAAGCCGATTTTATGAACGGCCCTCGCATGGCTGAAGCGCTTGAAGCCTTCCTCGCCGTGATAGGCGCCGATCCCGCTCGCCCCCACTCCGCCGAAGGGGAGATTCTCCTGGGCGACGTGGAGGAGGGTGCCGTTGAGGGTCACGCCGCCCGAGATCGCCCCGTCGAGCACCCGCTCGCGCTCGCGGCGGCTGTTGCTGAAGCAATAGAGCGCCAGCGGCCGCTCGCGCGAATTGACGAAGGCGAGCGCCGAATCGAGATCGCGATAGGGGACGACCGGAAGCACCGGGCCGAATATCTCCTCGGTGAGGAACAGCGTCTCTTCCGGCGCGCCTAGGAGGAGGGTCGGCCCGATCTTGCCTTCCGCCCGGGCGCCGGCATCGTCATGCGCCAGCACCGTCGCCCCGGCCGACCGGGCCGCGTCGATCGCGTCGCCGAGCCGCTGCCGGTGACGCTCGCTGATCAGTCCCGAATAATCGTCATTGCCGGCGAGGGCGGGGTAGGACCGGCGCACCTGCGCCATCACCGCGTCGGCGAATTCCCGCTCCTTCCCCTCGGGCACCAGAACGTAATCGGGCGCGATGCAGGTCTGGCCGGCATTGACGAACTTTCCGAAGGCGATGCTTCGCGCCGCCTTGGCGAGATCGTAGTCCGGGCAGACGATGGTCGGCGACTTGCCGCCGAGCTCGAGCGTGACCGGGGTGAGGTTGGCGGCGGCGGCCTGGTAGACCTTGCGGCCGACGGCGGTCGAGCCGGTGAACAGGAGGTGGTCGAACGGCAGGCTCGCAAAGGCTTGGCCCACCTCCACCCCACCGGTGACCACCGCCACCTCGGCCTCGTCGAACCGCTCGGCGACCAGTCGCCGGAGCAGCTCGGAGAAAGCGGGCGTCAGCTCGGAGGGCTTGAGCATCGCCCGGTTGCCGGCGGCGAGCGCGTCGACCAAAGGCGAGAGGGCGAGCTGGAGCGGATAGTTCCACGGTGAGATGATGCCGATCACGCCGAGCGGCTCGTGCCGGACCCAGGCCTTGGCCGGCTGGAACAAAGGATCGACCCAGCGCCGCCCGGGGCGCATCCAGCCGGCGAGATGCCGGCGCGCGTGGCGGATCGCGTTGAGCGTCGGAACGATCTCGAGCAGCTCCGTCTCGGCCCGCGAGCGGACCCCGAAATCCTTCGAGATCGCCTCGGCGAAGGCGGCCTCGTTGTCGGCGATGAGCGCCCGAAGCCGTTTGAGCCTGTCCTTGCGCAGCCTGAGGTCGGCGGCCGGCCCGCGGCGGGAGGCGGCGTGCTGCAGGCCGAAGAGACGCCGCGCTTCGTCTTCGCCGGTGACGAGCCTCGCGACGGATTGATCGGCCATGGCTTGATCCTCCCGGCCCGGCCATAGCGCAAAGCCAGGGCCGTGGCACCTTTTGCCGCCGCGGCCGGTTGTGCCCCCGATTCCGACCGTCTAGCGAGGCCTTCAAATGCCGATCCGGATCGCCATCGTCGGCTACGGCAAGATCGCCAAGGACCAGCACGTCCCGTCGATCGCCGCCGACCCCCGCTTCGCGCTCGCCGCCGTGGTCAGCCCGCGCGCCTCGGTCGAGCACCCGGTGCCGCTCTACAAATCCACCGAGGAGATGCTTCAGGCGATGGGCGGCGAGCTCGACGCCATCGCCGTGGCGACCCCTCCCACGGTCCGGCTCGAAGTGGCGGCGGCGGCGTTCAAGGCGGGGCTCTCCGTGCTTCTCGAAAAGCCGCCCGCGGCGACCCTGGGCGAGATCGAGGAGATCGAGCGGCTCGGCCGCGAGGCGAAACGCACCTTGTTCACCGCCTGGCATTCGCAGCACGCCCCCGCCGTCGCCCCGGCTCGAGCGGCGCTTTCAGGCAAGGCGGTGCGCGCGCTCCGGATCTTCTGGCACGAGGACGTCCGCAAATGGCATCCGGGCCAGGAATGGGTCTGGGGCCCGGGCGGCTTCGGCGTGTTCGACCCGGGCATCAACGCTTTGTCGATCGCCAGCCGGATCCTGCCGGCGCGGCTGTTCGTCCGCGAGGCGACCCTCTCCTTCCCCGAGAACCGCCAGACCCCGATCGCGGCCCGGATCGGCTTCGCCGGCGGGTTCGAGGCCGACCTCGACTGGCGCTACAGCGAGGGCGAGAAGTGGACGATCGACGTCGAGACGGAGGACGGCACGAAGATCGAGCTGCTCGAGGGCGGCGCCCGGCTCAGTGTCGACGGGCAGTCACGGGACGTAGGCACGAAGGGCGAATACCCCTCGCTCTACGCTCATTTCGCGGAGCTGATCGAAGCACGGCAGAGCGACGTCGACAAGGAGCCGCTCCGGCTCGTCGCCGACGCCTTCCTCACCGGCGGCCGGCAGACGGTCGAGGCTTTCAACTGGTAACCGTCCGCCTCACCAATAGGTCGCGTAGAGCGCGATCAGGATGAGGATGACTCCGATCCCGCCGATGTTGAAGCTGGCCGGAGTGCGGTAGCTCACCCCTTCCATGGTGATCAGATTGGACGCCGTCGGCGCCGGCCGCACCAGTGAGACCAGCATGGCCAGGGCGAGCGACGCGATGAACACGATGCCCATGCGGTCCATGAACGGCAGATCGTGGAAGGGCTGAAGGATTGGCAGCAGGCCGTTAACCAGCCCGACAGATATGCCGATAAGCTTGCCGATCCACCCGCCATGGACCTGGGTCGCGGCAATAGCAGTCCAGTCCGGTTTCGCCAGCGACGACAGCAGCACCGACGACAAGGCGGCCGTGATCGCCCCGGCTTCCGTCGCCCGCTTCCAGAACAGGCCGAGCAGGAACATGACGACGATCCCGGGCGTGAAGAAGCCGGTGAATTCCTGGATGAACTGGAAGGCCTGATCGGACTGGCCGAGCAGGGGCCGGGCGACGAGGATGGCGATGACGATGGCGGCGAGCGCCGCGATCCGGCCGACTAAGACCAGCTCGCGCTCGCGCCTGGCCTGGGCCGGAGCTTCCTCGTCCACCTGGGGATGGGCGATGTCGCCCTCCTGCGCCGGAGCGTCGGGATCGCGGCGGAACTTGGCGTAGATGTCGAGGGTGAAGATGGTCGCGATCGAATTGATCTTGGACGCGGTCGAGGCGATGATCGCCGCGATCAAAGCCGAGAAGACGAGGCCGAGGATTCCCGCCGGCAGATAGTGGAGCATCGTCGGATAGGCCTGGTCGGGCTTCTCCAGCCCCGGCGCGAGGATCACCGCCGCGATTCCGGGCAATACCACGATGGCCGGCATCAGAAGCTTCAGATAGGCGGCGAAGACCACGCCTTTCTGCGCCTCGCCGATGCTCTTCGCGGCAAGCGCTCGCTGGATGATATATTGGTTGAAGCCCCAGTAGCTCAAATTCGCGATCCACATCCCGCCGATCAGCACCGAGAGGCCGGGAAGCTCCTTGTAGTGCGGGCTGCTCCTGGCGAGGATCATGTCGAAATGCTCGGGCAGGCGCTGGGTCAGCACGTGGAAGCCCGCGAGGATGCCGGAGCCGCCGCCCAATTGGGTGAGGGTGATCCCGGAGACCAGAAGCCCGCCGAGCACGAGCAGGGTCACCTGGACGATGTCGGTCAACGCCACCGCCTTGAGGCCGCCGTAGAGCTGGTAGAGAAGCGCGAAGGCGCCCAGCGCGACGATCGCGACGTCCTGGTTGACGCCGGCGACTCGGTTGACCGCGATCGATCCGAGCCAGATGATCGAGGTCAGGTTGACGAAGATGTAGAGCGCCAGCCAGAACACCGCCATCAGGGTCCTGATCCCCCGCCCGAAGCGCTGCTCGAGGAATTGCGGCATGGTGTAGATGCCGTTCCTGAGGAAGATCGGAAGGAAGAACTTGCCGACGATCAACAGGGTGAGCGCCGCCATCCATTCGTAGGAAGCGATGGCGAGGCCGATGACGTAGCCCGAGCCCGACATTCCGACGATCTGCTCCGCCGAGATGTTGGCGGCGATGAGCGAGGCACCGATCGCCCACCAGGGCAAAGTACGCGACGCGAGGAAATAATCGGTCGTGTCCTTCCTGTGCCCGGCGCGCTCGCGGCTGACGAACTGGGCGAGGCCGAAGATGCCGATCGCGTAGAGGATGACGACGACGATATCGATCGTTGCGAGCTTCACGCCGTTTCCCCCCTGCCGCCTGGGCGGTTGCCGCCCGGTCGAAGGAATTATAGGATTAAATAGTCATGTCCAGCCGGGAGAACGAGGAAGGGGCGGCCGGGGCCGCCGTCGAGCGCGGCGCTCGCGCCGACCCCGCTGGGCGCAACCTGACCTTCGGTCTGCTCGATGCATTGGGCCGGGCGATCGTCACCGGCGCCTACGACACCGAGCGCTTCCCCACCGAGGCCGAGCTCGCCGCGCAGCATATGGTGAGCCGCTCGGTCACCCGCGAAGCGGTTAAAATGCTCACCGCCAAGGGCCTGCTCACCGCCCGCCCGCGCAAGGGCACGACCGTCCAGCCCGCCTCGTCGTGGAACCTGTTCGACCCCGACATCCTTCGCTGGCTGCTCGAGCGCAAATTCTCGCTCGAGCTGCTTCGCCAGTTCAGCGACCTCAGGATCGCGATCGAGCCGGCCGCCGCGGCCCTCGCCGCCAAGGCCGCCGACGCCGCCGCCGTAGCCGAGATTCGCGCCGGCTATCGGCGCATGGAAGCGGCGGAAGCCGGCGAAGGTGGGAGCCTGGAGGCCGATATCGCGTTTCACATTGCCGTGCTGAACGCCTCGTCCAATCCGTTCTATATGCAATTCCGAGACGTCGTCGCGACGGCGCTCCAGACCTCGATCAGATTCACCAACCGGTTCACCGAGCGCACCGCCAGCTTGCCGGCCCACCACGCCGTCCTGGCCGCGATCGAGGCGCGCGATCCCGCTCGCGCGCACTCGGCCATGGCGACGATCATCGCAGAGGTGATGGTCCTGATCGACGAGGCCGAGCAAGCCGGATGAAAGAAAGGAAAAGCATGAGTCCAATGCTTCGCCGCTGTATCGCCGTCAGCTTCCTCGCCGCCGTCGCCGCCGCCGCGCCGGCCGAGCCTTTGTTCGTCCCGCTCTTCGAGCAGGATTTCGCCGACCCCTTCATCCTCCCCAACGACGGTGAGTTCATCGCCTACGCCACCAACCGCGGGATCAACCTGCCGATGGCCTCGTCGCGCAACCTCGTCGACTGGGACTTCGTCCGCGATCCCGCCGACCCCAAGAAGCTGAGGGACGGAATGCCCCATCTCGGCGCCTGGGCGAAGGAAGGGCTGACCTGGGCGCCGGAGGTGATGCGGATCGGCGACCGCTACGTGCTCTATTACACCGCCCGCCACCGCAAGAAGGACGTCCAGTGCGTCGGGGTCGCCACCGCCACGGATCCGCGCGGCCCCTTTCAGGACAATCGCGACGACGCATTCGTCTGCCAGAGCGATCTGGGCGGAACGATCGACGCCAGCCCGTTCCGCGATTCCGACGGCAAGCTCTACCTCTACTACAAGAATGACGGGAACAATGTCGGCAAGGGCTCGACCATCTGGGCCCAGCGGCTGGCGCCCGATGGGCTTTCGGTCGTCGGCGAAGCGGTCGGCCTGGTGAGGGACGACGCCAAGTGGGAGAACAAGCTCGTCGAGGCGCCGACGATGGTTCGCTCGCCCGCCGGGTACCGGCTCTTCTTCTCAGCCGCTTTCTACGGGTGGAACGCCGACGAGCGCCTCTCGCCCTATGCGACCGGCTACGCGACCTGCGCCACGCCGATGGGCCCCTGCCAGGATTCGCCGGACAACCCCATCCTCCACAGCTTCAACGACCGCAACGCCGGCTGCCTCAGCGGCCCCGGCCATACCAGCATCTTCAACGCCGCCGGCCGAAGCTTCATCGCCTTCCACGCCTGGGCGGCGACCAAGGGCTGCCGCAAGGCCGACGACAAGCGCTATCTCTACGTCGCGCCGCTCATGTGGAAGGACGGCAAGCCGGTGATCGGCGTGGGGTTACGGCACAAATAGCCGTCATTGCGAGGAGCGAAGCGCGGCAATCCAGCCGGCCGTCGAGGCCGCACTGGATTGCCGCGCTTCGCTCGCAATGACGGTCAGAACCGGAAGCGAATGCCGCCCGTCAGCACGGATTCCTCGAACCGCACGAACATAGGGAAGATCTCGGTCGTCGTCGGCTGGCCGGAGTTGTTGTAATTGACCCGGACGATGTCCGATTTGTACGGCTTGCCCAGGATGTTGGTCCAGTCGAAGAACAACGTCACATTGTCGTTGAACGCGTAGCTGCTCGACCAGTCCAGCCGCGAGACGGAATGGCCGCGGCCCTGGAGCGTATAGTCGCCCCGATCCGAAAGGGCGCCTTCCGGGAAGCCGGTCCGCTTGTTGTAGGCGAGCCGGAGCGTGATTCCGTGCGCTTCGTACATTCCGACCAGATTGTAGGTCCATTTCGAGACGTCGGGGATGCGCAGGCGCTCCAGGCCGCCGTGAGGAACGGGGAAGTCGGCCTTGGCGTCGATATAGGTCGCGTTCGCCTGGACGCCGAACGCCTTCATCCAGTCGGGCACGCCCTCGAAGTCGAAGAAGGTGCTGAACTGGGCTTCCGCGCCCTGGACCCGGCCCTTGTCGGTGTTGAACGGACCGGTGAGCAGGATCGGCACGCCGCTCTGCGGATCCGGCGCCCCGAAGATGGACGAGCCGTTAGCGATGAAGCCTCTCATGTCGCGGCGGAACGCGGCGAGCGAGGCGAAGCCGTTGCGCGAGAAATAATATTCGAGGCTGGCGTCGTAGTTCCTCGAATTGAGCGGGACCAGGAAGGGGTTGCCGCCCGAGGCGTTTCGAACGCAGTTGGACGCGCCCGGGCTGCAGGTCACCGGGGCGCCCAGGTTGAGCGCGGGATTGAGCTGCTCGAAGCTCGGGCGGGTCCGGGTCTCCGTCGCGGCGAGCCGCAGCTGCCATTCCGGCGAGAATTTGATGCGCATGTTAAAGTTGGGCAGCCAGTCGGTATATTCGCTCTGGAAGCTGATCGGCTGGGTTCCGCCGCCGAACAGGAACAAAGTGCCCCTGACATCCTCCTCGGTCTTGACCGCCCGAAGTCCGATCGCGCCGTCGATCACGGTCTCGCCGCCGAGATTGAACTCGTAGTTGAGCTGGCCGTAGCCGGCGTAGGATTTCTCGTTGATATCGAACGTGCGAGCCGGATCGACCGGCGGCCCGTTGATCGAGCCCTGACCGTTCAGGTTGATGTTGAACTGCCTGAATTCCTGCAGGTTGCTCCACACGCTGTTGAAAGTCGGCGCGAGCCAGGTGATCGGCGCGGGCTTGTGGTCGTCGCCGTGGAAGGCCGAATGGAACAGCTCGTAATCGAGCGGCACCGCGCTGATCGGGACGTTGCGGCCGCGCTGGTTCCAGTAGAAGGCGCCCGCGGTCCGGGACGCGTCGCGGTCGACGAAGCGTACGCCGCCCTGGATTTTCGGAAGGAAGCTGATTCCCGGCTCATATTCGAGATCGAGCCGCGCCTGCCAGTCCTTGCCCTTGGCGGTCAGATAGTCCTCGAAGAAGCCGCGATAGGTGTAGATTGCGGGGTTCGACGGATCGATTCCGTTCACCTGGAAGGTCGGCCCGTAGCCGCCGGGCGTGCCGGTGTACCAGTCGACCGAGTAATTGTTGGTGTTGATCTCGTAGTCGACGCTTTCGGTGCGGAGATCGAACTGGCTGTCGGTCCGAGCGAGATCCGCGGTCACCTTGAGCGGCCCGGCGTCCCAGCTGCCGCCGATCGCGAACTGATAGGTGTTGGTATCGCGCTTGGTGGCGCCCTGGAAACCCCAGGTCTCGCCCGGATTGGCCGGTCTGGTGACCGTGCCGCTGATGATGTTGGGCCCGTCGCGGACGATGTTCGAATAGGTCGCGCTTCCGCCGTTCCAGAGCGGCTGGGCCCACATATTGTCGGTGACGTTCTCGCGATAACCTTGCCACAGGCCCTCGACGTAGAATTCGAGGCCCGGCGACGGGCGCCACTGGAGGGCGCCGTTGATCGAAGGACGCCAGCGATCGGCCTGATTGTAATGGATTTCCGGCCAGTCGGGCGAGCGGCCGCCGGCCAGATCGGCGATGAAGAAGCCGTGGCGGCGGATCGAATCTTGGTAGTGGAGCCGATTGTAGGAGAAGTTGATCAGGGCTCCGATCTCGCCGCCGCCGACTTGCCAGCGGTCGCTGATCAGAAGCTGGGCGTTGGGCGAAAAATCCTCCGACTGGTTCGGGTAGTTCCCCCAGACCGAGCCGGCGATCTCGAGGCCCTGGAAGTCGAACGGGCGGCGCGAACGGACGTTGACCAGACCGGAAAGTCCGGGCTCGACGAGATTGGCCGTCGAGGTCTTGAACGCCTCGATCGCGCTGATTCCGCCGGCCGGGAAATCCTGGAGGGCCACCGAGCGGGTTTCGGCGGTAAAGATCTCGCGGCCGTTATAAGTGGTCGTATAATAATTGCGGTCGAGGCCCCGCAGGAGCACCGAGCCGGCCTCTCCGCGCTCGCGAACGACCTGGACGCCCGGGATCCGCGCCGCGGTATCCGAGACCGCGATGTCGGGCAGCTTGCCGATATCCTCGGCGACGATCGAGTCGACGATCTGGTCGGAGTTGCGCTTGACGTTCTGCGCCGACTGGAGGCTCCGGCGAAGGCCGGTGACGACGATGTCGTCGCCGGTATTCTCGGCGTCGGTGGATGGAGTCGTGTCCGCCGGATTGGTCTGCGCCTCCGCATTCGGGTCCGGAGCCGCAGGCGTATTGTCCTGCGCCATTGCCGGCGTTGCGGTGAGTGCGAGGATCGCGGCGGACGAGGAACACAGGACGAGTGTCTTCAGGCGCATTCTGCGGCCTCCCCTTTTTTGGCGAACCCTTTTTCGGGCTTCTGTGCGGGCCGGTATATTGAACCGAAACGGAGCCTGACAAGCCATTTGTCCGATTTATAAGTCAGTGTGGCGGAGCGGACGCAGGACAGGTTAGGGTCGAAGGATGAACGAGCATCAGATCCGGGACATCGTCATCGTCGGCGGCGGTACCGCCGGGTGGATGGCGGCGGCGGCGCTTGCACGCCTTCTGGACAGGAGCGCGGTCACCATCACGCTCGTGGAATCCGACGAGATCGGAACGGTCGGGGTGGGCGAGGCGACCATCCCGCCGCTCATCGCCTACAACAACATGCTCGGGATAAACGAGGACGAATTCCTCGCCGTGACCAAGGGCACGTTCAAGCTCGGAATCGAGTTCGTCGACTGGGGGGCGCCGGGCGAGCGCTACTTCCACCCATTCGGCGATCACGGCCAGGATTTCCGCGGAGTCCATTTCCACCAGCTCTATCTTCGCGAACGCGGTCGGCGGGCGCTGGACGACATCTCGGCCTGGTCGATGAGCGCGGCGGCGGCGAAGCTCGGCCGCTTCGCCCGGCCGGGCCCGGACGCGCGCCTGCCCCTCTCGCAATTGCTCTACGCCTTCCATTTCGACGCCGGCCTCTACGCCCGGTTCCTGCGCGGGCGCGCCGAGAAGGACGGAGTCCGCCGCCTGGAAGGCAAGATCGTCGACGTCGCTCGCGATGGCGAGGGCGGAAATGTCGCGTCCGTCACCCTGGCCGACGGCACCGAGCTGGCCGGGGACCTGTTCATCGACTGCTCGGGCTTCCGCGGCCTGCTCATCGAGCAGACGCTCGCCACCGGCTATGACGACTGGTCGCGCTGGCTGCCGTGCGACCGGGCCGTCGCCGTCCCGAGCGGCTATTCGGGGCAGCCCGATCCGTTCACCCGTTCGACCGCCCGTTCGGCCGGCTGGCAGTGGCGGATCCCGCTCCAGCACCGGATGGGCAACGGCTACGTCTATTCGAGCGCCCACATTTCGGATCCCGACGCCGAGGCCTCGCTTCTCGCCAACCTGGAGGGCGAGCCGATCGCCGAGCCGCGCCGCCTCGCCTTCACCGCGGGTCGCCGCCGGCTCGCCTGGAACGCCAACGTCGTCTCGCTCGGCCTGTCGAGCGGCTTCATCGAGCCGCTCGAATCGACCAGCATCCACCTCGTGCAGAGCGGCATCGTCAAGCTTCTCGCTTTGTTTCCGGACCGCCGCTTCGATCCCGTCGAGCGCGACGAATATAATCGCCAGATGAAGGACGTTTACGAGGATTGCCGCGACTTCATCATCCTCCACTACAAGGCGACCCGGCGCCGCGATTCCGCCTTCTGGGATTATTGCCGGACGATGGACGTCCCCGACAGCCTCGCCCGCAAGATCGAGCTGTGGCGGGCGAAGGGCCGGCTTTTCCGCGAGGGGCGCGAGCTGTTCGGGACTGCGAGCTGGGTGGCGGTGATGCTCGGCCAGGGCATGGTTCCGGACGAATATGAGCCCGCCGCCGACGCGCTCGATCCCGCGATGATCTCCGACGCGCTCGACAAGATGAAGCTGAGCTATCGCCAGATGGCCGAGCACATGCCGACCCACGGCGACTTCATCGCCCGATCCGCCGCGGCGGTCAGGACGGGGTGACGTTGGCGGCGACGGCGAAGCCCGACAGCGACAGGCCCTCCCCGCTCAGCCTCATCCACAAGGCGAGCCCGAGCGCGTAGGCGGCGAGGGAGGCGGCGAGCGCCCACCATCCGAAACCCGCGAGCAGGGCCGCGCCGGCGCCGCCCAGACCGGCCGCCAGCGGTCCGGCCTGATGGGCCCGGGTCACGGCGAAGCCGAAACGGGCGCGAAGCAGCCAGCTTCGGACCGCGGCCCGGACGCCGTAGGCGAGAAGCACCGAGGAACCGGCTCCGGCAATTCCGAAGGCTGGGATGAGCAGGAGGGCCGCGGCGACCCCGACAAGGATGCTGATCGCGGTCAGCCACAGCCCCACCCGCGGCTTCAGATACACGAATACGAGATCGCCGATGCTGAGCGCGGCCTGGAGGGTCTCCGCCGCGGCCAGAGCGACCAGCGCCCAGTAAGCGGCGGCGAAGCCGGGGCCGATCCAGGCCAGGAACGGGCGCCCGGCGGCGAAGAAGGCGAGCAGCAGCGGGAGCTGAAGGACGAGCACGAGCCGGGTCGCCGAGGCGAGCGCTTCGCCGGCGCCCCTCGCTCCGCCGGCCTCGAGGCTTCGCGCCGCCAGCGGGATCAGGAGCCCGTCGAAGCTCTGCCGGATCTGGCGGAGCGGAGCGACGATCTGGCGGGCCATTCCGTAGACGCCCGCCGCCGCCTCGCCGAGCAGGATGCCGACGAGGTAGAGATCGACCCGCGTATAGAGCGTGTTGAAGAAGTCGTTCGCCGTATTGTCGGCCGACCCGCGCACGACGGCGAGGAGGCGCCGCCGGTCCGGGCGCCAGCTGGCGAGGGCAAAGCCGCCTATGCGCCGCCGCGCCGCCCAGGCCGCATAGGACAATGCGGCGAGCGTTCCGACGCCATAGCCGATCGCCAGCCCCTCCGCCCGCCAGCCCACGAGCCAGGCGGCGAGGCAGGCGGCGAGCAGCGCCCAGGGCTCGATCAGGCTTCGAGCCACCACCTCGTGGCGGACGACATGTGTCCAGCGGGTGGCGGCGAGGAAGAGGTCGAGCAGCGCCTGGCCGGCCACCATCGGCGCGAGCAGGACGAGCGCGGTGGCGGTCCCGGGCGCGATCAGGCCGGCGGGAGAGGCGAGGGCCGCAGCGGCGATCAAGGCGGAAAGCGTCAGGCTCACTCCGCCCACCAGCAGCGCGGAGTCGAGGAGGACATGCGCGCTCGGGCGCACCTTGCCGTCACCGTGGCGGTCGAGCAGCTGGAAAAGGGTCTTCTTGGTGCCGAGGCTGCCGACGCCCACGGCCAGCTCGATCGAGGCGGCGGCCACCGCATAGGCGCCGAAGGCGGCGGCGCCGAACAGGCGCGCGGCGACGAAGATCAAGAGGAGCCGGGCGGCGAGGCGGACCGCGAAACCCGCCCAGGTGATCCGGGCGCCCCTCAGGATCCGTCGGCTCGCTTCATCCTTCGCGCCCATGGCAGAGTCCGTCGCTGGCCGAGTTTTAGGCTTGTATCGCGCCGCGCGACCGATGACCAAGGGGCAATGCGTGCCGCCCCTTCCGATCCCCGGCCCGTCGTCGCGGTGTTCCGCTCGCCTCTGTTCAACGCGTCGGAGACGTTCGTCCGCAACCACATCGCCGGCCTTCGACGCTACCGGGCGATCGCCGTCGGCCTCGAGGCGAAGGGCGAGGCCGAGGTGCCGCGCCTGCTCCCGGCGAGCGCGGCCGAGCGGCTGGCGCTGAAGCTGCTGGGGCGGACAGGGCCGCTGGCGCAGCGGCTGGGAGCCGAGGCCCCGGCCCTTATCCATGCCCATTTCGGAACCGACGGCCTGCTCGCCCTCCCGCTCGCGAAGCGGCTCGGCGTGCCGCTGGTCACCACCCTTCACGGCTACGATGTCGGCCGGTCGCGGGCTCGTCTCCTGCTCTCGGGACGCCTTTCGTGGATGCGCTATGCGCTGCTCCGGCGGCGATTGTTTGCGAGCGGCGACCTGTTCCTCGCGGTCTCGGAGGCGGTGCGCCGACGCGCGCTCGCCATCGGCTTTCCGGCGGATCGAACGATCGTCCACCATCTCGGAGTCGACCTCGAATATTTCCGGCCCGGCGAGGCGCCGCCCGAGCCCGGCCTCATCCTCCACGTCGGACGGCTGGTCGAGAAGAAGGGCACGAGCGACCTTCTCGACGCCTTGGCGACGCTGAGCGGCGCGCGGCTGGTGGTGATCGGCGATGGCCCGCTCCGGCCTGCGTTGGAGCGGCGGGCAAAAGCGCTCGACGTCCGCTTCCTCGGCGCGCTTCTGCCGAGCGAGGTGCGAAGCTGGATGCAGCGCGCCTGGCTTCTCGCGGCGCCCAGCGTCACCGCGCGCGACGGCGATTGCGAAGGGCTTCCGACAATCCTCTGCGAAGCCGCCGCCTGCGGCCTCCCCGTGGTCGCGACCCGCAACTCCGGAATCCCGGAAGCCGTGGTCGAGGGTGAAACCGGCCTGCTCGTTCCCGAGCGCGACCCCGCCGCGCTGTCTTCGGCGCTGGCGACCCTGCTCGGCGATGGCCCGTCCCGCGAAAGGATGAGCCGCGCCGCGCGAGCGCTCGCCGAGCTTCGCTTCGACTCGGCGCTCCAGAACGCCTTGCTCGAGCAACATTACGATGCCCTCGTCCGGGGCGAGCGATGCGCATAGCCTATCCGGTCCTGTGGTCGCGGCTCGGCCGCGATGCGGGCCAGGAGCAGACGGTGAGCACCGTCGCCGCCTTGGCCCGGGCCGGGGTAGAGATCACCCTCCTCGTTCCTCGCGCGCTCGAAGATCCGGCGCTGTCGGAGGAGGCCGTGCGCGACTGGTTCTCGGTGCGCGGGGATTTCGGCCTCGTCCAGCGGCCATCCCGCTGGGCCGGGGAGAATGTGGTTCGAACCACCTTGTGGATGCGCCAGGCGACGGCCGACCCTCTGCTCGCGGGCTTCGATCTGCTCTATTCGCGGGCGCCGGTGATGATCGCCTGGCCGTTCGCCGTCCCGATCCCCTTCGCGACCGACCATTACCGGCCCTGGCCCGACGAGCCGGCCTGGCGCTGGCTGCGGCCCTTTATCCGCCGAACCGCCGCCACCCGCCACTGCCTCGGCTATGTCAGCCACTCGGCTTTTGCCGCCGAAAGCTACGCCCGGATCGGAGTGCCGCGCGAGAAGCTTCTGGTCGCGCATAACGGCGTCGATCTCGACAGGAGGACGCCGCCCCTCGGCAAGGCCAAGGCCCGCGCCAGGCTGGCGCTGTCCGGGGACCGCCCGATCGCCGTTTATGCCGGGCGAATCAACCCGAGCAAAGGGCTCGACCAGATCCTCGCGCTCGCCGACCTTCGGCCGGACACGCTCTTCCTGCTCGTCGGCTCGGAAGGCGAAGGCGCCGTCGAGCAGGCCGCACGGCTGCGCGCGAACGTACGGGTCGTGCCCTGGCAGGAGCCGGACGCCCTGCCCGCCTGGCTCGCCGCGGCCGACATCCTCCTCATCCCGCCGTCGAGCGCTCCGCTCCGGCGCTTCGGCACCTGCGTCCTGCCGATGAAGACCTTCTCCTATCTCGCCGCCGGCCGTCCGATCCTCGCGCCGCGATCGCCCGACACCGCCGAGCTGCTCCGCGACGGCGACAACGCCCTGCTCGTGGCGCCCGATTCCCCGAACGAAGCGGCGAAGGCGCTCGACCGCCTGTCCGGCGACTCGCCGCTTGCCGCCCATCTCGCCGCAAGAGCGGCGGAAACGGCGGAAAGCCATAGCTGGGACGCTCGGGCGGCGAGGATCGTCGCCTTCCTCCAAGCCCGGCTCGCCGACTTTAGCGCCTCGGCCTGAACCGAACTTTCCCACTCGTCATCACGGCGCCTGCGGTCGTAAAGGGTGAGCGGATGACAAGCGAAGCACCTGGCCTGGCCGCCGGCGTGGCCCTGCTCTTCGAACGACCCGCGGCGGCAGAGACGAGGATCGCCGGGGTCGCTTCGGCGGCACGGGCGCTCGCGGACGCGCGCGAACGGGGTGCGAGCGAGATCTGGTTCGCGATGGAAAGCGGGCCTCCCTCCGAGGCACTGAGCGACGATCTTGTCCGTGCCGCGCGCGCAATCCCCCTCCACATCGTCGATCCCTCGCGGATCGACCGGCCCGGCCTCCCGCTCATCCGCTACGACGCGCCCTGGCCCGTCACGACCGCGCAAGTGCTCAAGGGCACCGCCAAGGCGAGCGACGGGATCGTCTCGCGACTGTTCAATCGCCCCCTGTCGCAGCGCCTCTCGGCCTTGCTGCTGAGGATTCCCGGGATCCGCCCCGGCCATGTGACGATCGTCACCGCCGCGCTGGGCCTGATCATGTTCCTCGCCTTCCTCTTCGAGGGCAAGACCGGCCTCGTGCTCGGCGGCCTGCTCTTCCACGTCGCCTCGGTGGTCGACGGAGTCGACGGCGAGATCGCCCGGGCGACGTTCCGAGAGAGCCGCAGCGGCGCCGCCCTCGACACCGCGGTCGACATGGCGACCAACCTCCTCTTCTATCTCGGTGTCACCCTCTCGACGACCCGCCTATACGGTCCGCTCCACGCCTGGGCGGGCGGCTGGTGCGTCCTGCTCGGCCTGATCGGGATCCTCATCGTCCGGACGCTCGCCGCGAAATCGGGCGAGCCGGGCAGCTTCGACATCCTCAAGGTCCATTACCGGCGACGCTATCCGGACGGCATCCCGGCGCGGATCGTCGAGTGGCTGGTGGCGATCACCAGCCGCGACTTCTTCGCCTTCGGCAACGCCTTGATCATCCTCGCCGGCGGAGGCGCCGCGGTGAGCTTCCTGCTGGCGGGCTTCACCACCTTGTGGGTCGCCCTGATCCTGATCGCGGCGCCGGCCATCCTGCGGGAGCATGAGGCGCCCGCCGACCGGGCCCCGGTCGGCCTAACCGCCGCCGAATAGTGGTCAGCCGCAAGGCTCGACCGACTCCAGCCCGAGCCATTGCGCGACGAGGCCGATCTCCCGGTCGAGGCGCTCGCGCGTCTCCGGCGGCGCGCCCGGTTCGAGGGTCACGCCCTGGACCATCAGCCGCGAGCGCCGGCGGTCGGCCTTGAGGTCGACCCGCGCCGCAAGCCTTTCGTCCATCAGGAAGGGCAGAACGTAATAGCCGTGGATTCGCTTCTCGGCAGGCGTGTAGATCTCGATCCGGTAGCGGAATCCGAACAGCCGCTCGGTCCGCGCGCGCTCCCACACCAGAGGATCGAACGGTGCCAGCAGCGCCTGGCCGCGGATCCGGCGCGGGCGCCGGGCGGAACGATGCAGCCAGGCCGGCTTCCTCCAGCCCTCGACGGCGACGGGGAGGAGGATGCCCTCCTCGGCAAGCTCCGCCACCGCCCGGCTCGCCTCCGCCGGCCTGAGGCGGAAATAGTCGCGAAGGTCGCTCTCCGTCGCGATTCCGAGGGCCTCCGCCGCGTGCTCGACGAGGCTGCGCTGAGCCTCGGCTTCGGAAGGCGTCGGCATGGCCAGGATGGCGGGCAGGATCACCCGCTCGGGGAGATCGTAGACCCGCTCGAAGCTGGCCCGGCGGGTGGCGGTGGTAATCCGCCCCGCCCAGAACAGCCATTCGAGCGCGCGCTTGGCCTCGCCCCATTGCCACCAGCCGCCCTTGCCCTTGCCGTCCTCGAAGTCGGACGCGGCGAGCGGCCCCTCGGCGGCGATCCGAGCCAGCACCTCATCGGCCTCGCCGCGCCTCTCGCGCGCATAGGCCCTAAGGCTGCCCCAGCCGATCTCGCCCCGTTCCGCCTGCGCCATCCGCCAGCGCAGCAGCGGATGCATCTCGAGCGGCAGAAGCGAGGCTTCGTGCGCCCAATATTCGAACAGCCGCCGCTCCCGCTTCGCGCCCCAGGCGGCGCGGTCGAGAAGGCCAGGGTCGTACGGCCCGAGACGCGAGAAAGCGGGCAGATAATGGGCGCGCGCGAGGACGTTGACGCTGTCGATCTGATGGAGGCCGAGCCGGGCGACATTGCGAAGGAGGTGGGCCCGAGTCGGAACTTCGGGACGCGGCTTGCCGAAGCCCTGCGCGGCGAGCGCGATCCGGCGCGCCGAAGCGAGCGTGATCCGCTCGCTCACCGCGCTCCGACCGTCACCAGATGGCATCCGTTCGCCCGTTCCTCGAAGTCGATCGCGATGTCGAGGAAGCGGGCGATGATCTGGGCCCCCGTCCGGCTGTGCTGCGACGGCTTCACCGTCGTGAAGCTTCCGCCGCCCGCAAGCGCCATCGGCAGGAGGAGCTGGTCCGCGAGATAGGGCCCGGCCGCCGCCGGAGAGGCGAGATAGCCCGCCATCCTCCTGGCCGCATGGGCCCCCACCGCCTGAGCCGGGACTCCGAGCTTGCCGAAGCCGCTGGTCAGCTCGGCGACATGCTCGAACTGCGCTTCGGCCATGACGATGTTGCCGGGCCCCCATTCCTGGGGCAGCTGGACGATCCGCCGGGCCTCGTCCGGCCAGCCGAGAATCTTCTCGACCGCCGCAAGCTCGCGCACGGCGATCTCGCCCGGAAGCCCGGCGACGAGCGCCCGCGCCTCGACCCGCAGCAATTCGCCGCGCTCGACGAGATCGAGCCGGTCGAGCGAGCGGGACGGCTCGATCTCGACCTCGATCCGCCCGCCGCCGGCCGGATAGAAGCCCGGCCGAACCAGGCGCGCCGAAATCCGCGGGCCCATTCGGTTGACCAGCGGAAGGAACACGCGCTCGAGGAAATCGAACGGCGGGGCGTGGATATTGTGGGTGCCGCCCTCGAGCACGAGCCGCGACGGGCCGTCGGCGAGCATCAGCGGCGGAAGAACGGTCTGGAGGACGAGGCTGGTGCTCCCGGCCGTGCCGACGGCGAAGCGGTGCTCGCCCGGCTTCACCGGACCCGGCGTGAAGCTGAGCTCGCACGCGCCGACCTGAAGCTCCTCGCACTCGGCCCCGCCCACCGCGCACGCGGCCTCGACCGCCGTCACATGCTGGCGCATCAGGCCCGGCCGCGACCTTTTGGCGCGGATATTCTCGATCCGGAAGGCCTGCCCGGTGACGAGGGCGAGCGCCAGCGAAGTGCGCAGCACCTGCCCCCCGCCCTCGCCTTCCGACCCGTCGATGACGATCATTGGATAATTCCCGGACGGGGCGTGAAGGGGATCACCCCTTCACGCACACCACCTGCTTCAGCGTGTGGACGATCTCGACCAGGTCCGCCTGGGCGGCCATGACGGCCTCGATCGGCTTGTAGGCCGCCGGCGTCTCGTCGATCACGTCCACGTCCTTGCGGCATTCGACGCCTTCCGTCGCGACGATATGATCATCGAGTGTGAAGCGCTTCTTGGCCTCCGTCCGGGACATGACCCGGCCGGCGCCGTGGCTGCAGCTCTCGAACGCCTCCTTGTTGCCGCGGCCGCGGACGATGAACGATTTCGCGCCCATCGATCCCGGGATGATCCCCATTACCCCTTCCGCCGCGCGCACCGCCCCCTTGCGGGTGACGAGCACGTTCTCGCCGAAATGATGCTCCCTCTGGACGTAGTTGTGGTGGCAGTTGATCGCCTCCAGCTCCGCCTCGAAGGGCTTGGCGATGACCGTCCGGATCGCGCGGACGACGTTGGTCATCATCATCCGGCGGTTCAGGGCCGCGAAATCCTGCGCCCAGCCGACCGCCTCGACATAATCGTCGAAATGGTCGGTCCCTTCCGGGAAGTAGGCGAGGTTCTGGTCGGGCAGGTTGACGTGCCACTTGCGCATGTCCTGCTTCGCCAGCTCGATGAAGAAGCTGCCGATCGCGTTGCCGACCCCGCGCGAGCCCGAATGGAGCATCACCCACACGCGGTCCGATTCGTCGAGGCAGAGCTCGATGAAGTGGTTTCCGGTCCCGAGCGTCCCCAGATGGACGAGGTTGTTCGTCTTCTGGAGCCTCGGATATTTGTCGGTGATGCGCTTGAAGCGCTCGGCGAGCGTCGCCCAGGCGGCGAGGATCTCGGGCGGCGGGTCGCCCCAGCTTCCCTTGTCGCGCTTGCTCCGGTTGACGTCGCGGCCGTGCGGAACCGCCTGCTCGATCGCCGAGCGGACCCCTTGCAGATGGTCGGGAAGATCCGCGGCGTGGAGCGAGGTCCGAGCCGCCATCATCCCGCAGCCGATGTCGACCCCGACCGCGGCCGGGATCACCGCGCCCTTGGTCGGGATCACCGATCCCACCGTGGCGCCGATTCCGACATGGACGTCGGGCATCACCGCGACATGCTTGAAGATGAACGGCATCTGCGCCGCGCGCGACACCTGCTCGCGCGCCGCCGGCTCGACGGGGACGCCCTTCGTCCACATCTTCACCGGCGCTCCGCCCTCGACGGCCATATATTCGAAACTCTGCTCGGCCATCGGGCCCTCCTCCAAGTCACTCTAGTTGGTCATCGCGCCCGCGAAAGCGGGAAATCTCTTGGGGCGGCCGGCCGATTCCGGCCGCCCCGGCCGCTCGCCGGGCGGTTCGACCGCGCCCGACACATGAAGTAGAGCAGGAGGCGTGCCAAACGCGCGTGATGGGACAGGAAAACCGATAAGTCACTGTCCTGAGTGGATATTCTAAAATGCGGAGAGCGCCGGCACGGCGCCGATGAAGGCTAATAGTCTATCGACAAAGATATAAGTTTAGATCATCGTATAAGCTATGAGACCCAATGTCGTTCTCGGCTTCCTCGGCTCCACGCTCGATTCCGCCCGGATGGACGCCGGCCGCTGGAACAAGTGGCGGCCGACCGTCGGCCTGTGCATGCACGAGGATCTGCGCGTCGACCGTCTCGAGCTGATCCACGGCGCCCAGCATGAGAGCCTCGCCCGCCACGTCGCGGCGGACATCGCCGCGGTCTCGCCCGAGACCGAAATCATTCCGCGGCTGATGGACTTCGGCAATGCCTGGGATTTCGAGGAGGTCTACGGCAAGCTGCTCGATTTCGCCCGCGCCTACCCGTTCGATCCCGACGCCGAGGATTATCTCGTCCACATCACGACCGGCACCCATGTCGCCCAGATCTGCCTGTTCCTGCTGACCGAGGCGCGGTTCCTGCCGGGGCGACTGCTTCAGACCCATCCGCTGCGCACCGATTCAAGCCCCGCCGCGGGAAGCTGGAGCGTCATCGACCTTGATCTCTCCCGCTACGACAGCATCGCCACCCGCTTCGCGGCGGCGGCGGCGGAGGGCAGCTCGTTCCTCAAGTCGGGGATCGAGACCCGCAACGCCGGCTTCAACCGGATGATCGACGAGATCGAGCAGGTCGCGGTCCGATCCCGCGCCCCCTTGCTGCTGATGGGCCCGACAGGCGCCGGCAAGTCGCAGCTCGCCCGCCGCATCTTCGAATTGAAGCGCTCGAAGCACCAGGTCACCGGCGCCTTCGTCGAGGTCAATTGCGCGACGCTCAAGGGCGACAGCGCGATGTCGGCGCTGTTCGGCCATCGCAAGGGCGCCTTCACCGGCGCCGCCGCGGACCGGCCGGGCCTGCTCAGGGCGGCCGACAAGGGCATCCTCTTCCTCGACGAGATCGGCGAGCTCGGCCTCGACGAGCAGGCGATGATCCTTCGAGCGATCGAGGAGAAGAAGTTCCTCCCCGTCGGCGCCGACCGCGAATCCTCCTCAGACTTCCAGCTCATCGCCGGGACCAACCGCGATCTCGGCGCCGCCGTCGCCGCCGGCAGCTTCCGAGACGATCTGTTCGCGCGCCTCAATCTGTGGACGTTCGAGCTGCCGGCCCTGCGAGATCGCCTCGAGGATATCGAACCGAACCTCGACTACGAGCTCGACCGCTTCGCCGAGCGCGAAGGCATGCGGGTGAGCTTCAACAAGGAGGCGCGCCGGGCCTTCCTCGCCTTCGCCACCGCCGCCGACGCCTCGTGGACCGGCAATTTCCGCGATCTCGCCGGAAGCGTCACCCGAATGGCGACCTTCGCCCCCGGGGGCCGGATCGACGTCGCCACGGTCGAGGCGGAGCAAGCGCGGCTGAGGCGTTTCTGGTCGGGGACCGGGCCGGCGCCGGGAGAGCTGGATGCGCTTCTGAGCGCGGAGCAGCTCGCGGCGATCGACCCGTTCGACCGGGTGCAGCTCGCCGAAGTCGTCCGGACCTGCCGCCGGAGCCGTTCGCTCTCCGAAGCCGGCCGAACCCTGTTCAGCGCCTCCCGCGCCCGCCGCGCCTCGTCGAACGACGCCGACCGCCTCCGCAAATATTTGCAGCGATACGGGCTGGAGTGGGCGAGCCTGCGAGGCGCGTAGTTTCCCGGCGCTAGCGCTTCCCCCCGGCGATTCGGTCGAACGCGCCGCCGTCGGCGAAGAAGCGCTTCTGGGCGGCCTGCCAGCCGCCGAAATCCTTCTCGACGGTCAGCAGCTGAAGCTGGGGGAAGCGGCCGGCATATCTCGCCGCGACCTGCGGATCACGCGGGCGGTAATAGTGGCGGGCGATGATCTCCTGGCCCTGCGGCGTGTAGAGGAAGCGAAGATAGGCCTCGGCGACCTCGCTCGTTCCGTGCTTCCTGGCATTGGCCTCGACCACCGCCACCGGCGGCTCTGCGAGGATCGAGAGCGAGGGCGCGACGATCTCGAACTTGCCCTTGCCGAGCTCGTCCCGGGCGAGGAAGGCCTCATTCTCCCAGGCGAGGAGGACGTCGCCGATGCCGCGCTCGGCAAAGGTCGTGGTGGCGCCGCGCGCGCCGCTGTCGAGGACGGGCACGTTGGCGAACAGGCGTGTGACATACTGCTCGGCGGCGGCGTCCGATCCGCCCGCCTTTCGGCCGTAGCCCCAGGCGGCGAGGAAGTTCCAGCGCGCGCCGCCGCTGGTCTTCGGGTTGGGGGTGATCACCTTGACGCCCGGCCTGACGAGGTCGTTCCAGTCCCGGATGCCCTTGGGATTGCCGGCCCGGACGAGGAAGACGATCGTCGAGGTGTAGGGCGCGCTGTTGCTGGGCAGGCGGCTCTGCCAGTCGGCCGGGAGGCGCTTCGACTTCTCGGCGATCGCGTCGATGTCGTAGCCGAGCGCGAGCGTCACCACGTCGGCCTCGAGCCCGTCGATGACGGCGCGCGACTGCTTGCCCGAGCCGCCGTGGCTCATCCGGAAGGTCACGCGCTGTCCCTTCTCCGACTGCCATTTCGACGCGAAGGCGGCGTTGACGTCGCGATAGAGCTCGCGGGTCGGATCGTAGGAGACGTTGAGAAGCTGGACGCTTCCGCCAGCCTTGCCGGACTCGCTCGGCGAGCAGGCGGCGAGAGGCAGCAGGACGAGGGCGGCAAATATGGTCGTGCGAAGGCTCATGACAGGAAGCTCCTGACGAAGGGCGTGGCGGGCACCCGGTCGATGTCGGCGGGCGAGGCGAATTGCTCGACACGGCCGGAATTGAGGATCGCGACCCGGTCGGCGAGCCCGAACGCCTCCTCATGGTCGTGAGTGACGAAGATCGAGGTCAGGCCGACCTCGTCGTGGATCTTGAGCAGCGCGTCCCTGAGCTCGCGCCGCACCTTCGCGTCGAGGGCCCCGAACGGCTCATCGAGGAGCAGGATGCGCGGCTCGCGGGCCAGCGCCCGCGCCAGCGCGACTCGCTGCCTCTGCCCGCCCGAGAGCTGCGCAGGATAGCGCTCGCCAAGGCCTTCGAGCTGGACCAGGCGGAGCAGCTCCTCGACCCGGGCTCGGATCGCGTCGCGCGGCGGCCGGTTTCGGCGCTTCATGATGTCGAGGCCGAAGGCGATGTTCTTAGCCACGTTCATGTGCCCGAACAGGGCGTAATGCTGGAAGACGAAGCCGATCCCGCGCTTCGCCGCCGGAGCGTCGGTGACGTCCTCGTCGCCGAACAGGATCCGGCCCGAATCCGGGAATTCCAATCCGGCGATGATCCGCAGCAAGGTCGTCTTCCCCGATCCCGAGGGGCCGAGCAGGGCGACGAACTCGCGCTCGGCGATCTCGAGCGAGACCCCGTCGAGAGCGGGATAGGCGGAGAAGAGCTTCGAGACCTGCTCCACCCGGATCGACACGTCAGTGGCCGAGCGCCGCGATCTCCCCGCGGTGCCGCCACTCGAGGAGGGTCTTGAGGGCGAGGGTGAGGAGGGCGAGAAGAGCGAGGAGAGAGGCGACCGCGAAAGCGGCGGTGAAATTATATTCATTGTAGAGGACCTCGACATGGAGGGGCATGGTGTTGGTCTCGCCCCTGATGTGACCGGAGACGACCGAGACGGCGCCGAACTCGCCCATCGCCCGGGCGTTGCAGAGCAGGACTCCGTAGAGGAGCCCCCAGCGAATGTTGGGAAGGGTGACATACCAGAGCACGTGCCAGCCCGAGGCGCCGAGCGACAGCGCCGCTTCCTCGTCCGCCCGCCCCTGCTCGGCCATGAGCGGGATCAGCTCCCGGGCGACGAAGGGGAACGTGACGAAGATCGTCGCGAGGACGATCCCGGGTACCGCGAAGATGATCTCGAGCCCGCGCGCCTGGAGCCACGGCCCGAACCAGCCCTGGGCGCCGAACAGCAGCACGTAGATCAGCCCGGCGACCACCGGCGACACCGAGAAAGGCAGGTCGATCAGGGTGAGCAGCACCGGCTTGCCGCGGAAATCGTGCTTGGTGATCGCCCAGGCCGCGGCGATCCCGAAGACGACGTTCAAGGGCACCGCGATCGCGGCGACCAGAAGGGTGAGCCGGATGGCGGCGCGGGCGTCGGGCTCCAGCAGCGCGCCGAACCAGGCGACCAGCCCGTCCCTCAGCGCTTCGACGAAGACCAGACCGAGGGGGAGCAGGAGAACGAGCCCGATATAGCCGGCCGCGAGGCCGATCAGCAGGCGGCGGATTCCAGCGTCCTCCGCGAGCGGCCCGCCCCGGCTCATGCGCTCCGCCGCCTTTGCCAGAGCTGGAGCGCGTTGAGCGCGAGCAGGACGAGGAACGAGACGGCCAGCATCACCACCGCGATCGCGGTCGCTCCGGCATAATCATATTCCTCGAGCCGGGTGACGATGAGCAGGGGCGCGATCTCCGACACATAGGGCATGTTGCCCGCGATGAAGATCACCGAGCCATATTCCCCCGCCCCGCGGGCGAAGGCGAGCGCGAAGCCGGTCGCCAGCGCCGGATGGATGGCGGGCAGGATGACCCGGCGGAAGGTCTGGAGCCGGGTCGCCCCCAGGGTCACCGCGGCTTCCTCCGTCTCCTTCGAGACCTGGGCGAGCACCGGCTCGACGGTCCGGACGATGAAGGGCAGGCCGATGAAGACGAGCGCGACGACGACGCCCGCCGGCCGGTAGGCGATCGGGAGGCCCAGCGGCGCGAACAGCCGGCCGACGAGACCGTTCTCGGCGTAGAGGGCGGTGAGCGCGATGCCCGCCACCGCAGTGGGGAGCGCGAACGGCAGGTCGACCAAAGCTCCGAGCAGCCTCTTGCCGGGGAATCGGTATCTGACGAGCACCCAGGCGACGAGCAGACCGAAGACGAGGTTGATCGCGGCGGCGAGGAAGGCGCCGCCGAAGCTCAGCCGGTAGGCGGCGAGCGCCCGCGGGGAAAGGGCGGCATCCCGGAATGCGGCCCATCCGCCGCCGGTGCTCTTGAGCAGGACGGCGCTGAGCGGGATGAGGACGATCAGCGACAGCCAGACGAGGGTGATTCCGAGCGAGAGGCCGAAACCCGGCATCGCCGAGCGCGGGCGCCGGCGCGGCAGTGGAAGGGCGATCGCGGCCGCCACCTTCAGAAATCCAGATGGAGGCGGGCCGCGAGCGCGTCGCCTTCCGTTTCCGCGCCGACAGGATCGAGCGGCGTGTTGGTGCCGCTGAACCGCACCCAGTTCAGCATCAGCTTGGCATAGGGATTGAAGTACCAGTTCACGCCGAAGGTCAGGCTCTCCGCCCGGTTGCCCGCCCGGGCGAGCACCGGCGTGTCGGCGAGATCGAGACGGTCGTAGCGAAGCGCCAGCTCGACCGCTCCGAACCCGCCCTTGCCGATCGGCCGCTTCGGCTTCACCCGGTCGAAATTGCCGCCCTTGAAAGGCCGGGTCTCGCCGGTCAGGAACCAGGTCCCGTAGACGTAGAAGCCGTCGAATGCCGTGTCGCCGAGCGTCGGCCGGTCCAGCCAGAGCCGGCCATATTCGCCGGCCAGGGTCACGGGTCCGAGCACGGTCGCGGCCTCGGCGCCGGCATAGCGGAGCGAATCGACCCCGGTGATGATCCCGCTGTCGGCGATATTGCCGTTGTCGACGCGGATGTTGGGCCGGTCGCTGAGCCGGACCGCATCGGGCGTGTCGCCGACCTTCAGACCGGTCCGGTAATAGGCCGAGGCGCCGAGATGGACGATCCTGCCCGTCTCGAAGACCGGTTCCCAGCTGGCCCGGCCGTTGACGCCCCGGCTCTCGTCCGGAGCGGCGGTGAGAGGCGCGCCGGTCGAACGGGAGATGCTTTCATTGTCGCCGAAGAGGCCGACGGCGAGGTTGAGGTTGGGGCTCGGCGCATAAGCCGCCGAGACCCCGATCCTCCGCTCCGCCCCGGCATTGCCGAAGGCGTTGGTGAACATGCCGCGCTCGAGGAAGGTGTTGTAATTGTCGCTGTTGTTCGATTCGAGCCCGAACGGGGCCTTGTGCTGGCCGGCGGTGAGAAGCAGCTTCTTTACCCCCGCATATTGGAGATAGGCATCGGTCAGGGCGACCGAATTGCCCGCGAAATCGACCTCGAGCCGGTAGTTGAAGACCTTGAACGCCGTACCTTCCACGCCCAGCCGGGCCCGGCGGAAAGCGGTTCCGTCGTTATAATCGTAGCCGCCGGAGCGCTCCGCGAAGGCGGCATAATCCGCCTCGACCACGCCGCGCGGCTTGAAGGTGAAGTCGCCGCTCGGATCCGAGAAGGTCGGCGCCCATCCGAACTGGACGGGCTTGGCGTCCGGCTTGGCGAGCGCCGGCGCGGGCGGCTGCGCCTGATTTTGCGCGACCTGGCGTTCGAGCTCGGCGTTCCGGCTCTCCAGCTCCCGAACCTTGGTCTCGAGCGCGTTCAGCCGCTCGATGACGGAAGCGTCGGCGTCCTGGGCGAGAAGCGGCGCGGCGGGAAGGAAGCTGCCGGCAGCGAGAAGTCCGAGATACGCGAACCTGTTCATTCGGCTGGCTCCTCGCTTGTCCGTCCAGCAATGCAAAGAACTCTACCGCATCGGTTGACAATAGCCCCGCGCCAAAAAGCAGCGGGATTGCGCGCCAACCCTCCAACGCGGTCGTTTCTGCTCTGTAACGCGATACCCGGGAAAAATCTTTCCTCCCCGATCGGCGGCGCCCCACGAGGCGAACGGCTCCGCCGAATCGAGGCACGAAAAAGGGCCCCGGTCCTCGCAAACCGGGGCCCCGAGCGCTCGAGCCGGTCCGCTCAGGCGGCCGGGGCGGTCGCTCTGACTGAATCTTCGAGGAAGCCGGTGCGCATCAGGAAGTCGCCGAAACGTTCGCCCGCCTGGCGCCCGGCGGCGTAGCGGCCAATCGCGTCGGCGAGGACCGAGAGGATCTCGGCCTCGCCGATATTCTCGCGATGGAGGCGGTTCAATCGCTCGCCGTGGAAGCCGCCGCCGAGCCAGAGATTGTACTTGCCCGGCGCCCGCCCGGTCAAAGCGATCTCGGCGACATAGGGGCGCGAGCAGCCGTTGGGGCAGCCGCTGATGCGCATCGTGATCGATTCGTCCGCGAGGCCGTGGCGGTCGAGCAAGGCCTCGATCCGGGCGACGAAATCGGGGAGGTAGCGTTCGGCCTCGGCCATGGCGAGCGGGCAGGTCGGGAGCGCGACGCAGGCCAGCGAGGCGCGGCGGAAGGCGCTGGCCTCGCCTGCGGCGGCGAGGCCGTGGCGGGCGAGGATCGCCTCGATTTCCGGCCGGGTCTCCGCGGTCACGCCGGCGACGATCAGATTCTGGTTCGGGGTCAGCCGGAACCGCCCCTGGTGGACCCTGGCGATATCGCGGATCGCGTCCATCATCGCCTGCCCGGGCCGGTTCGCCACCCGCCCGCTCTCGACGTAGAGCGTGTAGTGGAAGCCGCCCTCGCCGTCGTCGCGCCACCCGAAGGCGTCGACGTTCGACTCGAACTCGAAGGGACGCGCGGGCTCCAGCCTCTCCCCCATCCGCCGCTCGATCTCGGCGGTGACGAAGTCGAGCCCCTTGTCGTCGATCGTATATTTGAACCGCGCCCGCTTGCGCTCGACCCGGTTGCCGTAATCGCGCTGCACCGCCATCACCGCGTCGGTGACGGCGACCAGCCGGTTGCGCGGGATGAAGCCGATGACGTCGGCGAGCCGAGCATAGGTCTCCGAATCCCCGTCCGTCCGCCCCATTCCACCGCCGATGGCGACGTTGAACCCTTCGAGCCCGTCCGGCCCCTCGACGGCGATGAAGCCGAGATCCTGGGTGTAGACGTCGATGTCGTTGGACGGGGGGACGACGAAGCCGATCTTGAACTTCCGCGGCAGATAGGTCGGGCCGTAGAACGGCTCCTCGTTCTCCGAGGTCGCCACCCGTTCCTTGCCGTACCAGATTTCGTGATAGGCATTGGCGCGCGGGATGACATGATCGCTGAGCGACTTGGCGAGCGCCGCCACCTCGGCGTGGAGCTTCGAATCGCGCGGATCGGCGCTGCACATCACGCCGCGCGCGTCGTCGCCGCAGGCCGCGATCGTGTCGAGAAGCACCTCGTGAAGCCCCTGGATGGTCGGCTTGATGTCCTCCTTGACCACCCAATGGAACTGGAAGGTCTGGCGTGTGGTCAGCCGGATCGTGTCGCCGCCATGGGCGCGGGCGAGCGCGTCGACCTTCAGCCATTGCTCCGGCGTGCACACTCCGCCGGGGAGGCGGACCCGGACCATGAAGGTGAAGGCCGGCTCCAGCTTCTGCCGGCGGCGCTCGTCGCGAATGTCGCGGTCGTCCTGCTGGTAGATGCCGTGGAACTTCATCAGCTTGTTGTCTTCGAAGACGACTCCGCCGCTGATCCGGTCGAGCAGGCTCCGGTCGATCGTCCCGCGCAGATAGTCGGAATGATATTTGAGCCGCTCGTCGGGCCCCAGCCGGTCGAGCGGCTGCGACAGGTCCGTGCTCCGGTCGATGAGGTCCGCCTCGGCCATCAATAGACGTCGCGCTGGTAACGATGGTCGGCGGCAAGGCGGCGGACATAATCCTCGGCCGCTTCGGCTTCGAGACCGCCTTGCTCAGAGACGATGCGGACGAGAGTCTCGTGGACGTCGGGCGCCATCGTCGCCGCGTCGCCGCAGACGTAGACGTGAGCGCCTTCCTCGAGCCAGGCGTAGAGGTCGGCCGACTGCTCGAGCATCCGGTGCTGAACATAAGCCCGGCCGCCCTTGTCGCGCGAGAAGGCGACGTCCATCCGGCTCAGCGTCCCAGCCTTGAGCCAGGCCTGCCATTCGGACTGGTAGAGGAAGTCGCTGCGGAAGTTGCGCTCGCCGAAGAACAGCCAGGACCGCCCTCCGCCGCCGGCCGCCTCGCGCTCCTGGAGGAAGGCGCGATAGGGGGCGACTCCGGTGCCGGCGCCGATCATGACGATCGGCGCGTCGCCCGCGGGCAGCCGGAAATGCGGATTCTCCTGGATGTAGACGGGCAAGGTATCGCCGGCCCCGATCCGGTCCGCCAGCTGTGCCGAAGCCACTCCAGACCGCGGCTCGCCGTGAAGCGCGTAGCGCACCGGCGCCAGCGTCAGATGGGCCTCGTCGGGAACCGCCGCCAGGCTCGAGGCGAGCGAGTAGAGGCGCGGCTGGAGCGGCCGCAGGCCGGCGAGGAAGCTCTCCGGATCGAGCCCGCCGACCGGGAAGCGGCGGACGATGTCGATGAGGTGGTGACCCTTGAGGAAGGCCGCCCGCTCGGCGGCGGCCGCTTCGCCGGTCAGCGCCTCGATCTCGGCCGCGCCGCTCAGGCGGGCCCATTGCTCGAGGAAGCGCGGGGTCGCCAGGCTGATCTCGAAGCGGGTCTCGAGGGCCGAAGCCAGCGGCACGCGCTCGCCCTTCACCATCACCTCGAAGTCGCCGGACAGGCCGGTCGCGGCGAGCACGCTCTCGACGATGGCCGGATCGTTGGCGGTCAGGATTCCGAGGGCGTCGCCGGGCTGATAGGCGAGGCCCGAGCCGGTCAGATCGAGCTCGAGATGCCGGGTCTCCTTGGTCGAGCCGCGGCCGACGATGACGATGTTCTCGAGCACCGTCGAGGTAAACGGATTGCGGCGGTCGTGGACCGTCTTCGCAGGCGCGAACCCGACCGGGGCCGCCACCGGCGCCGGGTTCGAGGCGGCGAGCCGAAGCAGCGCCTCGCGGCTCCACGCCGCCGCCCGCTCGTCAAAATCGACGTCGCAATCGACCCGCTCGCACAAACGGGTCGCACCGAGCGCCTCGAGCCGCCGGTCGATCCGCCTGCCGCCTTCGCAATATTTCTCGTAGGTCGAATCGCCGAGCGCGAGCACCGAATAGCGCAGATTTTCGAGCCTCGGCGCGCGCGGGCCTTCGAGATATTCGAAGAAGCCGATCGCGGGCTGCGGCGGGTCGCCCTCGCCGTGGGTGCTGGCGACGATCAGCAGGTCCTGCTCGTCCTTGAGGCCGCGCACCTTGTAGTCGGACATGTCCGCCAGCCGCGGCGACAGGCCCTGCCCCTTCGCCTCCTCGGCGAGCGACTTGGCGAGGTCGCGGCCGTTGCCGGTCTCGCTTCCGTAGAGGATGGTCAGGGACCTCCCAGCCGGCGCGGCGGACACTGCCGGCTCGGCCGCGCCGCCGCGGATCAGCCCGGCATCGAGCCCGGCGAAATAGCCGCTGATCCAGCGCGCCTGGGGGGCGGACAGGGTTCCGGCGAGCGCCTCGACATGCTGCCACTGGTCGAGGGTGAGCGCACCCTCGGGAAAGATCTCGCGGGCGGTCATTGTTCGGGTCCTCCCGGAACCGGGCAGAGGCTCAGATCACCCATTCGTCCGCCTCCTCTTCTCCGGCCGCCCCGTCGATCCGCTTCCCGGGCACGGCCTGCCCCGGCGGCACGTCGAGCGTGACCAGCACATGGACTCCGGCCCGGCTCATCAGCTTCGCCACCTCGGCCGTCCGGCGGACCAGCTCCGCCTGCCGCACCTCGGCCAGGTCGCTGACGAGACCGGCGAGCGCCGCTTCGTCGAGGACGAAGGCTGGGCGGCCCAGCGCCTTCATCCGCTCCGCCCGCCGCCGCGCCTGCTCGTCCCGATCGGTCCCGCCGACCCACAGGATCGAGCCTTCGTCCCGCCGCGTCGCAGCGGGCTCGCGCGCAAGCTCGCGCACCAGGCCCGCGGCCACGGTCGCGTGGCTGACCTTGTCGATCAGGATGAAGCCGCCCAGCCTCCGGCTCTCCTCGTAGCGGAGCGCGGGCGTCGGCCGGTCGAGATCGATCGCGACCTCGCCGATATCGTTGAGCGCGAGCGTCGTGCGTGCAGCGCTCGTCATCTTTTCGATGTCTATGGTCGCGTTCAATCGGCTGACGCTGGCCGACACCGTCCGGGTGCCGATCTTGAGCCAGTAATCGCGATGGGGAACCATCGCTTCCTCGCCCATCCAGACCAAAGTCGCCTCGAGCCTGCGCACGGCGTCCGGCGCTCCGCCCGGTGCCGCGAGGAGGTCGCCGCGAGAGCAATCCACCTCGTCGGCGAGGCACAGGGTCACCGACTGGCCGGCCACGGCCTCGTCGAGATCCCCGCCGAAGGCGACGATCCGCGAGACCCGCGAGCGGCGCCCGGCCGGAAGCACCTTGATCTCGTCGCCGACCCGGATCCGCCCGCTCGCGATCCGCCCGGCATAGCCGCGGAAGCCCGAGCCGCGATTCACCCACTGCACGGCCATCCGGAACGGCTCGGCGCCCGGCGGCGCGACCGTGACCGGCACCGTCTCGAGATGCTCGAGCAGGGCCGGCCCCTCGTACCAGGGCATGGCGTCCGAGCGCTCGGTGACGTTGTCGCCGGCGAGGCCGGAGAGCGGGATGGCGGTGAAGCTCTCTATCCCCGCCTCGCGCGCGAACTCGCCATATTCCTCGACGATCGCCTCGAACCGCGCCTCGTCGTAGCCGACGAGATCCATCTTGTTGACGGCGAGGACAACGCTCCGGATCCCGAGCAGCCGGACGATATAGCTGTGCCGCCGTGTCTGCGGCAGCACGCCCTTGCGCGCGTCGATCAGGATCACGGCGAGGTCGGCGGTCGAGGCGCCGGTCACCATGTTGCGCGTATATTGCTCGTGGCCGGGCGTGTCGGCGACGATGAACTTGCGCCGGCGGGTGGCGAAGAAGCGGTAGGCGACGTCGATCGTGATGCCCTGCTCGCGCTCGGCGGCGAGGCCGTCGACGAGCAGCGAGAAATCGAGCCCGCCGCCCGCCGCGCCCGATCTCCGGCTCTCCTCGCCGAGCGCCTCGAGCTGGTCGTCGAACAGCATCTTCGAATCGTAGAGCAGACGTCCGATCAGGGTGGACTTGCCGTCGTCGACCGAGCCGCAGGTGATGAAGCGGAGCAGCGAGCGCCGTCCGGTCGCCTCGACATAGGCCTCCGTCGCCGCCCGTGCCGCCTCCGCCGGCGCCGCCTCTTTGAGAACGGTCGCCATCAAAAATAGCCTTCCTGCTTCTTGCGCTCCATGCTCGCGGCGCCGCCCTCGCGGTCGATTCCGCGGCCCTCGCGCTCGGAGGTGGTAGCGACCAGCATCTCCTGGATGACTTCGGAAAGGGTCGCGGCCTCGCTCTCGACCGCGCCGGTCAACGGGTAGCAGCCGAGCGTCCGGAAGCGCACCGAGCGCTCGACCGGAGTCTCGCCGGGGGCGAGGCGGAAGCGATCGTCGTCGACCATGAGGAGCAGCCCGCCGCGCTCGACGGTCGGCCTCGGCGCCGCGAAATAGAGCGGGACGATCTCGATCCCCTCGACGAAGATATATTGCCAGACGTCGAGCTCGGTCCAGTTGGAGAGCGGGAAGACGCGGATCGTCTCGCCCGGCGCCTTGCGCGTATTGTAGAGGCTCCAAAGCTCCGGCCGCTGGTTCTTCGGGTCCCAGCGGTGGCTTGCCGAGCGGAAGGAGAAGATCCGCTCCTTCGCCCGGCTCTTCTCCTCGTCCCGCCGGGCGCCGCCGAACGCGGCGTCGAAACCGTGAAGGTCGAGCGCCTGCTTGAGCCCCTCCGTCTTCCACATGTCGGTGTGGAGCGGGCCGTGGTCGAACGGGTTGATCCCGAGCCGGTCCGCCTCCGGGTTACGGTGGACGATCAGCTCCATCCCGCTTTCGCGGGCGACCTTGTCGCGAAGCGCGTACATGTCGCGGAACTTCCAGGTCGTATCGACATGGAGGAGCGGGAAAGGCGGCGGCGCCGGATAGAAGGCCTTGCGCGCGAGGTGAAGCATCACCGCCGAATCCTTGCCGACCGAATAGAGCATCACCGGCCGCTCGGTCTCCGCGACGACCTCGCGCATGATCTCGATGCTCTCCGCCTCGAGCTGCTCCAGGTGCGTGAGGCCGCGCTGGCGGAAGCTTGCCGGGGCGTTCACGACGCGGCCACCTTCCGGAACGGGAGAACGGCGCCCTTGCCCTCGACAAGCTCGCGCGCGACCCAGCCGATCACCACCGTCACCGGAGCGCCGGGCGGCAAGGCCGCGGCGAGCGGCTCGATCGCGGCGATCGAGGCGGCCGCCCGTGCCTCGTTCGGCTTCGTCGCATTGGCGACCGCGACCGCAGGAGTTGCCGGATCGAGGCCCTTGGCGAGCGCCTTGCGGACGAATTCGGCGAGGGTCCGGCGCGGCATGTAGAGGATCGTCGTCGCCCGCTGGTCCGCCACCGCGCCCCAATCGATATCGCGGGGGAGCTTGCCGTCGGCGCCGTGGCCGGTGACGAACTGCACCCGCCGCGCCCGCGTGCGCTCGGTCAGCGAGATGCCCAGCGAGGCGGCCGCGCCCTGGGCAGCCGAGATTCCCGGAACGACGGTCACCTCGATGCCCGCCGCCCGGCAGGCCAGGATCTCCTCGGTCGCTCGGCCGAAGATCAAGGGATCGCCGCCCTTCAGCCGGATCACATTCTCGCCCACCGAGGCGAGCTCGACGATCAGCCGGTTGATCTCGTCCTGGCGGCAGGAGGGCCCATGCCCGGTCTTGCCGACCGCCAGCCTCTTCGCCTCGCGCCGGGCCAGCTCGAGTATCTCAGGCCCGACCAGGTCGTCGTAGAGAATGACGGTCGCCCGCTGAAGCGCTCGGACCGCCTTGAGGGTGAGCAGCTCGGGATCGCCCGGCCCCGCCCCCACGAGCGTCACTCGGCCCTTCGCCGCCGCGGGCGCGCCCTCGACGAGGGTGTCGAACGCACCTTCGTCCGGCGCCCGGTCCGACCAGGCGCTCTCGACGAAGCGGGTCCAGAAGGCCCGGCGGTCGGCAAAACCGGAGAGTCGCGCCTTGAGACGCGGCCGCCAGCCTTTCGCGGCCTCCGCCCAGGCCGAAAGTCCGGCGGGCAACACGCTCTCGATCCGCGCCCGGATCGACTGGCCGAGCATCGGCGCCCCGCCGTCGGTCGAGATTGCGACGACGATCGGCGCCCGGTTGACGATCGTCCCGAACTGGAAATCGCAAAGCGCCGTCCGGTCAATGAGGTTGACCGGAACGCCCGCCGCGCGCGCCGCCTCGGCGAAGCGGATCGCCTCGCCTTCGTCGGCGAAGTCTCCCACCGCCAGCGCGGCGCCGGCAAGGTCGGCCGCGCTCCACGCCTGCGCCCGGCGGAGCACGTTCGCTCCGGCGGCGGCGAGCAGTTCGGACTTCCACTCGGCTCCTTCGGAGCTCCCGACGACCAGAGCCTTGCGGCCCGCCAGCTTGTGGAACAGCGGCAGATTGGGCAGCGGCGCGATCCGCGGCGGCGTAATGCTCGGAAGCCGGGTCATGCCGCCCGCCTCACCAGCCGGCCGCTCGAATCGACGTGGAGGCCGCATTCCCGGGCCTCGTCCGTCTCCCACCACCAGCGCCCGGCGCGCTCCGGCTCGCCGGGCTCGAGCGCCCGAGTGCAGGGCTCGCAGCCGATCGAGAGGTAGCCGCGGGCATGAAGCTCATTGACCGGAACGCCCAGCGCCGAGCATTCGGCCGCGACCCGCTCCCGGGTCCAGTCGAACAAAGGCGCCAGCTTGACGAGCCCGCGCTCGGAATCCCAGGCGGCGAGCGGCACCGACGCCCGCCCGCCGGACTGGTCGGCCCTGAGGCCGGTGACCCACCCCGCGGCACCGGCGAGCGCCCGGCCGAGCGGCTCCACCTTGCGCACCTCGCAGCAGGCGAGCCGCGCGTCCTTCGAATGATAGAAGCCGTTGATCCCCGAATCGGCGACCATCGCCGCGACCGCGGCGGCGTCCGGATGGAAGGAGCGGATACGGACGCCGTAGCGCTCCTCCGTCTCCTGCCACAATTTGTAGGTGGACGGGAAAAGCCGCCCGGTATCGAGCGTGACCACCTCGATCGGCAGCCGCCGCTCGAAGACGTGATGGGCGATCAGCTGGTCCTCGATCCCGAAGCTGGTGGTGAAGACGAGCCGGCCCGGTACCGCCTCGAGCGCCGCCTCGAGCCGGGCCTCCGGGCTCGCCGCGGAAGCCGCCGCCGCCAGCGCCGCCGCGCGCTCCAGGCCGTCGCGGGCGTTCATCGGGAGCGGCTCGGGAACATGGGCAAGCGGACCTTCGGAAAATAGAATTTTCTTCTAGAGCGATTGATCGGCTCGAGCCCCACGGCGGGCACGAACCGACCGCGTACAGAGATAAACCCGACCTTCCGGAGGAGCAACGCAGGCGCGAAGATAACAGGGCCATTGCGCCGTCACATTCGATCTGTAGAATAATGTTCCACATTCCGGAGCAAAGTTGGATGGACAATACCGACCTTCGTATCCTCGCCATCATCCAGGAGGATGCGTCGCTCTCCGTCGCCGAGGTCGCCAAGCGCGTGAACCTCTCGCAGACGCCCTGCTGGCGGCGGATCCAGCGGATGGAGGAGAGCGGGGTGATCGATCGCCGGGTCGCGCTTGCCGATCCCGACAAGCTCGGCCTCGGACTCACCGTCTTCGTCGAGATCGAGGCGAACGACCATTCGCGCACCTGGCTCGACGCCTTCGCCTCGACCGTATTGGCGATGCCGGAAGTGATGGAGGTCTACCGGATGGCCGGGGACGTCGACTATCTGCTGCGAATCGCCGTCGCCAACATGAACGCCTTCGACGCCTTCTACCGCCGGCTGATCGAGGCCGTTCCCCTCAAGAACGTCACCTCCCGCTTCTCGATGGAGCGCGTGAAGTTCACCACCGCCTACCCGGTCTGGCCGGTGCGGGCCTGAGCCTGATCCGAGGCAAACCTGCCTCGCAAATGCCCAAATTACGCAAGATCATCGGGTGATGCTGAACCCGCCGGCCTCGATCGACGCCGCCCCGCCCCCCGGCTGGTCGCTCGAGCGGACCGGGACCCGGCTTCGGGTCGGCCTCCTCTACCTGCTCCGCCACCGCCGGATCGTGCGCTGGCGCCGGCCCGGCCGGTTCACCGAGTGGGTACAGTGGCGCAAGCTCCACGAGCGCGACGCCCGGATCCCGCCGCTGATGGACAAGCTCGCGGTCAAGGACCATGTCGCCGCCGACCTCGGCCCGCACTGGGTGACTCCGACCCTGTTCCATGGCGAAGCCCTGCCGGAGCGTCCCGAATGGGACCCGCCGTTCGTGGTCAAGGCGCGCCACGCCAGCAACCGCAACCTCTTCGTCCGAGCCCGGCCGGAGGACTGGGAATCGGTCCGCGCCACGGCGGAAGGCTGGTGCCGCGAGACCTACGGTCTGGTCCTCGACGAATGGCTCTATCGCGACGTCCCGCGCGGCGTGATCGTCGAGCCTTTCCTCACCGACGGCCCGCTACCGATCGACTACAAAATCTACGTCTTCGGCGGCCGCGCCCGCTGCATCAAGGTCGATTGCGACCGCGAGACCGACCATTGGCGCGCGCTCTACGATCTCCAGTGGCGGCCGCTCTGGGCGCCGCCAGGCTGGACCCACCGGCCGCCGCCGGCCTCGCTCGACGCGATGATCGCCGCCGCCGAGCAGCTGGCAGGCGACTTCGACTTCGTCCGGGTGGATTTCTATGATCTGGACGGTTCGCCGCGCTTCGGCGAGATGACCTTCTATCCCGGCTCGGGCCTCAGCCCCCTCCCCCGCCAGCTCGATTACTGGCTCGGCGGCCTGTGGTGGGAAGCCCGCCGCGGCATGCGACCCGCGAGGCCGCCGCGGCCCGCCGCCCGCCCGGCCGCCATCGGCCTCGGCTCGTGCCGCGGCCATCATGGCGAGCTGATCCAGGGCGCCGTGCGCGAAGGCGACCGGATCGTTCCCTGCCTGGTTACGGTGCCTCTGGCCGCGAAACCGGTCTCGGCGAGGCTCGAGCTCTTCCCGGCCGCCGGGCTCGAGACCGTCCCGCCGTGGAAGCACAAGGCGCTCGCTGCCGTGCGCCTGGCCCTGGCCGAGCTGGGCCACCCCCAGGCCACCGGCCGACTCATTCTCGACTCCGCGATCGCCCCCGGCCTCGGGCTCGGCTCCTCGACCGCGGACGTGGTCGCGGCGATTCGCGCCGCTGCGGACGCCGTCGGCGGGTCGCTCCCGCCGCCCGACGTGGCGAGGCTGGCGGTGGCGGCCGAGCAGGCCAGCGATCCGTTGATGCACGACGAGCCCGCTCTCCTGTTCGCCCAGCGCGAAGGACGGATCCTCGAGCGCTGGGGCGACTGGTATCCCGATTTCCTCGTCTACAGCTTCGCGCTCGCGCCGGCCGGCACGACGGTGGACACCCTCTCGTTCGCCAAACGGCCTTTCGCGGAAGACGAGGTCGACGATTTCGAGGCGATCCTCGCCGAGGCACGCGCGGGCTTCATGGCGAGGGACCTCGCCCGCATCGCAGCCGCGGCGACCCGCAGCGCGATCCTCAACCAGCGACGGCTGGCGCTGCCGAGGTTCGACGCCTTCTTGGCGCTGGCCGACGCGGTCGGAGCGCTCGGCGTCCAGATCGCCCACAGCGGAATCTTCGGCGGAATGCTGTTCGACCCGTCCGATCCGGACCTCGACCGCAAGCGCACCGACCTCGCCGCTCGAACGCGCCGCCCGCCCCTGCAATGGGCCTCCGTCTTCAGGGCGGGCGCGGCCGGGCTGTAGCGGCGGAAAATGGCGGAGAGGGAGGGATTCGAACCCTCGGAACGCTTGCGCGCTCAACGGTTTTCGAGACCGCCCCGATCGACCACTCCGGCACCTCTCCGTGGGATCTGGCCCCTCGCGAAGCGCGGGGGCCGGTCGACAGGCGAGGGCGCTTAGCCGAACCGCCTGGGCTTGCCAAGCTTGTCCTGAGCCCGACGAAGGGCCGGATCGCTTGCCTCGCGCGGCAGGGGGCCTACATAGGAGTGATGGAAACGCCCGACAGATTCTTCGCCGATCATGCCGGCGCCGCGCCGCTGGCGCCGCCGGTGGCGCATGCGCGCTTCGCCATCGGCGACGTCGTCCGCCACCGGCTGTTCGATTTCCGCGGCGTGATCTTCGACGTCGACCCGGTCTTCGCCAATTCCGACGAATGGTACGAGGCGATTCCCGAGGACATCCGCCCGGCCAAGGACCAGCCTTTCTACCACCTGCTCGCCGAGAATGGCGAGACCAGCTACACCGCTTACGTCAGCCAGCAGAACCTGCTCGCCGACGAGAGCGAGGAGCCGGTCCACCATCCGGCCATCTCCGGCCTGTTCGACACGATCGCCAAGGGCCGCTACCGGCTGAAGCCGCTTCACCGCCACTAAACGTTGACACTCTGGCCCTGCTTGGCTAGCAGCCCCTCTCCCGCGCGGGGGTTCGGCCGCGGCCGACGATTGGCGCGGACAGCATTAGAAGATTTGGAAAAAGCCATGTTCGCAGTCGTGCGCACGGGCGGCAAGCAGTATCGCGTCGCCGCCGGAGACAAGATCGTCGTCGAGAAGCTCGCCGGGGAAGCCGGCGACACCATTTCCCTGGGCGACATCCTGCTCGCCGGCGAGGGCTCGGACCTCAAGTCGACCGACGGCCTCACCGTCTCGGCCGAGATCATCGCCCAGGCCAAGGCCGACAAGGTCACGGTGTTCAAGAAGCGCCGCCGCCACAATTATCGCCGCAAGAAGGGCCACCGCCAGCAGCACACGATCCTGAGGATCGTCGCGATCGGCGACCAGAAGGCGGAGAAGCCGAAGAAGGCCGCCAAGCCTGCGCCGAGCGAAGCCGAAGCGCCCGCTCCGGCGACCGAGGAAGCCTTCCCGACCGCGGTCAACAGCCAGATCACCGACAGCGTGACCGAGACTCCGGCGCCGAAGAAGGCGAAGGCGAAGAAGCCTGCCGCCGACGCTCCGGCTCCCGCCGAGGCCCAGGCCCAGGCGCCGCTCAAGGTCGAAGGCGCGGAGAGCGAGCAGGTCGACGCTCCGGTCCCGGCCAAGAAAAAGGCTTCCGCAAAGAAGCCGGCTTCTGATAAGAACGCTTAAACCTTAAAGAGATACGAGCTCAGTCATGGCACATAAGAAAGCAGGCGGATCCTCACGCAACGGTCGCGACAGCGCCGGCCGTCGCCTGGGCGTCAAGAAGTTCGGCGGCGAAGCCGTGCTCGCCGGCAACATCATCGTCCGTCAGCGCGGGACCCGCTGGTACCCGGGCACCAACGTCGGCATCGGCAAGGATCACACCCTCTTTGCGCTTACCGACGGCCGAGTCTCGTTTCGCGACGGGAAGCTCGGCCGCAAATATGTGTGCGTCGACATGCATATTACCGAGGCGGTGCAATAGGGACGGTCGAGAAAAGGGCCGTCCCCGGGAGGGGCGGCTCCAGGTCTCGCAAGAGAACCGAATTCGAGGGAGAGGAGCCGCCGGGTTCCTCTCCTTTTTCGTTTCTCCCTCGAAACTGTCGCCGGAGCGTCACCCTGTGCGGGTAGCGCCCCGGCCAAGGGGACGAAGAGGAAGAGACGATGTTCCTGAGGACCAAGAGACTGCTGCTGCGGCCCGGCTGGAGACAGGACGGGCCCGCGCTTCATCGCGCGATCGCGGACGAGCGGATCGTTCGCAACCTCGCCAGCGCGCCCTGGCCCTATACGCTCGAAAATGCCGAGGCCTTCCTCGCCACCGAGCGCAAGGCGTCGGAGCCGTCGTTGCTCATCTTCCTCCACGGCAACGGCGCCCCCGAGCTGATCGGGGGAATCGGCTTCGGCCGCCGGCCGACCGGCGAGATGGAATTCGGCTACTGGCTGTCGCGCGGCAATTGGGGCCGGGGCTATGCCACCGAGGCCGGCCGAGCCCTGCTCGCCACCGCGCGTCACGGGCTCCGGGTGAAGCGGCTCGATTCCGCCCACTTCCTCGACAATCCCGCCTCCGGGCGGGTGCTCGAGAAGCTCGGCTTCCGCCCGACCGGGATGATCGTCCCCCGCTTCAGCGCCGGCCGGGGCGAGGCCGCGCCCTGCCGCCTGTTCAAGCTCGAGCTTCAGGCGGAGTCGGAGGCCGAGGTGGAAGCGGCGTTTACCGAGCCGGCAATGGCGGCGTGACATCCTCCCCACGCTCCGCGTGGGGAGGATTTACGCGAAGGCCGGCTCGAGCGCCCGCTCGCCGTCGGCGATCAGAGCGCGGTCGTCATGGTTCCACGGGTGGAAGCCGGGAAGGAAGAATTTGAGCCAGGCGCCGAGGATCTTCCGGAACATGCCGGGCGAGACCATCGCGTAGCGGAACAGCCCGAACCAGGCCCTGGGGCCGGTGATCCCGTCCTGGGCGAGCAGGATGAGCGCGCCGTGGCTGCGCTCGACGAAGAAGTTCCTCGTCACCTTCATCATCACCCGAGCCTTGACCAGCCAGCGCTTCCAGCGCGGCCAGTGGCGGGTCGCGAACAGCCAGGTGTCGTAGGCGACGCCCTTATGCTCGATCTCCTCCATCGAATGCCAGCGCCAGAGCGCGGCCGATTCGGGGTCCGCGCCCTCGAGGTGCCTGGGATTGCCGAGCAGCTGGTTGGCGATGACGGCGGTGAAATGCTCGAGCGCCATGGTGGCGGCGAGGTTGATGATCGGCGGCCGGCCTTTGGTCTCCTCCAGCCTTTCGTCGACCCGCTTCTCGAGCGGGGCGATGTCGTAGCCCGCCTCGACGGCGCGGCGGTTGAACTGGACGTGCTCGCGGCTGTGCATCACCTCCTGGGTGGTGAAGGCGCGGATCGCCTCGGCGAGCTTGGGCGGCGCCTCGTCGCGAAAGGCGCGGACGCTCTCGACGAAGAAGGCCTCGCCCTTGGGGAAGGTGATCGACAGCGCGTCGTAGAGCGCGCTCCCGTACGGATTGTTGTTGAGCCACCAGCGCTGGGTCTTGGCGCCGCGGCCGAAGCGGCGGTCGCGCGGAGTGATGGTCAGATCGGAAGGTGTGACTTCGCGCCCCATAACTCGTATCTCCTTTCGGCGATGAATGAGCTATACTTACACGAATGTCAATAACGCGCGAACGCCTCTCTCCCGAAGAAAGCCGCGCCGCCGCGCTCGAGGCGGCGCGCGATCTGCTGATCGAATCGGGGCCGCAGGCGGTGACGCTGAAGGCGGTCGGCGCGCGAATCGGCAAGACCCACGCCAACCTCCTCCACCATTTCGGCTCCGCCGCCGGCCTCCAGGGCGAGCTCGCCCGGCTGATCGGCGAGCGTGTCACCGCCGAGATCGCCCGGGTGGTCGAGCTCGAGCGCCAGGGCGAGGCCGATCCGCGCGAGATCGTCGACCGCACCTTCGACGCCTTCGACCGCGAGGGGGCGGGAGCGCTCGCCGCCTGGATGATCCTCTCCGGCAATCGCGACGCGCTCGATCCGATCCTCGACGCGATCCACCACCTCGTCGACCGGCTCGGAGTCGGCCACGAGGATCGGCCCGTCCACGAGACCACCCTCTGGCTGGTGCTCGCCGCTCTTGGCGATTCGCTGCTCGGAGCGCCGATGGCGAGCGCGCTCGGCCTGCCCCGCGACCAGGCCCGGGCGATCGCCACCCGCCACCTCATCCATCTCGCCAGCGAAAGGAGCGAGCGATGATCACCGGACGGCGGGGATGACGCGGGGAGGGTGATCCCCTACATCGCCCGCCATGCACTTCCTCGACCAGGCCAAGATCTTCGTACGCTCCGGCGCCGGCGGGCCCGGGGCGGTCAGCTTCCGGCGCGAGAAATATATCGAATATGGCGGGCCCGACGGCGGCGACGGCGGCAAGGGCGGCGACATCGTCTTCGAGGCGGTCGAGGGGCTCAACACCCTGATCGACTTCCGCTACACCCAGCATTTCCGGGCGCCGCGCGGCAAGGGCGGCTCGGGCTCGAACCGCACCGGCGCCGGCGGCGAGGACATCGTCGTCAAAGTCCCGGTCGGAACCCAGATCCTCTCCGAGGACAAGGAGCATGTCCTCGCCGACTTCACCGAGGTCGGCCAGCGCGAGGTCTTCCTGAAAGGCGGCGACGGCGGCCGCGGCAACGCCAGCTACAAGAGCGCGACCAACCGCGCGCCCCGGCAGCACGGCACCGGCTGGCCCGGCGAGGAGGCGTGGGTGTGGCTCCGCCTCAAGCTGCTCGCCGACGTCGGCCTGGTCGGCCTCCCCAATGCGGGCAAGTCGACCTTCTTGAATGCCGTCACCAACGCCCGGGCGAAGGTCGGCGACTATCCGTTCACCACCCTCCATCCCAAGCTCGGGGTGGTCCGCCACCGCGAGCGCGAGTTCGTCGTGGCCGACATTCCCGGGCTGATCGAGGGCGCGGCGGACGGCGCCGGGATCGGCGACCGCTTCCTCGGCCATATCGAGCGCTGCCGGGTGCTCCTCCATCTCGTCGACTGCGAGCAGGAGGATGTGGCGGAAACCTGGCGCACCGTGCGGGCCGAGCTCGAAGCCTATGGCGCCGGCCTCGCCGGCAAGCCCGAGGTGCTCGCCCTCAACAAGGCCGACACGCTCGACGAGGAGCTGATCGAGGCGCTTTCGGATGAGCTCGAGGCAGCGGCCGGAATCCGCCCCCTTCCCCTTTCCGGCGCCACCGGCGCGGGCGTGGAAAAGGTGCTCGACGCCTTGCTGCCCCATATCGCGGCCGCGAAGGCGGGCGATGCGAAGGAAGAAACGGCCTCATGGTCGCCGCTGTGAGGAAATGACCCGCCGCCGAGCCAAGATCCGGACCCTCGCGATCACCGGCGGGACCGGCTTCGTCGGCTCGCACCTGCTCCGCCTTGCGCTCGCCGAGGGCTATGACGTGCGCGCCCTCACCCGCGGCTGGAAGCCGCCCGAGGAGGGCATCGCCTGGGTCGACGGAGCGCTCGACCGGCCGGAGACCCTGGCCAAGCTCGCCGAGGGCGCCGACGCCGTGATCCACGTCGCCGGGGCGATCAACGCACCGAGCCGGGCCGCGTTCGAAGCGGCCAACGTCGCCGGAACCGCCCATATGATCGACGCGGCACGAGTCGCCCGCGTTCGCCGCTTCGTCCACATCTCCTCGCTCGCCGCGCGCGAGCCCGGCCTCTCGGCCTACGGCGCCTCCAAGGCCAGGTCGGAGCGGCTGGTCGCCGCCTCGGGCCTCGACTGGACGATCGTCCGCCCGCCGGCGGTCTACGGCCCGGGCGACCGCGAGACCCTCGATCTGTTCAGGATGGCGCGGCGCGGCATCGTCGCGCTCCCGCCCCGCGGCCGATTCTCGGTGATCCACGTCGAGGATCTTTGCCGGCTGATCCTCGCCTTGCTCGACGAGCCCGACAGCTGGGCCGAGACCTTCGAGCCCGACGACGGCCGCGAGGGCGGCTGGCAGCACCGCCATTTCGCCCGCACGCTCGGCCGAATCTATGGCCGCCGGGCGCTGACTCTGGCCATCCCCAAGCCCGCCATGCGTCTCGCCTCGGGAGTCGACCGCCTCGTCCGCCGCGGGCGGGCCAAGCTCACGCCCGACCGGGTCGGCTATTACTGCCACCCCGACTGGGTCGCCGCCGCCGAGAAGCGCCCGCCGGCCGGCCTCTGGCAGCCGCGGATCAAGACCCCGACCGGCCTCAAGGCCACCGCCGACTGGTATCGCGAGCAGGGCTGGCTCAAGTAAAAAGGGGACTGTCCCCTTTTTCAGGCCTAGGTGATCCAGCTGCTGAGCGGCTCGCTCGTCCAGCCGGTCGCGGTCTTGCGGAAGCGGAGGGTTCCGCCGGTCCAGCCGGCCGACCAGCTGACATAGCCGCGATCATGCGCGCGGTTGAACAGGATCTTGCGGATCTCGATGGCATGGAAATCGGGGCTCATCCGCTGCAGCCGCTCGATGTCCTTGGCGCCATAGACCACCGCCAGGCCGCGGCTTCGAAGGCAGCGGAAGTCCGCGGGATCGCCCTGGATCAGAATCGGCCGGTCGAAGCTGACGGCCTCGATCCGCTTTCCCGCGAGCATCTCGTCGGGCTTGCGGTCGAGCGGCTCCATCACTGCGCCGGTCTCGCTCCCGAACACCTGCTCGAGCAGCAGCCGGAGCGGCTGCTGCGCCGCCATCTCCTCGCGCGTGCAGGGCTGGCCGTTGCCGTCCAGGCGGACGGGAGTTCCGCTGGCCATGCTCTCGGGATCGAGCAGCAGGTGGCGGGCGGCGATGTCGCTGAGCCCGTCTTCGTCGCTGTCCTTGCGCAGCGCCTCGAGCGAAATCCGAAGGTAGATCCCCGAGCGTTTCGCCCGGCTGCGTATGCCGACCGGCGGATAGGTGATCGTCGCCGTATCGAGCAGGTTGACCTCGACCGCGAGGTTGATCGAATCGCCGTCGAGCAGCGGCAGCGGCGATTGCGGCAGTACGACGTAGGGGAAGCGGTCGGCTAGGCCGGTGTAGAGCGGCGTCTGCCAGCTTCGCCCGCCATCCTCCGACAGATGGACCCAATAGCCGCCCATCGAGACCTCGCCCGCCGGGTCGTAATTCTGCGAAGCGCTGATCGCGACGGCGCGATCCCCTGCTTTTTCGGCACGGATGAGCACATAGCCGTCGGGCAGCGGCGCCAGGCCCTTCGGCGCCGGGGCCCCCGAGCCGCCGAGGCCGGGCGGAAGCGGCCGTTCCTCGAACGGGGAGGACAGCGGATCGATCGAGGCACGCCGCTCGCGCGACTCCGGAGGAGCCGCCTGCGGCGGGAAGACGGCGCTCAGCCTGCGCTCGAACGCCTCGATCGAATCGGCCGCGGCGCCGAGCGCGGCGAGGCCCGCCGCCGCGGCCGCGCGATTGGCCGCGTCGCCTTCCTCTTCCTCATAGGCGGCATAGCGGCGGCCCTCTTCGCAAAGCGCCGAATAAGCGGGCTCGCGGAAGACCCGGCAGCGGAGCTCGGCCATCAACCCGTCCGGATCGTTCGAGCCGCCGCCCGCGAGCATCTCGGCGAGCGGATAGGGATCGGCGTCGCCGGCGTGGAGGATATGATCGGCGAAGAGCAGGACGCCGTCATGCCTGCGCAGGTCGCCTTGGCATTCGGGCGAAGGCTTCGCCCCGGCGGCGCGCTCGCTGCAGGCGTGTATGGTGCGGACCCGCTCGGGCCCGTTCGCCTCGACGAACATCCGCTCGGCTTCTGCGGTCCGGCCGGTCAGCAGATAAGCGGCGATCATGTCCGTCGCGATGTCGGCCTCGGTCTGGGCCGTGCCGAGGCGGAGGGCGAGCCCATCCGCCTGAACCTCGAGCGGCCCGCGTTTGCGCTCGGACAGCGGGGCCCGCGCCGCCGCCGGGACGCTGTCGTAATAGCCGACCGCCTCCTCGAGCAGCCCGGAAGCGAGCAAGGCCTCCAGATAGCCGGCCCCGAGCCGGGCGCGCAGTCCGTCCAAGTCGTCCGCATGGAATCGAGCAAGCCCCGTCTCGCTCGCCAAGGCGGCGTAGACGGCGATTCCGAAGCCGGCCCGGCCCATGCCTCCATCGGCGAGCTTCAGCAGCGGCAGCGCCGCTTTCGCCGGAGCGACGGCGATATAGCTCTGGTACCAGGCGGTGCAGTCGGCGGTACTCACCAGCATCCAGCCTTCGGCCTCGCGGTCGGCGGAGCCGGCGAGATAGGCTGTGAAGGCATCGGGTCGGCAATCGATCGTGAATCCCTCCGCCGCGGCGGCCGCCTCGAGGACGAGCGGCGCCCGATGGGTCGCGGCCAGCAGCGCTTCGAACCGCCCCTGCCGCTGGATCCCGTTCGCCGGGGACTCTTCCAGCTGGACCGAGTCGGAGGTGGCGGCGCGCCACAAGTCGATCAGCTCGGCCATCTGCGCGTTGGTGAGGCCGGAATTGGGAGCGAGCGCGGCTGCCGCGGCGGCAGGGCTGCGTCGCCTGAGCGGACCGTTGAGCTTCGCCAACCAGCCGTGGAAGGGCTCCGTCAGCCCGACGCCATCGGGAATATAGGGGGCTTCGTCGAGCTGATCGGCGATCGTCTCCAGGCTGGGCGCCGCGACTGCGGGCCCGACGAGCGCGATGAGCAGGGCAAGCGCCGCGATGCCGGCGCCCAGCCTCACCCGGCGACGGTGACGTCGACCTTGTCGACCCACTCGGGGAAGAAGACCGGCTCGCGGTTCGACCAGCCGGGCGCCGTCGCGGCGGCTTCGCTGATCGACTGGAGCAGGATCCGTCGCTTCTCCGGATGGAGGTGCGGCAAGGCAGCGGCGGCGCAGAAGGCGCCGGGCAGCCACGGCCGAACGGCGGCGCCGATCAGCCGCTCGTAGAGAAAGCGGTAGGACGCGAAATCGGGGAGCCGGTCCTGGCCGAGGTCGAAGGCGGTCATCGTCGTCAGCGGGCCCATCAGCGGCTCCATCTCGTCGAGGCCGCTATCGTCGGGAACGTTGGCGCGGATATGGTCGAGCCGCCGGTAGACGCGCTCCTGGGCGCGGATCGAGGCGGCCTCGCCGACGTCGCGCGACCAGCGCCTCAGCGCATCGCGGCGGCCGAGGCCGACGTCGAGCGAACGGCGGATGTAACGCTGGGTCGCCGCGGAGAAGCCCGCAAATTCCTTCATCTCGACCAGCGTCAGGGCCCCGTCGGCTGGCTTCGTGTTCGTCGCCATGATCCCACTCCCACTCTCTCACCCGGCGGAGATCATGCGATTCAAACGGTTACCAGCCGCTTAACCAAGACCCCGCTCCCCGTTCAGAAATGAATCAGGTTTCGACAGGGGCGGCAATGGGAAAAGTTCACGGCGGCGAGAGCGTCCTTCCACTGTCACCCAAGCGCCACAGGCCTTTCGAGAGAAAACGCGGGAATTCAGCGACTTCGCGCAGCCGAAACGATCTTTCCACAGATTTTTTCGTCCCACTGCATCGCTCTGGCCCGCCTGCAGCGGCTTTTCGACGAAAGCGCCCGCCGCGTCTGCCAACCGCACGCGGGTGGACGCACTTTCGAGCAAGAACGGGTAAGGAGGGCGCGGGATGGAGAGCTTCACCGACTATCGCGCGCACCGGCGCCTGCCCGACTGGCCGCTCGCGGCGGCCTCGATCGTCGGCTTCTGGGCCTTCTATTTCGCCACCATCGTCATCCGCACCTGGCTGATCGAGGAGAGCCTAGCCTGGCTCGGCTATCGGGCGCTGGGCTGCCTCGTCGGGACCTTCCTCACCTTCCTCGTCTACCTTGTCCTGAGCCGCGCCGCGCGCGAGAGCGTTCGGATCCAGATCATCGCCGCGGCGATCGCCTGCGTCCCGGCGGCGGCGATCTTCTCGACCTTCAACCTCGCCTTCGCCGTCCACCAGCCCCTCGTCGAGCGCGCAATCATCCGCGAGGCGCCGGGCGGGGCCCGCATCGTCCATTCCGATCCCGCCACCGAAATCCACATCGACACCGCGACCGGCAAGCTCGTCCTCCCCGGCAATTCGGACGCCCAGCGCCAGAAGACGCTTCGGCTGATCGCCGACGGGCTCGTCACCTGGTATTTCTTCTTCGCCGCCTGGGCGAGCTTCTACATCGCGATCAGCTCGGCCACCCGGCTTCGGGCCGCCGAGCGCCGAGCCGCCGGCGCCGAGCGCGACGCCCAGGCCGCCCAGCTCCGGGCGCTTCGCTACCAGGTCAATCCGCACTTCCTGTTCAACACCTTGAATTCCCTCTCCTCGCTGGTGATGGCTCGGCGCGACGAGGAGGCCGAAGCGATGATCGTCAACCTATCCGCTTTCTTCCGTTCGAGCCTCGCGCTCGATCCCAGCGACGACATCCCGCTCGCCCAGGAGATCGAGTTCCAGAAGCTCTATCTCGACATCGAGGCGCTGCGATTCCCCAACCGGCTCCGGGTCGCCATCGACATTCCCGACGATCTGAGGTCGGCCCGGGTCCCGCCGCTCATCCTCCAGCCGCTCGTCGAGAATGCGATCAAGCACGGGGTGGCTCGAACGGCCGAGCCGGTCACGCTCGCCGTCTCGGCGCGCGAGGAGGATTCGCGGCTGATCCTCACCGTCGAGAACGACCGCGGGCCCGAAGCCGCGCCGGACGGCGAGCACGGCACCGGGGTCGGCCTCGTCAACGTCTGCGAGCGGCTTGCCGCCCGCTTCGGCGGGGAGGCCCTGTGCGACCACGGCCCCCTCCCCAGCGGCGGCTACCGGGTCACGCTGGCCATGCCGCTGGTGACGGATGACTGAGCCGGTCCGCTTCCTGATCGTCGACGACGAGCCGCTCGCCATCGAGCGGCTTCAGCTTCTCCTCGCCCGGATGGAAGGAGTCGCCGTCGCCGGCACCGCCACCGACGGCGCCGCGGCCCTTCGCCTGGTCGAGGCGGTGACGCCCGACGCGGTCCTGCTCGACATCGCCATGCCCGGGATGGACGGGATCGACGTCGCCCGAGCCCTGACCCGCACGGCCGCCCCGCCGGTGGTGGTCTTCGTCACCGCCTTCGATACCTTCGCGGTCGCCGCCTTCGACGTCGAGGCCGTCGATTATGTGATGAAGCCGGTCTCGGCCGAGCGCCTCGCCAGGGCCGTCGAGCGCGCCCGCGAGCGGCTTTCGACCCGCGGCGCCGAAGGATCGCGGGAGGCGCCCGGCTCGCCTTATGTCGAGGAATTCTGGGTGTCCGAGCAACGCGGCCTCGTCCGCCTCGCCGCCGGCGAAGTCGACCGGGTCAGCGCCGAGCGCGACTATATGCGGCTCCATGTCGGCAAAAGGAGCTGGCTGATCAACCACACGATCGGCCGGCTCGAGGAGGAGCTCGACCCGGCCCGCTTCGTCCGGCTCCACCGCTCGGCGATCGTCCGCCGCGATTTCGTCGCCGGCCTGAGGCGCGACGAGGGCGGCCGCTGGTGGGCCCGGCTCGCCGACGGGGAGGAGCAGAAGGTTGGACGGCTCTACCTTGCCAACGCCAAAGGGCTCGCCGGACGCCGCTGAAAGGGAAGCGGCGGCCGACGAGCCGGGGGCGGGGTCGGGTCGGGTCAGTTGGAGCGGAGGGTGAGCCGGAACGGCCCGCCGGTTTTCGCGGCCAGCGCGAGGGTGTCGGCCTGGGCATTGGCGACGACGCTGCGCTCGCAGGCGGCGGCGCTGGCGCGGAGTCGGGCCGGCTGGATCAGGTTCGAGCCGCAATATTCGCGGGCGGCGCCGCGGATCCTAAGCGCGATTCGGGCGGCGTCAGAGGGATCGGCGGCGTCGAGGCCGGCGAGGCTGACCGAAACCGAATCCTCGGCGGGGGCGGCGTGGGCCGCCGGGGCGGTGAGCGCGACGACCCCGGCCGTGACGGCCGCGGCGACGAGCGCTGAGAGAGTACGCTGGGACATGGCTTGTTCCTTGGGTTTTGCGAAAAGGGTAGCAGCGCGAGGTCCCGTCCCCGGGGATGAGACGAGGCCGAAACCCCGCGCCGCTGATCCTGTGCTAGCCTGCTACCCCGCCGCCCGCGCGCCCGCTTCGACACGGCGCCGCAACGTTTCTGCCGACGGCATCCAGCGCCGACGAACAGCATCGTTACGCCGACGAATGGCTAATCCGCAGTTGGAACCTCCCGGGCGAAAGTACCACTTTCGCCCGAATCCTTACGGCCCGAGATCCTCGACGTGCGTCTTGACCCTGGGCCGGACCTGGCCGCCGAGGCCCATGGCGGCGGCGAGCTTGTCGTCCCAGCCATAGGGATCGGTGCGGAACACCACCCGCCCGCCTTCGACATAGGCGCTGTGGTAGAGCAGCCGCACCGGGATCTTGGTGGAGAGATTGACCGGAGTCTCCTTGCCGGTGGCCAGCGCCTTGTCGAACGCCTCGAGCTTGCCGTCATCCTGGGCAAGCAGGCGGGCGAACTCGACCGCATTCTCGACCCGGGCGCAGCCATGGCTCGAATGGCGCTCCGACGCCGCGAACAAGGCCTTGGCCGGGGTGTCGTGGAGGTAGATCTGCTCGTCATTCTGCATGTCGAGCTTGACCAGCCCCAGCGCCGACTTGGGCCCCGACTGCTGGACGAGCTTGCCGTTCTGCATGACAATATTCTCTTTCGCCATGTAGCCCGGCCCCTTGGGCAATATCTCCTTCTCGGCGATCGAATCGGGCACCGTCCAGGGCGGGTTGGCGACGAGCCGGTAGATGGGAGAGCCGAGCTCGGGCGTCTCCCATTCCGGCTGCCCGACGACGACTCGGCGCCGGTCCTTCTCGCTGCCGTCCTTCCAGTAATGAAGCTCGGCGGCGGCGGTGTTGACGTCGATCCGGGTCGCCGGCGGCGAGCGCTCGAGCCAGCGCCGCCGCTCGAGATTGACGGCGAGGATCCGCGCCCGATCCCTGGCGCCGGTGTTGAGCGCCTCGAGCGTCGAATTGCCGATCACGCCGTCGGCCTCGATCCCGTAATCCGCCTGAACGCGCTTGATCGCCGCGACCATGTCGGCCGAGTAGGTCGTGCCTTCCGCGGGCGCCGCCTTGGCCTTGGCCTTCGGGCTGGGTCGGGCCGGCTGAGCGGCGGCCGCGGCGGCGAGATAGCCGTTGGCGCGGAGCCCGTCGCGAATCTGCGGAATGCGCGGGTCGGACTTCCCCGGCTTGATCTGCTCGCCGGGCGCGATCGCCGCCTTCTGCTCGGTGCCGGCCTTCTGGCGGTAGGCCATGTAGGCGTCGGACAGCGCCATATATTCGGCGTCCTGAGGCGCGAGGCTCGCGAACCATTGGCGGAGCCCCCCTTGCTCGACGGCGCGGCTGAGGCCCTGGGTGGCGTCGAACTTCGGCATCGGCACCGTATAGACTTCGAAAACCTTGTGCGGATCGATCGCGCCTGTCGCCAGCGCCTGCGCATATTCGATCGCCGCGAGGGTCAGCCCGGCCTCGCGCTGGGCCGCGCTCTCGCCGGCCTTGGCGTGTTCGAGGAAGGGCTTGGACTGGATGGCGTGGCGCTCCGCATCCTGGAATGCGGCGGTGAGCTCCTCGGCGCGCTCGCCGGTCCACACCGCCTGCCAGCCGCGCGCCTCGTAGAAGCTCTTGACCCTGGGGTCGCTGACCGCGGCCTTGAGATCGGCGGGGGTCACCGCCTTGGGATCGACCTGCGCGGTCTGGCCGGAGCCCGAGCCCGAGCCCGAACCGCTTCCCGTCACCTGCCCGCAACCGGTGGCCAAAAGAGCCGCCAGCGAAACGCACGCCAACATTCTACGCATACAATGCCGCCTTCATAGGGATCCGCCCCTCAAACGTCCCCGCGCGCCAATACGATCCGAAGAAAAACGGCCGGCCAGGCGCTTAACCGGCGCCGCTCTTTCGTCCCGCTCCGGGACAGCGGGAAATGGGGGGCAGCGCTGGTGCAACAAAATTAGCTATCGAAGGCTAGGCGGGCACTCGAACAAGCGGGAAGAACCAGGTTGTCAGTGCTGGAATCCAGGATTTTCAAGGCTTTGGCGACGGCGCTGCGCTGGCGCGGCCGCGAGCTCGCCTGCTGCGTCACGCTTCTCGCCACCGCCTCCTGCCTTCCGATCGAGGCCCATGAGGCGCCCCGGCAAGTCGTTTCGGACAGCCTATCGGTGGCGCAGCGTCCGCCCCAGCCCGAGCCGATGGTGCTCCGCGACGTCGCGCCGACCGAGGCCCAGCGGATCAACGCCGAAATCCCCTTCGCCGCCGAGCCCAATCCGCGCGCCACCTCGGTCGTCTTCCACGCTTCCTCTCCGCTCGACCAGTTGCGCTCGCTCCAGTGCCTCGCCGAAGCCGTCTATTACGAAGCGCGCTCGGAGAGCGAGGACGGCCAGCGCGCCGTCGCCCAGGTCGTTCTCAACCGGGTCCGCCATCCGGCCTATCCGGCCAGCGTCTGCGGAGTCGTCTATCAGGGCCCGCTTCGCGCGGGCGGCGGATGCCAGTTCACCTTCACCTGCGACGGCTCGCTCGCCTTCGCGCCCTCCGGCGCCGGCTGGGACCGGGCGCGCCGGATCGCCGCCGAGGCGCTGGCCGGTTCCGTCTTCGCGCCCGTAGGCCTCGCCACCAACTACCATACCCAGCAGGTCCTTCCCGACTGGGCCTTCCGGCTCGCCAAGTCGATCGTCATCGGCAACCACATCTTCTACCGCATGCCCGGCCGCTGGGGCGAGCCCGACGCCTTCAGCCAGGCCTATCGCGGCCGCGAGCCCTCGCCCGCCACGGTCATGGCCGCCCGGCTGCCGATCAGCCTCGGCAAGCCCTCGGCCGTCCCCGCTCTACCCCCTCCGGTGGCGCTCGGCGCCCTCGCGCTTCCTCTCCCGCCGACTCTGGCGAGCGAGGCGCCGGCGCCGCCGGTCAACGATCGGCTGCCGCAGTCGACCGTCAAGGCCGAGTTCGCGAACAGCGGCCGCTACCTAAGCGATCTCCCGCCCGCGCGGCCGGCGCACTGACGCTTGACACCGCCCCCGCCGCCAGCGGAAGTTCGAGCGACGGGGAGGAAGCACCATGCGCAAGTCGATAGCCGCGGCATTCCTGCTCGCCGCCTTCGCGCCGGCGATGGCGCAGGATCTGACCGGCGAGGAGATCGTGGTCACCGGCTCCCGCCGCGAAGCGGACGATTACGACGCCTCGATCCCGGCGGTCGGGCTGCGCAGGACCGCCGATTACGCCATCCAGGAAGTGGTGGTCGCCGGCGATACCCGCGAGACCGAGAAACGGCGCGAGGAGATATTCCAGATGGTCCGCGGCGCCCTTGAGCTGGCCGCGAAACGGCCGGGGATCGAGCTCGCCACGGGGGAGATGATCGTCGAGCCCCTGACCCTTGCCAATTACCGCAACCTTCCGCTGACCAACGACAACCGTCCCGACACCGACCGCACCGCTTTCCTGGTCAAGACCAGGCTTACCGCAGGCACCGACACCAAGGCGGCGCTCGAGCGGATCGCCGCCTTCGTCAAGGCGGTGCCCACCGTCGGCCGGGCGGAAATGCGAAGCAGCGGCGACCTCACCCTCTCCGTCGTCGGCCCGGACCAGTATCGCGGCCAGATCGTCGACCTGGTCGCCGCCGACGCGCGCGCCACCGCCGCCCGCCTCGGTCCCGATTATGCGGTCGACGCCAAGGGCCTCGATCGGCCGGTCGAATGGGCCCGCGCCAGCCTCACCGAGGTCTTCCTCTACGTTCCCTACAGCTACAGCGTCGTCCCCGCGCGCCGCTAGCGACGCTCCGCCGCCGTCGGCGCCCGGATCGCCCTGAACTCCGAGCCGGCGCTCCACTCCGGCCAGCGCCGGCCGAAGGCCAGCTCACGCCCGATATCGTAGAACAAGGCGACGTCCTGCGCGGCGCCGCTCATGTCGAGATCGGGCCGCCATTCGTCGCAGGTCTGGTGATAGCAATTGGCGGTGAACTCGCTGACCCAGCGGTCGCCCGCCTCGCGCCCGCCGTTCACCAGGTCGACCCCGCCGCCCAGGGCCATCAGCAGGAGCACCGGAACGCCGCGCTTGGCGAAGGCGAAATGGTCGGCGCGGTAGAAGAGCCCGCGCTCCGGCCGGGCGTCCGGCGTGATCGTCCGGCCTTGCCTCGCCGCCGCCTCGACGAGCATGTCCTCGAGCTCGCTCTGCCCCTTGCCGATCAGGACGACGTCGCGGGCGAGGCCGTTGGGCTGGAGCGTGTCGAGAGTGAGGTTGGCGACCGCCTTGTCCATCGGGAAGAGCGGGTTCGACGCATAATGCTCGGCGCCGAGCAGCCCCCTCTCCTCCGCCGTCCACGCCGCGAACACCAGCGTGCGCTCCGGCCGCGGCCCGGCCTTGAAAGCGCGGGCGAGCTCGACCACTCCGGCGATGCCCGAGCCGTCGTCCAGCGCTCCGGGCCGAATCCGTTTGCCCCGAGCGTCCGGGGCGCCGATCCCATAGGCGTCCCAGTGGGCGGCGAACCAGATCGTCTCGTCCGGATGCTTCGTCCCGCTGAGCTTGCCGAGCACGTTGTGACTCTCGACCCGCTTCGACTCGACGGCATAATCCGCCGAGAATCGCGCCTGGAGATCGATCGGCCGGAAATCGGCGGTCCGCGCCTCGCGCTTCACCGCCTCGAAATCGAGCCCGATCCGGCGGAACATGGCTTCCGCGACCGGACGCTGGATCCAGCCCTGCAGAAGCACCGGCTGCTGGGCTCCGGGCCCCAGCACGATATTGTAATTCTCGCCCCCCGGCGCCTGGACGGTGTTCCAGCCATAGCCCGCCCCCGCCGTCTCGTGGACGATCAGGGCGGCGACCGCGCCGCGCCGCGCCGCTTCCTCATACTTGTAGGTCCAGCGCCCGTAATAGGTCATCGCCTGGCCTGAGAACCGCCCCGCCACGGCATCGCCCGGCGCCGCCTCGAAATCCGGATCGTTGACGAGGAACACGGCGACCTTGCCCTTCAGGTCGACGCCCTTGAAATCGTCCCATTGCCGCTCCGGCGCCGCCACCCCGTAACCGACGAACACCATCGGCGCGTCGGCGATCGCCGCGCGCTCCGTCTCGCGAACGGTCGAGAGATAGATGTCGTCGGGAAAACGGAGCGCCGTCCGACCCTCGCGGGTCGCGATCGCCGCCGAGCCGCGCCTGTCGAGCTGGGTCCGGACCAGCGGCACGCGCTGGGTCCAGCCGCCATTCTCCCCCGCCGGCTCGAGCCCGGCGAGCCGGAACTGCTCCTCTATATAGGCGATCGACTTGCCCTCGCCCGCCGTCCCCGGCGCCCGGCCCTCGAAATCGTCCGACGCGAGCGTCCGGATCATGTTCGACATCCGCACCGGATCGATCTGAGGCGCTGAGCTGCGCTCGGCAGGAGCGGTCGCGCACGCGGCGAGGAGCAACAAGGCGGAAAGTGCGATCGATCTCATGGCGACGAGCTCCCGAAGATCCTGCCCCAACCTACGGCGCCCGCTTCAGTTGCCCATCGGCGGACAGCGACCCGTTCCCGGCCCCCGCACGAACCGCCCCGGCGTCGCCCCCGTATGCTCGCCGTCCCTGAGCACCTGGACCCCGTTGACGAACACGTGGCGCATTCCGGTGGCGAAGCGCTGGGGCTGGGGGAAGGTGGCGTTGTCGCGGATGGCGGCGGGATCGAAGATGGCGAGGTCGGCATAATTGCCGGCCTTGAGCGTGCCGCGGTCGCGAATTCCCAGGTTGCTGGCGGGCAACGCGGCGAGCCGGTGCACCGCGTCCTGGAGCGTGATCACCTTCTCGTCGCGCGCATATTTGCCGAGCACCCGCGCGAAATTGCCGTAGGCGCGCGGATGCGTGCTCGACTTCAGGAACACGCCTTCCGGCGCCTGGCTCGACGCGTCGGAGCCGAAGCTCATCCACGGCAGCGCCACCTCGCGGCGGACATTGTCCTCGCTCATCGAGAAATAGGCGACCTGGATCCGGCTGTTGTCCTCGACGATAAGGTCGGCGGCGGTCTCCTCCGAGGTCTTGCCGCGCATCCGGGCCACCTCTTCCAGCGTCTTGCCGGTGAGCGGCTTGAGCGCGGGGTTCTTGAAGCCGAGCAGAAGCACCTTCGACGGCGCGTTCACCACCAGCGCGCTGTCCTCCGAGGCGCCCGAGCGCATCTCGGCGAGGACCCGGGCGCGCAGCGCGGGATCCTTGAGCCTCTTCACCCAGGCCTCGATCCCGCCCTCCTGGATCCACAAGGGCATCGAGGCGTCGAGCCCGGTCGAGCTTGCCGGATAGGTATACATGTCGGCAGTGATCCTCAGCCCGCGCGCGCGCGCCGCCTCGACCCGGGCGATGGCGTCGTCGATCTTGCCCCAATTGGGCCGGCCCGACTGCTTGAAATGATAGATTTCAGCCGGGGCACCGGACGCCGCCGATATCGCCACCAGCTCGTCTATCGCCTCGAGCAGCTTCGGGCCTTCGTCGCGTATGTGGCTGATGTACATGCCGCCGCACTTCCCCGCCTCGGTGGCGAGGGCGGTGAGCTCGGGCGTCTCCGCGAAATAGGCCGGCGCGTAGATGAGCGCCGAGCCCACCCCCATCGCGCCCTCGTTCATCGCCTCGCGGACCAGCGCGCGCATCCGGTCGAGCTGGGCGGGCGTCGGATCGACGTCGCCCTCGCCGACTTCGTGGACCCGAACCGTCGTCGCGCCGACGAAGCTTGCGACGTTGGGCGAGACGCCCTTCTTCTCGAGCCAGGAGAGATAATCGCCGAGGCTCGTCCATTCGATCGGGAATTTGATATCGCCCTGGCGCTGGGTCTCCAGCCGCTTCATCTCGTCGGACCAGGGGCCCATCGAATCGCCCTCGCCCATCACTTCGAGGGTGACGCCCTGGCGGATGTCGCTCTGGCTCCTCGGGTCCGCGATCAAAGCCTCGTTCGCCCAGCTCAGCATGTTGATGAAGCCGGGCGCGACGGCGAGCCCGGTCGCGTCCACCTCGCTCCGGGCGGTGCCGTCGAGATGCGGACCGACATAGACGATCCGGTCGCCCCTGATTCCGACGTCGCCGCGATAGGGCTCGCCGCCGCTCCCGTCGTAGATCGTGCCGCCGCGGATCGCCGTGTCGTAGACGGGCGCCGACGGCGCGGTCGCGCAGGCGGCGAGGAGGAGGGTTAGGGCAGCGGCGTATCTTCTCATTTGCACTTCCTCCAGCCCGGGCCGTGGACGAACCGTCCGGGAGTCGCTCCGGTATGATCGCCGTCCCTGAGAACCTGCACGCCGTTGACGAACACATGCCGCATTCCGACCGCATATTGGTGCGGCTTCTCGTAGGTCGCGCGGTCGGCGATCCGCGCCGGATCGAAGATTGCGAGATCGGCATAGAAGCCGCTCTTCAGCCGGCCGCGATCGGCGATGCGAAGATTGTCGGCCGGGAGCGAGGTGAGCCTTCGCACCGCTTCGGGCAGGCTCACGATCTTCTCGTCGCGCACGTAGCGCCCGAGCAGCCGGGCGAAATTGCCGTAGGTGCGCGGGTGGACCTCCCTGTCGGTGAAGGGCGGCTCGGTCGCGATCGCCGCCGCGTCCGAGCCGAAGCTCACCCACGGCCGCTGCAGGACCTTGCGAAGATTCTCCTCCGAGATGGAGTGGAAGACGGTGGTGACCGAGCTGTCGTCCTCGACGATGAGGTCGACCGCCGTTTCCGCCGCGGTCTTGCCGCGCAGCGCCGCGATCTCGGTCATCCTCTTGCCGGCATAGACGCGCAACGCGGGATTGGCGAAGCCGACCGGCTGGACGGTCGACCAGTCGCGCGAGCCCGATTGAAGCTCCGCAACCACCCGATCGCGTACCCCCGGCTGCTTGAGCCGGTCGAGCATCGCCCTGGGCCCGCCCTCTCGGACCCAGACCGGAAGCGTGGAGTCGAGCCCGGTCCCCGAGGCGTCATAGAGATACATGTTGGCGGTGACGGGCACCCCGGCCGCGCGCGCCGCCTCGATCCGCGCCAGCGCAGGATCCATCAGCGGCCAGTTCGATTGCCCGGCGGCCTTGAGGTGATAGATTTCGGCGCGCGCCCCCGAGCGGCGGGAAATCTCGACCAGCTCGTCGATCGCGTCGAGCAGCCGGCTGCTCTCGCTTCGCATGTGGCTGGTATACATTCCCCCGCAGCGCCCCGCCTCGCTGGCCAGCGCGACCAGCTCGTCGGTCTCGGCATAGACGGCCGGGACGTAGATGAGCGACGAACCGACCCCCATCGCGCCTTCGTCCATCGCCTGGCGGACCAGCGCGCGCATCCGCTCGAGCTGCTCCGGGGTGGGATCGACGTCGTTGCGGCCAAGCTCGTGGACCCGGACGGTCGAGGCGCCGACCATCGAGGCGACGTTGACGCTCACTCCCTTCTTCTCGAGGAAGTCGAGGAACTCGCCGAGCGTCGTCCAGGCGATCGGATAGCGGGTCGTCGTCTGCTCGGCGAGCGCTTCCGCCTTCTGGGTCGGCGACAGCGGCCCCATCGACCAGCCCTCCCCCATCACCTCGAGCGTCACGCCCTGGCGGACGTCGCTCTGCGCCTTGCCGTTGCGGATGAGCGGCTCGGCCGCCCAGCTCAGCATGTTGATGAAGCCCGGCGCGACCGCGAGCCCGCGCGCGTCGATCTCGCTTCGTCCATGCCCCTCGACATGCGGCGCGACGGCGGCGATCCGGTCGCCCTTGATCGCGACGTCGCCGCGATAGCCCGGCCCGCCGCTCCCGTCGTAGATCGTGCCGCCGCGGATCACCGTGTCGTAGGCGGGCGGCGTATGGGCGGATGCGCAGCTGCTCAGGACGAGCGCAAGGGCGGCAAGGACGCGCGGCAACATGGGCCCTCTCTATCCTCCCCATCGCGAGATGGGGAGGGGGAGGACCTATTAGTGCTGCTTCCTGCGCATCCCGGCGGCGGCCTCGCGCATCTCGCGGGCGCCTTCGACCATCCCCTGGGCGCCATCTTCCATGCTGTCCGCGGCGTCGATCAGGTCCTTGTCGCTGAGCTGCCTGCCGTGAGCGGCGGCGTCGCGGATCTTCTGGGCGCGATAGGCGGGATCGCGCAGCCGCCGCGCTTCCTCGCGCATCCTGGCGGCGCCGCGCTCCATTCCGTCGGCGCCGGCCTCCATCCCGCGCGATCCCGCGGCCACGCCCGCCATCGCCGCCTCGACCGCATGCTCGGCGACTCGGCTCGCTTCCGCCGTCACCGCTTCGACCGACCGCATCGCCTCCGCGACCGAACGCTCGACTTCGGCATTGATCGCGGCTTCGTCGACATCGGCGCCGACGGCCCCCCGAGCCGCGTCCTCGGCGCGCGCACGCACCTCGGCCGCCGCCCCTAGCTGTGCCGCGGCTCGCGCTTCCTGCGCGTCGCGCGGCAGAAGCGACGCAGCCCTTGCCAGAGGCGCAGGCGGGGCGAGCGGCGCCGGCGCGGCGTGCGGAGCAGCGCGCGGCGGGAGCGGCGCAAGTGGCGCCACCGGCGCGACGGCCGCGAGCGGCGTGGGTGCCGCGGGGAGCGCCGGCGGAGCCGCCGGCGCCTCGGGCGCTTCCGGCACGAATTCGAGCGCCGCGACCGGGGCTGCGAAGGCGGCGCAGCCGAGCATCGCCGCGACCGCCCAGAAGGAGCCGGAACGGCGGCCGATGCGGCCGTCGAGGATCGCCTTGACCCGCCTCGAGAGCCCCGGCTCGCCGGCCGCGATGGCGTTGGCGGGAAGGGCGTTGGCGCCGCTCAGCCGGGCCCAGTCGAGCAGGGTCTGGGCGTAGCGCGCCGGCTCGACCTGCGTCGCGGCGTCGCTGTCCGCCGCCTCCTCCGCCTGCTGGGCGACCTCGCGGTCGAGCCTCCAGACGAGCGGGTTGAACCAGAACAGGGCGACGGTGAGCCGCGACAGGATCAGCGAGGGCCAGTCGCGCCGCGCGACGTGGGCGACCTCATGGGCCAGGATCGCGTCGGCGTCGCCCGGCATCTTCAAAGTGTCGCCGTCAAGCAGGATGACCGGCCGGCGCCAGCCCCAGCTCAATGGCGAGCCCGCCTCGTCGGATTGGAGCAGCCGGATGCCGAGCGAATCGCCGCCGGCGCGGGCCAGAGCGGAGCGCCACTCGGGCGCCTCGACCTCGCGGGCCTCGCGGGTCCAGCGCGCGAGGATCCACAAGCCGACGAGCAGCCGCCCGACAACGGTCAGTGCGCCGCCGGCATAGAGCAGGAAGAAGAGCAGGCTCGGATCGTTCCAATCGCCTCCCGCCCGCGTCGCGACCGAATCTTCGTCGGAGAACGCCACCGGGGTGGCGACGGCTTCGGGCAGGCTCGCCGCGGGGGTCGCCGGCGCGGTCGCCGCGACCGGCGCGGGCGCCGCCGGCGGAGTCTCGATCTGGAGCGCGGGCGCGAACAGGGCGATGGCCGGAAGGGCCAGCAGAAGCGCGACCGCCACCTTGAGCACAGCGCCGCGGTCCGCCGCCGCCCGCGAGCGAAGCAAGGACGCGAGCAGAAGCGCGCCGCCGGCGATCGCGGCGGATTTCCAGGCCATCTCGATCAGGAACTCGTAGGTCATTGGTCGCGCTCCTTGGCTTTGTCGATCGCGCGCTGAAGCGCGTCCAGCTCATCGGGTTTCAGCGATTGGGAAAGGCCGAGCAGGGCGGTGGCGGCGCTCGCCGCCGAGCCGTCGAAGAAGGTCTTGACGAGCTGCTTCAGAGCCGTCTCGCGAACCTTCGCCGGCTGGGGCACGCTTCGATAGACATAGGCCTGGTCCTCGGAGCGGTGCCTGACCAGCCCCTTGGCCTCGAGCCGGGCGAGCATCGTGCGAACCGCCGAATGGCTCGGCGGATCGGCCATCGCGCGGCGCACCTCCGCCGCCGTAGCCTCGCCGGCGCAGAGGATCTCGAATATCTCGCGCTCCCGGCGCGGAAGGCTCGCAATCACGACTCGCCCTTCTCCCTGCTACACCTGTAGCATGCCACATTTGTAGCAGGTTGCAAGAGGCGTTCGTCGAGAAAATGAGCGGATTGGTCGGAAGGCGTCATCCCGGCGAAAGCCGGGACCCATGAACACGGAGTCGGCGAGCGCCATCAGGTGCCGGAATTCCTGGGTCCCCGGCTTCCGCCGGGATGACGATTAGCGCGGCTTCCTGAACCGATACACCACCCGGTCGGTCTTGCCGCGGATCGAGGGGTCGAAGACCAGTTTGGTGTGGTCATCGGCCGGATTGCGGAGAAGGTTCGACTCCGCTTCGAGGACGAAGCCGGCGCGCTCGAAATCGCCGCGAAGGGTCGCCGGGTCGATGCGGTGGAGCTTGTCGACCACCTCGCGCGTGTCGCCGCCGGGATTGGCGACATGGTCGATCACCGCCACCGTGCCGCCCGGCTTCACCGACTGGAACAGGGTGGCGAGGAAGGCGGGCGGGTCCATGCGCGGGAATTTGTACTTGGCGCTTTCCCAGTAGGTGTCGTGATAGTTGAGGTTGAGCATGACGAAATCGAAGGCCGAGCTCGGCAGCGAAAAGGCGTTGGCCGGAGTGACCATGATCCCGACGTTGGGAGTGCGGGCCTTGAGCTCGGTCAGGCCCTGGCGGGTCTTGTCGTCGAGGAGGCCGGCCGGCTCCCAGGCGAGCACGCCGCCGGTCGGGCCGACCGCCCGGCCCATGATCTCCGCCCAATAGCCGCTGCCGGTGAACAGATCGAGCGCGAGGTCGCCTTTCCTCAGGCCCATGAAGGCGAGCAGCTCGGCGGGCTTCCGGCTCTCGTCGAGCTTGACCGCGTCTTCGGGCCGGCCGCTCGCGGAAACCGCGGCCGCAATCTGCGCCGGCGGCACTTTGGGGCCCTTCGCCGCGGCCGGCACGGCCAAAGCAAGGGCGAGCATCAGCAGAGCCGTTTTGCGCATTGTCGATCCTTTAACGAGCGGGTTTCCTGAATCTGTAGACGAAGCGGTCGGTGCGGCCGCGAATGGCGGGATCGAAGACGTTCTTGAGGTGATCGTCCGCGGGGTTTCGAAGCATCTCCGACTGCGCCTCGAGGACGAAGCCGGCGCGCTCGAAATCGGCGCGGACGACGGCGGGATCGATCCGGTGATATTTCTCGACCAGCCCGCGCGTGTCGTCGCCCGGCGGGGCGATATGGTCGATGACGGCGACGGTGCCGCCCGGCTTCACCGCGTCCCAGATCGCGCGCACCACGCTGTTGGGATCGATCCGAGGCACCTTGTACTGAGCGCTCTCCCAATAGGTGTCGTGATAGACGAGGTGAAGCATCGCGAAATCGAAGCTGTTGGGCGCGAAGCCGATCGCCGTCGCCGGAGTGCCGAAATAGCTGAAATTGGGATGGCGCTCGCGGATCTTGTCGAGCGCCTCATGCGCCCGCTCGTTATAGGCCGCCGAGTTCCAGCCGACGACCCGGCCCTCGGGTCCGACCGCCGAGGCCATGATCTCGGCATAATAACCGGTGCCGGTGAAGTAATCGAGGACATGGTCGCCGCGCTTGAGGCCCATGAAGCGGAGCACCTCGACCGGCTTCCTGACCTCGTCGAGATCGACCCGGTCCTTTGGCCGGCCGGGCTCGGCGACCGCCGCGGCGACGTCCGCGGGCGGGCGCGCCGGCGCCTTCGCGACGGCCGGCATCGCCAGGGCCAAAGCCAGAATCAGGGCGGACGTCTTGCGCATGATCTTGATCCCCTTGGCTCGAACCCGAGCACGGCCGCTCCCGGCCTTGATAGCCGAGTGCGACGAAAGTGCCGCGCCTTTCTGCCAAAGGATAGCTCAGCCGCCCGGCTACGTCACTCCGCCGGGCGAAGGCTTACAGCTCGAAGGTCTCGCGCCCGGCGCACCACGGCTTGCCGTTGACGATCCGGGCCTCGGGGAGCCGGCACACCTCGCGCACCCCGCACCACAGGCTGACCCCGAACGTCGCCCCGGGCCGGCCGTTGAAGCTGTAGATGAGGGAGTGAGACGAGCCGTCGCCCTTGAGTCCGTCGCAGACGGCTTCCCCGGAATGGCAGGTCGCCATCGAAGCCGGCAGCCCGTCGACGTACAGGCTATAGGCGTTCACGCCCTCCCCCGGACGTGCCTCCACGCGCATTCTCGCCATCCCTGCCTCCGAATAACCGAAGGCAGTTCAGGGCCGGGGCGAAGGCCTGTCCGTGATCTTGCGCACGCACAGCGAAAGAAATCGTCGGCTCGAGACGAATTACATCCGGTTCGCGACCGATCCCGAACCGTCTCCGGGCCCGACCAAGCTCTTGATTCGCCGCTCTTGTCGGCCCTCGCCGGCCACCCGCGCGATCGGGGCCGCTTCGAATGCCTCCGATTCCGAGCATCTTGAGCCTTACCTGCGCGAGCCCGCCACTTAGTCTGGCCTCGCGACTCATCGCCAGGAGGAGACGAACATGGCCGTCCGACCTACCCCGCTCACCCTCGAAAGGCTCTGGAAGCTGCTCGATCCAGGCCGGGTCTTCTACCGCCCCGCCGTCGACGACGTGCTTCAGCGCGGCGAGCTCGCCGAGATCCAGGCGCTGATCAAGGGCGCTCGGGACGTCAAAGCCAAATATGGCGATATCGACGGCCTCATCCGGGAGCTCGAAGTAGCCGCCAAGAAGGCGCAATAAGGTGGACGCTCGGCGGGCGGACGTCCTGCCCGTCCGATACGCCGGTCTCGAGGATATCCTCGGCCGGGTGCCGGTGAGCGTGGTCTGGGAGATCACGCTCGCCTGCGACCTTGCCTGCAGCCATTGCGGCTCGCGCGCGGGCCGGCGCCGGCGCGACGAGCTCAACACCGCCGAAGCGCTCGACCTCGTCGGCCAGATCGCCGAGCTCGGCGCGCGCGACGTCGGCCTGATCGGCGGCGAGGCCTATCTGAGGAAGGATTGGCTCGAGATCGTCCGCGCCATCCGGGCGGCCGGAATGCGCTGCGACCTCCAGACCGGCGGACGCAACCTCACCGAGGCGCGGGTCGCCGCCGCCGCCGAGGCCGGCCTTTGCGGGGTGGGGATCTCGATCGACGGGATCGGCGCCACCCACGATAAGATCCGCGGCGTGCCCGGCTCCTACGAGCTCGCTCTGGCCGCCTTGCGCCGGGTCCGCGCGCACGGCCTCTCCTCGGCCGTCAACACCCAGATCAACGCGCAGACGCTCCCGCAGCTTCGCGAACTGATGGACGTCGTCATCGACGCCGGCGCGACCAACTGGCAGCTCGCCATCACCACCGCCATGGGCAACGCCGCCGACCATCCCGACCTCCTGCTCCAGCCCTGGCAGATGCTGGAAGTGATGCCGCTCCTCGCCGAGCTCGCGGTGGAGGGCCGAGAGCGCGGCCTGTTCCTCCAGCCGGCCAGCAACATCGGCTATTTCGGCCCGCACGAATCCACCATCCGCAACGTCCTCGATCCGGAGATCCACTTCCACGGCTGCAACGCCGGCGACACGGTGATGGGGATCGAGGCGGACGGAACGATCAAGTCCTGCCCCGGCCTCGGCGGCGACTATGCCGGCGGCAACGTCCGCGAGACCCGCCTTCGCGAGATCTGGGAGACGTCCGAGCCGATCGCCTTCAACCGCCGCCGGACGGTCGACGACCTCTGGGGCTTCTGCCGCACCTGCTATTATGCCGAGACCTGCATGGCCGGCTGCACCTGGACCTCGCATGCCTTGATGGGGCGCGCCGGCAACAATCCGATGTGCCACCACCGGGCGCTCGAAATGGACCGCCAGGGCCTTCGCGAGCGCCTGGTCAAGACGAAGGACGCCCCCGGCCGCTCGTTCGATCATGGCGAGTTCGAGATCGTCGTCGAGCCCGTCCCCGCCCGAACCCCGGACAGGATCTGCGTCAATGGCTGACCACGGTCGAATTCCGATCCCGCTCAGGCTCTGCCGGGGCTGCAGGCAGTTCGTCCGCTATGACGAGAGCGCCGGCTGCGCCTTCTGCGGCGGGAACCTCGATGCCCTCCAGGCCGAGCACGAGCAGCGCCTCGAGACGATGCGCCGCGCCGCCGCCGCCTTGCGCGAAGCGATCCGCCGCCGCGACCTGGAACGGTCGGACGAGATGCCGCCAAATTCGATCCACTAGCGATTGACCGAGCGCCGAGGCGCGGGCAGCTTGGCTCCGCGAGGGGGCACGCATGGCACAGCAGGATCCGAAATCGCTCGTCCTGTTTTCCGACGGCACGGGCAACAGCAGCGCGCAGCTGTTCAAGACCAACGTCTGGCGGATGTACGAGGCGGTCGACCTCGGGCCGGGGCCGCCGGACAAGCGCGATCAGATTTCCTATTATGACGACGGCGTCGGCACGTCCGGCTTCAGGCCCCTCGCGATACTGGGCGGCGCGTTCGGCTGGGGCCTGAAGCGCAACGTCCTCGATATCTACCGCTATGCGTGCCGCAACTACCGCGAGGGCGATCAGCTGTTCGGCTTCGGCTTCAGCCGCGGCGCCTTCACCATGCGTCTCGTCATCGCCCTGATCGGATCCCAGGGCCTGGTTACCTCGACCAGCGAAAGCGAGCTCGACCGCAAGAGCAAGCTCGCCTATCGCGCCTTCCGCACCGCCTTCCTTCCACGCCGGCTGCAATGGCCGACCAAGCTCTACCGCGCCGCTCGCGACGGTCTCGGCCGAGCCATAGACCGGGTACGGGGGCGCAAGCCTTACGACCCGGATGACAATCGCCGGCCGGAAATCCGCTTCGTCGGCGTCTGGGACACCGTCTCGGCCTATGGCGGGCCGATCGCGGAGATCACCCGGGCGATCGACAACTGGATCTTCCCGCTGAGCATGCCCGACTACGAGCTCAGCAATCAGGTGCGCTGCGCCCGCCACGCTCTGGCGCTCGACGACGAGCGGGACGCCTTCCATCCATTGCTCTGGGACGAAGTCCGCGAACAGGAAATGTTCGATCGCGGAGAGATCGAGGCCGACCGGCTCCAGCAGGTCTGGTTCACCGGCATGCATGCCGACGTCGGCGGCGGCTATCCGGACGAGAGCCTCAGCTACGTCTCGCTGCTGTGGATGATGGAGGAAGCGGAGAATGCCGGCCTTCGAACCCTCAAGGTCATCAAGGATCGCTTCGTCGCCCTGGCCAACAGCTACGGCCCGCTTCACGACAGCCGCTCGGGCGCGGGCGCCTATTACCGCTACCAGCCGCGCAAGATCACCACCTGGCTCGATCCGGTCGACGACCGCACCCTGAGCCTGCGCGACCCCATCATCAGGGACTCACACCGCAAGCCCAAGGGCCTTTTGCGGTCGGTCGCGGTGCACGAGAGCGTCGTCGCCCGGCTCGCCTACGGGACCGACCGCTACGCGCCGATGACCCTGCCCGAATGCTTCCGGATCGTACCCCCGCAGGCCCGGGGCGAGAACGTCCCCCAGGCCGACAGCGAGGGGGCCAAGCCGGCGCCGTCGCCAAAGGCGTCGGTGCCTCTGGTCGACCCCGAGCTCAGGGCCCGAATCGAGGATCCGGACGTCTGCCGGGCGCGCGCCGCGGCGATCGAAAAGGTGTGGGACCTGGTCTGGTGGAGGCGGGTCAATTACTTCGCCACCTTGTTCCTCACCCTGCTGCTCGCGACGATGCCGCTGTGGGCGGACAAGGTCGGCGCCCCGCCGCTGCTTTCCGACGGCCGGACCTGGATCGGCGGAGTCATCCGGATCGTCGGACTCGCTCTGCCCGCCTTCCTCGAAAGCTGGGTCGACACCTATGCCGACAACGCTTTCTATTTCCTTGTCCTGGCCATCGCCATCGCCGTGCTTCTCGTGATCGGCGGGCGGCTCGAACGCCGGATGCGCGATCAGGGACGCAACATCTGGCGCCGCGCCGTCGCGGGCGTCGCTCCGCCGGCGCCCGGCCCGTCGCCGCTCCAGCGGATCCGGAACGGGCGCCTCTACCAGCGCTGCATCCAGGTGCTGAAATGGACGGTCCTGCCCAATTTCGTGGTCGCTCCGCTGATGATCCTCTTCCTCCTGTGGCTGGTCGCGGGCCTCTATACCCAGGCACGCCTGCCCGGGCTCGAAAAGGGCAAGGCGCTTTGCCCGCCGGTCGATTCCCAGGTTCCGAACCTCGAGAGCGCACAGCTGGATTTCTCGACCCGGTCCGTCTGCCACAATGTCGGCGCTCAGGTCGTCGAAGGCGAACATTACGTCGTCACCTTCGAGGTGGTCGAGCCGTGGCGCGACGGCAGCCGCAAGACGAACCCGACCGGGCTGGCCGCCGCCGACCTTCCCTGGGGCTTCGGCTATGCCGGAGTCCCCTTCCGGCGCGTCGTCAACGCCTCCTATCTGCAGCCGACCATCCAGATCCGGCCGGCAAAGCGCCGCTTCCAACTGTTCAACGACGTCCATATCTATCCGCTCGAAGTCACCCAGCAGGGCGAATCCGGAACCACCTACCGGGCGGAGTTCGAGGCTGGGGAGACCGGCCAGCTCTCAATCTTCGCAAACGACGCGGTCCTGCCCTTCACGAGACCGAGCAGGTACAACGTCCGCTATTTCTACGAGCTCAGCGGGTCCAGGCGCGGCGAGCTCGGCAATGGCGGCACCGCCTGCGTCACCATCCAGCGCTCGGATCTCGTCGGCGACCCGGTCGCGACCAGCACCCCGGTCTGCCAGAAGGCCGCGGAGGAGGCCGAACGGCGCGACGCGGAGGCGGCGAAGATCGCCGAGCGCCGCGCCCTCGGCAAGCGCAGCGGCGCTGTGCCCCCGGGAGCCGGACCGCCGAAGCCGAAGCTCTAGGCCGGACTTTCCTGGCCTCCGCCCGCGACCTTCTCGTCATTCCCGCGCAAGCGGGAATCCAAGCGCCGAGTCCGAGCTGGATTCCCGCTTTCGTGGGAATGACGGAGTTGGCTGACGTTCCAGCCTAGACGAACGGAAGCTGGGCGATCTTGGTCACCACCCCCGCCGCCTGATCGACGACGCTGGCGATCTTCGTCACCGTCTTGGTCGCGTTCTTGAGCGCGTCCGCCTCCTTGTTCGCCTGCTGGGCGAGATCCCCGATCTGCTGGAGCAGCGGCCCGGCCGCGATCGCCTCGTCTATCTGCTCGATTCCGGCGACGGCGAGCTGCTGGAGCTGGTCGATGATCCGGTCGCGCTGAGCCTTGGCCTGCTGGAAATCGGAGGCCGGATCGCTCGAGAACGGGGTCGTCGAAAGGAATTCGAGGGTCGACGACAGGTCCTGCGCAAGCGCGTTTCGAGTCGCGACCCACGCATCGAGGCTATTGATTTTGGTTGCCACCGCTTGCGCTCCCCTTCCCCGATTCGAGAGTCTTCACCGTCGTGCCGGCCGTGCCGGCAAGGCTGACCAGCGCCTCGATCGCGCCCGCGAGCTGGGCCGCCGACGCCCCGCGCCGCCCCGCCTCGGCAAGCTTGGCGTGCGCGGCGCCGACCGCGGCGAAGCGCTGCTGGTCGCTGGCATGGGCGTTGTAGAGGTCGAGCGCATTGAACAGGGCGTCCTGGGCGGTTCGAACCTCCTCTACGCTCTTGCCGGGATCCGCCGCCGCCGCCTCGGCGGCGTCCTGCGCGGCGCTGAGCTGACGGAACAGGGCGCTTCGGTCGTAGAGGTCGGTCCCGGCGCCCACTCCGGAGAGCAGCCCGGTGGCCTCCTGGACCAGTGGATCGGCGGCGAGGATGATGCGCTTGAGCGCGCTGTTTCGGCGATGGTCGAAATAGAGGTTGCCCGCCTCGCCGAGCAGGGTCGCGACCGCGCCGTACTTGGCCGAGCGGTCCGCGGGGGTGGCGTTGGTCGCCTTCTGGATCGCCCCGTCGAGCGTTCCGAGCGAGCCGGCGAGGCCCGAGAGCGACTGGGCGAAGGCCTGCTGGTCCGCGCTCGAATCGGCGGCGAGCGCGGCCAGGCTGTCGGCATAGCCGCTGAGCCCGGCGCTGAGCGCCTGGACATTGGCGAAGGTCGGCGCCGTCTCGACCGGCGCCCCGCCCTTCCCGGTCAGCGTGCAGGTCCCCTCCGCCTGCCCTTCGAGCGGCGGCGCCAGGGTCAGCGCGCAGTTCGGATCGAGCTGGAGCTGCACCCGCCGAGCCGCCAGATCCTGGCGGATGGTCTCCTCGGTTTCGGCGGTGATCGCCGCCAGCCGCGAGTTCTGCTCCGCGATCGCGGCCTTGGCGACGGTGCCGAACTGCCCGACTGTCTCGCGGAAGGCGGGGCTTGTGGAGCAGCCGGAAAGAAGCAGGGCGAAAGCCCCCAGAGCCGTCCGCCCGCAATATCTCATAGCTCCGTTCATGGCCCGCCCCATCCCTTCAGCCGGAGCCAGCTTGACCGCTCGCAGGCACTGTGTCCAGCGCCCGCGCGCCTTGTCTCGCCTTCCCTCTCGCCAAGGCCCGCAGATCGTGTAACGGGGCGACGATGGAAGTAGAGCCCAAGCTCTATCGCGCGATCATGGTCTCCAGCACTTTCACCGACCCTGGAGGCGCACCGCCGCGAGGTCATCGACGCGATCCACCGTTTCGGCTTCCACGCCAATGTTATGGAATATAGCGGTGCCCGCGACGCCGACGTGATCGCTGCGAGCCTGGAGAGAATGCGCGAGTCGGCCGCCTATCTCTGCTTGTTCGGCCACAAAAACGGGCAAACCCCGGTGGACTCCGACCGCAACCCGAAGGGGGCTGTCGATGACCGTAAGCGACAACCGCGTCACATCGGCTGAAGGCCGATACCGAAGCCGCGCTCGCCGGAGGCGACCTCGACAATGCCCGCGCCGCCTGTCGGGAATCCGCCTTTGGGCAGTGCTTATTCCGTGGCGAAGCGCTGCTCCTCCCTTTCCACTCCGTCCCTGATCGAGCGCAGCGCCTCCTCGGCAGCCGACATTGCATCCGCAGCTTCGGGCGCCTCGGCGGCCCCCGCCTCGGCCTCTTCCACGTCTACCGCGTCGACCGCTTCGACCGGAGGAATCGCCTGGTCGCCCTGCTCCGGCTCGTAGGGAGAGGGATTGCGGACGCCGAAGCCAAGCGACTGAGCGACCGCCAGCCTGACGTCGGCGACGCTGGTGAAGGTCCGCGTTTGGCTCATCGACTGCGCTCCATCCCTAGGCTGGCAACAACGTGACGACCTGCTGCGCGATCAGATCACGCAGGATGATCAGATTCGTCCGCATCAGCGTCTGCATGAAAATGGTATCTTTGCTCTCGCCGCACAAGGAGTCGCTGCTGTCGAGGCAGAGCACCCGCTCCGGCATTCCGCCCGGTTTCGCCACAGGACAGCAGATTACCGAATTCACGTTGCCCGGGATTAGGGCATGCTCGTATTTCGTCATGACGAGCGACGCGGAGCTCTTTCCCTTCAGGATCGCGAAAACCGGCCGGTTCTCACGGAAGGCCAGCGGCGCCGCTTGGTTTTGAGCGTCGAGCTCGAGGCGGTCGTCGGGATCGTTCGACATGCCCACGCTCGCGGTGACCCGGAACGAAGTCCGGAGCGCGTCGGTCGGCTCGACCAGGTTGATCCTGAGACTAGGCATCGCCTTCTTCTTGGCGCTTCGGCTGGCGGCGATCAGCGGTTGCACGGTCGACAGGACATGCTGAAGCGCCGCTTCGGTAAGGGTCGCCTCGAGGCGCCGTTTGGCCAGCTCGATCCTCGCCTGCCGCCGACCCGCCTCATAGGCGGCCAGAGCCTGCTTTGGAGTGCAGCCGAAATCGAGCGTATCGAGGGGGCTGGCCAGCGAGACGACGATGAGATCGCTGACGAATTCCTGCACGACCTTCTGGCTGCCGAAAATGCCGGTCGTCATCACGCTGGAGATGAACTCGCCCAGCGACAGCTTGCCGGACCCTGTTTCCTTGGCGCCGTCATCGAGCGTGAATGCGACCACCGGAATCGGAGGCCCGCCCACCTTCCGCTCGAAGGCGCGCTTCTCCTTCCTGAACGACCAGACCGGCAGATTGGAGATGAGCCCGCCGTCCACGAAGACCGGCGAGCCGTCCGCCATCGCCCCCTCGATCCGGGGCGATTCGAAGACGAACGGAATGGCGGCCGAGGCGGCGACCGCGTCCGCGACCACGGCGTTGCGATTGTCCTCGTTGAACGGATCGAAGACCGTCGCCGCGCCGCTCCTCACGTCCGTGACGATGATCTTGAGCGGGACGCATTGCGGAACCGAAGCCGGATCGATGTGCCTGAAGCGGATTTCCTTCGGCAGCCTTGCGAGATCATATCCATTGGCTCGATAATGGTCTTCGAGCTTGGCCCGGATCAGATCGTTGAGCAGGGTGCGCATCTTCTTGCTGGAGAAAAGGCCGCGGCGCGTGAAGAGCGGCCAGGCGAGGAAGAGGATGGCCGCCAGCGCTCCCGCGAGCGCCCACGGCATTGCCGACTGCAGGTCGGCCGCCGCGACAAAGCGAACGGCAAGCCACCAGGCCGCCCCGAGCGCCAGCAGAAGGAGGATTTCCACGAGGCCGCCATGCCCTTTTCGGCCGCGCACGAACGACGCCAAGGTCCAGAGGAGGACGAGGCCGACGAGAATGAAGCCGCCGGGCGGCCAGTGGCCGCCGACGATCAGAACCAGCAGCGGCAGGCCGATAACGCCCAGCGTGAAGCGGAGAAGCTTGTAACGCGCCCAGCTTATCCGCCCGATCAGGTCGATCGGAGTCTTGCCCTTGTCGGCAAGGATATGCCGGCTGCCGTCCTCCGCGAACAGCTCGTCGGCGGTATAGCCGACGGCGACCAGCGCCGCGATGATCGCGCCCGCCGAGCTGCCGGCGGCGCCGGCGACGACAAGGCCTTCCTGCTCGAGCGCCTTCAAAGCGCCGAGATGGGTGATCCCCTTGGCACCGCCGCCCTCGAAGATCGTATAGACAAGCCGGAACGACCCTGACGGCCCGGCGAGACCTGGCTGGACGCTCATCCCTCTTCCCCCACGGGCGGGGCCAACCTACCTCAACCGGCCGGCCCTGGAAAGAAGCGGCGCCGATTGAATTCGGGCTCTCCCGCACCCATCTTCCCCCTGCCGCGTTGACCTTCCGCGCGACCCCTATTAACCACAGAACACACCCGGAACAATTCGGCCATGCTGACTCACCTTTCCGTCCGCGGCGCGCGCGAGCACAATCTCAAGGATATCGACGTCGATATCCCGCGCGAGACTCTGACGGTGATCACCGGGCTCAGCGGCTCGGGCAAATCCTCGCTCGCCTTCGACACCATCTATGCCGAGGGCCAGCGCCGCTACGTCGAGTCGCTCAGCGCCTATGCGCGCCAGTTCCTCGAGATGATGCAGAAGCCCGACGTCGACCATATTGAGGGCCTCTCCCCCGCAATCTCGATCGAGCAGAAGACGACGAGCCGGAACCCGCGCTCCACGGTCGCCACCGTCACCGAGATCTACGATTACATGCGCCTGCTCTGGGCGCGGGTCGGCGTGCCCTACAGCCCCGCCACCGGCCTCCCGATCGCCGCCCAGACCGTGAGCCAGATGGTCGACCGCGTCATGGCGCTCCCCGAAGGCACCCGCCTCTACCTCCTCGCCCCGGTCGTCCGCGGCCGCAAGGGCGAGTATCGGAAAGAGCTGGCGGAATGGCAGAAGGCCGGCTTCACCCGGGTCCGCATCGACGGCGCCTTTTACGACATCGAGGAGGCCCCCGCCCTCGACAAGAAATACAAGCACGACATCGAGGTCGTCGTCGACCGGCTGGTCGTGCGCGAGGGGATCGAGACGCGCCTGGCGGATTCGCTGGAGCAGGCGCTGAAGCTCGCCGAGGGGCTGGTCTATCTCGACCCGGCCGGGGACCCCTCCACCACCGGCTCCGCCGGCGGTCCCCCTCCCCGTTCCGGGGAGGAACAGGAAGCGCCGACCTCAGCTCCTCCCCGGAACGGGGAGGGGAACCAGCCGGAGGCTGGTGGAGGGGGCCCCCGCACGGTCCTCTCCGACAACGCTCCCCCGGGCCGCATCACCTTCTCCGAAAAGTTCGCCTGCCCCGTCTCGGGCTTCACCATCGCCGAGATCGAGCCTCGCCTGTTCAGCTTCAACGCCCCCCAGGGCGCCTGCCCCGCCTGCGACGGCCTCGGCGAGAAGCTCCTCTTCGACCCCGATCTCGTCGTCCCCAACGAGTTCCTCTCGATCAAGAAGGGGGCCATCGTCCCCTGGGCCAAATCCAACCCGCCCAGCCCTTATTACATGCAGGTGCTCGGCTCCCTCGCCCGCGAGTTCGGCTTCAGCCTCGAGACGCCCTGGCGCGACCTCCCCGACGAGATCCACCGCACCATCCTGTTCGGGACCGAGGGCAAGCCCGTCACCCTCCGCTTCGTCGACGGCCGCCGCTCCTACGACGTCCGCAAGCCCTTCGAAGGCGTCATCGGCAACCTCAACCGCCGGATGCTCCAGACCGAGAGCGCCTGGATGCGCGAGGAGCTGAGCAAGTACCAATCCTCCGCCCCCTGCGAGACGTGCGGCGGCGCCCGCCTCCGCCCCGAGCCGCTCGCCGTCAAGATCGCCGGCGAGGACATAAGCATGTCCACCCGCCGCTCGGTCCGCCACGCGCTCGAATGGTTCTCGACCCTCGAGGCCAAATTGAACCCGCAGCAGAAGGAGATTGCCCGCGCGATCCTCAAGGAGATCAACGAGCGGCTCGGCTTCCTCAACAATGTCGGCCTCGATTATCTCAACCTCGACCGCACCTCCGGCACCCTCTCCGGCGGCGAGAGCCAGCGGATCCGCCTCGCCAGCCAGATCGGCTCGGGCCTGTCGGGCGTCCTCTACGTCCTCGACGAGCCCAGTATCGGCCTCCACCAGCGCGACAACGACCGCCTGCTCGTCACGCTGAAGCGCCTCAGGGATCTCGGCAACACCGTCATCGTCGTCGAGCATGACGAGGACGCCATCCGCCACGCCGATTACGTCATCGACATGGGCCCCGGCGCCGGCGCCCATGGCGGCGAGGTCGTCGCCCGCGGCACCCTCGACGAAGTCCTCGCCAACGAGAAGAGCCTGACCGCCGATTACCTCACCGGCCGCCGCTCGGTCCCCGTCCCGGCCAAACGCCGCAAGGGCAACGGCCGCAAGCTCACCGTCAAGGGCGCGAGGGCCAACAACCTCAAGGACGTCACCGCCGCCATCCCGCTCGGCACCTTCACCTGCATCACCGGGGTCTCCGGCTCGGGCAAGTCGAGCTTCACCGTCGACACCCTCTACGCCGGCGCCGCCCGCGCCCTGAACGGCGCCCGGGTCGTCTGCGGCCCCTGCGAGAAGATCGAGGGCCTCGAATATCTCGACAAGGTGATCGACATCGACCAGTCGCCGATCGGCCGCACCCCGCGCTCGAATCCCGCCACCTACACCGGCGCCTTCACCCAGATACGCGACTGGTTCGCCGGCCTCCCCGAGAGCCAGGCGCGAGGCTACAAGCCCGGCCGCTTCAGCTTCAACGTCAAGGGCGGCCGCTGCGAGGCCTGCAAGGGCGACGGCCTGATCAAGATCGAGATGCACTTCCTCCCCGACGTCTACGTCACCTGCGACGTCTGCCACGGCCACCGCTACAACCGCGAGACCCTCGAAGTGAAGTTCAAGGGCAAGAGCATCGCCGACGTCTTGGACATGACGGTGGAAGACGCCCACGAATTCTTCAAGGCGGTGCCGCCCATCCGCGACAAGATGGCGATGCTGGAGGAAGTCGGCCTCGGCTACATCAAGGTCGGCCAGCAGGCGACGACTTTGAGCGGCGGCGAGGCCCAGCGGGTGAAGCTGGCCAAGGAGCTGTCGAGGCGCGCGACGGGGCAAACTCTGTACATCCTGGACGAGCCGACCACGGGGTTGCACTTCGAGGATGTGCGGAAGCTTTTGGAGGTGCTCCATGCGCTGGTGGAGCAGGGCAATTCGGTGGTGGTCATTGAGCACAACCTGGAGGTGATCAAGACTGCGGATTGGATCCTCGATCTGGGACCGGAGGGCGGCGACAAGGGTGGAGAGATCGTTGCGGAAGGCACCCCCGAGGCAGTCGCGACTGAACTCCGCTCCTACACCGGCGGCTATCTCAGGGAACTCCTAGCTAAGTCAGTCCGCGCGGAAGTTACGAGCCACATTGGCAAGAAAAGACGGCGCTCCGCCGCCTCAATGCGCGAGCGAGAGGCAGCTGAATGACGGCGAGAAGCGCGATTACCTAGTCAACGTATTCGATCTCGTCGTGGGGCATGGTATCTCCGACTGCAGACTGAATTGTCATGTGGATGTTAATCCGTGCCTCCGTTGCCTTTTGAGGCCCTTTAATCAGCGGGGTGCCATTTGCCGTATCCGAGATTGACTGCTTTCCGAAGCAGGCTGGCGCAGCCGAAAAGCAAGGATGAGAGCAAGCGGCCGCAGCCATCGACTGGTAGCTTTCTGCCACGTCCGGGTCCGCGCGGAATATGTCACACGCGGTCCAATTTGGGACATCGATTCGGGAAGGGATGCGACCGCCGCCGCCGCTTTGCGGTGGCCGGGTTGTTGCCCAGTCACCGTATGTCAAGCTTGCTTCTTGAAAGCGCTGCCGAGACGCAGAAAACAGCCGACGCTCGTGAAGGGGAACTGCCCCGTGCCCCACGATTGCTCCGAACGAATCGGGGAAAGAGCTACACATCACTACGATCTCTGCTTCCGGGACTGCACTTAGAATCCTTTGGACAGTGCTCGTCGTCCACGCCTCCAAGCCGAGATAGTCTCTGGACCAACCGGAATCGACGACGAAGACGGTGTCCTGAGGCAGTGGAGGTACAGACCCGGCGATATTCAAGACAGGTACGGTAGATTCCCGGGAGTAGTGAATGAAAAGACCTCGATGGAGGGCATCGGCATTGCCGAGCTGAAGAAGAAGGTTGTCAGGACTTGTGGGTGGTAGAAGGACTGGAACAGCCTCACCAATTTCCTCCACCAACTCGTAATATCCTCTGAAACCAGCCGTCGGCAGAAAGAGGGCGTCAAATTCTGCTTGAGCTGGCTTCGAGCTTCCGTGATTATAGCGGGCCCTATCGAGCCCCAGCGCGAAAGTGCGCCCCGCTGTGGCCTCGCGAACCCGTTCTATCGTGAGGTCGAAATGCTTTGCGTTCTGCCAGGGGCGCGTCAGAAAAACGGGCAACACAGCGGCCTTAACCTCGGTGGAGAGATTTCGAAACGCCGAGACCTCAGCGACCTTCGACCTCAGCAAGGGGACGTAGTTAATGCCTGTGAGCATTCACCTAACTAACCCGAATCTGCATCGCTGCGCCAGATACTCTAAATTTCTCAGCAAGCTCCGCGATAATCTCGTCGTCGATACGATCGTACTGAACCAATGCTCGATTAATCGCTTCGCGAGGCATGATGATATCAGCCGCAAGTCGATTTGCTTCCGCTTCCAAAGCAGATGATAGTCGAGACCGGTAGAGCACAGAGTCGGTTACACCCTGCAAGATGCGATCTTTGTGCAAGAGAAAGTGCGCTATTTCGTGAGCGATTGTGAAACGCTGACGCTCCTTCGGTTCAAAACGATTCACCTTAATAATAAAGCCGTCACCGCGGGGGTGGATCATACCCGATATATTCATCGGCAAAGTTGCGAGAACCACGTCAATCCCAAGCGCCTTCGCAAGTGAGCCAACGCGCACCGGAACATCAGCCGTATACTCGCGAAGGAGATTCAGCTCGTTCCCATCTATACGGTTACTGTGCGCAAAATCAGTCATTATAAGGCACGTCTTTTGGTTGTTCTGGGGCCTCGGTCTTTGGAGGAGTGTCGCGCTTTTCGACACCGCTGAGGCTTATCTGAACGAGTAATGCCTCCAGCTCACTACGCAAAGGCCCGTCTTTCCCTAGTTGGGAGGTGAAGTAGGCCAACGAGGTGTCGCGCAACTTCGCCTCAAATGTGGCCCAACCGATTATCCCAAGGGCCGCCAGAAAGATGGCCAGAACGGTGATCATAATGGCCAGGGCGGTCAGCACGATCACTAGGAAATCAGCGTAGGACACTGAGTATCCCTCGCCGAACAGCGGGCCTTGAAAGAGATGGACAAGGAACGTTGTCGCAGCCGCTGTGATGGCCACGACGATAAGGATCATCAGCCTTCTAATCCACCGCCCCATGTGGTTCATATGCCCCACATTCCTTTCCTAGGCGATACCAAAACTATGGGAAATTGGTTTCACCCGGCCGGGGGATATGGATCATGGCCGTAGGTCCACTCAGTGCGGAACTGGTTGCCTTCGCCTTGCACGACAACCTGCGCGTCATGGCCTTTCCCACCCGCGCTATGAGCGGCATCGATCGCAGTCCGTATGGCTGCTCCCTGCGTAGCGTACGGGCCATAATGCTGGTCGCCATATTTGATTTTCCATTGGCCGTGGTGAAGTACAACGTAGTAGTGCGCGCGCGCCATTTGTCGGGCTCCTTAGGGCATCTGTGTTCTATCATTGTTCTCCGGCTTGGGCAAGACAATAGTAGCTTGAGAAGCCCGCGTAATGGATTAGCGTGCCAACCCCCTCTCAATCAGCTGGCGGATCGCTTCGGAGCGGGAGGGTTTGGGGTCGGGCTGGCGGGCGATCCAGGCGGTGATCTTAGCCTCCAACTCGACGGGAATGCGTACACCCTTGGTCGGGGACTCACCGGTCCGCGGACGGCCGCGAGGTCTTTTTTCAAGATCGGCTATTGACCCGTTTCCTCCGCGGTCCTGAAATGGGACCGCGCCCTCGTCCGCTTCGAGGAGGCCGAAGCCGCCATCGCCGCCGCCGCCGGGGCGCCCGATTTTGTCTACGATCGGCGCCCGCCACCATGTTGCGCTTCGCCGCCTCCTCCGAACCTCCGCCCCCGACCTCGCCGCCCTCGCCCGCAAGCTCGACCTTAGTTTATCCTGAGCGCCTGCCTTGCAGGCAGTCGAAGGGCCCTCGACGAGCGAACCGTCGAATTCGACGGCGATGCCGCGGCGATGAGAACGCTGAAGCAGGACGCCCACCGCCTCGCCGCGTCAGCGACCTGACATATCCGCGCAGAGACGCAGAGACGCAGAGAGGCTTCGCCTTCCCCAAGCGCCGCAGGCAATCTCACAAATGCCAAGCACAGGAGGATGAAGGATCGCCGAAGCGATCGAAGCGGCACTACGCCTCCGCGTCTCTGCGTCTCTGCGCGAACCCCTCTAGCGCTTTCTTAGCGGCTTCGCGGCTTCGCGGCTTCGCGTGAGACAAATCGACCCTAAGTGCCAGGCGCCCACCCCGCCCCGCCACCCTCAGGGCTTAAGGACCCGCTCCCCAACCACGTCGAACTCGACCGGCAGCGCCCCCGAGCGCAGCACGGCGGCGAGCTCGTTCGCCGATTCGACGGTGAAGTTGCCGCTGATCTGGGCCTGGCCGCCCAGGATCGGCTCGTTGATGTTGGGCGCGGAGATGACGACGTCGTCGACGACGATGGCGAGCGGGCGGCCGACATTCTCGCGGGTCGCCCGAGCGAAACGGCGGGTGCCGTCGTCATTGAAGCGCAGATTGACGCTGGGATGCCCGGCCCCGTCGTAGCCGGACCGGGCGTCGACGATCATCGAATCGGTGACGATCGGCAGGCCGCGGACGGCGACCGGGCCGCCCCCTTCCGCAAGAGCAAGGATCCGGGCGCCGGGCGGGGCCTGGCCGGCGTTGAGCTGTGCGAGGGTGGCTGTCGTATCGACCATCCTGAACTGGAGCCGGGCCGAACGGCCGACCAGCGCCTTGACCGGCCCGGCATCCTCGGCGCGGCGGAGCGCGACGAGGATCCGGTTCGGGCCCTGGCGAACGACCGTCGCTCCGGACTCGCCGAGATCGCCGATCCGCCGCTCGATGACCTCGCGGGCTTTCTCCATCGCCTGGTCGCCCGCGTCGGTTTGCTTCGCCTCGAGGACAAGCTCGACCCGGTCGCCGCGGTCGCATCCCGTCAGCAACGATGCCGGGCATGCCAGCAGGCCGAGAAGGACGGCGACGAGCGACCTCGGCACCTCTCTCCGAACGCTTCCGATGGTAAGATCCAAATTCACGTGCCAGTCCCCCTCGATCGACGTCTCGCCGCTTCAGCGGCATCAATATCTCACGCAAAGCCGCAAAGCCGCAAAGATTCTCCGGATCAGGCTCAACCGCCAGTGCAGGCCGGTGCCCCTTAGCGGCTTTGCGGCTTTGCGTGAGACAAACGGGAGTTAGCGCCCGCTCAGGCGGCGGCGGACAGAATCCGCCCCTAAACCGGCGTATCGAACTCGCCCTTGCGCGCCCGAGCCTCCATCTCCGCCCCGCCCCTATTCCCCGCTAGTACCCAGCTCCCCGAGCTTCCCCCGCATGTCCTCCTCGTGCAGCGTCTCGTCGAAGCTCAGCCCCCTCCCGTAGGCCAGCCCGTCCTCCCCGCGCACCGTCTCGCTCCACCCCGGCTGCGCCGCCGTCGGCGCCGGCTTGTCGAGCTTCTCCATGGTCTCGATGAAGGCGACCATCTTGCCCGCGTCCGAATCGTCATAGCCGGCCTCGCGGATGAAGCGCCGGGCCTCGCCGCCCTTGCCCTCCGAGACCAGCGCCGTGATCTTGCGCGCGTCGCGCACGGTGAGCCGCTTCCTCCGCCGCTTCGACGGCCCAGTCAGGTCGGCGCCGCCGCGCGGCCCGCGAAGCTTCAGCCCCAGCGCGAGGAGCAAGGCCGCGGCCGCCGCGGCGAGGAGAGCGAGGGGCGTCATCCGCCCCTACTCGCCCATCACCCCTTCCGCCGGCGCGTGGAGCCTCAGCCTCGTCACCCGCCGCGAGTCGCTGTCGGTGACCTCGAGCCGCCAGCCCGAGGGGTGCTCGAATATCTCCCCCGGCTGCGGCACCCGGCCGGCCAGCACCGTCGCGAGCCCGCCGAGCGTGTCGACATCCTCCTCGACCGCGCCGAGCCTCGCGTCGATCGTCTCGGCGACGTCGTCCAGCTCGGCCCGGGCGTCGGCTTCCCAGACGCCGTCCTCGAGCGCGATCAGGAGGCCGGGCGCCTCCTCGTCATGCTCGTCCTCGATCTCGCCGACAATCTCCTCGACGACGTCCTCGATCGTCACCAGCCCCTCGGTGCCGCCGAACTCGTCGACGACGATGGCGAGGTGGACCCGCTCCGCCCGCATCCGCGCCAGCAGGTCGAGGACGCCCATCGATTCGGGGACGTAGAGCGGCTTCCGAAGCAGGCCCGAAATGTCCTCGGGCGGCTCGGCGCCTGAGACCTGGAGGGTGAAGACGTCCTTGATGTGGGCCATTCCGATGACGGAATCGAGGCTCTCCTCGTAGACCGGAAGCCGGCTGTGCCCGGCCTCGGCGAAGGCGGCGACCAGCCCCTCGAACGGGATGTTGCTGGGGACCGCGATGATGTCGCCGCGGGTGACGGCGATGTCTGCGACAATGCTCTCGCCGAAATGGAGCAGGTTCCTCAGCATCTGGCGCTCGATCGGCGAGAGGTCGCCGACGATCGGCGCCTCGCCCTCGTGGCTCTCGATCGCCTCCTCTATCTCCTCGCGGAGCGTCGCCTCGCTGTCGTCGCCGAACAGCAGGGTCCGGATCGCCCGCCAGATGCTTCGCTCGCCGCTCTGGGGTTCGTCAGCCATCAGTGCCGGATCTCGTAGGGATCGGCGATCCCGAGCCGGGCGAGCGCGCGCCGCTCCGCCGCTTCCATCGCCTCCGCCTCGCCTTCGCCCCGTTCATGGTCGCAGCCTAGCAGATGGAGCGTGCCGTGGACCACCAGATGGGCGGCGTGGGTGCAGATTCCGATGCCCTTCTCTTCCGCCTCGGCCGCGCAGATGCCGTGGGCGAGGACGATGTCGCCGAGCAGCGCCTCGCCGTCCTCCGTCGCTGCGAGGTCGGCCAGCTGCTCGGTCTCGACCATCGGAAAGGAGAGCACGTTGGTCGCCTTGTCCTTGCCGCGCCAGGCGGCGTTGAGCGCCTTGACCTCGTCGTCGCCGGTGAAGCGGACCGAGACCTCGGCGGCGGGCCCGCCGTCGAGCAGCGCCGCGGTATCGCTCTCCGCCACCGCCGCGCGGACGGCCGCCGTCGCGAGCTGCGCCCAATCGGTTTTACTGTCCCACTCTCCGGACGCGTCGGCTTCGACGAGGATCACCCCGCCTTCCCCTCATAGGCCTCGACGATCCGCCCGACCAGCGGGTGGCGGACGACATCGCCCGCGCCGAAGCGCACGGTGGCGATGCCCTTCACGCCCTCGAGCTTGGCGACGGCGTCCGCGAGCCCGGACTTGCCGGGATCGGGCAGGTCGACCTGCAGGGGATCGCCGCAGATCACCATCCGGCTGCGCATGCCGAAGCGGGTCAGGAACATCTTCATCTGCGCCGGCGTGGTGTTCTGCGCCTCGTCGAGGATGATGACGGCGTCATTGAGGGTTCGCCCGCGCATGAAGGCGATCGGCGCGATCTCGATCTCTCCGCTGGCGATGCGCCGCTCGACCTGCTCGGCCGGAAGCATGTCGTAGAGCGCGTCGTAGAGCGGCCTCAGATAGGGGTCGACCTTCTCCTTCATGTCGCCGGGAAGGAAGCCCAGGCGCTCCCCCGCCTCGACCGCGGGCCGCGACAGGATCAGCCGGTCCACCGAGCCGCCGATCAGCTGCTGAACCGCCTGGGCGACGGCGAGATAGGTCTTGCCCGTCCCGGCCGGCCCCAGCGCGAAGATCATGTCGTCGCGCCCCAGCGCCTCCATGTAGACGGCCTGCATCTTGGAGCGCGGGACGATCGTCTTCTTGCGGGTGCGGATCATCACCTTGGGCGGCTCGGCCACTTCCGAGGTGATGATCCCGTCGAGCGTCGGCTGGCCCGACATGGCGATGATCGCGTCGACCATCCCGGCGTCGATGTCCTGCCCCTCGTCGAGCCTGTTGTAGAGCCCCATCAGGACGTCGCGGGCCCGGGCGGCGTCCTCCGGCTCGCCCTCGATCTGAACCTTGGCTCCGCGCGCGGCGATATAGACCCCGAGCCGGTCCTCGATCGCGACGAGGTTGCGGTCGAACTCGCCGAACAGCGGCCCGAGCAGATGCGGCTGCTCGAACTCGAGCTCGAGCCGGGCGCGGGGCGCGGCGGGCGCTTCGGCTTTCTTGGGGGGCATCAGGCGGCGACCCGGATCAGTTCGGCGCCGGCAAGGCTGTGCGGCCCCGCCGAGACCAGCTCCACCTCGACGAGGTCGCCGATTCCGGCCTCGGTCTCAACATGGACCGATTGAAGCCAGGGCGACTTGCCGATCTTCTGGCCGAGCCTCTTGCCGTCGCGCTCGAGCAGGACTGAAGTGCGCCGGCCCACCGTCGAGCGATTGAACGCCAGCTGCTGGGCGTTGAGGAGCGCCTGGAGGCGCTGGAGGCGTTCGTCCATCATTTCGGCGGGGACCTGCTCTTCCATCTGCGCGGCCGGAGTGCCGGGCCGCGGCGAATATTTGAACGAGTAAGCCTGGGCGTAGTTCACCGCTTCGACGATTTGCAGGGTCGCCTCGAACTCCGCCTCGCTCTCGCCCGGGAAGCCGACGATGAAGTCGCCCGAAATGGCGATGTCGGGGCGGGCGGCTCGAACCCGCTCGATGATCCGCAAATAGCTTTCGGACGAGTGGCTCCGGTTCATCGCCTTGAGCACCCGGTCGCTGCCCGACTGCACCGGAAGGTGGAGATAGGGCATCAGCGTCTCCACCTCGCCATGGGCGCGGATCAGCGCCTCGCTCATGTCCGTGGGGTGGCTGGTCGTGTAGCGGATCCGCTCGAGGCCCGGCAGCCGGTCGAGCGCCCGGATCAGGTCCGCGAGGCCGCGCCCGTCGCCGTCGCGCCAGGCGTTGACGTTCTGGCCGAGCAGGACGAGCTCGCGCGCGCCGCCGTCGACCAGCGCCTCGGCCTCGTCCATCACCGCCGCCCACGGCCTCGAGACCTCGGCGCCGCGGGTATAGGGGACGACGCAATAGGTGCAGAATTTGTCGCAGCCTTCCTGGACGGTGAGGAACGCGCTCGGCCCCGGCCGCCGCCGCGCCGGAAGCGCGCCGAACTTCGAGAGGACCGGCATGTCGGTGTCGAGGCCGCGTCCAGCCCTGACCAGCTCGGGAAGCCGGTGATAGGCCTGCGGTCCGACGACGATGTCGACGCTCGGCGCGCGCCGCTTCATCTCCGCCCCTTCCGCCTGGGCGACGCAGCCGGCGACCGCTATCATCGGCCTCGAGCCGTCCTCGCGCTTCAGCCGGCCGATCTCCGAATAGACCTTCTCCGCCGCTTTCTCGCGAATGTGGCAGGTATTGAGGACGACGAGATCGGCCCCGCCGGCCGCCACAGGCACCAGCCCTTCGCCCTCGAGCAGCTCGGCCATGCGCTCGCCGTCATAGACGTTCATCTGGCAGCCGAAGGATTTGACGTGGAAGGTCCGCGGGTGGGATTTCATCGCGCGCCTATAGGCGATCCGCTCCGGCGGCGGAAGCGCGGGTTCCCGCAAAAGTACGACTTTTGCGGGGTCCCTCCAGAGCTTCGACGATCTCCTCCCTTGCGGCGTGGGCGAGCGCCTTGCGGTCGCCGTCGGCCGGATCGACCGGCGCCAGGAAATGGAGCGTGACCGGCGTCGTCCCACGCCGCCTCAGCACCTTCTTCGCATTGTCGAGACCGCTCTCCTCGCCGATCCAGCTGAGCTCCTCCGCGGCCGTGCCGTAATCGAGCGCGACCGGCTGGACCTTCACGCCCGGCAGCGGCGGAAAGAGCGACGCGACGAGGCTCGCCCGGAACGGAAGGACGGCGACTCCGCCGTCAGTGGTGCCTTCGGGAAAGAGCGCGACCGGCTGGCCGCCCGCCAGCGCTTCGCGTAGCGCATCGACCTGGCCGCGTACGGCATGCCGCTCGGCGCGGGCGACGAAGACGGTGTTGTTGAGCCCGGCGAGCCAGCCGACCAGCGGCGTCTCAGCCACTTCGGCCTTGGCGACGAACGCCGTGCCGCTCGCCCCGGCGAGGAGCAATATGTCGAGCCAGCTCATATGATTGGCGAGGAAAAGGACGTCGCGCCGGAGCGGAGTCCCGACGACCGTCACCCGCATCCCCGCCGCGCGCCCAACCCAGCGCAGGAACCGCCGCGGCCAGGGCGAGCGCGCCCCGAACAGTCGCCAGAGATAATGGAGCGGAACGCAGAGGATGAGCAGCCCAACCATCCAGGCGAGGCGAGAGTAGAGGCGAAGCGTGCCCATTAATCCCCTCTCCCTCTAGGGGAGAGGGAGGGGCCCGCGAAGCGGGAGGGTGAGGGCCCGTAGCAAGAAGTCGGCAAGGCCCTCACCTCCCACCGCTTCGCGGTGGGCCCCTCCTCTCCCCTACAGGGAGAGGGGTTTTGTCCTTCGCCTCGCTCAATCCTATGACTTCCGCCCCAACGCGACGCCGTAAAGCTCCATGCGGTGATCGACGAGCCGGAAGCCCAGCTTCTCGGCGATCCGCCGCTGAAGCGCCTCGAGCTCCTCGTCGACGAACTCGATGACGTTGCCGGTCTCGACGTCGATCAGATGGTCGTGATGGGTCGCGTCGGCCGCTTCGTAGCGGGCGCGGCCGTCGCCGAAATCATGGCGCTCGAGGATTCCCGCTTCCTCGAAAAGGCGGACGGTGCGGTAGACGGTGGCGATCGAGATCCCCGCGTCGATGGCGGAGGCCCGGGCGTGGAGCGCCTCGACGTCGGGATGGTCCTCGGCTTCGGAAAGCACCCGGGCGATGATTCGCCGCTGCTCGGTGATTCGCAGCCCCTTCTCCGCGCACAGCGCTTCGATGTCGATCCTGCGGGTCATGCTGCTCCCGCTTTAGCCGAATCGGCGTGGCGGTAAAGGCCGCCGGGACCCGGGGTCCGTACTCAATCCTCCGCAACGAGCGTGATCGTCTTGAGAGGCGCGCTGGGTAGGAGCGCGGCGCAGGCCGTAGCAGGGGCTACGGCCAAGCCGCGCGACGCCCCCAGCGCGCCTCTCAAGGCGACCCCCTCCGGGGGCGGGCGCAATTTGGCCGCTCGCTACGTCGCTCGTCGGGCGCGATGTCCCGCATCGCGCCCTCCTCGCTCCTTGCCAGCGGCCAAATTGCGCTCCGTCACGCCGCTGCGGGGGATTGAGTACGGACCCAAACCCCGGCGGCTTTCGAGCTTATTTGGCTCCGCGACCGCCGGTGCGGCGGCGCTTGGTGCCGAGGCCGATCTTCTTGGCCAGGGTCCGGCGCTGCTCGGCATAATTGGGCGCGACCATCGGATAGTCGGCGTTGAGACCCCACTTCTGCCGGTATTCGTCCGGAGTCATCTGGTAATGAGTCATCAGATGCCGCTTCAGCATCTTCAGCTTCTTGCCGTCTTCAAGACAAACGATGAAGTCGGGCTTGATCGAGGAGCGGACGGAGACCGCGGGTTCCGGTCGGGCCGGAGCCTCTTCCGGCTTTGCGCCCAGCCCATTGAGTGCATTGTGCACGTTCTGGATCAGCTGCGGCAGGTCGTTGACGGCGACGCTGTTGTTGCTGACGTGGGCGGAAACGATATCGGCGGTCAGGGTAATCAGGGTTTCATTGAGTTCGTTGCTCTCAGCCATGCTCTCGCCTGTAAACTTTCTACCACGGGAATTGACGACTTTGCCCCGCCACCGCGAATGGTCCGTTTTGGTGGCTTTTACAAGGAGAATTTGGCGGGCATACAATTTGCGTTTACAGGACCGCAGATTTCGCCAGCGTCAGCGCGTCGAAAAGCTGTCCGTCGCGACCGCTATAATAATGACGTCGCCGCCCGACCTCTCGATAGCCGTTTCGCCTGTAGAGGCTAACCGCATGATTTCCCTCACGCACCTCGAGATGCAATTGTTCGGCCCCTTTACTGGCGGCAATGGCGGCGAACCGGTCGAGAAGCAGATGTCCCACGCCCTTGCCTTGCCACGAACGGCGGACGGCGAGCAGCAGCAATTCGGCCTCGCCGGCGACGATCCGGGCAAGCGCGAAGCCGACCGCGGCACCTTCGGCCCGGGCGAGCGAAAGCCAGACCCCGGCCATCGGCAGCAGCCCGGCGCATTGGGGCGCCGTCCAGGCTTCTCCATAGGCCGGGTCGAAGCTGTCCTTCATCACCGTCATCACGGCGTCGAGGTCCGCGAGCCCGCCCTCCTCGATTCTGACGCCGTTCACGACATCGGCCCTTCGACGCCGCCTGCGCCGTCGCTCAGGACAGGCTTTGCATCGGGGCCGCGGCCGTAGAGCGGGCGCGCCGGAAGCGAGCGCAGCGCAAGCGGAAGCAGCCGGGCGTCGGCGGCGCTCGGAAGCGCGTCGACGGCCTCGCCATGGCCCCGCGCGGCGACCAGAGCGGCCGCGCCCGAGCCCGCCACCTTGTGGGCGCGAGTCACCGCCGCCGCCTGAGCGGGCGGGAGGGAGCTGAGGGCGTCGAGGGGCCGCATCGGTTCATCGCCAAAGCACTGCACGAAAAGCTGCCCGTGTCCGCCGTGAAGCGCAACCGCGATCTCGCCTCCGTCGCGCCCGGCCGCCGCGATCGCGGCAAGCGAAGAGAAGCCGGCGAGCGGCACGCCCCATCCGATCCGAAGCCCCTGCGCCGCCGCCAGCCCGACCCGGACGCCGGTGAAGCTCCCGGGCCCGCAATCGACCAGGATCGAATCCGGACGCCGGCCGGCGAGGAGCTCAGCGATCATCGGAAGCAGGCGTTCGGCATGGCCGCGGCCGACCAGCGCGTTCCGCTCGTCGATCAGCGTGTCGCCCTCGATCAGGGCGACCGAGCAGGCCGGTGTAGCGGTCTCGATGACGAGGATCATGACGTTCCCTACGTCATTCCCGCGAACGCGGGAATCCAGCCGGAGGTCAGACGGCCTCGACCGCCTCGACCTCGGGGACATAATGTTTGAGCAGGCTCTCGATCCCCTGCTTCAAGGTCATCGTCGAGGAGGGGCAGCCCGCGCAGGCGCCGTGCAGGGCGAGATAGACCGTGCCCTTGCGGAAGCCGCGATAGACGATGTCGCCGCCGTCCTGCGCCACCGCCGGCCGAACCCGGGTCTCGATCAGCTCGCGAATTTCCGCGACGATCGGGGCGTCGGCGGGATCCTCGCCATAATCCTCGTCGCCGCCCGCGATCTCGATTCCGGCGGCCGAGGCGGCCCGGAAGAGCGGCGCCTCGCTCGCAAAATGGTCGAGCAATACGCTCAGCACCTCGGGCTTGAGCTGCCGCCAATCCACCCCCGGAGCGGCCGTCACCGAGATGAAGTCGCGCCCGAAGAACACGCCCTCGACCTCGCCGGTCGAGAAGATCGCCTCGGCGAGCGGCGAGGCCTCGGCGTCCTCGGGCGTCGCGAAATCGCGGGTCCCGGCCTCCATCACCCGCTGGCCGGGGAGGAACTTGAGGGTCGCCGGATTGGGCGTGGTCTCGGTCTGGATCAGCATGAAAGCGATGTGGCCCTGTCGACGCGGTCGATCAAGGGGCGAGCCCAACGGCTCGTCAGGGTCAGCGTGAAGCCGAGGGGAGCTTGGTGACCACGCCTTCCCCTGTCGCAACGACGATTCCGAGCTTGCGGACGGTGATCTGGCTGCGCGCGGACTTTCCGCCGGCGATCGGCGTCAGCCACTGCTCGACATTATATCCGCCGGCGACCTTGAGCCGAAGCCGGTAGCGGCCGGCGACCTGGTCTATCGTGACCGGCCCGGAAGCTTCCGACATGCTCCCCGAATATCGGCCGGGAGCGACCTCGCGAATAAGCCAGCGACGCTCGTGCGGCGGCTTGCCCTGATCCTCGACCTGCTGGACCAGCGAAAGGCTGCCGTCCGGCCTGACCGTGCCGACCCCCAGGGTCCGCGACCGGCGCGGCTTGCTCATCATGACCTTGATCGTCCCCTGGGTCAGGGTCCGGCCTTCGAAGAACTTGAAGGGGTGGGGGAGCGCTTCACCCTGCACGCTCGAGGGCATCGGCAAGGCGAGCGCTGCCATCGCGACCAAGCGGAAGGCGGTGAGCATGGCCCAACCCTAAGCGTCCCGATCGAGGCCGCCATCCGCAAGGACCCCGGAAAAACGGGGCGAACTATTCTACAGTCGGACCGTGCGAAAGGCGACGAGGGGCCGCTCTCTCCGGCACCTGCCAGTAGTTTCGGCCATTCAGACAGAGATTTCACCCGATCCATGCCGGATCGCGAACGAGCTATCGATTCCGTCAAACGGGAGGCGTGTCGTGCATCTCTGGCATCGGATGGGCGCGGAATTTTTCGGGACGTTCTGGCTTGTCCTGGGCGGCTGCGGCGCCGCCGTGCTTGCGACCGGCTACGGCTCGGCCGGCCTGGGCTTCCTGGGAGTCGCGCTCGCCTTCGGCCTGACCGTAGTGACCATGGCCTATTCGCTGGGGCACATTTCGGGATGTCACCTGAACCCCGCCGTCACCGTCGGAATGTGCGTCGCGGGCCGCTTTCCCGCGCGCGACGTTCCTCCCTACGTCATGGCGCAGGTCGGCGGAGCCGTGCTGGCGACGATGGTCCTGCTCATGATCGCGAGCGGCAGCCCTGACTACAATCTCGCCGAGATGGGCCTTGCGCAGAACGGCTACGGGATCGCCTCGCCGGGCCATTATTCACCCGCGGCCTGCTTCATCGTCGAGCTGGTGATGACCTGCGGCTTCCTGATCGTGATTTTGGGAGCGACGGATTCCCGCGCTCCTCAAGGCGGTGCTCCGCTGGCGATCGGGCTGGCGCTGACCCTCATTCACCTGGTCAGCATTCCGGTGACCGGAACGTCGGTCAACCCGGCGCGAAGCACCGGCCCGGCCCTTCTCGTCGGCGGGGAAGCGATCGCGCAATTGTGGTTCTTCTGGGTTGCGCCGATCGCCGGCGCGATCTGCGGAGCCTTCATCTATCGGTTCCTGTTCGCCGTCCCTCTCCTCGAGAGCGACCCGTTCCCCGAGCGACTGCTACGGGCCGATCTCGCCGGCGAAGTGGAGGCCGAAATTTCAGCTGTCGTCCTGGAAAGCCGCCATGATACGCATTGGTCTTAGCCTCAGCCTGGCTGTCCTCACGATCCCGGGGAGCGCCTTCGCGCAGACCAAGGATCACGCGCCCACCGCCCTGCCCTCCTCCTCGAGGCTGCGGCAGGATTCGCCGCGAAGCGAATCCTGGACCTACGCCAAACCGGGGCTGAAGCTCGGCGCCTATCGGAAGATGATGGTCGTGCCGACCGTCGTCTATTCCGGTCCCGACGCGCAATTCGACGGCGTCGACGGCGCTGACCGCCAGAAGTATGCGCAAATCGTGACGGAGGCCCTTCGCCGCGAGCTCGCAAAATCCTTTCCGATCGTGGACAGCGCCGGCGCTGATACACTCCGGATCCGGGTGACCCTGCTCGGCGCGGATACGACGAAGAAAGGGATAGCGACGGCGACCCGGGTGACTCCGATGGGGCTGGCGAGCAACGCCGTGAGGAGCATCGCGGGCAAGGAAGGACGGTTCACCGGATCCCTGCTCCTCGCGCTCGAGCTCCAGGACGGGAAAAGCAACGTCCTGCAGTTCGCCGCGGTCAGAAGGCGAAGCCCCGATGCTCTCGACATTCCCGCCACCTTGTCGACCACGGAGACGGTGAAGGCGATCGCCCAGGCACTGGCCAAGGATATAAGGGAGAGGCTTGCCCAGGCCCCCGGTGGTGCAAATTGAGGGTGGAACGCCGTCGAGGGCCCACCCATCGCTTTTCGAAATTGGCTAAGTCAATATTTGACAGAGCAACTATAAAGATAGTTACCAAAATACAACATAGCCCTCAAAACTTAACCTAGGTGAAAACCCCTATATAAGCCGACCGCCCATTGGCGTAGGAGGATCGGGTCGAGTCCGCGTATCGAAGACTAGGTAATGATCCGTCCGGGGGCTCCCATGGATCCGTCTAATCTCAGTTGTGCCCATCACTCGATCGATTTCGTAACCGATATTGATTCAGTTGAAGAAAAAGTCGCGCGGACCGATCGCGTGACCCTTCACAGCGACGCCGCCGTCAAGTCTAACGTCATTCCTCTCCTGCCTCCCGGCCTGGATCTTACCGCATCGGGCCTGAAAGCGCAGATCGCCCTCGTCGACGGGCTGGTGGAACAAGTCGCCATTCTCGACAGGAACTGGACGTTGCTCGCGCTGAATCGCGCCTGGACGAAGGCAACGATGGCCGGCGCGTCCCCCGAATTGCGCTTGGGCCTGAACTACCTCAAGCATTGCGAGCAATTGGCGAGCGAGGGCGATGGACAGGCGCGCGCCGCGGTCACGGCGCTGCGCAGCATCGACTCGGGCGACATCGACCGCTTCGAATATCGCGACGACGGCGAGGGCGTCCGAAGCGAGCGGACGGACAGGGTTCGGCTCTTCTCCTGCGGCGAACGCCGGCAGTGGAGGATCATGGTCCGCTACGACGTGTCGGAGCTGGTCGCCCTGAAGCAGCAGACGAAACATTTCGCAGGCCAGCTCCTGCACGCCGAGGCGGAGGAGCGGCGAAGGGTGGCCCGGGACCTGCACGACACGACGGCGCAGGATCTGATCGCGTTGCAGCTCACTCTGGCCAACCTCAAGCGCGGCCGCGGCTCGGTGTTTCGCGACAAGCTCGCCGACGCCGATGAAGCGCTCGATCGGCTGCAGCGCGAGATAAGGTCGATTTCCTACCTGTTCCATTCGCCCACGCCGGACCAGCTCAGCCTTTCGAAGGACCTGGAGAAATTGGCGAAAGGATTTGGGCAGCGCACCGGCCTCGACGTCACGCTCTGGCTGGACGACACCGACGTCCTCGATCGCAAGCTTTGCATGATGGTTCACCGTTTGACCCAGGAAGCCCTGGCAAACATCCACCGCCATGCCGCGGCGAGCGAGGTCGAAATCAGGCTCATCATCACGGATCAGCGGCTGCACCTGATGATCAAGGACAACGGAATCGGCTTTCGAACCGGATCCAATGCGGCGGAATCCGCCGGGGTGGGACTGAAATCGATGGCCGAACGGGTCGAAGAGCTGGGCGGCCGACTGGTCATAACCAGCGGCAGCGACGGCACCTCGATCATTGCGTCCCTGCCCTTCCGCGACGAAGGGCGGCTCGAATCGTTCGCCTGAACTGAACGACCGGCCGTCGCCGGCGGCGCCGCTTGCCTTGCCTCAGACCGAGTCAGGCCTCCACGATATGATTGCGAACCGCGTAGCGGACCAGGTCGGCCGCCGTGCGCAGCTTGAGCTTCTGCATGACCGTGGAGCGGTGGGTTTCCACCGTTTTCACGCTGATGTTGAGGAGCTGCGCGACCTGCTTGTTGATCTTGCCCTCGGCGATCAGCTGGACGACCTCACGCTCGCGATGGGTCAATATGCTGAACTCGTTGTGCGGCTTGGCCCGTAGATATTGTTGGAGAAGCGTCTCGGACACGGTCGGCGAGAAATAGGGGCGATTGATCGAAAGCGCATCTATCGCGGCGAACAGGTGGCGTTCCGAATCGGACTTCAGGACGAAGCCGCGGGCCCCGGCATGAAGAACCTCGGTCACGGTCTCCTCCCTGTCGTGCATCGTGTAGACGAGCACCTCGATACGGGGAAACTCGCGTTTGAGCTCGAGCGTGACGTCACGGCCATTGAGCTCGGGCAGCGAGTAATCGACGATAGCGATATCGGGCCGGGTCTCGCGGGCAAGCGACAAGGCCTGCCTCCCGCTCGTGGCCTCCGCCACCACCTGAAGATCCTGCCGAGTCTCGAGCAGGGTCCGCACGCCGCGCCGGATGATGTCATGATCATCCGCAAGGAGGATGCGACGAACGTGGTTTCTCATATAGCCATCCCCAATGCGGCGAACGTCCCCCCATCGTCGCTTGCCTAACGCCGCGCCTGCTCGTCCAGCGCAGTTCTCAACCTCGTTTCACGGACCCAGCGCTTGCCGAAAGAAATGAGCGATTCGAAATTGTGCTCGGTCGGTCTGTCCTGCTCGCACGCCGCCGGCCAGCTTAGTATCAGGATAAACCCGGTCATCACCAAGCTTGTTTGGCTCCGCGGGCGAGAGGAGCGAGGCCGGCGGCGCCTCCGGTAATCTACCGATGGCTTCCATGAAAGTATCGCTCCAGCCTTCGCACTCGCAATCTTCTGTCCGGGTGTCGCAATGGACCTTAGCACAATTTTGTCGGCTCTGGTGCAGATCAGCACGATGCTGATCATATTTTCGATCGGCCTGCAGAGTCGATGGAGCGATCTTTTGCATGCCGTGGCGAGGCCGCGGCTGCTGTTCGGCGGTTTCATCGCCGTCTATGTCGCGGTTCCGCTCGCCGCCTTCGCGTGCGTGATGCTGCTTCCGATCGAGCCCGCGGTGAAGATCGGAATCGTCGCCATGGCGCTGTCTCCGCTCGCCCCCGTCGTCCCCGGCAAGATGCTCGATTGCGGGGCGGAGAGTTCTTACGTCGTCGGCATGTACGTGGCGCTGCTGATCCTGGCGGTGCCCGTGGTTCCGGCGACGCTCGCGCTGGTGACGACCGTCAGCGGCGGGACGGCGAGCATCCACCCGTGGACGGTGGCCTTTCTGGTGGTGACCTCGATCCTCCTGCCCTTGCTGGCGGGTATATTTCTGGGCGGTGTCGTGCCCGCCGCAGCAGGTCGGATCGCGCCGATCGTCAGGGCCGGCGCTTTCGGCACGGTCGCGATCCTGGTCGCTTTGCTCCTCATCGCCGCCCACCGGCAGCTGCTCGACTGCGTCGGCAACGGCACCCTCCTCGCCATCGTCGTGGCGGAGCTGGCCGGCCTCGTCTGCGGGCACCTGATCGGCGGCCCCGACCCCGGCGAGCGGATGGCGCTCGGGCAGGCGGCCGCGTCGCGCCATCCGGGCCTCGCGGTGCTGATCATCAAGCAGAGCTTCGAGATCGATCCCCCGATGCTGGCCGCCGTCCTTCTCTACCTTGTCGTGGGAGTGGTCATTTCCGCCCTGTACCTCCGCTGGGCGCGCGGGCGCCTCGCAGGGTCAGGACCTGCAGTGAGCGATCGTCAGGTCAAATCCCGATAGTCCGGGCAATCCGGAAGTGCCATTTCGAATGGCAAGAGTAGCGCGCCGGGACCGCCCCCGTTCCGGCGTAGCTTGGACGCGGCGGGGCCAACCTCTTGCCCAGGTCCCGCCGCGTCCTTGCATTCCGGGGAATCAGACATCGGTACGGTCAGCGCCGGCGGAGCGCCCCGCCGGCGTCGATAGGCGAAAGCGCCTTCAATTCATCGAGCCCCTGGGTGCTGCGCTTGGCCCACTGGGCGAACAATTGCTCGAAGTCGGCGATGTTGGTGACCTGGTTGCGCATGAGCGGCCCGGAGTCCCCGGCCCACTGAGCGTCGACCGCCCGGCCGAGAAGCTGGCCGCTCAGCGAATCCTTGACCTGGACGACCAGCGTCGCATGGCCCGCCTCCCTCGTGAAGGTGTGGGAGCGAGCCGAGGACATGGTGTCGGGCGCGCGTACGTCGAGGTTGAGGAGCCCCAGCGAGACTCGCAGCACGTCCTCTGCCGGCTCGGCGACGATCTCGTAGCCGGCCTTCTGGAAGGCCTTGGCGAAAATCCGGTCGAAACGCTTCTGGGCCTCGTCGAGCATCTCGCGCGCATGCCTGTCGCTGACGTCCCCCGAAAGGCCGCGGGTACCGGAGTTCATATCTCGCTGCCAGTCCTTGCGGAACGCGACCTCCGCCGGATCCAGCATGACCTTGGTGTAACCCCTGAAGTCGGCGCCCGGGAGAAGGTAGACATGCTCGAGGCGCTTGGATTTGACGAGCGTGAGGCCGTCCCAGCTGGTCGGCGGCTTGGCCGCGCCGGCGGGGGCGGCCGCCAGGAGGATCGCGGCGATGAGAGAAGGAAGTCGGCGCATGGCTTTGTCTCCCGAAGGCCCGGTTGGGCTCGATCTTTCCCCTCGCCTCGCCCCGTGGCTACCGGGCAATCCCCGAGCTTTCGGCGCGCGGGACGCGGGGGTCAGGGCGCCCCGTCCTCGTCGTAGCCCGGAGGCGACTTGCGCCACTCATAGCCCTTCGCCCCCATGTCCCGCCCCAGAGCGTAGAGCGCGCTCATGTAAGCCGTGTCGAAAGGGCCCTTGCGCGGGGGCCGGGCCTCCGACGGGATGAAGGCGAGATTGTAATCGAATCCGTCGCGCCGGCTGGTGACGTAGATACGGTAGAGATCGCCTATCCCCTGCGTCCGGATGAGGGCGCCGACGGCGCGCGAGGCGATCGGGAGCGTTCGGCGCTTGACGTTCGCCCAGTCCGCCTCGGGCCGCGAGTTGCGGATCAGGTAGAGCACGCGCTTGCGGGGCGCGACCGAGGCTGAGGTCAGCGACGGCGGATAGAGGAATATCTGGGCCATCGTGCCGCCGTCGACATGCATCTCCTGGTGACGGACGCCGCCGACGGTCACGTCGATCATCACCGGCGGAAACAGTCCGGGGATCGAAGCGGAGGCGACGAGGACCCTTCGGAACAGGTCCGGCGCGCGCGGGTCCTTGCTGGCGGCGATCGCGGTCATGTTCCAGATCACCGGCTCGAGCGCGTCGAGATCGGCGGTCCCGACCAGGAGCAGCCGGCCCTTGGCATATTCGCCTGCGATCGCGTCGAGCAGCTTCCTGTCGACATAATGCTCGACCATCCGACGCAGCGGCGCCGAATCGGCCATTCCGTCGCTCATCACTCCGCGGACCATTCCGCGCTTCTTGAAGACGTCGCGGGCGGAGATGGTGGTGTAGACCTTCTCGAGCATCGGATCGTAATCCGCGCCGAGGAAAGCGAAGGGCGCGGCGAGGGCGCCGGTGCTGACACCGGTGACGACCTTGAACTCGGGCCGGGTCCCCGAGGCCGTCCATCCGGTGAGAAGGCCGGCGCCGAACGCGCCGTCGTCGGAGCCGCCCGATATGGCGAGATAATAAGCCGGCGGAAGCGGGCCCTCCCGGCCCTGCGAGGCGAGCCAGGCCTGCTCCTTGCCAAGCGCCGCCTCGGCCTCGTCGGCGAGCGGCTTGGGATCCTCGGCCACCAGGAAGCGGACGTTGCCGATCTCGGCCTCGGCCAAAGCGGTTTCCGCGGCCGGAACCGCCGTCAGCCGCTCCGGGGTTGAGCAGCCGCAGGCGAGCGCCGCGAGGAGGCATGAGGCGGCGAGGCGGCGAAGCCCTGGAAATAACATGGTCCGCTCCCGAATAATTGGCGCCCTTGCGGCTTAGGGCGAGGAGCGCCGAGCGACATCCGTGGAACAACCCATCTCTCCAGCGATAAAATCGCTTCGCCTGGAGACGCGACAAGAAGCGCCGGGTTTATTCTCTAGGGCTTTGCCTGACCGGAAGTCAGCATTTGAGCCGAGTGATCGCCACCGCCGCGCATCCATACTTGCCCCCGAGAGCGCTGAACCAGGGGGTTCCAAATGGATATTTTCTCAATCGCCGCATCCGCCATGCTGGGAGCGTCCCCGGTCGTCACCGCCCCGGATCCCGCAGCCGCGCCGGAGGCCGTCACGACCCCCGACGCCGCCGCCGGCGATGGCACCACTGCATCGGAAGCCGGGAGTTCGGACGCTTCCGATGCCGCCTCCGCGAGCTCGGGGGACAGCCACAGCCTCGAGCTTTACGGGTTTGCTCAATTCGACGGGATCCAGGACTTCGACAGGGTCAATCCCGACTGGGAGGCGGCGCTTCGGCCGTCGCGGATCCCGACCGTCAAAGGGCAATATGGAAGCGACGGCCAGTCCATATTGAGCGTCAAGCAATCGCGGCTGGGCGTGAAGGCGAGCGGGGAGCTGGCCGGCAAGCCTTATGAGGCCAAGGTCGAGTTCGATTTCTTCGGAGTCGGCAACGATGCCGGCAAGACCATCCCGAGGCTCCGCCACGCCTACGGCCGCTGGGGCCCGATCCTCGCCGGCCAGACCAACAGCCTGTTCATGGACGGCGACCTCTTCCCCAACGTCGTCGAATATTGGGGGCCTCCGGGCATGGTCTTCCTGCGCACTCCGCAGGTCCGCTTGACCCACAACATCAAGCGCTGGACCCTCGCCGCCGCCCTCGAAGTGCCGAACAGCGACATCGATCCCGGCTCGATCCGCCTCATCGATCCCGAGCTCGCAACCAACCTCAGGCCCAATGAGGAGCTTCCCGATTTCACCGCCATGGTGCGCTACGACGCCCCCTGGGGCCATGTGCAGCTCTCCGGAATCGCCCGCAAGATCGGCTTCGACACGCTCGGAACGCCCGACAACGAGCCGAGCGGAAGCGAATTCGGCTGGGGGCTCGACCTCGGCGGCGCCTTCAAATGGTCGCTCGCCACCTTCCGGCTGGGCGCGGTCTATGGCCACGGAATCGCCAGCTACATCAACGACGGCGGAATGGACCTGGCGCCGAGCGCGGCGCTGGTCCCGACTCCGCCCATCTTCCCGCCGCCGCCTTCGCCTCCGCTCAACGAGCTTCTCGCCGCGGAAGCCGTGCCGCTGCTCGGGATCACCGCCTATGTCGACCTGCAATGGACCGGGCACTTGAGCTCGGCGCTCGGCTACAGCTTCACCGAGGTCAACAACACCAACTTCCAGGACGCCACCGCCTTCCACAAGGGCGAATATGCCTCGACCAACCTGCTCTGGGCCCCCGACCCGCGGATCCTGACCGGAGTCGAGCTGCAATGGGGCCAGCGCACCGACAATGACGGCAACAAGGGCGCGGATCTGAGGGCCCAATTCTCGTTCAAATTGTCCTTCACGAGCAAGGACATCTGGTGATGCCGGAAGCGCAAAGGGAGAGAATCATGTCACAAGCGAGCCTGAGCCGCCGAGCCGTCCTGGCGACCTTCGCCACCGGTGCCGCCGGCCTCGCCGCCGGCGGGAGCGCGCTGGCGCTGGCCTCGCCGGCACAGGCGCAGAAGGGCGGCCGGGCCGCCGCCTCCGGCGGAAGCGCTGTCGAGGCCGCGATGAACGAGGCCTACAACCGCTACCGGACGCTCGAGGAAGGCAAGAATGCGGACTACATCCCCGCCCTCGCCGAGGTCTCGTCCGCCTTCTTCGGGATTGCGGTCGCCGGGAACGATTCGAAGGTCCACGAGGTCGGCGATTCCAAGGAGCTCTTCTCGATCCAGTCCATCTCCAAGGTCTTCACGGCCGCTTTGGTGATGCAGGAATCGGGCGACTCCAAGATCGAGGACACGGTCGGAGTCGACGCCACCGGCCAGGCCTTCAACTCGATCGGCGCCATCGAGCAGTTCCGCGGCAAGGAGATGAACCCCTTCGTCAATCCCGGCGCGATCGCGACCGTCGGCAACGTCAAGGGCTCCTCGCCCGACGAGGTCTGGGCGAAGATCCTTCAGATCCATTCGGATTTCGCCGGCCGCCAGCTCGACGTCAACCAGCCGGTCTACAAGTCGGAAAGCGACACCAACCAGCGCAACCGGGCGATCGGCGCCTTGATGTCGGCCTATGAGCGGTTCCCGATGGATCCCGCGGTGGCGGTCGACCTCTACACCCGGCAGTGCTCGATCAACGTCTCGGCGCGCGACCTCGCGGTGATGGGCGCGACCCTGGCGTTCGGAGGCCGCAATCCGGTCACCGGCAAGCAGGTCATCGACCGCTCGCACGTGCCGGGGCTGCTGGCGATCATGGCCACCGCCGGAATGTACGACGACAGCGGCAAGTGGCTGTACCGGACGGGCCTTCCGACCAAGAGCGGAGTCGGCGGCGGCCTGGTCGGCGTTGCGCCCGGCAAGTTCGGGATCGGCACCTTCGCGCCGCCGCTCGACTCGGCCGGAAACAGCGTCCGCGGCCAGCGCGCCATCACCGACATCGTCCGCGCGCTCAACGCCAACCCCTACGGCCAGACCGGCTGAGCGACCCGCCATGCGCCGCCTCAACCTGCTCCCGGCGATCGGAGCCGCCCTGCTCTGCGCCGGCGCCGCCCCGCCCCCGGCGCCGCCGCCGGGCCCGGGCTGGCTGTTCAACGATTCGCACTTCCACCTGACCAACTACGTCCAGCGGGGGCTCACCGTCCGCCAATATGTCGACATGATGGGGACGAGCGTGAAGCGTTCGACCCTGTTCGGGATCCCGCTCCAGCAGACCTGGTCCTGGCCCAATTCCGGGGATTTCGCGCCGACCTATTACCTCCAGAGCGACGCCTCGCTTTATTATTACTCCTTCACCGACGCGATGATCGCGACCGGCTATCTGTCGCTGCCGCCGGCCGACCGGGCCCGGCTCGATCCGATGATCACCGGCTTCAACCCGGCCGACATGTACGCCGTCGATCACATAAGACGCGTGCTTCAGATCTATCCCGGCGTGTTCAGCGGGATCGGCGAGTTCAGCATCCACAAGGAGTTCGTCTCCGGCAAGATCGCCGGCGAGACCGCCAGCCTGACCAATCCCGCCCTCGACCGGATCCTCGACTTCGCCGGCGAGGCGGGCCTGGTCGTCATCATCCATTGCGACATCGACATGCCGTTCACGAAGCGGACCGACCTCCCGGTCTATTACACGCAGATGCGCGACCTGCTCGCGCGCCATCCCGGGACGGTCATCATCTGGGCGCATACCGGCCTCGGGCGGGTGGTCCAGCCGGGCCCGGTCCAGGCGACGACCTCCACCGAGCAGCGGCCGCCGACCCACCTCGAGCTGATCGAGCGGATCCTCACCGACCCGCGCCTCGGCCATGTCTATTTCGACATATCGTGGGACGAGCTGGCCAAATACGCCCTGTCCTCGCCCGACACGATCGGGCAGGTCGCGGCCGCCTTCGACCGTCATCCTGACCGCTTCCTGTTCGGCACCGACAATGTCGCCCCGCCCGACCTCGCCACCGACCTCAAGGTCTACGAGATGTGGGCGCCGATCTTCGAGCGGATCCGGCCGGCGACCCGGGCGGCGATCGTCATGGGCAATTACGAACGGCTTTTCGACGCCGCGCGACTGCGCGTCCGCGCCTGGGAGAAAGCGAATGCGGCGTAGCGCGCTGAGATTGGTCGCGGCTCTGCTCGCCGCGGCTTCGTCGCCGGCTCTGGCCGCGGAAGCGGGGGACCAGCCGGCACCCGTCGCCGAGGACGACGCGCCGTCGATTGCCGTTCCTGCGGTCGGCGAGGCGGACGCGGCGCAGGCGGAGGCCGAGCTTCGCGAGCTGCAGTCTATGCGGCTCGAGATGCAGCGGAAGATGGGCGATTTCGACGCTCGAATCGAGGCCCTGGAGTCCAAGCTGGGCGTGCCCCATCCGCCGGCCCCTGCCCCCGCCTCGGCCACCGATCAGGCGTCGGCCGAAACGGAAGCGGCGGCGGGCGCGCCGGCCGAGACCGGCGAGAAGACCGAATGGGGGCGCTACGAGCCCGGCCGCGGCTTCATCCTCGTCCGCGGCGAGCATGGCGAGCTGGGCGCGGGCGTCTACGCCTATGCGCGCTTCCTCAACCAGAAGGGCCTCGACGAGACCTACGTCGACAGCTTCGGCCGGACCAAGTCGCTTCAGGACATTCGAAACGACCTCCAGTTCCAGAAGCTGAGCTGGAATTTCAAGGGTTGGCTGTTCGACCCCAATTTCCGCTATTATTTCTTCTTCTGGACCTCGAACCCGCAGATGGGCGAAGGCGCCCAGGTCGTGCTCGGCGGCTATTTCCAGTATAGATTCAACGACAAGCTGATCGTGACGGCGGGCGTGATGCCGCTGCCGACGACGCGGACGACCAACTATACCTTCCCCAACTGGCTCCGGAACGACAACCGGATCATGGCCGACGAATTCTTCCGCGGCTCCTATTCGACCGGGATCGACGCCCAGGGCGAGATACTGAAGGGCCTCAAATACCGGGTCGCGCTTGCCAACAACCTCGCCCAGCTGGGGGTGAGCTCGCAGGAGCTGGACGCCAAGTTCAACACCTTCTCCGGAGCTCTCTGGTGGATGCCGACGACCGGGGAGTTCGGGCCGGCCGCGGGCATGGGCGATTTCGAGGACCACAAGAAGCTCGCGACCCTGGTCGGAATCCATTTCACCCGAAGCCGCGAGGACGCCCAGGGCCAGCCGGACATAGACGATTTCGAGAACAGCCAGATCCGGCTGTCCGACGGAACCCTGCTGTTCAGCCCCGATCCGTTCGGAACCGGGGGCAAGGTCGTCAAGGCGACCTACCAGATGCTCGCGCTCAACGCCGGAATGAAATATCGCGGCTTCCACCTCGAGGGCGAATATTATTTCCGCTGGGTCGACCATCTCGACACGATCGGGACCATCCCGGTCACCAAGCTCTACGATAACGGCTTCTCGCTCCAGGCTTCGGCGATGGCGCTTCCGCGCGTGCTCCAGCCCTACGTCACCTATTCGAAGATATTCGGCGAATATGGGGATCCGTGGGAACTCGGCCTCGGCCTCAACATCTATCCGTTCCACCGCAAGGAGATGCGCTTCAACCTCCAGGGGCTGAAGCTGAACCACTCGCCGATCGGCGGCTCGTCGCTCGTCGCCCAGGTCGGCGGGGACGGCTGGGTGTTCAACGGCGACTGGATCGTCAACTTCTGAAGGGTGAGCGGGGTCAGGCTCCGTCCTGTTCAGGTGGAATTGTTTCCCGGCGAAGGCCGGGATCCAGTCGCACCGCCTGCGCCGCTGGACCCCGGCCTTCGCCGGGGAGCAGGTGCATCTTCACGGTCCCGCCGCGGCGTTGGGCAAAGTGAGGCCGGCGAGCAGATGCTCGGCGCCCTGCCCGAGCCGCCGGATCAGGCGCACCGCGGTGACGACGTCGATGTCGAGGGGGTGGATGTCGCTGGTTCGGACGAACGACACCGATCCCGAGGTGCAGCGCGGCGCGTTCGGCAAATAGATGCTGGCCCAGGCGCCGTCGAGGGGTCCGAAAGCGAAGCCGATCGACCAGCGCGGCCCCACCGGAACCAGCACCACGACGATATCCGCCTCCTCGGGATCGAGGATCCTGGTGATCGCGCGCGCCGCGACGAACTGGGGCAAGGCGCCGACGACGGTCCCGCCGAGCGAGTCGAACAGGGATCTGCCCGCCCTTGTATGGGCGAGCAGGCCGGCGGCTAGGGAGAAGAGGATCAGCAAGCCCACGCCGAGCAGGGTCTGGGCGCCGATGCCGATGATCCGCTCCGGGAACAGCTTCGCCACGGGATCGGCCAGCCTGCCGGCGAAGGCCACGCCCTTCTCCAGCACGAGGGCGATCAGAAGCAGCGGCACCAGGAAGGCGAGCCCGCTGAAGCCCGCGACCGCGAGCAGCCTCAAGGTGCCGCGCCCTGGGCGCGGAGGGCGCTCCTCAGCCACCCTGCATGCTTTGGAGCACATCCTCCATGGGTCCCTGGGATTCCCGGATCGAACCGCGGTTGGGCTGGTCGATGTCGAGGATGAGGCCGTAGGACATTGCGAGCATGAGCAGGAGGACTGCGGCCGCCCACCGCTCCCGGCCCCGCTCCATGACGAAGCCGACGATCACCGACGTCACCGCCAGATAGAGGAGCAGCATGACAAGGACCCGCGCCGGGATGGTGGCGAGCCGCGCCGCCTTGCGCGCCGCCCCGATGTTGAGCGTCTCGTTGACGCTGTCCATGAAGGCGGTTCCGAACTCGCTGTTGTAGACGGGGCGTATGGCCTCCAGCGTCACCGCCGCCATCTGCCGCCGATATTGCTCGGTCCTCACCGAGAGGCGGCGCTGGACGTCGGCGTCGGCGACCCGCGCGATCTTTATCCGGTGGGCCGTATAACCCTGCAACAGGTCATGGAAGCGGGTCCGGTAGGGCTCGTCCATCAGCTGCGATCTCAGATAGGTCGTGCTGATCGCATTCGCTTCCTGGAGGGTCATCGAGCGGCGAAGATCGAACCGGTCGAGCGCCAGCGCGAACGAAAAGCCGAGCAGCAGCGCGAGCAGGCCCAGGATCGCGGAGGCGCTCAGATTCTCGAACGCGTCGTCCTCGTTCTTGGCGTCGCCGGCGGCATGGTCCTTGCGGTGGCGCAGGAAGGCGCCGACGAACAGGAGGGCAATGAGGAGGGCGAAAACCGCGAGGGTGAGGATCCAGGGCGGCGTCTGCCGGTAAAGGGTTTCCATCGTCGGTCGCTCCCTGAGCTCCCCGGCGGCCGCGGATACCGCGAGCGGGCGATCGGGCCGCCGGGCCGGCCGGAGCCGCTCTAGGGCTGCGGGGGCGGCGGCATCGGCTCGGGAGGCAGATTCATCTGCTGGACCACCGTCGGCGCCGCGGCATCGGGCTCGCCCTGCGGCTGCTCGACGACGATGTAGGTGACGTCGTCGCCCTGATATTGCGGCTGGTACCAGGCGCCGCCGCAACTGTAATAAGGGGAGGCGCCGTAATAATAATTCCCGCATCCGTAGGGCAGCGTGCTGTAATAGCTGCCGACGATAGCCGCCGTCGCGCCCGCCACGGCCAGGCCGGCGCCGGGGAACCAATTGTCGCCCCAGTCATGATCGCCGTCCCAATCGCCGTAGCCGTTACCGTTGCCGTTGCCGACATTGATGTCGCCGGTGTTGATGTTGCCACTGTTGACCCTGTTGCCGCCTCCCGGCCGATTGCCCGGCCGGGCACCGCCGACACCGCCGACACCGCCGACACCGCCGACACCTCCCACACCGCCGACACCTCCCACACCGCCGACACCGCCGACACCGCCGACACCACCGACTCCGCCAACGCCGCCGACACCGCCCGGTTTGCCGACGCCACCGACACCGCCTGGCCTGCCGGCGCCACCGACTCCGCCCGGCCTGCCGGCTCCGCCCACGCCGCCCGGTTTGCCGGCTCCGGCGATGCCTCCCGGCTTGCCGGCTCCGCCGACTCCGCCTGGACGGCCCGCGCCGCCGACTCCGCCGGGGCGCGTCGAAGCCATCGTGCCTCCGCCCATGCCTCTCGCCGCTCCGTAGCTTCGATCGCCCGTCGTCGGCCCGCGCGCTCCCACGCCGGCGCCGGCCCGATTGCCCGCCTGGCCGCGGCCGGCGCCGGCGCTGCCAGCGCCAAAACCGCCCGAACCGCCGCGATTGATGCTTGAGGGGGAGCCGGCGCGGGAGCCGGCGCCGCCCAGCGAGCGCGAGCTCGAGCCGCCGCGCGAGCTCATGCCGCCGCCGCGCGAGCCGCCGCCGCCCATTCGCGCCCCGCCGAAGCTGCCGCCGCCGCCGCCGCGGCTGAAGCCGCCGCC
>JBJMTX010000019.1:0-4239 GCA_045811485.1 Allosphingosinicella sp.
CGTCGGCATCCGCGACACCCAGAAGACCGTCGTCACCGGCGTCGAGATGTTCCGCAAGCTGCTCGATCAGGGCCAGGCGGGCGACAATATCGGCGCTCTTCTGCGCGGCGTCGGCCGTGAGGAAGTCGAGCGCGGCCAGGTCCTGGCCAAGCCCGGCTCGATCACGCCGCACACCGATTTCTCGGCCGAGGTCTATGTCCTCTCCAAGGACGAGGGCGGCCGTCACACGCCGTTCTTCGCCAATTACCGTCCGCAATTCTACTTCCGCACGACCGACGTGACGGGCGAGGTGGTTCTGCCGGAGGGGACCGAGATGGTCATGCCCGGAGACAATGTGAGCCTGCAGGTCAAGCTGATCGCTCCGATCGCCATGGACCAGGGCCTGCGCTTCGCCATCCGCGAAGGCGGCCGGACCGTCGGCGCAGGGGTTGTCGCGGAGATCACGAAGTAGTAGAGGCACGCGCAGCCGCCCGGATCGGGAGATTCGGGCGGTTCGCATTTCTAGTGTGAGTAATGGCCGCTCCGGGGCCGCAAGGACCCGGATAGGCTTTGTTTGGTTTGCCCCTCGGGGCGAGGCTCTTTGCAATCGGTTGTAGGTATGGAAACGCAGAACATCCGCATTCGCCTGAAGGCGTTCGATCATCGTGTGCTCGATCAGGCCACGGGCGACATCGCCGACACGGCGCGGCGCACGGGTGCGCTCATCCGCGGTCCCATCCCTTTGCCGACCCGCATCGAGAAGTTCACCGTGAACCGCTCACCGCACGTCGACAAGAAGTCGCGCGAGCAGTTCGAGGTGCGTACCTACAAGAGGCTGCTCGACATCGTGCAGCCGACGCCGCAGACGGTCGACGCGCTGATGAAGCTCGATCTGGCCGCCGGCGTGGATGTTGAGATCAAGCTGGCGTAAGGGCCAGCGCGAACGAAACGTCATCCCGGCGAAAGCCGGGACCCAGGAACACCGGGCTCCGAGGATATCCTCCACCCCAGGTGTTCATAGGCCCCGGCTTCCGCCGGGGTGACGAACAAGGGTGATACCGCGGGAGCAACGCTCCCGGACTGCGTCCCCGCCGTTTCGCCCCTCGGGGTGGAGCATTAGCCCAGGCGGGGCACGCATCGATTTGGGCTAACACGCCCCCGGCAATTTCGCCGCGGGGCCTCTGTCGTGAGGAGTTTACGTGATGCGCACCGGCGTGATCGCGAAGAAGATGGGGATGACCCGACTGTTCCAGGACGACGGCCGCCACGTGCCGGTCACTGTCCTGGCGCTCGAGAATGTCCAGGTTATCGCGCGCAAGAATGCGGACGACGACGGCTACGTCGCGCTCCAGCTCGGCGCCGGCACCGCCAAGACGAAGAACGTCGCCAAGCCGCAGCGCGGCCATTTCGGCAAGGCCGAGGTGGAGCCGAAGGCGCGGGTCGCCGAGTTCCGGGTCGCCGAGGACGCCGTCCTCGATGTCGGCGCTGAGATCACCGCCGACCATTTCGTCGCCGGCCAGTTCGTCGACATCCAGGGCTCGACCCAGGGCAAGGGCTTCCAGGGCGGAATGAAGCGCTGGGGCTTCGGCGGCATGCGCGCCACCCACGGCGTGTCGATCTCGCACCGTGCGCTCGGCTCGACCGGCCAGCGCCAGGATCCGGGCCGCGTCTTCAAGAACAAGAAGATGGCCGGCCATATGGGCGCGAAGAACCGCACCCAGCAGAATCTTGAGATCGTCCGCACCGATGCCGAGCGCGGACTGCTCTTCGTCAAGGGCTCGGTCCCCGGCCACAAGGGCGGCTGGCTGCTCGTCAAGGACGCGGTCAAGACTCCGCGCCCGGACGACGCGCCCTATCCCGCCGGCCTCCGCGCCTCTCAGAATAACGACAGCGCTCCCGCCGAGACGCCGGCCGAAAATGCCGCGGCTCCGGAAGCCACCGAAGGCCAGGAAGGCTAAGCCATGAAGGTCAAAGTCCAAAGCCTCGACGGCGGCAAGGCCGGCAAGGACATCGAGCTCTCCGACGAGGTGTTCGGGGTCGAGCCGCGCGCCGACATCCTCCACCGGGTCGTCACCTGGCAGCTCGAGAAGCGCCGCGGCACCGCCCGCGCCGCCCGCGAGCGCTCCGACGTCGCCCGCACCGGCAAGAAGTACGGACGCCAGAAGGGCGGCGGTACCGCCCGCCACGGCGACCGGCGCGCGCCGATCTTCGTCGGTGGCGGCAAGGCCCACGGCCCCCGCGTCCGCGACTTCGATCCCTCGCTCAACAAGAAGGTCCGCTCGCTCGGCCTCCGCATGGCCCTGTCCTCCAAGGCCCGCGACGGAAGCCTCGTCGTGGTCGAGAATCTCGACCTCTCTGAAGCCAAGACCAAGGCGCTCCGCGAGCGGCTCGCCGGCCTCAGCCTCGGCCGCAACGCCCTGGTGATCGACGGAGACGCGCTCAACGTCGGCTTCGCCCAGGCAGCCGGCAACCTTCGCGAGATCGATCTCCTGCCGGCGATCGGCGCGAACGTCTACGACATCCTCAACCATGACACGCTGGTGCTCACGCGCGCCGCGGTCGAGAGCCTGGAGGCCCGGTTCAATGGCTAAGGCCGCCAAGAAGAGCCAGGTCGACATCAACCATTACGATGTCGTCCTCGCGCCCATCATCACCGAGAAATCGACCCTGCTCTCCGAGCATAATGCGGTCGTCTTCAAGGTCGCCGACAAGGCCACCAAGCCGCAGATCAAGGCGGCGGTGGAGGCCCTGTTCGGAGTCAGCGTGACGGGCGTCAACACGCTCACCCAGAAGGGCAAGACGAAGCGCTGGAAGGGTCGCCCCTACACGCGCTCGGACGTGAAGAAAGCGATCGTCACGCTCGCCGAAGGCAGCTCGATCGACGTGACCGAGGGGGTCCGGTAAAATGGCACTCAAGACCTACAATCCGACGACCTCGTCGCAGCGCGGCCTGATCCTCGTCGACAAGTCGGCGCTGTGGAAGGGAAAGCCCGTCAAGGCGCTGACCGAAGGCAAGCGCAAGACCGGCGGCCGCAACAACAAGGGCCATGTGACCTCGCGCGGAATCGCCGGCGGCCACAAGCAACGTTACCGCTATATCGACTTCAAGCGTCGCAAGTGGGACATGCCGGCCACCGTCGAGCGGCTTGAATACGATCCCAACCGCACCGCCTTCATCGCTCTGGTGAAGTATGAGGACGGCGAGCTCACCTACATCATCGCGCCCCAGCGCCTCGCCCCGGGCGACACCGTCGTCGCCGGCCGCAAGGTCGACGTGAAGCCGGGCAACGCGATGGAGCTGGGCCAGATGCCGGTCGGGACCATCGTCCACAACGTCGAGATGAAGCCCGGCAAGGGCGGCCAGCTCGCCCGCTCCGCCGGAACCTACGTCCAGGTGGTCGGCCGCGACCGCGGGATGGTGATGGTCAGGCTCAATTCAGGCGAGCAGCGCTATATCCATTCGAACTGCATGGCGACCGTTGGCGCGGTTTCCAACCCCGACAACCAGAACCAGAATTTCGCCAAGGCCGGCCGCAGCCGCTGGATGGGCAAGCGCCCGCTGACCCGCGGAGTCGCCAAGAACCCGGTCGACCACCCGCACGGCGGCGGCGAAGGCCGCACCTCGGGCGGCCGTCACCCGGTCACGCCCTGGGGCAAGCCGACCAAGGGCGCCCGCACCCGCAACAACAAGGCGACGGACAAGATGATCATCCGGTCCCGCCACGCGAAGAAGAAGAGGTAATCATGGCCCGCTCCGTCTGGAAAGGTCCGTTCGTCGAGCTCAGCCTTCTCAAGAAGGCCGAGACCGCGCGGGATGCCAATAGCCGTGCGCCGATCAAGACCTGGTCGCGCCGCTCCACCATCCTGCCGCAGTTCGTCGGCCTCACCTTCAACGTTTATAACGGCCGGAAATTCATTCCCGTGTCGGTCAACGAGGACATGGTGGGGATGAAGCTCGGCGAGTTCGCGCCGACCCGCTACTTCCCCGGCCACGCCGCCGACAAGAAGGGCAAGAGGTAAGACATGTCCAAGCAGGCATCCCCCCGCAAGGTCGCGGACAATGAGGCGCTCGCCGTCGGCACGCAGATCCGCGGCTCGGCGCAGAAGCTCAATCTCGTCGCCGGCCTGATCCGCGGCAAGAAGGCGGAAGACGCGCTCAACATCCTCACCTTCTCGAAGAAGGCGATGGCGGTCGACGTCCGCAAGGTGCTCGCCTCGGCGATCGCCAATGCCGAGAACAACCACAATCTCGACGTCGAC
>JBJMTX010000020.1:0-58892 GCA_045811485.1 Allosphingosinicella sp.
ACGGAAGATGATCTCGACCGCGCCCTTGGCGCCCATCACCGCGATCTCGGCGGTCGGCCAGGCATAATTGAGATCGCCGCGCAGGTGCTTCGACGCCATCACGTCATAGGCGCCGCCATAGGCCTTGCGCGTGATCACCGTGATCTTGGGCACCGTCGCTTCGGCATAAGCGAAGAGCAATTTGGCGCCGTTCTTGATGATGCCGTTATGCTCCTGCGCGACGCCGGGGAGGAAGCCGGGCACGTCGACGAAGGTCAGGATCGGGATGTCGAAGGCGTCGCAGAAGCGGACGAAGCGGCCGGCTTTCTTCGACGAGGCGATGTCGAGGACTCCGGCGAGCACCATCGGCTGGTTGGCGACGACTCCGACCGTACGTCCTTCCACGCGGCCGAAGCCGACGATGATGTTCGCCGCATGCCCGGGCTGAAGCTCGAAGAAATCGCCTTCGTCGAGCACCTTCCGGATCAGCTCGTGCATATCGTAGGGCTTCGACGCGCTGTCGGGGATGAGCGTGTCGAGGCTGGGCTCCGCCCGGTCCCAGGGGTCGGCGGTGGGCCGTTCGGGCAGCTCGTGGCGGTTGGAGAGCGGCAGGAAATCGAAGAAGTCGCGCGTCGCGAGCAGCGCCTCGATGTCGTTCTCGAAGGCGACGTCCGCGACGCCCGACTTGGTCGTATGGGTGATCGCGCCGCCAAGCTCCTCCTGGGTGACGACCTCGTTGGTGACCGTCTTCACCACGTCCGGCCCGGTGACGAACATGTAGGAGCTGTCCTTCACCATGAAGATGAAGTCGGTCATCGCCGGCGAATAGACCGCGCCGCCCGCGCAGGGGCCCATGATCAGGCTGATCTGCGGCACCACGCCGGAGGCGAGCACGTTCCTCTGGAACACCTCGGCATAGCCGGCGAGGCTTGCGACGCCTTCCTGGATGCGGGCGCCGCCGCTGTCGTTGAGGCCGATGACGGGCGCGCCGACCTTCATCGCCATGTCCATGACCTTGCAGATCTTCTGCGCGTGGCGCTCGCTCAAGCTTCCGCCGAAGACGGTGAAATCCTGGGCGAAGACGTAGACCAGCCGGCCGTTGATCGTCCCCGAGCCGGTGACGACTCCGTCGCCCGGCACCTTCTGGGTCTCCATCCCGAAGTCGGCGCAATTATGCTCGACGAACATGTCATATTCTTCGAAGCTGTCCCGATCGAGCAGGACGGTGACACGCTCCCGGGCCGTCAGCCGGCCCTTCTTGTGCTGCGCGGCGATCCGCGCTTCGCCCCCGCCCAGCTCCGCACGGCGGCGGCGGGAGTCGAGTTCGTCGATCATCGTGGCCATGGCCGCGGTTTAGGCGCGGTCGTTATGCGAGGCAACTTGCCGGTTAGCGCCCCTCGAACCGCGCCGGCTGCTTCTGCAGGAATGCCGCCACGCCGCTTTTGAAATCCTCGCTCCGCCCCGCTTCCCGCTGCGCGGCCCGCTCCGCGCCGAGGGCGTCGCTCAAAGCGGAGTGGCCCGCTTCCCGCGCCAGCTTTCGGATCAGGCCGAGCGCGACGGTGGGTCCCTGCGCCAGCCGGGTCGCGAGGGCCTCGGCCTCCGAGGCGAGAGCCTCATCCTCGACGACGCGGGCGATCATCCCCCATTCGAGCGCCTTTTCCGCGGGGATCCGCTCGCCCAGCATCATCATCTCCATCGCCCGCGCTCGCCCGGCGAGGCGGGGCAGCAGCCAGGTCGCGCCCGCGTCCGGAATGAGGCCGATGTTGACGAAGGCCTGCAGGAAATAAGCGGACCGCGCCGCGACGACGATATCGGCCGCCAGGGCCAGCGAGCAGCCCGCCCCGGCGCAGGGCCCGTTGACGGCCGCGACCACAGGGATAGGCAAGGCGAACAGCGCCTCTAGAAGGGGATTGAAATGCTTCTCGAGCGAGGCCCCGACATCGTCCGGCAGCCCGCCCCCGGTGGCGAGGTCCGCCCCGCTCGAGAATCCCCGCCCCTCCCCGGTCAGCAGCAGGCAGCGGGCGCCGGATCGGCCGGTCTCTTCCACCGCCGCCCGAAGCTCGTCGACCGTCTGGGCGGAGAGCGCGTTGAGCCGGTCCGGCCGGGCGATCGTCACCGTCGCCACCGCGGCGGGGCTCTGCTCGATGCGGATATGCTCGTAAGCCATGGTCCCTCCCCCGGCGTCGCTTCTCCGCTATCGCGAAGCCCGGCGCCCCATGCAACCCGCCGCCTTCCTCGCCGTTGACCCTTGATCCAGGTTAGGAGCCGCCCCATGACCGACGCCCTCGTTCCCGCCGCCGAGCTCGCCCAGGCGGCGAGTAAGCCCTGGCCCAACGAGCCGCCGGGCTATCGCGAAGCGCGCGAGGCCCTGCTCGCCGAGGAGATCGAGCTTCGGCGCCATCTCGCGCGGGTCGCCGAGAAGCGCCGGGCGCTGCCGCTCGGCGGCGAGGTCTCCGACCGCTACAGGTTCGAGGACCATTCAGGCCGGCAGGTCCCGCTGGCCGACCTGTTCGGCGACAAGGACACGCTCGTCGTCTATTTCTGGATGTTCGGTCCACAGCGCGAGCGGCCCTGCCCGATGTGCACCAACCTCCTCGGCCCGCTCGACGCCAATGCGGCGGACATCGAGCAGAAGGTGGCGCTCGCCGTCATCGGCCGCTCGCCGGTCGAGCGCCAGGAGGCTTTCGCCCGCGAGCGGGGCTGGCGCGGGCTTCGCTTCTACCGGCCGGTGGGCGACGATTTTCCCAGGGACTATCGCGGCCTCGCTCCGGACGGATCGGAATGGGCGTCGCTGCTCGTCTTCGTGAAGCGCGAGGGCAAGGTCCATCTCTTCTGGGCCGGGGAGATGGGCATCGAGACCGCCGATCCGGGCCAGGACCCGCGCGGCGCGCCGGACCTCGGCACGCTGTGGAACATCCTCGACCTCACCCCCGCCGGCCGCGAACCGGACTGGTATCCGAAGCTCAATTACTGAGCCGGTCTAGCTATTCGCCGACCCCGGCTCGGCGAGCTTGCGGTGGAGCTTGGCCGAGACTCCGCCGCCGAGCAGGCTCCCGGCCGCGACCTGGAGCTTGTTCTTGAAGCTGTACACCTCGCTTCGCTCGCCGTTAATCATCGCCCGGTAGCCGGCCTTGGCGACGTCGGCGGGATCGTCCTTGGGCATCTGGCCGACCTTCGTATCCAGAAGGTCCGCCCGCTCGAAGAATTCGGTGTCGGTCGCTCCGGGCTTGAGGCAGGTCAGGGTGACGCCCGTATCCTTCAGCTCCTCGTGGAGGCCGTCGCAGAAATTGTCCACGAAGGCCTTGGTGCCGTTGTAGACGGCCTGGAAGGCGCCGCCGAGATGGCCGGCGATCGACCCCGTCACCAGCACCCGGCCGCTGCCGCGCCGGACCATCGCCTGGAGGATCTTCTGGATGAGATAGACGGTTCCGGTGATGTTGGTGTCGATCACGTGCCGCCACTCGGCCGGATCCTGCTCGAGGAAGCCGTGGCCGAGCCCGTGGCCGGCATTGGCGAAGAGGAGGTCCGGGGTCCGCCCGCCCAAGGCGTCGAGAAGCCGCTCGACCCCGGCGAAGCCGGCGAGATCGGTCTCGACCGAGTCGACCTCGACTCCGAGATCCTTCAATGCCCGCGACGCATCGACCAAAGGCGTGTCGGCCGCGACGAGCAGGTCGTAGCCGTCCGCCGCGGCGAGCCTGGCCAGCTCCAGGCCGATCCCGCTCGAGGCGCCGGTGACGATGGCGAATTTGGTCATTTCACTCTCCTGCGAATAGGCACCGGATAACGCTCTCGCACCGGATTGGCTGCGTGCCTTCCTACTCGCCCGACCGCTGAATCGCTTCGCCGCTTCCGCCGCCTTCACCGCGCAACCTTCGTCCCCCGTCACGCCTTTTGGCTGCAGCCCCCTCAAGCGGCTACCCCCCATCAGGAGAGTGAGCATGAGTATCTTCAGCGCGATCAAGAACGCGATCTTCGGCCACAAGGCCGCCGCCCCCGCCCAGAACCAGGCCCAGCCGCAGGCGATGCCGCAGATGAACCAGCCCGCCGCCGCGGCCCCCGCGCAGCCGGTCGACGTCGACGCGGTGCTCGCCGATCTCGCCTCGAAGAAGGGCGAGAGGCTCAACTATCAGAGCTCGATCGTCGATCTGATGAAGCTGCTCGATCTCGATCCCAGCCTCGCCAACCGCGAGGAGCTCGCCACCGAGCTCGGCTATACCGGCGCCAGGGACGGAAGCGCCGAGATGAACATCTGGCTCCACAAGCGCGTGATGGACGAGCTGGAGAGGAATGGCGGAAAGGTCTCGGCCTCCCTGAAGGACTAAGCCCGGCAGGGCCGGGGAAACAGGTCCGGAGCGGACCCGTTCCCCGGCCCGCTGCGGTCGAATCCGGCCGGGCTTTCTGCTATCTCCGGCGCCTGCCCGCTCGTTCAGGAGGCGCCCGATGACCGGCCCTGCCAATCCCCTCGTGACCCTCCTCGAAGGGGCTTACGCTCGCTGGGACCAGACCAAGGGCGGTTCGGCGCGCGAGGTGCTGGAATTGTTCGCCGACAATGTCGAGATGCGCTCGGTGCTGAGCCCGATCGTCGGCAGCCGGCTGGCGGGAGTCCACCGCAGCCGCGAGGAAGCGTCGGATTATTTCGCGGCGCTCACCGAGGATTGGGAGATGCTCCATTTCGAGGTCGACCGCTTCGTCGCCGATGGCGACGACGTGGTGATGATCGGCCGCTGCGCGTTCCGCCACAAGCTGAACGGGGAGGAGGTGGCGACTCCCAAGGTGGACGTCTGGCATTTCGAGAATGGCAAGGCGACCATCTTCTCGGAATATTTCGACACGCTCGGCTTCGCCACCGCCACCGGCGCCGCCGCTTTGGTCTGACCCCCCGCCACAGGCAAAAGAAGAGGGCCGCCCGGTCGCCCGGACGGCCCTCGACTTCATCCGCGGGGTCTAGCGATCCATGCCGTCGGTTCCGCCGGAGCTGCTGCCTCCGCCGGTGCCGCCCTGCTGCTGCTGCTGGCCGCCGCCGGTGCCGGAGCCCTGGCCCTGGCCGCCCTGCTGCTGATCCCAGTCACCCGAGCCGCCGGAACCGCCCTGGCCGCCCTGATATTGCTGGCTGCCGTCGCTTCCGCCGGAACTGCCCGCGCCGGTGCCGCCGCTCTGGTCGCCGCGATCCTGCTGACCGCTGGTGCCGCCGCTCTGGCCGCCCATGCCGCCGCTCTGGCCGCCCTGGTCCTGCTGGCCGCCGGTGCCGGTGCCGGTACCCTGACCGCCCTGGCCGCCCTGATATTGCTGGCCGCTGCCGGTGCCGCCGCTCTGGCCGCCCATGCCGCCGCCTTGATTATTGTCCTGATTACCCATGAATCGGGCTCCTTTTTCAATGCCGCCCGCTCAGGAAGGGAGAACGTCCCTTGCAAGGGGCCGGTTCCGGATCGGCGCTTTGCCCGGCCCGGACGATGCTGCTAAACGGCCGCTCCTCAAGCAGGAGAAGCCCATGCCCCGCTACATGGTCGAACGCACCTTTCCGGACGGCCTCAACGTCCCCGTCAACCCGGACGGCGCCGAGGCGCTGTGCGGGATCGTCGCCAACAATGCCGAGGAAGGGGTGACCTGGGTCCATTCCTACGTCTCGGCGGACAAGACCAAGACCTTCTGCGTCTACGACGCGCCCTCGCCCGAGGCGATCAAGAGCGTCGGCGCGAAGAACGGGGTCCCGGTCGACGCCGTCCACGAGGTGCGGGTCCTCGATCCCTATTTCTACCACTAGGCGAAGCGATCGCCTTCGTCCCATTGCGGCGTATCCACGCCGCCGATAGCGGTTGCCGGTCGGGATGGCAGGTGCTAGCAGCGGGGCTCGGCGCGCCGATGAAGGGCGACTTTCCTTCCCGCAGCGGGCCGAACGCATGCGCCGGCGCCTTTTTCGCGCCGGCCACCAAGGTTGACGCTGCATGAGGCATTTCTCCCCCCATAAGCTGCCCTCCCCGACGGGGCCGGGCATTGCGGCGGGGACTGTGCGGTCCGGCATGAAGGCCGGCCTGCCCCGAGCAGCAGAGGCGACTATTTTCTTTGCAACCCGGACATTGAGGGCGAGCGCCGCTGGGCGCGCGCCTTCGTCCATATTCGAGCGTGCGCCGAGGCCGGCCGCAAGGACCGCACGGCGCGCGTGGAGTGATTTTGATGACAATGCGCATGTTGATCGACGCGCGCCACCAGGAAGAAACCCGGGTGGCCGTGGTCAAGGGAAACCGGATCGAGGAATTTGATTTCGAATCCGCCGAGCACAAGCAGCTCAAGGGAAATATCTATCTAGCCAAGGTCACGCGGGTCGAGCCGTCGCTGCAGGCGGCGTTCGTCGACTATGGCGGCAACCGCCACGGCTTCCTGGCCTTCTCGGAAATCCATCCCGATTACTACCAGATCCCGCGCGAGGACCGCGAGGCCCTGCTCCGCGAGGAAGCCGAGCATGCCGCCGAGGAAGAGCGCCTTCGCGCCGCCGAGGACGCCCGCTACGAGGATCGCGACGACCGTGACGACGACGATGACCATGACCATGACCATGATGATGGCTACATCGACGGCGGCGACCAGAATGGATTTGTCGAAGCCCACGGGGAGAGTGAGGAGGGCGACGAGGACGCCCCCGCCCAGCCCGAGTCCGCCGAGAGCGCGCCCGAGGAGAACGCCGCCGACGAGCTCCGCCGCAAGCGCCAGAATCTGCGCCGCCGCTACAAGATCCAGGACGTCATCCGCCGCCGCCAGGTGCTTCTCGTCCAGGTCGTCAAGGAGGAGCGCGGCAACAAGGGCGCGGCCCTCACCACCTATCTGAGCCTCGCCGGCCGCTATTGCGTGCTGATGCCCAACACGTCCCACGGCGGCGGAATCAGCCGGAAGATCTCGAACGGCGCCGACAGGAAGCGCCTCAAGCAGATCATGTCGGACCTTTCGCTGCCCAACTCGATGAGCTGCATCGTCCGCACCGCCGGCCTTTCGCGGACCAAGACGGAGATCAAGCGCGACTTCGACTATCTCGCCCGCCTCTGGGACGAGATTCGCGAGCGCACGCTCGGAAGCTCCGCCCCGGCGCTCATCTACGGCGACAGCGATCTCATCAAGCGCGCCATCCGCGACATCTACAATCGCGACATCGACGAGGTGATCGTCGAGGGCGAGGAGGGCTACAAGGCCGCCCGCTCGTTCATGAAGCTGCTGATGCCCAGCCACGTCAAGCGGGTTCAGAATTACGTCGACACCGTGCCGCTGTTCCAGCGCTACGGCGCCGAGGACCAGCTCGCGGCGATGTACCAGCCGCTCGTCCAGCTGAAGTCGGGCGGCTATCTGGTGATCAACCCGACCGAGGCCCTGGTCTCGATCGACATCAACTCGGGCCGTTCGACCCGCGAGCACAATATCGAGCAGACCGCCTACGCGACCAACATCGAGGCGGCGAACGAGATCGCGCGCCAGCTTCGCCTCCGCGACATGGCCGGCCTCGTCGTCATCGACTTCATCGACATGGAATCGAACGGCCATATCCGCAAGGTCGAGAAGGCGATGAAGGAGGCCCTGAAGAACGACCGAGCCCGGATCCAGGTCGGCCGAATCTCCTCCTTCGGGCTGATGGAGATGAGCCGCCAGCGCCTCCGTACGGGCGTGCTCGAGGCCTCGACCCGGCCGTGCCCGCATTGCGAGGGCTCCGGCCTGATGCGCACCGCCTCGTCGGCCGGCCTTTCGGCCCTCCGGATGCTCGAGGAGGAAGCCGCTCGCGGCCGCGGCAGCCGGATCGTGCTCCGCGCCGGGCGCGAAGCCGCGGTCTACGTGCTCAACCGCAAGCGCGGCGAGATCGGCGAGATCGAGGCCCGTTACGGAGTCCAGATCGAGGTCCTGATCGAGGAGAGCTTCGAAGGCGCCAAGATGGCGGTCGAATCGTTCGGCCCGCCGCCGGCGGTCCGGCCGCGGGTCGAGCGCGTCGTCGAGCCTGAGCTGGACGAGGAGGAATTCGCCGAGGATCTCGCCGACGAGATTGAGGACGAGGACGAAGAGGAAGACGAACCGGCCGAGGAACGGCGCCCGGCCCGTCGCCCCGAGAATCGCGAGGCCCGCGAGCGGAGCGACGAAGCCGAGGAGCGCGGCCGCAAGCGCCGCCGCCGCCGCGGCCGTCGCGGCGGCCGGCGCAGGGAGGGCGAGGAAGGCGAGACCCGGGTCGACGAGCAGTCCGAGACCGGCGAGCCCACGGAGCTCGAGGCTCAGCCCGCCCCCGAGACGGAGCCGGAGACGGAGACGCCCGTCGCGGCCGAACCGCCCGCCGAGGCCGAGGAGAAGCCCAAGGGCCGCCGCCGTCCCCGCGCCCGCCGCAAGGACGAGGCTCCCGCCGAGGCGGCCGAGCCCGCTCCCACCGCCGAACCCGCTCCAGCGCCCGAACCCGAGCCTGCGCCAGAGCCCGTCGCGGCGGCCGAGGAACCTCCGGCCAAGCCCAAGCGCACGCGCCGCAAGAAGGTGACCGAAGAGGCCGAGGCTCAGCCCGAGCCGGCCGCGCCCGAAGCCGCCAACGACCGCGGCGAGGGCTCCGGCTCGGACGAGGAAGCGCAGGCCGACGAGGAGGGCGAAGGCGGCCCGCCGCGCCGGGGCTGGTGGCAGCGCACGTTCGGCGCCTGACGAACCGGCATGAGCGCTGCCCGAAACGGGGGCGCTCATGTCAGGTTCAGCCCCGCTGAGGATAGGAAGTGGAATGGCTGAAGCTTCGGTGACGCTGAGACGGTGGGGCGGATTCGCCCTGCGTCTCGCCTTCTTCCTCACGTTGAGCTTCGCGCTCACGGCGCGCCCGGCAATGGCGCAGTCGATCCTTCGCGACGCCGAGACCGAGGCCCTGTTCCGCGACATTTCAAGGCCGATCCTGGTGGCCGCGGGCCTTCGCCCGGAGAATGTCCAGATCGTCCTCCTCCAGGACAAATCGATCAACGCGTTCGTGGCCGGCGGCCAGATCGTCTACATCCATTCCGGCCTTCTCGCCGCCGCCGACAATGCCAACGAAGTCCAGGGCGTCATCGCCCACGAGGTCGGCCACATCACCGGCGGCCACGTCATTCGGATCCAGGAGGGCGTGAAGGTCGCCACCGGGATCATGCTGCTGTCGATGGTGCTCGGAGTCGCGGCAATGGCGGCGGGCGCCGGCGAGGCTGGAATGGCCGCGATGGCGGCCGGCCAGCAGGCGGCAATGGGCAAGTTCCTCGCCTTCAGCCGCACCCAGGAATCCTCCGCCGATGCCGCCGGGGCGAGCTTCCTCGCCAAGGCGGGGGTGAGCGGCAAGGGGATCATCAGCTTCTTCAAGAAGCTCCAGAACCAGGAATTCCGCTACGCCATTCCGCAGAACGACGCCTATGCGCAAACCCACCCGCTGACCGGGGAGCGGATCGCCGCGCTCGAGCAGACGGTGAAGAACGCGCCGGGCTGGGACAACGTCACCGATCCCAAGCTCGAGGCGCGCTTCCAGCGGGTCAAGGCCAAGCTCTCAGGCTATGTCGAGGATCCCCAGCGGACGTTGGTCATGTTCCCGGAGAGCAACAAGAGCGTCCCGGCGCGCTACGCCCGAGCCTATGCCTGGCACAAGAGCGCCTATCCCGACAAAGCGCTGGCGGAGGTGGACAGCCTGCTCGCCGAGCAGCCCACCGATCCCTATTTCCTCGAATTGAAGGGGCAGGTCCTGCTCGAATCCGGGCGGCCGGAAGACGCTCTGGCGACCCTTCGCCAGGCGGTCAAATATGCGCCCGACCAGCCGCTCATCGCCTCGCTCCTCGGCCACGCCTTGATCGCGACCGAGAAGCCGGACAATTACGAGGAAGCGAAGCAAGTGCTCCGAGCCGCGATCGGCCGCGACAATTCCAACCCCTTCGCCTGGTACCAGCTGGGGATCGTCTACGACCGCGAAGGCGATCCGGGCCGGGCCGCTTTGGCCACGGCCGAGCGCTACAATCTCGAGGGAGAGGCGCAGCTCGCTTTGGTCAATGCCGAGCAGGCGCTGAAGTCGGTCCCGAGCGGAACGCCTGACTGGCTGCGCGCGCAGGACATCGCCATGGTCTCGCGCACCGAGGTCGAGCGCAAGCACAAGGGCCATAATGAGTAAGGAATCGGGGGCGGGCTGGAAGGCGGGGCTTGCCTTCGGGCTGATCGGGGCCCTGGTCGGCGGAGGCGCCGTGGCTCTGGCGACGCGCCATTCCGGCGCCGATATCCGCGACTATCTGCTCGAAAATCCCGAAGTCCTGCCCGAGGCGATGCAGAAGCTCGACGAACGGCGCGCGGCCCGCAACATCGCCGCCAACCGCGCCGCGATCGAGACCCCCTTCGCCGGAGCCTGGGCCGGCGCCAGGGACGGCGACGTCGTGCTCGTCGAGTTCTTCGATTATGCCTGCGGCTATTGCCGGAAGAGCAATCCGGACGTGGAACGGCTGCTGAGCGAGGACCCCAAGCTCAAGGTGGTCTGGCGCGAATGGCCAGTGCTCGGCCCGGACAGCGAGGCCGCCGCCCGGGTCAGCCTCGCCGCCGCCCAGGCCGGCCGGTTCAAGCCGTTTCACGACCAGATGTTCGCCGCCGGCCGGCCGACACCGGAAGCGCTCGCCCAGGCACGGGCCTCGCACGGCATATCCGGCGAGTTGCCGGCCGCCGCGGTCGAGGAAGAGCTCGCCAAGAATTTCCGCATCGCCCAGACGCTCGGCGCCACCGGCACCCCCACCTTCGTCGTCGGCGACAAGGTGCTTCAGGGCGCCGTCGGCTATGAGGCGTTGCGCGACGCGATCAAAGAGGCGCGGGCGAAGGCTTAGGGTCGTCATTGCGAGCAGAGCGAAGCAATCTACGAGTGCGCGCTGCCGCAGCCTGGATTGCTTCGTCGCTTCGCTCCTCGCAATGACGAAGCGAGCCTTGGAAACCCCTCGCCCACCCGCCATAGTCGCCCCATGCAGCCCTACCTCCAGCTCCTCTCCCGAATCCTCGACGAAGGCGCCGAGCAGAAGGATCGCACCGGAATCGGCACCCTCTCGGTCTTCGGCCACCAGATGCGCTTCGACCTGGCCGACGGCTTCCCCCTGCTGACCACCAAGAAGCTCCATCTGCGCTCGATCCTGATCGAATTGCTGTGGTTCCTTCGCGGCGACACCAACATCGCCTGGCTGAAGGAGAATCGGGTCAGCATCTGGGACGAATGGGCCGACGAGGCGGGCGATCTCGGCCCGGTCTACGGCAAGCAGTGGCGCGACTGGGAAGGCCCGGACGGGCGGCATGTCGACCAGATCGCCAACCTGATCGAGCTCATCAAACGCGATCCCGCCTCGCGCCGCCAGATCGTCTCCGCCTGGAACCCGGCCGAGCTCGACCGGATGGCGCTGGCGCCCTGCCACTGCCTGTTCCAGACCCAGGTGGCGCGCGGCCGCCTCAACCTCCAGCTCTACCAGCGAAGCGCCGACGCCTTCCTCGGGGTGCCGTTCAACATCGCCAGCTATGCTTTGCTCACCCACATGCTCGCCCAGCAGTGCGGGCTGGAGCCGGGCGTGTTCGTGTGGACCGGCGGCGACTGCCACCTCTATTCCAACCACCTCGACCAGGCCCGGCTCCAGCTGACGCGCGAGCCGAAGCCGCTGCCGAAGCTGAAAATCCTGAGGAAGCCGGAGGCGATCGACCAGTATCGCTACGAGGATTTCGAGATCGAGGGTTACGAGGCCCACCCACACATCAAGGCCGAGGTGGCGGTTTGAACGTCGCCCCAGCGAAGGCTGGGGTCCCAGCGGGTGAAGTGCGCCTGCGCCTTTCACCCTCCGGGGTCCCAGCCTTCGCTGGGACGACGAGGAATTGACGATGCCGATCACCATCGTCGTCGCGCGTGCGGCGAACGGCGCCATCGGCCTCGACGGCGGCCTTCCCTGGCGTATTCCGGCCGACATGAAGCATTTCAAGGCGGTCACCATGGGTACGGCGATGGTGATGGGACGCCGGACCTTCGACAGCCTGCCGGGCCTGCTGCCGGGCCGCCGGCACATCGTCCTCACCCGCGATCCCGCGTGGCGCGAGGAGGGCGCGGATTCGGCAGGCACGCCCGACGAGGCGCTGGCGCTCGCCGGAAATGAGCCGGTATCGGTCATCGGCGGGGCCGGAGTGATTGCCCTGTTTCTCCCGCGGGCGGACGCCATCGAGCTGACCGAGGTGCATTCGGCGCCGGAAGCGGACACATTCATGGCCGCGCCGGACGAGGATTGGCTGGAAGTGTCCCGGGAGGACCATCCGGCGGAGGGAGACAGGCCGGCCTACAGCTTCGTCAGGCTCGAACGGAGGGGGTGATATGCGCAAATTGGTCTACGGCCTGCTCGTCCTCCTGATCCTCGCCGCCGGCGGTTTCTTCCTGTTCGGGCCGGGTATCGTCGAGGGTGGGATGAACAAGGTGGTGGCGACTCCGCTGCCCGCCATCTCGCCGCGCGCCAGGGCGCTTCACGCCCGGCTCGCCATCGCCGACATGCATGCCGACACATTGCTGTGGCAGCGAAATCTGCTCGATCGGGCCTCGCGCGGGCAGATCGATCTGCCCCGGCTCGAGGCGGGCAATGTCGCGCTCCAGGTCTTCTCCTCGGTGACCAAGACGCCCAAGGGCCAGAATTACGATTCCAACGACCCCGACACCGACAACATCACCCTGCTCGCCTTCGCCCAGCTGCAGCCGCCGCGGACCTGGCACTCGCTGCTCCAGCGCTCGCTCTGGCACGCCGAGAAGCTTCGGCGGGCCGAAGCCGCTTCGGGAGGCCGGCTTCGGATCGTGCGCAGCGGCGCCGACGTCCGCCGCCTCCTCGCCGACCGCGCCGCCGGGCGGAGGGTGACCGGCGCCCTGCTGTCGATCGAGGGGCTGCAGAATCTGGAGGGCAATCTCGCGAACCTCGACCGCCTCCACGCCGCCGGCTTCCGGATGGCGGGCCTCGCCCATTTCTTCGACAATGACGTGGCGGGCTCGATGCACGGCGCGAAGAAGGGCGGCCTCACCGCGCTCGGGCGACAGGTCGTCCGGGCGATGGAGGCGAAGGGGATGATCGTCGACATCGCCCATTCGAGCCACGCCACCGTCGCCGAGGTGCTCGCGATGGCGAAGCGGCCGGTCGTCTCCAGCCATGGCGGGGTGCAGGCGACCTGCAAGGTCAACCGCAACCTCACCGACGAGGAGATACGGGGCGTGGCGCGGACGGGCGGCCTGATCGGAATCGGCTATTGGGAGGGTGCCGTCTGCGACCTTCGGCCCGCGGCGGTGGCGGCGGCGATCGCCCACGTCCGCGACCTCGTCGGGATCGACCATGTCGCCTTGGGCTCCGACTTCGACGGCGCGGTGACGACGGGCTTCGACGCCTCCGGCCTCATCAACGTCACCCAGGCCCTGATCGACCGCGGCTTCACCGACGAGGAGATCGCCAAGGTGATGGGCGGCAACACGCTGAGGCTGCTCGCCCAGTTGCCCTGATCCGCCGCCCTCTCCTATACGCCTCCCATGGAGCGGCTGGACGGCGGCTCGGCGGTTCCGCAAGCGCTTCGCGGGGGCATCGTCGCGCTCGGCAATTTCGACGGATTCCACCTCGGGCACCTGGCGGTGGTCGCCCGGGCGATCGAGCGCGCGCGCGCCGAGGGGCGGCCGGCCCTGGTCGCCACCTTCGATCCGCATCCGGTGCGCTTCTTCAAGCCCGACGCGCCGCCCTTCCGGCTGACCACCCTGGACCAGCGCGAACGGCTGTTCGCCGCGGCGGGCGCCGACGCGATGATCGTCTTCCGCTTCGACTCCGGTCTCGCCGCGACCGGCGCCGAAGCCTTCGCCGCCGAGCGGCTGCTTCGGCTGATCGGCGCGGCCGGAGTCGTCACCGGCGAGGACTTCACCTACGGCAAGGGCCGCGGCGGCAACGTCGCCGTGCTCGCCGAAGCAGGCCGGAGGCTCGGCTTCTCGGTCGATTCGGTCGGCCCGGTCAGCGATTCAGGCGGCCCGATCTCGTCCAGCCGGATCCGCGACGCCCTCGTCGCCGGCGATCCCGCCGAGGCCGCGCGCTTGCTCACCCGCCCCTTCGCCATCGAGGGCGTGGTCGAGCATGGCGACAAGCGCGGCCGCGAGATCGGCTATCCCACCGCCAACATCGCGCTGGGCCCCTATCTCCGCCCGCGCTTCGGGATCTATGCGGTGCGCGCCCGGCTCGCCGACGGGCGGACGCTGGAAGGCGCTGCCAATCTCGGCATCCGGCCGACCTTCGAGCCCCCCAGAGAGCTGCTCGAGCCCTATTTCTTCGACTTCGACGGCGACCTCTACGGCCGGACCGTCGAGGTCGGGCTCATTTCCTTCCTTCGCCCGGAGGCGAAGTTCGACAGGCTCGACGCACTCACGGCGCAGATGGCCGCGGACTGCGCAGAGGCCCGGCGGAGGCTGGCGGAATGAAGAAATGGCAATGGGCCGGCACCGGAATCGCCGCCGTCGCGGTCGCGCTCACATTGGTCAACGCCTCCTGGATCGCGCCCAGGCTGCCGGGCCCGCTGATCCTCGTCGCGCATCGTGGGATCGCCCAGCAGATCGACCATGAGGGCATAGACGACGACACCTGCACGGCGCAGCGCATGCTCCCCTCCGAGCATGACTTCATCGACAACACGCTTCGCTCCTTTTCGAACGCGCGCCACTTCGGCGCGGACGCCATCGCGCTCGAGGTCCATCCGACCAGGGACGGGCAGATGGTCGCCTTCCACGACTGGACGGTCGACTGCCGGACCGACGGCCATGGCGCGGTGCGCGACCTCACCCTGGCGCAATTGAAGAAGCTCGACGTCGGCTACGGCTACACGCCCGACCACGGCAAGACCTACCCGCTCCGAGGCAAGGGCGTCGGCGCGATGCCGACCGTGGAGGAGGTGCTTCGCGAAGTGCCGCAGATGCGGCTCATCTTCCATTTCAAGAGCCGCGACCCGCGCGATGCCGACACGCTCCTCGCCGCCCTCCGCCGCGGCGGCGCCTCCGCTTCCGACGCCCGGTTCGGCTTCTACGGCGATCCTGCCGTGATCGAGCGGGTGAGGAAGCTCGCGCCCGGCGCCTGGGCCTTCACCGCCCAGGACGCCAAGGCCTGCCTCACCGATTATGTGAAATATGGCTGGACGAGCTACGTGCCCCAATCGTGCCGGCACACGACGGTGATGGTGCCGCTCAATTATCAGTGGGCGATCTGGGGCTGGCCCAAGCGCTTCCTCGCCCGGATGGACGGGGTGGGCACCAAGGTTATGCTGACCGGCGACTATCGGAAGGGCGGAGCGATCGGCCTCACCCGCACCGACCAGCTCGACAACGTCCCGCGCGACTTCCGCGGCTATCTGTGGATCGAGGATTTCTACAATGTCGGACGGGCGCTGGAGAATTAGGGCAGCGTTCCCCGGCGAAGGCGGGGGTCCAGCGGCGCCGAGGCTGAAGCTGGACCCCGGCCTTCGCCGGGGAACTCTAGTGGTTCCCATTCCTAGCCTTCCCCGCTAAGCCCCGCCGCAATGTCCGAAAAAAGAGATTACCGCGACACGGTCTTCCTCCCGAAGACCGACTTCCCGATGAAAGCCGGCCTCGCGAGCAAGGAGCCGGCCATCCTCGCGCGCTGGAAGGAAATGGGACTCTACGGCAAGCTTCGCGAAGCACGCGCCGGCCGCGAGCGCTTCATCCTCCACGACGGCCCGCCCTACGCCAACGGCGATATCCATATCGGCCATGCGATGATGAAGACGATCAAGGATTTCATCATCCGCTCGCAGACCCTGATGGGCAAGGACGCGCCATTCATCCCCGGCTGGGACTGCCACGGCCTTCCGATCGAGTGGAAGATCGAGGAGCAGTACCGGAAGAAGAAGCTCGACAAGGACCAGGTGCCGCCGCGCGAGTTCCGGGCCGAATGCCGCGCCTATGCCGAGCATTGGATCCAGGTCCAGCGCGAGCAGTTCATCCGGCTCGGGATCACCGGCGACTGGGACGATCCCTACCGGACGATGGACTTCGCCTCCGAAGCCAAGATCGCCGAGGAGTTCCTCAAGCTCGCCGAAGGCGGCAAGATCTACCGCGGCGCCAAGCCGGTGATGTGGAGCCCGGTCGAGAAGACCGCGCTCGCCGAGGCCGAGGTCGAATATGAGGACATCGTCTCGACCCAGATCGATCTCGGCTTCGAGATCGTCGAGAGCCCGATCCCCGAGCTGGTCGGCGCCTTCGCCCTGATCTGGACGACGACTCCGTGGACGATCCCGGTCAACCAGGCGATCGCCTACGGGCCCGACATCGAATATGCAGTCACCCTCCACGAGAACGGCGTCCGCCTCCTCGTCGCCTGCGATCTCAGGAACTCGACCGAGGACCGCATCGGGATGGACGCCAGCATCATCACCCGCCGGGTGAAGGGAATCGAGCTCGCCGGGACGATCGCCCGCCACCCGATGCACGAGGTCGGCGGCTTCTTCGCACGCCCCCGCCCCTTCCTCCCGGCCGAGCATGTCACCACCGACGCCGGCACCGGCCTCGTCCACATGGCGCCCGATCATGGCGAGGAGGATTTCCTCGTCTGCAAGGCGGCGGGGATCGAGCCGGTCTTCGCCGTCGACGACGGCGGCTTCTACCGCGCCGATTGGGAATGGCTCGGCGGCCAGGGCTCGGTGATCAACGCCAGGTTCAACGCGCCCGACGGGCCGATCTGCAAGGATCTGGACGAAGCGGGGGTGCTGCTGGCGGCGACCACCGACTTCCAGCACAGCTATCCGCACAGCTGGCGCTCGAAGGCGAAGGTCATCTACCGCTGCACGCCCCAGTGGTTCATCCCGATGGATCAGGGCGGCGAGACGAGCCTGCGCTCCACCGCCCTTCGCGCCATCGACGACACTCGCTGGGTCCCTGAAAAGGCCCGCAACCGGATCCGCGCCATGGTCGTGGGCCGGCCGGACTGGGTGGTCAGCCGCCAGCGCGCCTGGGGGGTTCCGATCGCGCTCTACGTCAGCAGGAAGACCGGCGACTATCTGCGCGACGCGGTGGTCAACGCCCGTATCCTCCACGCCTTCCACGAAGGCGGCGCCGACGCCTGGTTCGGCGCCGACCACCAGGCCCTGCTCGGCAACAGCTACAGCCTCGAGGAGTGGGAACCGGTCAACGACATCCTCGATGTCTGGTTCGACAGCGGCTCGACCCACGCCTTCGTCGTCGAGGCGCGCTACGGGCAGGACGTCCGCGCCAACCTCTATTGCGAAGGCTCGGACCAGCATCGCGGCTGGTTCCAGTCGAGCCTGCTCGAAAGCTGCGCGACCCGCGGCCGGGCGCCCTACGAGGCCGTCCTGACCCACGGTTTCACGCTCGACCAGAACGGGCGGAAGATGTCGAAATCGATCGGCAACGTCGTCGATCCGATCGCCCTCGTCCGCGACAGCGGCGCCGACATATTGCGCCTCTGGGTCGCCTCGACCGACTATTTCGACGACGTCCGGATCGGCAAGGAGATCCTCGCCGGCACCTCCGACGCCTACCGCAAGCTCAGGAACACCTTCCGCTACCTGCTCGGAGCGCTGGCCGATTTCGACGAGTCGGAGCGGGTTCCCGTGGCCGAGATGCCCGAGCTCGAGCGCTGGGTGCTCCACCGACTGGCCGAGATCGACGCCGAGCTGAAGGACGCGGCCGAGGGCTTCGACTTCAACCGCTACACGCGCGCCCTCATGGCCTTCGCCAATGACGATCTTTCCGCCTTCTTCTTCGATATCCGCAAGGACAGCCTCTATTGCGATTCGCCCTCCGCCCCGAAGCGGCGGGCCTACCGAACCGTTCTCGACACCGTCTTCCACGCCCTCGTTCGGTGGCTTTCGCCGGTTCTGTGCTTCACCACCGAGGAAGTCTGGCAGACCCGCTTTCCGGACGAGGCCGGCTCGGTCCACCTGCTCGAATGGCCTGAGATCGACCCCTCCTGGCGCGACGAGGTACTGGCGGAGCGCTGGGCGATGATCCGCTCGACCCGCGAGAACGTCACCGAAAGCATCGAGCCGCTCCGGCGCGAGAAGGTGATCGGCTCGAGCCTCGAGGCGAAATTGCTCTATCCGGCCGACCAGCTCGACTTCATGGACGAGGCGCTCGGCGACCTCGCCGAGATCTACATCGTCTCCGAGGTCCAGCCGGGCGACACCGCTTCTATCGAGGTGACGAAATCGGACTATCTCAAATGCGGGCGCTGCTGGCGCCTGCTTCCGGAAGTGAGCGAGGACGGCGGGCTGTGCGCGCGTTGCGAGGGGGTGGTGAATGGCTGAGGTGCCGAGCGACGCGGAACGGATCCGGCGCAACCGGAAGATCGGCCTTGCGGTCGCGCTCTTCGTCTTCCTGCTCGATCAGGCGGCGAAATGGGTCGTTCGCTACCCGCTCCAGCTCGAGCAGAGGCAGACGATCGAGATCCTGTCCTTCTTCAAGCTGGAATGGCTGAAGAATTCGGGCGTCTCGATGGGCCTTCTGCCCGCCGACAGCGAGACCAAGCGCTGGCTCCTGGTCGGACTCACCGCCGCGATCGCCACCTTCGTCACCTTCTGGCTTTGGCGCGAGAAGAGGCGCGACGACGCCGTCGCCCTCGCTCTGGTGCTTGGAGGCGCCCTCGGCAACATCTTCGATCGGGTGCGGCTCGGCTACGTGCTCGATTTCGCCGACCTCCATTTCGGGGAGGTTCATCCCTTTTTGGTCTTTAACGTGGGCGACGCTGCCATTACCATCGGCGTCCTGCTATTGCTGGTTCGGGCGCTGCTGACTCGCGACCGGAAGGCGTCCCGGGAGGAAAAGTGAATATGCGTATCGTGAAGCTCGGCCTCGGCGCCTGCGCCGCAACCCTGGCTCTGGCCGGCTGCGGCACCACCGGCGTCAGCGGCCGCGACCGGCCCGACGAGTTCGCCGTCACCCGCAACCAGCCGCTGGTCATCCCGCCCGATTACACTTTGACCCCGCCCAAGACCGGCGCTCCGGCCCCTCAGGGCGCCGATTCGAGCACCCAGGCGCTCGAAGCCCTGTTCGGCGGCCCGGCGCCGCGCAGCCAGAGCGAGACCTCGATGCTCAACAACGCGGGCGGAGACCGGGTCGCCCTCGGCGCGCGCTCGGTGGCGGGCGATCCGCAGACCCAGGTGGTCGACAAGGGAACCGTCACCCAGGCGATCATCGCCGCCCCGGCCGGCCCGGGCCGCGACGCGACGGTATCGACTCCGCAGTAAACCGTCGTCCCAGCGAAGGCTGGGACCCCAGGGGGTGAGAGGCCCCGTGCATTTCACCCGCCGGGGCCCCAGCCTTCGCTGGGGCGACGGTCAGCTAACCCTTCCTTAGCCATCCTTCCCTATCCTGCCCGCGATGACGCAGCAGGACCGTCCTCTCTATGCGCCCGGCTTCGCCGATGCGGGGGCGCAGTTCGCGCAGCTTCGCCAGGTGCTCGCTTTGGTGGACGAGCTGGCCGGCCGAGCGCCCTTGTCGCCGCACAATGCGGAGCTGGACGAGGCCGCCCGGGTCAGCGCCGCCTATGCGCGCGCCCTCCCCATCGATCAGAAGAGGTTCGACAGCCTGGCCGGCGAGACCGCCCGCTGGGCGTCGGCCGGAGTCGAGGCGCTGCTCAAGCTCGACGAGGCCGGAATGCCGGTCCGCGCCGCCGCCGACCGGCTCGCGGAAGAGCTCGAGAAGGGCCTCGCCGAGCTCGCCCGGAGGCTGCCGGACTGACCCGTCATTGCGAGGAGCGCAGCGACGCGGCAATCCAGCCGCGGCCTCTCCGACGAACTCAGTGCTGGATTGCTTCGCTCCGCTCGCAATGACGGGGTGTGATCAGCCTCGGTCCGCCCGGGGCGCCCCTTCCGGCCATTCCTTCACATAGATGTCGCGCTGCGGGTTGGGGATGATGATCCCGTTCTCCTTGAACAGCACCCAGACGCGGTTGAGGATCTCGGAGCGCACGCTTCCGACGCCCTGCTCGGGATCGCTGATCCAGACCAGGATCTCGTGATCGATGCTGCTTTCGCCGAACGCCCTCAGCCACACGCTCGGCGGACGGTTCTTGAGCACCCTTTTTGCTTCGCTCGCCGCCTCGATCATCAGCTTCTGCGCCAGCGGCAGGTCGCAGCCATAGCCGATCCCGACCGGGATATGGACGCGCACGTCGCGGCTCGAATAGGACCAGTTCTCGACCTCCTGGGTCATCAGATTCTCGTTCGGGATGAGATGCTCCTTGCCGTCGCGGGTGACGATCGAGACCGCCCGGACGCCGATCTTCGAGACGTGGCCGAAGCTGTCGCCGACGACGATGACGTCGCCCGGCTTGATCGAGCGGTCCATCAGCAGGATGATCCCGGCGATGAGGTTGCCGAACGTCTTCTGGAGGCCGAAGCCGATGGCGAGGCCGAAGGCGCCGGAGAAGACGGCGAGCGCGGTGAGATCGATCCCGAGCAGGTCGATGCCGATGAAGAAGGCGGCGACGAGGATAGCGACGCTGACCAGCTTCTGGGCGAGCAATTGCTGGGTGGGATCGAGGCTCGCCGCGCGGTGGATCGAGTGACCGGCGATCCGGTTGAGCAGCTTCACCGCCGCGTAGAGCGCGACCACGGTGACGGCGATCTGGAGGATGGAGAGGAGGGAGAAGCGATGGTCGCCGGCTTCGAAGCCGACCCGGTCGAGCGTGTCGGTAACCGGCTTCAGCCCGCCCACCGCCCGCGCCAGCAGGGCGAAGAAGGTGACGGCGGCAAGGATGGCGGCGATCCAGCGCGGCATCTGAAGGCTGCGGACCAGCCCTGAAACCAGCATCGCTGCCCAACCCGCGAGCGCGACTCCCAGCACGATGGCGCCGAGCGGTCGCCACTGGTCCGCGTTGAGCACGAGGGCGACGAGCAGGGCGCCGGCCGCGTAGCGGGTGAGGTCGCACATACGCTTGGCCAGCGCCTCGCCGCGGCCGCCCGCACGATGCTCCCAGAAGGCGGCGAGGCGCGGCCCGAGCCAGCGCGCGATCAGCCAGGCCAAGGCCCAGGCGCCCACGCACAGGCCGAGCGCCACCAGCGCCGCCACCCAGTCCCCGTAAGTGGGCCAGGTGATTCCGAAGCCTTCGACCAGATTCCTCATGCCGCCCCGTAGCCTGCGAGAGCGGCAGCCAAGTCCTCGATCAAATCGTCGACATCCTCGAGACCGATATGGAGCCGCACCAGCGGCCCTTCCGCCCGCCAACGCGTGGCGGTGCGGATGCGCTCCGGATCGGCCGGAACGACGAGGCTCTCAAAGCCCCCCCAGCTGTAGCCGAGGCCGAACAGTTGCAGCGCCTCGATGAAGCGGGTGCGGTCTTGGTCGCCGCCGCCGCGAAGGACGAAGGAGAACAAGCCCGACGCGCCCTTGAAGTCGCGCGCCCAGAGGTCGTGACCCGGGCAGTCCGGCAGTGCCGGGTGGAGCACGGCGGCGACCTGCGGCTGTTCTCCCAGCCAGCGCGCGACCTTGAGCGCGCTCGCCTCGTGCTGCCGAAGCCTCACGCCCATCGTCCGCAGGCCCCGCGACGCGAGCCAGGCGTCGTCGGGGCCGAGCGACTGGCCGAGGTCCCAGCTCGTCCGCTCCAGGCGCGGATAATATTCCGGCCCGGCGGTGACCGCGCCGGCCATCACGTCGGCATGGCCGCCGACATATTTGGTCGCGGCGAGGATGCTGAGATCGACCCCCGCCGCGAGGGCGGGGAAGAAGAGCGGAGTCGCCCAGGTATTGTCGAGAAGGGTGGCGACCCCCCTCGTCTTCGCCGCCGCGCAGAGGGCGGGCACGTCCTGCACCTCCATGGTGAGCGAGCCCGGGCTTTCGAGGAAGATCGCCCTGGTGCGCTCGCCGATAATCTCGGCGATGCCCGCCCCGACGAGGGGATCGTAATAGCGGGTCGCGACTCCGTAGCGCTTGAGCAGCCCGTCGCAGAGACGGCGGGTGGGGCCATAGGCGCTGTCGGTCATCAGCAGCTCGTCGCCGGCGCCGAGCACGGAGAGCAGGGCCGCCGCGACGGCGGCGAGCCCGGACGAATAGAGCATCGTCCCCGCCGCCCCCGGCTCGAGCTCGGTCAGCGCCTCGGCCAGCGCCCACTGGGTAGGCGTGCCGTGAAGCCCGTAATAGAGCTTGCCGAATTCGGGCGCCGCCGAGCGAAGCTCCGCGACGCTGTCGAACAATATGGTCGAGGCGCGTTGAACGGGCGGGTTGACGAGCCGGCCCCGCCATTCCGGCCGGCGCCCGCCATGGACGAGATTGGTGTCGGGACGCCGGCCCTTCACGCCGCCCCCGTCGCCTTGGGCGTGTCGGGATCGGCGCCCCATTCGGACCAGCTGCCGTCGTAGAGCCGCCCATCGTCCTTGCCGAGCAGCTGCGCTCCGAACAGCAGGACGCAGGCGGTGACCCCCGAGCCGCAGGTCGTGATTAGCGGCTTGTCGAGATCCACCCCGGCCTCGTCGAACGCCGCTCGCAGCTCCAACCCCCGTTTCCAGCTGTTGTCGGCGTTGAACAGCTGCCCTTGCGGCAGGTTCTTCGACCCCGGGATATGACCGGAGGCCATTCCCGGCCGCGGCTCGGCCTCCTCGCCGGTGAAGCGTGCCGCGCCGCGGGCGTCGACGAGCTCATGGTGGCCGCCACCGATCAGCGAGCCGACGAATGCCTTGTCGACCACCGCCTCGGAATCGAGCCGAGCGGTGAAATGCCCATGGCGCACACGCGGCTTCCCGCTCTCCAGCGGCCGCCCTTCCGCCTTCCACTTCTGCATCCCCCCATCGAGGATGGCGACATAATGCGCCCCGAAGCTTCTCAGCATCCACCAGGCGCGGGCGGCGGTGTGCAGCGGGCTGTTGTCGTAGACGACGAAGCGCTGCCCGTCGCCGAGGCCGAGCGAGGCCATCCGGCTGGCGAACTTCGCCTCCGACGGAAGCATGTGGGGCAGCGGGCTGGAGGAGTCCGACACCTCCTCGAGGTCGAGGAAGACGGCGCCGGGGATATGCTCCGCCTCATATTCGGCGCGCGGATCGCGGTGGTCGGCGGGAAGGCACCAAGTCGCGTCGATGATCCTGAGGTCCGGAGCGCCGAGCTCCGTCTCCAGCCAATCCGTCGAAACCAGAGACTCCATCGCCTCCCTCGCGCTGCCGTGCCGCTTCCATAACGAGGCCGGGCGGCTATGTCTCCCTTGCCGCGAGGGACGCCCTCTGTGATGGTGGCGCTGCCCCGGCGACGATACCGGAGGCTGGAGGGACAATGACATGCGTCGGTTGATGGCGGCGATCGCCTTTCCCCTTGCCCTCGTCGCGGCCGCGAGCCCGGTCCAGGCGGCGAACCCGGCCATGGCGGGCACCTACGTCCTCGATCGGACTCACAGCGACGACGTCAACCGGGCCATCGAGCAGACCGTCTCGCGCCTCAGCTTCGTCACCCGCCCGATCGCACGCGGACGGCTGCGCAGGACGAACCAGGCCTATCAGCGCATCGTCATCGCCTTCGGCGCCGCCGACGTCAGCATCGCCTTCGACCAGCGCCGCGCGCTCGTCACGCCCGCCAACGGGACGCCGGTCGACTGGACCCGCGAGGATGGCGAGAAGCTCGTCATCAGCACCCAGTGGCAGGGAAGCCGGCTCGAACAGACGTTCAAGGGCGCGGACGGCCGGCGGGCCAACGCCTACTCGCTGAGCGCCGACGGGCGGGTGCTGACCATGGACGTGACGGTGACCAGCCCCCGCCTTTCCGGGCCGATGACCTACAAGCTGGTCTTTACGCGCGCCGGCTGAGGCTCAGCGTGCGCGCTCGATCGCGCCGAGCCGCTCCAATATCGCCAGATACGCGCCGACCTCCTCGACCGGCGCCGGGCCCACCGTCGCGGCGAGCGCGTCCCGTATCTGCTGCACGTCGCGCTCCCCGTCGACGAGGTTGAGCGTTTCGTAGCCGTAGCTCGGCCCGTCCCACACCGGCTCGCGCGCCAGCAGCGCCGGCCGCTCGAGCCCCGCTTTTTTCAAGCGGTCGTCGAACCAGCTGTAGCCGAAGCCGTCCATAGGCCCCTTCGGCCCGGCCCGGCGATAGACAAGCGCACCGAGCGGCGTGGCGGCGGGCTCGGGACGCATCGCCGCAACGTTGGGAGGCGCGATCCATCCTCCCGCCGGCTCGAGGCCGAAACCGGCGAGGGACTTCTGGACGCCCCTTTCGAACGCCCATTCCTGCTGCATGAGATTGGCGCCCTCGGCTTCGGGAAGGCCCCGCGCGTCGCGGGTCGGCGCCGCGAAGCGGTCCGTCATCTCCGGCTCGAGCGCGGCCCAGAGCGCGGGCACTTGCCCCTGGTCGACATTGGCGAGGTACCAGCCCGACGCCGCGGCGATGAACATCGCTCGCTTCATCTTGGTCGAGTCGAGATTGCCGGGCAGGTCCTTGTTGGTGTGGATGTAGATATCGGGCCAGTCGGCGAGGTAGATGACCGGCACCCGCCAGCTTCCCTCCGCCCAGATCTGGTGGTCGGAGCCTTCCGAGAAGCCGCCGATCTTGGCGTGCAAAGCGTTCTTCGTCCCCTCGGGATCCAGCAGCGGGAAGGCCGCCTCGCCGGTATCGGCGAACCGGCTCGACTGGGCGTCGACCCAGCGGCCGATCGTGAAGCCGACGTCGCTGACGAAGCTCGGAAGGCTCGGCGGCGAGCCTTCGACCTTGAGCGTTCCGTGGGTGACGTCGGTATTGCCGCCGATCATGTCGAGATGGATGGTCGCCAGGGTCCGCCGCGCGAATTCAGGCTTCGCGTTGAGGAGCGAGATGGTGCACTCGACCTCGCACGGCCAGATGAAGCGGATCGTCCGCTTCGGCTGCGGCAGCCGCCCGTCGGCGATCAGGCGATGGAGCGTCCGGGCGATCTCGAGGATGCCCGAGCAGCCGCTGGCATTGTCGTTGGCGCCGGGCGAGGGATGGTCGAGGTGGCAGGAGAAGACGATCTCCTTGTCGCGCTCCCTGCCGGGAATGATCGCGGTGGGGATGAGATAGGCGCCCGCAGTCCGCCCGGCTTTGACGTCCGCGCGCAGCCGGACCGTCTCCCCCTTCGCCAGCCGAGCCTGCCAGGCGTGGGCTCGGGCGGGCGAGACCATGAAGGCGAAGGTGGGGTCCTCCCAGGTGTCGAGATGGCCCCAGCGGATCAGGCTGTCGTCGTCGCCCCACCAGCCCGATTTCTGGTTCTGCGCCCAGGAGACGATCCCCGCCGCCCCGCGCTCGGTGACGGCGAGATGAGCGACCTCGCCCGGCTGGGATGAAGTGAGGACGAGCTTCCCCCGCACGTCGCGGCCGGCATAATCGGCCGCGGAGGTGCCCGCGCCGACGTCGACCAGCTCCGCGTCCGCCTTTCCGGAGACGCTGTCCTGGGCGAGCGTGATCGGCTGGTCCGCCCACGAGGCGATCCGCTCGCCGTCGCTCCAGCGCCCGCTCTCCTGCTTCCGCTCCCACAACTCGGCGAAGCTCGCATTCCAGGCCGGGCGCGAGCGCTGGGTGCCGTAGAAGATCTTGCCGTCGGCTGGGAGCGAAAGGATCTCGACCCCCTCGAGGCCGTATTCGCGAAGCCGGTCGCGGATCAGCTCGGCCGCCGCGCGATAGCCCTCGGAGCCGCGCATCCGGTGGTCGAGCGAGAGCGCCTGGACGGTCCGCTTGGCCTGGGCGCCGGAGATCTCCGAAGCGATCGCGCCGGCCTCGCCGGGCTCCAGGAGTGGCGGGTTGTCATCCGGCCGGCCCGCGGCGGTGAGCAGGAGGAGGAGAAAGGGCGCGAGACGCATCGGCTGCTCCAGCGGGACAGGCGCCTTTCCTGTCCCGCCGCCGCCGCGATGTCTAGTCGGCGCGAAGGGCTCGGCGCTCCCTCGCCGCGAAGGTGATGAGCGCGGCGGCGATGCCGGCGGAGAGGATGTAGTGGATCGCCTCGCTCGTGGTGACGGCGTCGAACAGGTCGATCAGGTAGAGGCCGATGGCGCTGATCATCGCCGCCCAGAAGCCCGCGACATAGGCCTGGGCTCGGTTGCCCCGGGTGAACTCGTCGTTGAGCAGGGCGCGCACCTTCCGGCCGCGAAGCAAATTGCCGCCGGTGGCGAGCAGCATGAGGAGCACGAGCACCCAGACGAACCAGGCCGAAAGCTTGACGGTATCGACCGCACGCATCGGTTCGTGGACCGGGCGCGAGAAGAACAGGCCCTGCCACATGATGAAGATGAGCGCCTGGACGGCGAAGATCCGCGCCCGCCGGCGGCCGAGCCGCTCGGCTTTCTCGACGTCTGAAGTCTCGGTCATTTCACTCTCCTAGAGGCGGGTCGCGGCGGCGAGCAGGTCGAAGCTCGCGTTGCTGCGAATGTCGATCGGCCCGGCCTCGCCTGCGCCTTCTTGCGATGGCGCGAGCAGCTGCAACGAGAACAGGGTGGTGGCCGCGAGGATGACCAGGGCCGCAGCCGCCAGCCTCGCGAACAGGGCTTCAAAGGCCATCGTCGAATATCTCCTCGATCGCCAGGCCGAACAGCCGGCTGAGCTTGAAGGCGAGCGGCAGCGACGGATCGTATTTGCCGGTCTCGATCGCATTGACCGCCTGGCGCGAGACTCCGAGTCGGGCGCCAAGCTCCGCCTGGCTCCAGTCGCGTTCCGCCCTCAGGACTTTGATCCGGTTCTTCACCTGGTCACCGCTTCCCGCTTCACTCGAATCGGTGTAGGGGAAGCCTGACTTAGTGTCAAGTTACCATGACATCTTGTCAGGCGAACCCGTCATTGCGAGCGCAGCGAAGCAATCCAGCAACGGAGTTGGAGACGGACGCCGAAGCTGGATTGCCGCGTCGCTACGCTCCTCGCAATGACGTGCTCAGCGGCTTCGGATGAACTGCCGTATGTCGCCGCTCAGCTTGGCCAGATCCTGGTCGCGCACGTACATCATGTGGCCGGCGTCGTAATAATGGAACTGGACCCGGTCGGCCGGGATTCCGGGCCGGCCGAGCGAATATTCGGCGCCGAAGAAGGGCGTCGCGAAATCGTACCAGCCCTGGGCGACGAAGACCTTGAGCCCGCTATTCTCGCGAAGCGATTCGCCGATGAAGGGCGCGACCGACATGTAGGTGTCGCCGTCGGCCACGCCCGCGACCTTCATGTCCCAGTCCTTGACCCCGCCGATGGTGACGTACTGGCGCTCGGTCGAGAAGCCGAGATCGCCCCTCGCATAGGCGTTGAGCGCGGCGGTGTAGGCGCCGTCGATCGCGTAGAAGCTCGGATCGTTGTCGAAATTCTCCCCGGCATTGTCATAATCCTTGCCGAGGAAGCGCGTGTCGAGCCGGCCGATCGTCTGGCCGCGGTCGCGAAGCAGCTCCTTGAAGAAGCGGAACGGGGCGACTCGAAGATTGGCCTGGTCGAGATAGGTCTCGGAAAGCCCGGTATAGCGGGCGAGCTGGGCGCGGACCTGGGCGCGCTCCTCGGCGGGCAGGCTGTTGCCCTTGGCGAGCGCCGACAGATAGGGCCCGATCGCGAACTGCCGGGCCTCCTCGGCGAAGGCCTCGACGCTCGCCGGCGGGTTGGCGACCTTGTGGTGGTACCAGGCCGTCGTCGCCATCGAGGGCAGGTTGATGACGTAGGGCATCTCGTTGCCCGGAACCTCGGACTGGAGTCCGAAATCGAGGATGGTCGAGATGAGCAGGATGCCGTTCAGCGCGACGTCGTTGTAGCTTCCCATCAGTTCGTGGGCGACCGCGGCCGAGCGGGTGGTCCCGTAGCTCTCGCCGCCGAGATATTTGGGCGCGTTCCAGCGGCCGTTCCTGTCGAGCCACAGGCGGATGAAGGAAGCGACCGACTTGGCGTCCGCCGTCACCCCCCAATATTCCTTCGCCTCGGTCTTGCCGAGCGCGTGGCTGAAGCCGGTGCCGACGGGATCGATGAAGACGAGATCGGTGACGTCGAGAAGCGAATAGGGATTGTCGACGATCGGGTAAGGGGGCGCCCCGTCGTCGGTCGCGTCGTTGCCGCCGATCACCACCCGCTTGGGCCCGAACGCCCCCATGTGAAGCCAGAGCGAGCCCGAGCCCGGCCCGCCGTTGAACAGGAAGGTCACCGGCCGGTTGGGATCGCGCGGCCCGTCCTTGACGTAGGAGACGGAGAAGATCGAGGCCTTGGGCGTGCCGTCGTCGGCCTTGAGGTAGGTCTCGGACGCGGTCGCCGTATAGGCGACGCGCTGCCCGCCGAACGTGCCGGTATGATGGGTGACGGAGACGGTGGGCTCAGGGATCGGCTTGTCCGATTCCCTGGCGGGCGGCGCGGCGGCAGGCTCGGCGAAGACGGGGGCAGCCAAAGCGAACAGGCAGGCGGCGAAAGCGAGGCGCTTCTTCAAGACCAGTTTCTCCGTGAAAGCGGGGGTTCGGCGGACAGAAAGATAACGGCACGGAAGAGGGGGGGCAATGATCCGAGAAGTTTCACAATTGTCGCAGATTGCTCGAAATTTCCCGCCCACGGCGCCGGCGCGAAGCGGAAGAGACGACCCCCGCTCTTAGATAGGCGAGCGTGCAAGAGCTTGCGGTTACCGGCAATTCCAATAGCATCGTGCCGTCTGAGGGGACTGCATGGGGTGAACAGCAGCTATCAAATGGCGTGGATCGCCTGGCGGAGGCCGCGGTGAGTGCGGCGCCTGGCACCGGGCCGCCAAGGGCGGTTTCACTCTTGTTCACCTGGCTGGCGAATCGCGCCTGCGTGCCTGACGCAGCTCTTACCGCGCTCTTCACTATGGCCGGGCGCCTGTCCCCCGCTGTGCAACCCGAGCTGATAACCAGCGTGCGAATGCTGGCGGCGGTGGCGCGGATCACGGAAAGCGAGGAATGGGCCGATGAGCCGGCGCTTTCGCAGGTCAGCCGCCTGATCCGGCACGACGAGCGCGCCTACCAGGTCTTTTGCACCCAATTCTATGCAGCCCACGAAAACCCGCTCCACGCGGAGACTCTGGTCGAGGACTTGACCGACAATGTCGAGCGCACGCTCCATGCGGCCTGCGGGCGCGCGCGCGCCAAGTCGACTAGCACGCCCCCGGTCGTCACGGTGACCGACTTCCTGGCCAATTTTCCGCCACCCGGCAGCATCGCCGACAAGGTGTTGGCGAATCTCGGAATTAAACAGGGCGAGATCGCCGAAGCAGCCGACGCTGCAACTGGGGAGATTGAGACTGCAGCAGCGGCGAAGCGCCGAAAGACAAAACGCCGGGCAGCAGCCAAGCAGAATGCCGCGGCATCGGCCCCGCCACCGCCGAACGACCGCGTCTCTACCCACGCCGATGAGCCGGCGACCCTCGACGAGCTCGGCCGTGCTGCCTTCGCCGACATCCTCGCCGAGCGTATTCGGGAAGCGCGGAAGAGCGGCCAGACCACCGAGCCAACCGCGTTCATCGTCCATCTTCACGGGCCCTGGGGATCGGGCAAATCGTCGGTCCTCAATTTCCTCGAGGAGAATCTGAGCACCGGCGACCACCCCTGGATCGTCGTGAGGTTCAACGCCTGGCGGGACCAGCGCCTGCAGCCGCCCTGGTGGCGGCTGATCACCACCATCTATTACGGGGCGCGCGCCAAGCTCGGATGGCGGTCGCCCTGGCTCTGGCTGCGCTGGCTCGTCTGGCGGGTGCGGGCCGACTACATGCCGCTCCTCTCGGTGCTGGCGGTGGCGGCGGTCGCGACCTTCCTGCTCTGGCGCTACGGCTGGCTGGCAAACAGCAAGGACGGGGAGCCGCCCGACTGGATGGATGTCGCCAAGTGGCTGGTGCCGCTGGTGATCACCTTGCTCACCGCCATTTACGTGAACAGCCGTTCGCTCGCTCTGGGATCGCGGCGCGCCGCCCAGACCTATGCCGATCTGAAGGACGATCCGTTCAAGCCGATCGCCAGGCTCTTCAACCAGCTCGTCCACTCGATCGCCCGGCCGCTGGTCGTGTTCATCGACGATCTCGACCGCTGCGACGGCAAATATGTCGTCGAGTTGCTCGAAGGTATCCAGACGCTGATGCGCGGCGCCCCCGTCACCTACGTCGTTGCCGCTGACCGGAAGTGGATTTGCTCGAGCTTCGAGCAACGTTACTCGGGCTTCTCGCCGTCGATCGGGGAAAGCGGCCGGCCGCTCGGCTATCTATTCCTCGACAAGCTGTTCCAAGTTTCAGCCGCAATCCCCCAGATCCCCCCGGACGTCCAATCCTCCTATTGGGCGAGGCTGCTCAGTCCGGAGGCTCCCGATCCCAGGAAGGACGCCGAAGCCAGGGCTGAAGCAGCCCGGCAGGCGGAAGAGGCGGCGGGGGCGTTCTCGCGCCAGGAAGACCTCCAGGCACTCGTCCAGGAGGCGAGCGAGAGCGGGGACAAGGTGCGCATCCAGGCAGTGCGCGCCGCCTGCGCCAAGCGCATCTCCAGCCCCGAGGCGGTGGTCAAGACCGAGCACCGCCTCCAGGCCTTCGCCCACCTGCTCGAGCCCAATCCGCGCGCGATGAAGCGGCTGGTCAATGCCTATGCGATGCATCAGGCGACCTTGCTCCTGGCGGGGCGCGAAACCGGCGCCGAGCCGCTCGCGCGCTGGACCATACTCGAGCTGCGCTGGCCGCTGCTCGCCGATTTCCTGGCCGTTCGCTGCGAATGCGTGGACGCCTTGCGCCGCCGGCTCGGTGACGATGAATTGCCCCAGGTCCCCGACTCCTTGCGCTGCCTGTTCGGCGACGAGCTTGTCCAGGACGTAATCGGCGAGGAGCGGGGCAAGGACCGACTGAGCACCGAGGTCGTCAAGACCATCCTCGGAGCCGTCCAGGGGGACCGCTAGGGCAGTGCGCCTTCGCGTTGCCACCCCCGGCGACCATGACGCTGTCGCCACCGTCCTTGGCGCGTCGTTCCCGGCGCTGTGGGCAGGCGTCTATCCGCCCGAGTTGCTCGCGTCGGCCCTGCCCTTCACCACCCGCCCCCATCCGCCCCTGCTCGCCTCCGGGCGCTATTATCTCGTCGAGAGCGAAGCGGGTGCGCCGGCCGGATGCGGCGGCTGGAGCGGGCATCCTCCGGGTTCGGAGGAGGCCGATTTCCGGCGCGCCCACATCCGCCACTTCGCCACCCACCCCGACTTCATCCGCCGGGGCGTCGGCCGGCTCCTCTATGAGCGCTGCGAAGCCGATGCGAGGGCGGTCGGCTTCCGGACGCTGGAATGCTATTCGAGCCTCAACGGCGAAGCCTTCTACGTCGCTCTGGGCTTCCGCCGCCTCGAGGCGATCGAGGTGCCGATGCCGGGCGGAATCGGCTTTCCCTCGGTGAGGATGGAGCGGCCGATCTAGGCATGCTTTCAAAAGGTCTAAGCGTTCCCCGGCGAAGGCCGGGGCCCAGTTTCCTCGACAGTGAAGCTGGATCCCGGCCTTCGCCGGGAAACAAGGCCTGCTTTCCCTCCCCTGCCGGCTGCCCTAGAGGGCGGACATGGATCTTCGCCATCTCGGCCGCTCGAGCGAATTGCCCGCCTCGCCGGAGGAAGCGAAGCTCGATTACGTGCCCAATCCACGGCCGGGAAAGCCTTATCTCGTGCGCTTCGCGGCGCCCGAATTCACATCGCTCTGTCCGGTCACCGGCCAGCCCGATTTCGCCCATCTCGTCATCGATTACGCGCCGGGCGACACGATCGTCGAATCCAAGTCGCTCAAGCTGTTCCTCGGCGCGTTCCGCAACCATGCCGGATTCCACGAGGACGTGACGGTGGGCATCGCCGAGCGGCTCGTCGCGGAGATGAAGCCCTTGTGGCTGAGGATCGGCGGATACTGGTATCCGCGCGGCGGGATCCCGATCGACGTCTTCTGGCAGTCGGGCGAGGCGCCGGCGGGCCTCTGGGTGCCCGACCAGGGCGTTCCTTCCTATCGCGGCCGTGGCTGAGCCGCGCGTCGCCATCTTCGGCGCCGGGTCGATCGGCTGCTTCGTCGGCGGCGCCTGGGCGGCGGCGGGGGTTCCGGTGAGCTTCGTCGGACGCGAGAGGGTCGGGCGAGAGATCGCCGAGCACGGGCTCACCCTCACCGATTATTCGGGCTGGCGGGTAAGGCTGGCGCCCGAGCAGGTGGATTTCTCCACCAAGCCCGCGGCGCTCGCCAAGGCGGATATCATCGCGCTCTGCGTCAAGAGCACCGGCACCGCGGCGGCGGCGAAGGAGATTGCCCGCCACGCGAAGAAGGGCGCGCTCGTCGTCAGCTTCCAGAACGGGGTCAGCAACGTCGAGACCCTTCGCTCGGTTCTCAAGACTCGGTTCGAGGCGGTGGCGGGGATGGTCCCGTTCAACGTCGCCGGATTGGGCCAGGGCCGCTTCCACAAGGGCGTCGCCGGCGAGCTGATCGCCGAGGACGTACCGGCGCTTCGAGCGCTTGCCGCCGCGGTCGGGCGGGGGCCGGCGCAGCTCCGGCTCTCCGACAACATGCCGGGAATCGCCTGGGGCAAGCTGCTCATCAACCTCAACAACGCGGTCAACGCCCTCTCGGGCCGGACCCTGCTCGAGCAGCTTCGGGAGCGCGACTATCGCCGGGTCGTCGCCGCCTCGATCGTCGAGGCGCTCGAGCTCCTCGACGCCGCCGGGATCGCTCCGGCCAAGATCGGGCCGGTGCCGCCCAAGCTCCTCCCCCACGTGATCGCCTCGCCCGATCTCATCTTCAACAACCTCTTCCTCAAGATCCAGAAGATCGATTCGAAGGCGCGCTCGTCGATGGCGGACGATCTCGCGGCCGGCCGACCGACCGAAATTGCTTATTTGAACGGCGAGGTGGTCGCGCTCGCCGAGCGGCTCGGCCGAAAGGCGCCGGTCAACGAAGCGATCGTCTCGCTCATCCGCCTGAGGGAGGCCGGAGTCGAGCATCTCTGGGACCCGGCGCAGCTCCGAGCGCACGTTTTCGAAGGCCACAAGGCGGCACTGATCTTCGGCTACTGAGTTTGACAAGCCGAGCGACCGCCCGCACGGCGGCGCGGCCTGCCCTCGCGGAGAAACTCATGCGCCTTCTCGCCACCGCCTCCCTCCTCGCCCTCGCTCTCGCCGGCTGCGCCAGGAGCACCGACCAGAGCGCTCCGGCGACCGCGGCCGACACCGCCGTCACGACGCGCGAGATCCCGACCCAGCTGCCCAAGACGGTCCGCCCGCTCCAATATGCGATCGCGGTGACGCCCGACGCGGCGAACCTGCGCTTCACCGGCCGGGCCGACGTCGACATCGAGGTGCTCCAGCCGGTCGACAGCATCACCCTCAATGCCGCCGACCTCAAGTTCGGCGAGGTCTCGCTCGGCGGCGGCGACGCCGCGCTCGCGCTCAACCCGCGCAAGATCGACCTCGACGAGGACGCCCAGACCGCGACCTTCCGCTTCGGCCGCGAGATCGCCCCGGGCCACTACCGGCTGACGATGAACTATACGGGCAAGATCTACACCCAGGCGGCGGGCTTCTTCGCGCTCGATTACGATTCCGCCCAGGGCCCCAAGCGGGCGCTGTTCACCCAGTTCGAGGCGCCCGACGCCCGCCGCTTCTTCCCGAGCTGGGACGAGCCGCAGTTCCGGACCCCCTACAACCTCACCGCCACCGTGCCCGCCGGCCAGGACGTGATCGGCAACATGCCGCAGGCGGGCGTTCGGATAAATTCGGACGGCACCAAGACGGTCACCTTCCAGACCACGCCGGCGATGTCGAGCTACCTGCTCTTCTTCGCGACCGGCGAGTTCGACCGGATCACCAAGACCGCGGCCGGCACCGAGGTCGGAGTCGTCGCCAAGCGCGGCGACGGCGAGAAGGGCCGCTGGGCGCTCGAGAGCGCGGCGACGATCCTGCCCTGGTACAACGACTATTTCGCCACCCCCTACCCGCTCCCCAAGCTCGACAATATCGCCGGCCCGGGAAGCAGCCAGTTCTTCGGAGCGATGGAGAATTGGGGCGCGATCTTCTCGTTCGAATCGATCCTCCTTGTCGATCCGGCGATCACCAGCGAAGGCACCCGCCAGCGCATCTTCGAGGTCGCCGCGCACGAAATGGCGCACCAGTGGTTCGGCGATCTCGTCACCATGGCGTGGTGGGACGATCTCTGGCTGAACGAGGGCTTCGCCTCCTGGATGGCGACCAAGGCGACGACCGCCCTCCACCCCGAATGGGAGCCCCAGCTCGGCACCGTCTCGGGCCGCGAATCGGCGATCAACCTCGACTCCGTGACGAGCACCCACCCGATCGTCCAGCACGTCACCACCGTCGAGCAGATCAGCCAGGCGTTCGATTCGATCACCTACCGCAAGGGCGAGGCGGTTCTGACCATGCTCGAGGATTATGTCGGCGAGGATGCCTGGCGGCGCGGAGTGCAGGATTATGTCCGCGCCCACCGCCTCGGCAACACCCAGACCGACGATCTCTGGCGCGCGGTCGAGGGCGCCGCGGGCAAGCCGGTCACCGCCATCGCCCACGATTTCACGCTCCAGCCGGGAGTCCCGCTGATCCGGGTCGAGAGCGCCGCCTGCCGCGGCGGAAAGACCCAGGTGACGCTCCGCCAGGCCGAGTTCAGCCGCGACCATCAGGACAAGCCGGCGCGCGGCTGGCGGGTCCCGGTCATCGCCTCGACGATCGGGGGCGGCGAGGTCCGCACGCTCGTCGCCGGCGGCAGCGGAACGCTCGCCGTGCCGGGCTGCAGCCCGCTGATCGTGAACAGCGGCCAGACCGGCTATTACCGAACCCTCTATACGCCCCAGCAGCTCGACAAGCTGACCGCGAGCTTCACCCGCCTGAAGCCGATCGACCAGATCGGCCTGCTCGCCGACACCTGGGGCCTCGGCCTCGCCGGCTACCAGTCGGCCGCCGAGGCGCTCGACATGGTCGACGCCGTCCCCGCCGACGCCAACCCGCAGGTGTGGAACCGGGCCGCCGATATTCTGAACGGCGTCTACACCATGTACGAGGCCGACCCCGCCCACCGGGCGATGATCTCGCATTACGCCTCGTCGAAGCTGCTGCCGGTGCTCAACCGGATCGGCTGGGCCGCGAAGGCCAACGAGTCGCCGACGATTCCGGTGCTTCGCGCGGAGCTGATCGACACCCTCGGCCAGATGGGCGATTCGAGCGTCGTCGCCGAGGCCAATCGCCGCTTCGAATCGAACGATCCGCTGGCGACCGCCGGGCCGCTTCGCACCACCATCCTGGGAGTCGTCGCCCGAAACCTCGATTCCGCCGGCTGGGACCGGCTTCGGGCGCAGGCCCGGGCCGAGCGCAGCCCGCTGATCAAGGCCCAGCTCTACCGGCTGCTCGGAAGCGCCTCGGACCCCGCCCTCGCCCAGCGCGCGCTCGACCTTGCGCTGACCGACGAGGCGGGCGCGACGACCAGCGCCGCGATCATCTCGGCGGTCGCCAGGGACCATCCCGATCTCGCCTACGATTTCGCCATCCGCAACCGCGAGAAGGTCGAAGGGCTGGTCGACATATCGTCGAGGTCTCGCTTCCTCGCCGAATTGGGCGGCGGCTCGGCCGACCCGGCGATGATGGCCAAGCTCGAGGATTATGCGACCAAGCATCTCGGCGCCGGAGCCCGCGGCCGGGTGGACGTCGCCATCGCCGGGATACGCGACCGGATCCGGGTCAGGACCACCCGCCTGCCCGACATCAGCCGCTGGCTGGAAGCGAAGCGCGTCTGATCCAGGCGGCCGGTTTCACCCCCTAGTGGGGCGGGGGCGGGGCCGGCTGCGGGCATTGCGATCCGTCGGGACAGAATCCGGCCGGCGGCGGCGGTCCGTCCGGATTCGGCCCGTCCTCATAAGGAGGGTCGTCGTAAGGGCCGTCATGATCGTGGGCGATCGCGGCCCCGACGGCGACTCCCACGAGGCCCGCGCCGACCGCGATGATCGCGTCGTCATGATGGTGATGGCCGTGATAGCCGTAGCCGTAATAGGGCCCGTAGCCGTAGGGGACGGGATAGCCGTAATAGGCCGGATAGCCGTAGCCATGTCCGTAATACGGATAGTAGCCATACCCATAGCCGTAATAGGGATAGGAGTAGCCGGCCCGGTAACCGTACCCGCCGCGATAGCCGTAGCCGCCACGGTAGCCGTACCCGCCGTGGTAGCCGTAGCCGCCATGATAAGCGTAGCCGCCCCGATAGCCGTAACCACCGTGGTAGCCGTAGCCGCCATGGTAGCCGCCGCCATAATGGCCGCCGCCATAATGACCCCCTCCCCCATAATGGCCGCCGCCTCCGCCGTAATGGCCGCCGCCCCCATGCATGCCGCCGCCACGGCCCTGGGCGATCGACTTGCCGGGCGTAAGGATGAGCAGCCCCGCCAAAGCGAGGGTTGCGGCACGAGGCAGGTGATAAGGCACTGCGCCAGCTCCTTTCCACGCGTGTTCGCGAGAACGGACCGCCGGAGCGAATGGCCGGCGGAGGGAGCGCGGCGGACACGGGTGCGAGCTTCACGCTGTCACGGCGCTCGGCGCGGCGCCATAAGGTGAAACCCGGAGCGGCGGGCTAAACGAGCTTCATCGTCCGTCGGTAGAGCCAGAACGTGAGCAGGATGAAGAGCAGGGTGCCGCCGCCCAGCGCGTAGGGCGCGAAGCTCTCGCCGGCGAGGGCCAGCGGCGAGTCGCTTCCCGATCCGGCGACGATCGCCGCGAAGGCGACTCCCCACAGGCTCTCGCCGACGATCATCCCGGTCGCGGTGAGGACGCCCATCCGTCGGGCGAGCTCGGGCTTCGCCGTGCTGTCGGCCCAGCGATCGTAGAACCAGCCGATCACCGAGCCGATCACGGTCGGCAGGATCACGCTCATCGGCAGGTAGATTCCGATCCCGACGCCGAGCGGCGGAAGGCGGAGCTTCTTCGCCCGGCCGAGCATCTCGTCGAGGAGAATGAGGCCGGCGCCGGTGAGGGCGCCGTAGCCGATCATCGTCCAGTTGAGATTGCCTCCGAGCACGCCCTTGGCCAGCGCCGAGATCAGGGCCGCCTGCGGCGCCGGAAGCGCGTTCGGGCCGGCATTGGGCGCGCCGGCGAAGCCGAAGGCGGTGTTGAGCAGGTCGAGCACCGGCGGAACCACGAGCGAGCCGAAGATCACTCCGAAGATGAGCGCCACCTGCTGGCGCCAGGGGGTCGCGCCGACCAGCTGGCCGGTCTTGAGGTCCTGGAGATTGTCGTTGGAGATGGTGGCGACCCCGAAGACGATCCCGGTGACGATCAGCGCATAGGCGATCAGTGCCTCCGAGGTTCCGGGCGCGCTCTCGCGGCCGAACAGCCCGACCAGCATCAGGGAGGCGGCGACGACGGAGAGGATTCCGATGCCCGAGACGGGGCTGTTCGAAGCGCCGATCAGGCCCGCCATGTAGCCGCAGACGGCGGCGATCATCAGCCCGATGACGAGAATGAAGACGAGCGCTCCGGCAATCAGGAGGATCGCCGAGGGCGCCAGCGGGCCGCCGGCGATCCCCGTCCAAAGCAGCCAGGCGATCGGGGCGAGCATGGCGAGCGAGCCGAAGGCGACAATGGCGATCGGCAGGTCGCGTTCCTCGAGGGCGAGCGCTTCGCCGCCGCGGCGGGCGGCGCTCGCCGCCATCGCCGAGCGGATCCCGCCGAGCACCGGCCCGGCGATCCTGAGCAGGGTCCAGACCGCGGCGACCCCGATCACGCCGGCGCCGAAGAAGCGGACATCCTCGGTGAAGACGGTGTTGGCCCAGGTCTCCGCGCCGCCGGGCAGCGGGTGACGGGCGGTGAGGAAGGGGAGCAGGATCCACCAGCCGATCACCAGCCCGAGGAACATGGCGAGCCCGACCGAAATGCCGACGAGGTGCCCCACGCCCATCAGCGCGAAGGAGAGTCCGCCCGAGATGCCGGTGGCGCCGCGGCCGGCCCGGAACCAGAGCGACGCCTCGCCGACGACGAGGCGGGTCTGGGCGAGGATCGCGAAGCCGACGGAAACCAGGCTGCTCCACACCAGAGCGGACAGGCCTCGGGCGCTCTCCTCCGCGCCCTCGCGGGATTCGGAGCCGACACGAAGCACTTCGGCCGCCGCCCGCCCTTCGGGATAGGGGAGCGGGCTGTCGACGACGAGGGCGCGCCTCAAGGGGACCGAGAAGAGCACGCCGAGTATGCCGCCGGTCGCGGTGATCGCCGCCGTCGTCCAGAACGGGAAGCCGTGCCACCAGCCGATCATCACCAGCCCGGGCAGGACGAAGATGATCGCCGCCAGGGTGCCGGCGGCCGATGCCACCGTCTGGACGATGTTGTTCTCGAGGATGGTCGAGGATTTGAACCAGCGCAGGATCGCCATCGAGATGACGGCGGCCGGGATCGAGGTGGCGAATGTCAGCCCGACCTTGAGGCCGAGATAGACGTTGGCGGCGGTGAAGACGAGGGTGATGAGACCGCCGAGCACGACCGCGCGGACCGTCAGCTCCCGACCCTGCGCTTCACTCGTCATCCGCTTGCCTCCTTACGCCACCGTACCTTCTTGGAGGAGCGGCGACCGGGCAGCAACGCCAATGCGACGAGCCACTGCCTCCCCATGCTTTGCATGGGGAGGCCAGTTTTAGTGTCCCGCCAGGGCGATTCCGAAATAGGCGGGGGGCGCGTTGCCGCGGCGGACGAGGACGAGGACGCTCGAGCGTCCGGCGGCGCGGGCGGCCGCGACCGCGGCGGCGGCTTCCTCCGGAGTGCGGGTCGGGCGCTGGTTGATCGACAGGATGATGTCGCGGACCTCGATGTCCTTGTCGGCGGCATCGCTGCTCGCATCCACGCTGGCGACGACTACGCCCTTGAGGTTCGGGTCGTTGAGCCGGAGCGTCCGGGCAATCTCCGGGGTCAGGGTCTGGAGGGTGAGCCCGAGGCTCTCGCGAGCCGATTTCTGCCCGCTCGACTGTTGCGCCGCATTCGGCTCGGTGACCGGAGCCTCCTCCTCGGTGCCGTTGAGCCTGGCAAGCTCCTCGTCGGTCGGCCGCTCGCCGACGGCGACGTTGACCGTGCGGCGCTGGCCGTCGCGGATGATCTCGATCGGAACGCGCGAGCCCACCGGCTGGCGCGACACCAGGTAAGCGAGCGATTCGTCCGGTGTGACCGGCTTGCCGCCGACGCTGACGACGACGTCGCCCTGCTCGACTCCCGCACGCGCCGCCGGTCCGCCCGGAGTGACTCCGCGGATGAGCTCGCCCTGGTTCTTGGGGATTCCGAGCGAGGCCGCGATGTCGTCGTCAAGGCTCTGCAGGCTCACTCCGATATAGCCGCGCTGCGGGCGCTGGCCCTTGCGAAGCGCCTCGATCACCGGCCCGGCCTGCTCGGCAGGGATGGCGAAGCCGATTCCGACATTGCCCCCGGTCGGCGAGATGAGCGCCGTGTTGATTCCGATGACGTTGCCGTTGAGATCGAACATCGGGCCGCCCGAATTGCCCATGTTGATCGAGGCGTCGGTCTGGATGTAGCGGTCGTAGACGCCCGAATTGAGGTTGCGGTGAAGGGCGGAGACGATGCCGGCGGTGACGGTTCCGCCGAGCCCGAACGGGTTGCCGATCGCGACGACCCAGTCGCCGACCCGCACTTCGCGCGAATCGCCGAAGCGGACGAAGGGCAGGTTGTTGCCCTTGATCTTGAGCAAGGCGAGGTCGGAAGTGGTGTCGCGACCGACCAGGGTCGCCTCATATTCGCGGCGGTCGGAAAGGATGACGGTGATCTGTTCGACGGTGGCGCCGGTGCGCGCCGGCGAGACGACGTGGTTGTTGGTGACGACATAGCCGTCGGACGAGATGAGGAAGCCCGAGCCGAGCGAGCCGCCCCGCTGGGTGACGGGCGCGTCGGAGCCGCCGCTGTCGGGGACGGGCACTCCGAACTGGCGGAAGAATTCCTCGAAGCCCTCGGGGACCTGAGGGCTTCGAGAGACCTGAAGCACCTGCTTGGTCGAGATGTTGACGACGGCGGGCTGGAGCCTCGCCGCGAGGTCCGCGAAGCTCATCGGCGCTCCGGCGCGGGGAGCGGCGGCGGCCATCGAGCCGGGATCGTTCTGCGCGGTCTGGGCGCCGACGGGGCCAACCGTCAGGGTCGCGGCGGCACCGCCGAGGAGAATGGCGGCCGAAAGGCCATAGACGTAACGCACGGTAGGACTCCTCCTCATCTTTCCGGCCCGGTTAGGGCAGAACCGGGCAAAGGTCGATTACAAACGTAGTTGGCACGGGCTGAACCGGATTTGAATAGCCTGCCGTCATTGCGATGAGCGAAGCGGCGCGGCAATCCATGCTTCCCCGCGCTCGCAATGACGGTCCTATCGATTCCTTCCCTTGAACTCCTGCAGATATTGATTGTCCGGAGAAAGGATGATGGTCGAGCGGCCCTGATTCTCGCCCGGCGCGAAGGTCGTCTCGTAGCTCTGCATCGCCCGGTAGAAGGCGTAGAAATCGGGATCCTTGCCATAGGCTTCGGCATAGGTGCTGGCGGCTTCGGCGTCCGCTTCGGCCCTGATGATCTGGGCCTGCTTGTAGCCCTGGGCCCGGATCGCGCCCGCTTCCTGCTGGCGGGCGGTGCGCATCCGCTCATAGGCGGAATCGAGCGGCGCCCCGCTGGGAAGGTCGGCCCGCTTGATGCGGACGTCGATGATCTGGGCGCCATATTGCTGGGCGACGCGGTTGAGGGCGCGGCGGATGTTGGCCATCATCTGGCCGCGCTCGGGGCTGAGCAAGGCGGCGAACTGGCGCTTGCCGAGCTCGTTTCGGATCGCCGAGCCGAGGATCGGCTTGAGCTGGTCGCTGACCCGCTCCTCCGTCTTCGCCGTCTGGTACATGAGCAGCGGATTGACGATCCGGTAGCGCGCGAAGGCGTCGACCTGGACCCGGAACTGGTCGGTGGAGAGGACCTGCTGGGGCTCGGTCTTCACGCTGAGGATGCGTTTGTCGATCCAGACGATCTGCTCCATGAACGGCCAGCGCGCGATAAGCCCGGCGCCGGTGCGGCCGAAATCCTCGCCCGGGCGGTAGGCGTTGATGACCCGTTCAGGCGAACCGAAGCGGACGATCACCGCCTGCTCGTTCTCGGGCACCGTTGCGAACGTGCTTCCGCCCAGGATGAGGAGAGCGATCGCGAGGAAGGCGATGACGATCGGGTTACGCAATGACATATTCATCGAGCCGCTCCCTCGTCCGCCTGCCGCTGGACCTGGGGCAGCGGCAGATAGGGTGTGACTCCGGGCGCTTCGATCACGGTCTTGTCGACCTTGGAGAGGACCCTCTCCATCGTCTCGTAATACATGCGCCGGCGGGTGACCTCGGGGGCGAGCTTATATTGCGCGTAGACCTTGTCGAAGGCCGCGGCGGCGCCCTGGGCGCGAGCCGTCTCCTGCTGGGCGTAGGCCCGCGCTTGGTTGATGTAGGATTGAGCGTCCTGCTGGGCCGCGGACACTTCCTTGAAGGCGTTGTTGACCGCCGCCGGCGGGTCGGTCTGCTTGACCGCGACGCCCTCGATGCGGACGCCCGCGCCGTAGCCGTCGAGCACCTGCTGCATCACCATCGCGACTCGCGCCTCGATGTCGCTCCGCCCGGCGCCGATCGCGTCGTCGAGCGAGATGGTCGCGACGACGGCGCGCATCGCGCTCTCGGCGACCTCGTGGATGGTCGCCTCGGGATCGTTGATCTGGAACAGGAAGAGCTGCGGATCGCGCACCCGCCAGCGGACCGTGTAAGCGAGGTCGATGATGTTCTGGTCGGCGGTGAGGATGAGATTCTCCTGCGCCGGATCGGACGAGCCGACGTCGGTGTTGCGCATCTGGGTGTCGATCGTCTGGAGGCGCTCGATCGGCAGGGGAAGCGTCATGGCGATGCCCGAATTGACCGTCCGGCTGTACTTGCCGAACAAGGTGACCACTCCGCGCTCCTGCGGGCTGACGACGTGGAAGCAGGTGAAGAGCAGCCACAGAAGGATGAAGACGGCGAGGCCGTAGAGCCAATAGGGCCGGCCTTCCTGATGCGGGAAGCGCCCGCCGAAACGCTCGCGGCTGCGCTTGAGGAAATCGTCGAGCGAGCCGACTCCGGGCGATGAGCCGGGGGTTCGGCGCTTGCGCGGGGGCTGACCCCAGGGATTGCGCGGACCGCCTCCCCCGCCGTCGCCCGAACCGCCGTCGCCTGACGGGCCCCAGGGGCCGCCGCGATTCTCGTTCAATACGGCGCCGGGACGTGCGCCCCACCCGAAAAATCTTGCCATGACGCCTTTATAGGAAGCGGCCGGGCGGAAAAACAGTGGCAAGCCGCGCCGCGCCCCCTATCTCCCGCGAGATGAGCGAGGATATCGACGACCTCAAGGCCGCCCTGGCGGATATGGAAGAAGCCGAAGGACGGATCGCCGCGCTCCGCCTGAGAGAGGGCATCGCCAGCCTCGTGCTCGACGTCGGAGGGCTCTCCGCGACGGACCGGGCGGGGCTCGAGCGCCGGATCCGGGCCGCCGCCATCGGCGTGCCGGGCGTGACCGAGCTGCGCATCGCCATGACCGAAGACCGTCGCGAACGCACGATTATCGCCGTCGGCAGCGGCAAGGGCGGAGTCGGCAAGTCGACGGTGGCGGCCAACCTCGCCATTGCGCTTGCCCGGGCAGGCCGAAGTGTCGGCCTCGTCGACGCCGACATTTACGGCCCTTCCCTTCCTCGCATCATGGGAAATTCCAACCGCCCGGAGCTTGCCGGCAAAAGGATCGTGCCGGTCGACGCTTACGGCGTGAAGCTGCTGTCGATCGGCCAGCTGGTCGAGCCCGGAACGGCGCTGGCCTGGCGCGGGCCGATGATCGCCAGCGCGCTGGGCCAGCTCATGGAAGGCGACTGGGACGATCGCGATCTGATGGTCGTCGACCTCCCGCCGGGGACCGGCGACATCCAGATGTCGCTGATCCAGAAATGGAAGCCCGCGGGCGCTGTGATCGTCTCCACGCCCCAGGATCTCGCCCTCATTGACGCCACCCGGGCGATCGACCTGTTCCGAAAGATGGACGTGCCCCTGCTCGGGCTGATCGAGAACATGTCGGGCTATGCCTGCCCCCATTGCGGCGAGGTCTCCGACCCGTTCGGCGCCGGCGGGGCCGAAGCGGCGGCGAAGGTGATGGAGATCCCGTTCCTGGGTCGGATCCCGCTGGCGCTTTCGATCCGCGCTGCCTCCGACGCCGGCATCCCGCCCGCAGCTGGCCATGGCCTCGAAGCCGAGGCCTTCGCGGCGATCGCAAGGAAACTGGAGGGGAGACTGCCCACTGCTTAGCGCTCATTGGCAGGTCAGAATTTTAGTATTATGACAAAAACATGCCTAAACTTCCCGTGACGCGCGCTCTTTCGCCACCCGGCATGGAGGGTTGGCTGAAGCTATTGGCCTCGGCTTGCCTCGGCAGCATCATAGCCGGCGCCTTCGCGGTGGCGCACGATTGGAGCAGCCGCGACCAGCAGAGCTGCGCTTTGGCGGCTCAGTTTTTGGGAGACGAGACCCCCAGTCCGGCGTTAAACCCATCGAACCGGCAAAGGCTCGTTGCAGAGGCTCATTCGCGTCTGCTGCGCTGCCTGGGAGATAATTGATGGCGGAGCTCGGGATCCTTATGATCTTTCTTGGCGTCACCGGCCTGACCTACAGCCTGCTCAGCCTTCGCCGTTTAGGCTCCGGCTCTAGCTGACGGATAGGCCGAAACATGCCGCTCACCCGCGACCAGGACCTTTACGACCTCCTCGCCTCGACTCGCACCATCGCGATGATCGGCGCGTCGGACCGGGCCGACCGGCCGAGCTACGGCGTGATGAAGTTCCTCCAGGATCGGGGCTATCGAGTGCTTCCGGTGAACCCGCAGATCACCGGCGAGCATGTCCACGGCGAATATGTCTGGCGCGAGCTCGCCCAGATCGGCGAGCCGATCGACATGGTCGACATCTTCCGCCGTCCCCAGGCCGCCGGCGAGGCGGTGGACGAAGCGATCGCCGCCGGCGCCAAAGCGGTCTGGCTCCAGATCGGAGTCATCAACGAGGAAGCCGCGGCCCGCGCCGAGGCGGCCGGGCTCAAGGTGGTGATGAACCGCTGCCCGAAGATCGATATCCCGCGGCTCGGAGTGCCTCGGGTCGGCTAACGCAAGGCGAACATCGCGCCTTCACGCTCGGAGGTCGAGGGCGGGAGCAGGTGGACCCGGCGATTGGGGAAATCGACCGAAACCCGCTGGAACAGCCTGAGCGCGTCCATTCCGAGCAGCAAAGCGGGCTTGTTGGTCAGGCCGAGCTTCTTGAACGGATGGACGTCGGCGAAGGCGATCGGCATGTCGTGAATGTCGATCCCGCCGAGGCGGATGGTGCGGACCGTCGTCTGATCGGCCGCCATCCGGCCGCCGGTCACGCTGCTGAGCTCGATCGGATGGGTCTGCCGAAGCCGGCCGCGACCCTCGAGCTTATGCCTCAGCACGCTGTTGCCGACCGTCGTCTGGGCCCCCGTATCGAGGATGACCCAGACCTTCTGTCCTTCCACCGACGCATCGACCAGGACGAGGTGGCCGAGCCGGTTCCTGGCGGTGACGACGATCGTGTCGCTCGGCCAGGATTCCTCGCGGCGGTGCGAGTTGCTCACGGTCATCAGCTGGCGCTTGAAATCGAACGAGACACGCTGGGTCTGAAGCGAATCGACGCCGAGAATGCCCTCGGCGCCGATGTTTCGGCGAAGAAGGGCCGGGGCGTTGATGTCGCTGACGTTCTTGCCGCCCACCTCGAGCCGGGGGATCAGCACGGTCTGGATGTCGCTGACCTCGGTCATGCTGTGAAGCCGCGCGCGGGCGCCGAGCCCGAGCTTGAGATCGTGCGCCAGCTCCTCGGCGATCGAGGTGCGCTCGGCGCCGGTATCGACGAGGAAGGCGTAGGGACCCTGTCCGTCGATGCTGACCGGAACGGTCATCCGCTCGGCGCGGTCCTGATCGTAGTCGAGGACCGTGCCCTCCTCGTCAGCGGGCGGCGGCGCCTGTTCCTGCCCGTGCAGCGGGGAGGAGCCGGCAACGCCAGCGACGAGAAGGAAGAGCCAAGGCTTCATTGGACGCGTCTCCTGGAGCCCTCGGGAGTATAGCAGGTGCGGCGTCGAACACGAAACGCGCGCTGCGAAGGCGGCCGATCGCGCGACGAGGGTCTAGCCGACCAGCTCCATCGCCCGGTCGCGCAGCCGCTCGACGGCGGCGGCGTGGATGGCCGGCGTGGCGACGAGGACTCCGAAGGCCTCGCCGCTGGCGCTGTTGAAGGCGAGCGGCTGGCCGAGCGCTCCGCTCACCGTCGCCCCCGCCTCGGACGCGATCAGGGCCGCGGCGGCGATGTCCCATTCATAGCCCCAGCGGAGAGTCGCGAGAAGGTCCGCCTCGCCGGCAGCGACCAGGGCGATACGGAGCGCGATCGAATTGGGCTTGGCAACCGCGATGAGATCGGAATCGACTCGCGGAAGCTGGTCGGCCGGAACGCGGGCGCCGACAAGCTCGCGCCGCCCGCTGACCCGGATCGCGGCCCCGTTGCGCCACGCGCCCCGCCCCCGCTCGGCCGTCCAATGCTCGCCCCGGACGGGGGCGTCTAGGACTCCGATCAGCGGCGTCCGCTCCTCGACGAGAGCGACCGAAACGCACCAGCCGGGCCGGCCTCGAAGATAGTCGCGGGTGCCGTCGATCGGATCGACCACCCACAGACGGGGCCGCTCGATCCGGTCGGAAGCGTCGAGAGTCTCCTCGGAGAGCCACCCCGCCTCCGGGTCGAGCCTCGAGAGTTTCTCGCGAAGGAAGGCGTCGACCTCGAGATCGATTTCGCAGACGGGATTGCCGGGCGCCTTCTCCCAGCGGCCGAAATCGGTCCCGCAGCGCGCGGCGGCGAGGCGGCCGGCCTCGCGGACGATGGCGGAGACCTGGTCAAGCACCGGCGATCGTCATCCCGTCGATCCGGAAGGTGGGTACGTTGACCGCATAGCGGAATTCGAGGTCCGATGCGGGAACGAGCTGCGCGTACATGGCGAGGAGATTGCCGGCGATCGTGATCTCGGCGACCGGCGGTCCGAGCTTGCCCTTCTCGATGATGAAGCCCGAAGCGCCGCGGCTGAAATCCCCGGTGACGGGATTGACGCCCTGGCCGATCATCTCGGTGACGTAGACTCCGCGCTCGATCCCGCCGATCAGCGCGTCGCGCGAAAGCGGGCCGGGCTCCATATGGACGTTGGTCGTCCCGACCCCAGCCGCTCCGGCCGAGCCGCGAATGGCGTGGCCCGTGGGCTCGCGCCCGAGCTGGCGGGCCGAGGCGCTGTCGAGCAGCCAGCCGGTCAGCCGGCCGTCCTCGATCAGGTTGGTCGGCCGGGTCGGAAGACCCTCGCGGTCGAACGCCTTCGACTTCAGCCCCCGCCGGCGATGCGGATCGTCGCGGATCGTGACTCCGGGGCCGAAGACCGGCTGGCCTTCCTTGTCGAGAAGGAAGCTGGTCCGGCGGGTAACCGAATTGCCGCTCATCGCGGTCACCAGATGGCCGAGCAGGGTGCCGCCGACGCGGGGATCGAACACCACCGGCATCTCCCCGCTCGGAAGCTTGGCCGGCCGGAGCCTGGCGAGGGTGCGCTCCGCCGCGAGCCGCCCCAGCGCCTCGGGATCGTCGAGATCGGCATAGTGCCGGGCGCTCTGATAGGCGTAATCGCGCTGCATCTCGGCGCCGTCGCCGGCGATGAAGCTGGCCGATGCCGAATAGCCGCTGTTCGAATCCCCTCGGCAGAAGCCGTGGCTGGTCGCCACCGCGAACACCGTCCGGCCGGCGCCGGCCGACGCGCCCTCGCTGTTGGTGATCCCGGCGAGGGCTCGGCCCGCTTCCTCGATCGCCAGCGCCCGCGCCTTGAGCTCGACCGGCGAGACGTCGGCGCCGTCGTCGATATCGACCTCGGGCCCCGGCCCCCGCATCAGCTTCTCCTCCGGCGCCAGGCCGGACCAGGGATCCTCCGGCGCCTCGCGGGCCATGGCGACCGCGCGCTCGACCAGCGCGGCGAGCGCATCGTCCGCAAGATCGGAGGAGGAGACGCTCGCCGAGCGTCGCCCGACGAAGACCCGAAGGCCGAGCTCCTCGTCCTCGGCGCGCGAGACGTCCTCTAGCTCGCCGAGGCGGACGTGAACCCGCGTCGTCGCGTCGGCATAGTAGATGGCGTCGGCGGCGTCGGCGCCGGCCCGCTTCGCGCGTTCGACCAGCGCGGCGGCGCGCGCTTCCGCTTCGGAGGTGCTCAGCATGAAGACGAGTTAGGGTGGATGGCCGCCAATTGCTAGGACGTGCCGACGACCAGGCAGGCGAGGAAGAGGAGCAGGCCCGCGAACCGGTTGGAGCGGAATCGGGCAAGGGCGTCCTCGCCGTCCTCTGGCCGAAGCGTGAAGACCTGCCAGCCGAGGTGGCCCGCCATCGGCAGGAGGGCGATCAGGGCGAGCCCGTCCGGCCGGACGCGCCACAGGGCAGCGGCCCACAGCAACAGGGCGATCAGATAGCAGATTGCTATTCCCGTCCGGGCGTGGCGGCCGAGAGCGAGCGCCGAGGATCGGACTCCGACCAGCGCGTCGTCCTCGCGGTCCTGGAGCGCGTAGATCGTATCGTAGCCGATCACCCAGAAGATCGAGCCCGCCCAGAGGATGAACGCGGTCGCCGCCAGTTCGCCGCGAACCGCGGGCCAGCCGACCAGAGCGCCCCACGAGAAGACGAGCCCGAGCCAGGCCTGCGGCCACCAGGTGATTCGCTTCATGAAGGGATAGGCGGCGACCGGCGCCAGGCTGGCGAGAGCGACGAGCTGCGCCGTCCGGTCGAGCTGGAGAAGCACGAGCAGCCCGACGAGGCCGAGCGCGGCCATCAGCACGGCCGCGCCGGCGAGGCTCGCCCGACCGCTGGCCAGCGGTCGAAGCCGGGTCCGCTCGACCCTCGAATCGAGGTCGCGGTCGACGATGTCGTTCCACACGCAGCCCGCGCTTCGCATCGCCCAGGCGCCGAGCGCGAACCACGCGATCAGAATGAGGCCGTTCGGTCCCATCCCGGCGAGCGCCACGCTCCACGCGCACGGCCAGAAGAGCAGCCAGGCGCCGATCGGCCGGTCGAGCCGCATCAGCGAGGCATAGGGCCGCAGCGGCCCGGGCAGCGCACCGATCAGGCCGCGCCGCTCGCTGTCGGGGACGATTTCGTCATTGGTCACGTCGGGCAGCTTGAACTAGTGGGAAGCATGCCTGCAACCCCCGCCTGGCCGCCTTCGAGCCTGCCGCGCCTGTATGTGCCGCAGACGCTGGCCGAGGGCGCGGCGCTGACCCTGGACGGGCCGCCGGCCAATTACCTCGCCAACGTCCTTCGCCTCGGCTCCGGCGACCAGGTCAAGCTATTCGACGATCATACGGGCGAATGGCTGGCGGAGATCGCGGAGGCGGGCAGGAAGCGGGTCACGCTCCTCGTCGGCGAGCGGCTCCGCGAGCGCGAGACGGTCCCGGACCTCTGGCTGCTGTTCGCGCCGATCAAGCGCGGCCGGATCGACTGGCTGGTCGAGAAGGCGACCGAATTGGGCGTCGCCCGCCTCGTTCCCGTGCTCACCCGCCGGACGGTTGTCGACCGGCTCAACCTCGATCGCCTGAGGGCGCACGTCGTGGAGGCGGCGGAGCAATGCGGGCGTACGGCGCTGACCGAGCTGACCGAGCCGCGCAAGCTGGAGACCGTGCTCGCCGACTGGCCCGCCGACCGGGCGCTCTCCTTCGCCGACGAAGCCGGCGGGGAGCCGCTTCACCCCGGTCCCGGGCCGGCCGCCATCCTGATCGGGCCCGAAGGGGGCTTCACCGACGAGGAGCGCGCCGCCATCCGCGCCCTGCCCCAGGCGCGCCCGATCAGCCTCGGGCCGCGGATCCTGCGTGCCGACACGGCTGCGCTCGCCGCCGTGGCCTTGTGGATGGGCGCGGCGGGGGACTGGGGTTGATCCGTAGCGGGTTGAAACCGTCTGGCGGCGCTCACCGGCCCCCGCTAGAGCGGCGCCGATGACGACGCGCACCGAAACCGCCAAGGCCGATCCGCCGATCGAGAGCCGCGACGACCTGCTCGCCCCGTTCGTTCGGGGCGAGAAGCCGAAGGAAAGGTGGCGCATCGGCACCGAGCACGAGAAGTTCGTCTATCGCCAGGCCGATCACCGGGCGCCCTCCTATGACGAGACCGGCGGAATTCGCGACCTGCTCGCGGCGATGACCGAGTTCGGCTGGAAGCCGGTCGAGGAAGGCGGCAACGTCATCGCCCTCGCCGGCGAGGACGGCAATGTCAGCCTCGAGCCGGCGGGCCAGCTCGAGCTTTCAGGCGCGGCGCTCGAGCATCTCCACCAGACCTGCGCCGAGGCGGGCCGCCACCTCGACCAGGTCAAGCAGGTCGGCGAGAAGCTCGGCCTCGGCTTCCTCGGCCTGGGAATGTGGCCGGACAAGACCCGCGACGAGCTGCCGAGAATGCCCAAGGGGCGCTACGAGATCATGCTTCGGCACATGCCCCGGGTCGGCTCGCTCGGGCTCGACATGATGCTTCGCACCTGTACCATACAGGTTAATCTGGATTATAGCTCCGAAGCCGATATGGCGCAGAAATTCCGGGTCGGGCTTGCCCTGCAACCCCTCGCCACAGCCCTCTTCGCCAACTCGCCCTTCACCGAAGGCAAGCCCAACGGCTTTCTCTCCTTTCGAAGCCACATCTGGTCGGACACCGATCCGCATCGCACCGGAATGCTGCCCTTCGTGTTCGAGGACGGCTTCGGCTACGAGCGCTACTTCGACTATGCGCTCGATGTGCCGATGTACTTCGTCTACCGCGACGGCCGCTACATCGACGCCGCCGGCCACTCCTTCCGCGATTTCCTCAGGGGCGAGCTCTCCGTCCTTCCCGGCGAGAAGCCTCGCCTGTCCGACTGGACCGACCATCTCTCCACCGCCTTCCCCGAGGTGCGGCTGAAGAGCTTCCTCGAGATGCGCGGCGCCGACGGCGGCCGCTGGAGCAAGATCTGCGCGCTCCCCGCTTTGTGGGTGGGCCTGCTCTACGACCAGACGGCTCTCGACGCCGCCTGGGACGAGGTCAGACACTGGTCGCTGGAGGAGCGCCAGCGGCTTCGCGACGAGGTGCCCAAGCTCGGCCTCGCCGCGCGCACCCCGGCCGGCGAGCCGCTCCGCGACCTAGGCGCCCGAATCCTCGCTATCGCCGAAGCCGGCCTTCGCGCGCGCGGCAAGCACAACGCCGCCGGCGACGACGAAAGCGGCTTCCTCGATCCGCTGCGCGAGATCGTGACGCGCGGCACGACGCCGGCGGAGGTACTGCTCGAGCGCTATCATGGCGAGTGGGCCGGGGACGTGAGTCGCATCTATGAGGAAATGAGCTTCTAGTTCCCCGGCGAAGGCCGGGGTCCAGTGGCACCGGCGGAACGGCTGGGTCCCGGCCTCCGCCGGGAAACGGAGTGAGCCAATGACCGAACGCCGCACCCTGTACCCGCCGATCGAGCCGTTCGATTCCGGCCGCCTCGACGTCGGCGACGGCCACAGCCTCTACTGGGAGCGCTGCGGGACTCGTGGCGCCAAGCCGGTCGTCTTCCTCCACGGCGGACCGGGCGCGGGCTGCAGCCCGGCCCATCGCCGCCAGTTCGATCCGGCGCGCTACGACATCCTCCTCTTCGACCAGCGCGGCTGCGGCCGCTCGACCCCGCACGCCTCGCTGGAGGCGAACACGACCTGGCACCTCGTCGAGGACATAGAGAAGCTTCGCACGCTCGCCGGGCATGAGCGTTGGATGGTGTTCGGCGGCTCGTGGGGCTCGACCCTCGCCCTCGCCTACGCCCAGACCCACAGGGAGCGGGTCACCGAGCTCGTCCTTCGCGGGATCTTCACCTTCCGCCAGACCGAGCTCGACTGGCTCTACCGTTACGGCGCGTCGGAAGTGTATCCGGACAAGTGGGAGGATTTCCTCGCCCTTATAACCGAGGCGGAGCGCAACGACCTCGTCGGCGCCTATCACCGCCGGCTGACCGGCGCCGACCCCGCCGAAAAGCTCGCCGCCGCCAAGGCCTGGAGCCGGTGGGAGGCGGAGACCGTTACCCTCCTCCCCAGCCGGGCGACGATCGAGGAGCATACGAGCGACGCCTTCGCGATCGCCATTGCCCGGATCGAGAATCACTACATGATCAACAAGGGCTGGCTCGAGGAGGGCCAGCTGATCGCCAATGCCGGCCGCCTGGCCGGAATCCCCGGAGTGATCGTCCAGGGCCGCCACGACATGTGCACCCCGCCCGCCGCCGCCTGGGACCTTCACAAGGCCTGGCCCGACGCGAGGCTGGAGATCGTGCCCGACGGCGGGCATTTGTTCAGCGAGCCCGGCGTGCTCGATGGGCTGGTGAGGGCGACGGACGAGTTCGCGACTTAACTGCCTCCCTGCCGCGAAGCGGTGGGGAGGGGGACCACCGAAGGTGGTGGAGGGGTGACCTGCTGAGGCCTCGTCAGGTCACCCCTCCACCAGGCTTCGCCTGGTCCCCCTCCCCATCTGACGATGGGGAGGCAAATTAGTCGCCCGGCCGGTATACCCGCTCCGTATGCCCCTTGAGCTGGTCGGGGTAGAAATAGACCTCGCGCAGGTCCCCCGCCGCGTAGCGCCCGGCCTCGTCGTTGAAATGGGGCGAGCCGGGATGGCCGCTCTCGCCGCCGGCGGTGACCGCGATCGCCCGGATGCGGGGGCCGAACTCGACCGCCGCGACGAAGCTGTTGCCGCTGGTGCCGTACCAGCGCTTCGAGCCCTTGCGCGGAGCGGCCGCGAACGAGGCGAGCGAGCCCCAGCGCCCGGCGGTGAAGGGGACCGGGATGCTGGGCCCCGAATCGGAGAAGGGATGGTCGATGTCGCCGGTCAGGCGCTGGAAGCGGTTGACCTCGCCCCAGGGCGTGTCCCAGCGACCGAAATCGCGCTCGATCCGGTCCGACGCCGCGGCCAGCGCCTCGAGCTTGTGCTGCGGCGCGAGCGCGTCGATCAGGTCGATCGATACCATCGGCTTCTGTCCGTCCTCGTGCACCTCCGCCCACAGCCGCTCGCCCCAGAACATGGCAAGGGTGGTCGGCACCGAAGCCGCGCCCCAGCGATAATCCCACCCCCTCAGCGCCTCGATCTGCGGCGCCAGCCGGTGCTTCAGCGGATTCGAGGCCGGCGCCTTGTCCCAGGCGGCGACGAGGCCCGGTACGAGCCGGGCGAAGGCGGTCTGGTAATCGTCATAGGCGAGCGCGCGCAGTCCCTCGAGGCTGAGCTGCCGCTTCGCCGAGAGCAGGCGGACCGCCTGGAGGCCCCGCGGAGTCTCGCCGAACATGTCGATGTAGCGCGGATAGTCGCCCGGCTTCGGGCTGTTCGGCCCCGCGGCGGAGAAGGGCCAGTTGTTGGTGTTCTGGATCCAGCCGTTCGCCGGGTTGAGCAGGTGGGGCACGTCGGCGAGGTCGTGCAGCCCGCGCCAGTCGGTGCGCGGATCGCTTCCGTCGACCGGCCTGGTGTAGTCGAAGCGGTCGTCGCGGACGGGCACGAATTGCGGGTGGAGATAGGCGATCTCGCCGTCGGCGCTGGCGAAGACGGTGTTGTTGGACGAATTGGCCTTTAGCTGCGCCACCTCGACGAACGAGGCATAGTCGCGCGCCTTGGTGCGCAGATAGGATTGCTCGAGCGCCTCGATCGGCCTGTGCATCATCGCGAAGGCGACCCACTTGCCGCCCGCCTCGCGGACGATGGGCCCGTGGTGGGTCCAGTAGGTCTCGAACCAGCGGCTCGCCATGCTCCCGTCGGCGGCGCGATAGGCGACGCTCACCGTCTTGGTCTCGACCGGCCGGAGCTCGTTTCCGTAGCGGTAGAAGAGCTTGCCGCCTTTCTGCTCGATCGTCTCGGCGAACTCGTCGACGGAATCGACCCCGCTCGACGTGTGCATCCAGCCGATATGGTCGTTGAAGCCCTGGTAGATGAAGAACTGGCCCCAGGTGGCGGCGCCGTAGGCGTTGAGCCCCTCCTCGCTCGTCGCCTGGAGCTCGGAGCGGAAGAAGAAGCTGGTGTGGGGGTTGATCAGCAACAGGGCGTGGCCGTCGGCGCTGTCGGACGGAGCGATGGCGATCCCGTTCGAGCCGCGCGGCTCCTGGTCGAGCGGCGAGACGGAAGCGGCGAGCGCCCGCCCTCGCTTCGAGTAGAACGCCTCCAGCGCGCCAAGGTCGATCCGCTCGATGTCGCCGCCGATGCTGCCTTCGGTGAAGCTCAGCGCCATCCAGGGCTCGAACCGCGTGATGGCCTTCGGCCGAACCTCCGGATGCCTGGCGAGGTAGTAGTTGAGCCCGTCCGCCCAGGCATCCATCAGCCGCTTCAGCCAGTCCGGGCTGGCGGCGTAGCGGGCGCGAAGATCGTCGGGGTCCATGTAGAGCCTGGCGCGAAGATCGGCCCAGACCGCCTTCTCGCCTTCAGCCTCGGCGGTCCGGCCGAGCGCGGTCAGATAGTTGCTCTCGATCCGGTCGAAATCGTCCTCGGCCTGGGCATAGATCATGCCGAACACCGCATCGGCATCGCTCTTGCCGCGGACATGGGCGATCCCCCAATCGTCGCGGGCGATCGTCACCCGAGCGGCTTCGGCGCGCCAGCGGCCGAGGTCGGTATTTTGCGGCGGCGCCGAGGCGCACGCCCCGAGCAAGAGCAGGAAAGGGAGGAAACGCATCCCCCGCCGCTACGCCGGGCGGAGAAACGCGGCAAGTGCTGGCGCCGCGGGCGGCGATGCGGCTAAGGAACGGCCATGGCGAGCGTCCATTCCACCGAGCAGTGGCAGCCGGGGCGCCTGCGCCGGGTGGTGCTTGCGAGCATGATCGGCACCACCATCGAGTGGTACGATTTCTTCCTCTACGGCTCGGCCGCGGCGCTCATCTTCAACAAGCTCTTCTTCCCCTCCTACGATCCGTTCGTCGGAACCCTGCTCGCCTTCGCCACCTACGCCGTCGGCTTCGTCGCCAGGCCCTTGGGCGGGATCGTCTTCGGCCATTATGGCGACCGCATCGGCCGCAAGCGGCTGCTCATGCTCAGCCTGATGCTGATGGGCGCCGCCACCCTTCTGATCGGACTCCTGCCGGGCTATGCGCGGATCGGGATCTGGGCGCCGATCGGCCTCATCGTGCTTCGCGTGGTGCAGGGCTTCGCCGTCGGCGGCGAATGGGGCGGAGCGGTGCTGATGGCGGCCGAACATGGCGATTCCGCCCGGCGCGGCTTCCTGGCGAGCTGGCCGCAGGCGGGCGTGGCGGCCGGAAGCCTGCTCTCGGCCGGCGTCCTCGCTTTGATGGCGGCGATCCAGAGCGAGGCCGATTTCATCGCCTGGGGCTGGCGGCTGCCCTTCCTGCTCTCGGCTGTGCTGGTCGCGGTCGGCTGGTACATACGCAATCGGGTCGAGGAGAGCCCACTGTTCGAGCGGGCACTCGACGAGGCCGAGGCGCCGCCCAAGCTCCCCGCGATGGACGTGCTTCGCGAGCGGCCGCGGGCGATCGTTCTGGGCGCCGGCCTTCGCGTCGGCGAGAACATCTCCTACTACATCCTCACCGTCTTCTCGCTGACCTTCCTCGTCGACGTCGCCGCCGAGACCCGGAGCCTGGCGCTCGAGGCGCTGCTGATCGGCGCCGCCGTCCAGTTCTTCGCCATCCCCCTCTTCGCCGCCTTGTCCGACCGGATCGGCCGCCGCCCGGTCTACGCTTTCGGCGCGCTGGGCCTCGCCGCCTTCGCCTTCGCCTTCTTCCCGATGCTGGCCAGCGGCGAGCCGATGCTGATCATCCTCGCCATCGTCGTCGGCCTCACCCTCCACGGCGCCATGTACGGCCCCCAGGCCGCCTTCATCGCCGAGCTCTTCCCGACCCGGATCCGCTATTCGGGCGTCTCGATCGCCTACCAGCTCACCTCGATCGCCGCCGGCTCGCTGGCGCCGATCATCGCCCTGTGGCTCTACAAGGACAGCAAGAGCTACCTTCCGGTGGCGATATACGTCGGCATCGCCTGCGCGATCAGCGGCGTGACGGCGCTGCTGGCGCGGGAGACGAAGGGCATCGATCTCGACTCGATCCGCTGAGCGCGGCTCAGGCCGCCGGCGGTATCTCCAGCGGCGGATCGAAGCGGAACCGGCCCGGAAGCGCGATCTTGCGCGATTCCGCCGGCTTGTGGAGCTTCACCTTACCGTAGCTGAGCTGGGCGCTGACCTTGAGGTCGCCGGCGCTGCCGCCGGTGATGCAGGGCGCCCGGATGGTCAAAGCGAGGCCGCTGAAATGGGCGGCGAGCGTCAGGGTGAAGCGCAGCTCCATGCAATCGCACTGTCCGATCGTGACCGCCACCACCGGATGCAGCTCCCGCTCGACCTCGCGCTCGCCGAGATGGACGACCGAGGCCTCGCCCGCCGGGTGCTTCGCCGGATCGGCATAGTCCTGCAGGGCGCGCGCCGTCGTCCACGCCTTGGCCAGGGTCTCGATGAGGTCGCAGTCGAGCACCGATCGCAGCGCGCCTTCCACTTCGGAGCCGATCAGGTCCCAGGCGAGCTTGTTGCCCTTGACGCCGGGATCCTCGCTCAAGCTTTCCTTGACCCGCTCCGCCAGCCCCTCGAGCCGCTCGGGCACCAGGTCGCCCACCGTCGGCCGCCGCGCCTCATCCATCCTCGCCTCCCTCGCTACAGCGCATCGCCCCCTCGTCCAGCCTGGCGCGCAACGATGCGGCCGGACCGTCGGCGGGCAGGCTCCCCCCGCGGCACGCCCCTTCGCCCAGGTCGAGCGACGGCGACAGAGCGAGCAGCGAGCGGGTCCGCTCGAGGGTTCGACGGCGGCGCCAGCGCCTCACCGACACGGCCGCGGCGGCGAGCACCAGCAGGGCCGCGCCGGCGACCGGCACCGGCCGAGCATACCAGAGCCCGCCTGTCGGCTCCGAATGATCGCGTCGAATTGTCTCGCGCGGCCTCAGGCTGGACGCATGCCTGCCCGCGGTCGTCGTGGCGACGCCCACCGGGTCGGGAGGAGGAGGAGGCGGCGGCGGCGGCGGCGGCGGTGGCGGTGGCGGTGGAGGTGGCGGCGGCGGCGGGGGCGGGGGCGGCGGGGGCTCAAGCCGGATCTCGACGCTGGCCGGTGCGACGAACTGCGCCAATTCCCGCGGCACGTCCCAGCGAAGCGACAATCGTCCCGCACTCGTCATCACCTGGCTGAACCCGCTCTCTATCGCGAAGGGCGGCCCGTCGCCGATCCGGCCGCTGACGCCGTAGCGCCGGCCGGCAGCATCCCTCATCGCCCCCTGGACCGTGATGGAGAGCCTGTCCTTCGCCTCGACGACGACCTCCGTCGCCGTCCAGTCGGGGCTCCACGACAGCTGCAGCGTCTGGCTGACGGGCTGGCGGGGCGGCGGCGACTGCGACCCGGAGACGACCGGCCAGGCGAGCACTCCGGCGAGCAGCAACGCTCGAACCGCGCTCTTTCGGCGCGTCAGCCCCGTTCCAGGCCTTCGGCTCCCCATCGTCCCGCGGCCCCCTAGCCGCCGCGCCGTGGAACGGCGCCAGACGCTGCGGAGGCTCTGCCTGACCCCGAGGCGAGTCAAGCGGCGCCGGGCAGTGACTGATCCGTTTCGGCGCTAGCCTCGCGCCTTGGCTCGTGGTGACATTATTCAGGCCGCCAAACCCGCCAGCAGCCCCGCCTGCGCCAGCGCCCGCCTCAGCCCGCTGTCTCCGACATGGGCGTAGAGCGCCGTCGTCGCGATATTCTCATGGCCGAGCAGCCGCTGGAGGACTCGAAGATCGACGCCGTCCTCCAGCAGGAGGGTGGCGCAGGTGTGGCGGAGCATGTGGGGGGTGACCCGGCGGGCGATGCCGGCCGCGGCGGCGAAAGCGCGAAGCTCGCGGCGCACGGCCTGGGTGGTCCATGGAGCGCCGGCCGGGCCGCACAGGGACGGCCGGTCGCCGCGGGCGGCGAGTCGGGCCAGCAGGGCCTGAAGCCGAGCATCGACGACGAACACGCGGCGCTCACGCCGGCCCTTGCCGCGGACGTGGAGGCCGCCACTTTCCGGATCGTAGTCGACCGGCCGAAGCCGAACGAACTCGCCAACCCTGAGCCCGACAGAAAGCATGAGCAGGACGGCCGCCGCGAAGCCGGCGCGAGCCGCCGGCTGACGCCACGCGGCCATGGCGAGCAGCCGAGCCTCGCCCCGCGTAAGTGCCCGAGGCAGCGACCGCGCCCGAGGCAGCTGCATCTCCAGCTCCGCGAAGGGAGACCGCTCAATCGCGCCCGAGCGCACCGCATCCTTGTAGAAGCCGCGAAGGCACGCCATCCGCCGCCTGAGCGTCCGGGGCGCGGCGGAGCGCTCCTCGATGAGGTGGCCGACGTATGCGAGCAAAGTCTCCCCCTCGCGCGGACAAAGCCGCCGCGCCGAGAGGAACCGCTCATAATCCCTGAGGTCCGAAGCATAAGCGCGAAGCGTGTGCTCCGACGGATCGCGCGCCGCCTTGAGCCGCCGGACATAGTCCGCGGCGCTTGCCGTGGTCAGAATCAATTCCGTGCCTCCCTGATTGGTCCCAACCACGGGCGAGAGCGCGGTAGCGGCGATTTCCTTCGAACTGGTTGCTTCTGGCGCTTTCGGCGTGACGGAAGATGGGCTAATCAACCGGAGGGCAAAAAAGGTCGGATAACTCGGGATTATGCGATGAGCCGGTGGGTCGCTCCTCTCAATCTTTCTGTGCGTCTATTTCGTTCTCGCGGACGGGTTAACTGGCCGCTCGTCATAGGAATTTTAATCGTTGCCGCAGGCCAAGCACTAGCTGTCGGTATGGCAAGTTGGCTGGAAGGCGCGTGGTTCCTTCAGAAGGTGCCTCCATTTCTTGAGGAAGGGAAGGGATTTTCCCAACACTACGGGGCTTGGGCGATTCTGATAACAGACCCGCTGCTTCTAGCGTCCGTAGGCATCCTCGACAGGCAGTTTCTGGTTACGATGACGACGCTGCCACTTTGCTCGGGCCCTACCCCCCGGCGTAAAAGGCGCGACCTGCTACATCGGTATTTGCCATTTGTAAGAGGTCGGAGGTACAGCGCACTCATTTACCTATTAATGGTGGTGGTGGGCCTATATTGCTGGGCTAAGAATGTTCAGGGCACATATGACCCTCTGGGACCTGACCACCATCCGATTTTCAAATATCATGATGTTTTTGACTCAGGGCTACATATCTGGAGTTTTATTGCCTTTAAGTTTTGTCTTTTTATCTCTTGGGTCATTATATACCCCGTAGTAATATTCAAGCTTTTAACAATAGCTATTGCCACTCGCTCCATCTTAGCGGAAAGTGAGCGGTATGGAATCTTATGTCCTCGGGTAGAACACCCTGACTGCTGCTACGGCTTGAAAAATATTGGAACGCTCAATATCTGCCTACTGACTCCGTTCATGATCATCGTAGCGGCTATCTTCTCTCTTTTGCTTACGCATCGTATGATCTACGATTCCCTAGTCATTCCGATGGCGGCTGTCTCCATGACATTTCTTGTTACTAGCTATATTGTAATTCGACCTGCCCAAACCATACTTTCTCGAGCTAGGAAGAGTATTTACAGGGAACTGTCCAGAACATCCTTAGAAGAATCTGAAAGGACCGAAAAGAGCCTACGTAGATTCACCGCAAAGCGACTTTTATATAGTGCTGCGAACGCTTCGCCTTACACTGATAGCACCAAACTTATATTATTGGCGATGCGAACTATATCTGTGTTTGCAGTTCCTATGATGACTAACTATTTATTTGGTGTATGAGTTTGGCCAAGCCTATATAGCCAAAAGCCAACGCCGCGTATCCAAAGACATAACCATAATGTAAGAACAAAGGGGGCTCGCGTAATGAAACCTCGCAGAACCCTAACAAAAAGAAACTTAGAAAATACACCCTGATAACGAAAGCGTAAGCTAGAGAGGCCCATCGGAGTTGCTTCGTGTTTACCTCTCTATCGCCATCGATCG
>JBJMTX010000021.1:0-146391 GCA_045811485.1 Allosphingosinicella sp.
CGCCAACGTCGCGCGTAGCTACGGCGTCAACGGCCTCAACCAATATGTCGCGACCGCGGTCGGCGGGGTGCCGAACGCGAGCTTCGGCTACGACGCCAACGGAAACCTCAGCTCGGTGGCCGATCCGGCCTCGACAACCGCCTATGTCTACGACGTCGAGAACCGGCTCGTGTCGGCGAGCGGCGCGAGCATTGCCGAGCTCGTCTACGATCCGCTCGGGCGCCTGTCGCAGGTGTCGAGCGGGGGCGCCGGAATCCGGCGGCTGGTCTATGACGGCGACGCGCTCGTCGCCGAATACGAGCCCGGCGGCTACATGGTCCACCGCTACGTCCACGGCAACGACCAGGGCGCCGACGATCCCTTGATCTGGTACGACAACTGGAACGGCGGCTGGCGGCGGCCCCTGCTCACCGACCACCAGGGCTCGGTGATCGAGGTCGCCGACATGTACGGCAACTCCATCGCCACCAACAGCTACGATCCCTGGGGCATCCCCGCCTCGACCAACGTCGGAAGGTTCGGCTATACCGGCCAGGCCTGGGTGGCCCGAGCTGGGCCTGTGGTACTACAAGGCGAGGTTCTACTCGGCGAGGCTGGGACGGTTCCTGCAGGTCGATCCGGTAGGGTATAAGGACCAGATGAACCTCTACGCTTATGTGGGGAACGATCCGGTCAATCATAGCGACTCGACTGGAGAATGCACTATAACCGAACACACGAAGGTTTTTTGCGCCGTTCTTAAGGCTTCAAATAGAGAGCGAGAGATGATTGGGCCGACGAACAAGCCGGTTACTCCGCAACAGGAAGCTTCGATCTTATCGAAGGTCGGATTCTCGGCAAAGGGCTCAACTCAGAGCAACATCTTGTGGGGGCTGCCCGGTTATAAGTTTTTTGGGGCTGTCGCAGCCAGCGCGGAGCGGAAGCTGATACCGCTAGCCAGTATCCACAGGTAATATCTCATAACAATACCGCAGACGCGTTTAAACATGCGGATATGAGTATCCGACTCTCGCGTAGCATTGGAGACAGAGACTCTCAACGTCTCATGGACTCTCATGAAAGGATACCCAATAATCCTCGTGATGAGCGGCTAATGGATTTAACGAATAATTTTAATTCGAGAATCCTTAACGATGTCTTTCCCAACTCTTCTCCTGCGGTCGTAGCACGACTAGCTATTGAAGCAGGTTTACTTCAGATATCTCCAGTGGAAATCAAACCTTGAAAAAGATATTTGTCGCTGTGGGAGCTATGGTTGTAATAACGGTAGCGTTTATAATCTGGGCTTCCGTTAATGGGTTGGTGATCGTTATCGCGAAATCTCCTGATCAAGATTTGTCCGGAGGTTGGATAGTTGTAGATGGCCATGCTAAGCCTATGAAGAAAGTCGGCAGCACAATGGTGGGCGCTTATACCGTGCGCTTGGACGGGCCAGTTACCTTTGAGGTTAAAGTAGGGGCGAGACGGCGGCGAATTTCATTCGGCTACGCAACACCTGGCGAGTTCCAAATCAACGAGGTCGCTGTACAACCTTCCGGACAATTCACGGTTCGTCACCACACTATTCCGTAGCGCAAAACGAGCACTTCCTTCTCGGCCGGCCGATCCGGATCCGCGAGAATGGCGGCGATCCGATCGTCCAGTTCGGCTACGACGCCGCCGGCCGCACCGCCTCGCGCGGCTATGCGGCGCTGAGCACGTACGGCTACGACAATGGCGGGCGGCTTCAGACGCTGAGCCACGACCTCGCCGGGACGAGCCGCGACCAGGTCTTCGGCTTCGCCTACAACCCCGCCTCGCAGATCGTCAGCAAGAGCTCGAGCAACGACGCCTACGCCTTTACCGGCGCCGCCAACGTCTCGCGTAGCTACGGCGTCAACGGCCTCAACCAATATGCCGCGACCGCGGTCGGCGGGGTGCCGAACGCGAGCTTCGGCTACGACGCCAACGGAAACCTCAGCTCGGTGGCCGATCCGGCCTCGACAACCGCCTATGTCTACGACGTCGAGAACCGGCTCGTGTCGGCTTCGGGCGCGAGCATTGCCGAGCTCGTCTACGACCCGCTCGGGCGGCTCGCGCAGGTATCGAGCGGAGGCTCCGGAATCCGGCGGCTGGTCTATGACGGCGACGCGCTCGTCGCCGAATACGAGCCCGGCGGCTACATGGTCCACCGCTACATCCACGGCAACGACGGTGGCGACGATCCCTTGATCTGGTACGACAACTGGAACGGCGGCTGGCGGCGGCCCCTGCTCACCGACCACCAGGGCTCGGTGATCGAGGTCGCCGACATGTACGGCAACCCCCTCGCCACCAACAGCTACGACCCCTGGGGCGTTCCGGGCAGCGGCAATGTCGGCCGGTTCGGCTATACCGGCCAGGCATGGGTGCCGGAGCTGGGGCTGTGGTACTACAAGGCCCGGTTCTACTCGCCGACGATCGGGCGGTTCCTGCAGGTCGATCCGATCGGCTATGCCGGTGGGATCAACCTCTATGGCTACGTTGGGAATGATCCGGTCAATGCCGTCGATCCCAGCGGCACCCAAACCGCTGCGGTAGGCTCGTGCCCCGATGGACAAGTGGTCAGCGCGAGCTGCCGCAGCGGGGGCGCCCCCGAAACACAGACGGCCCAGGGCGGACCGTTGGACAAGACCAAAGTGGATCCGAATAAGCTTACTCCGGAATCCGCACCCAATTTCAACAGCCTGGTCCTTTATTACGGAGGTTATTACATTCGGGGTCCGAACGGCCTGACATGGCATGACTCAGCCGTCGAAGCTGGCCAAAAAATGGGCGTACTCACTCTCGAAATTTTGGGCGGCGAGGCTCTCGGCTCTCTGGCGGCTGGGGCAAGAGCACTGAAGGGCGCCGAGGGATTGGGAAGGCTGAGGACGCTAATCGGTCGAACGAAGGATCTTGAAAACCTAGGCAGGGGGGAGCAATCTCTGCTTAGTCGCCTGCCGGACTTAGGAAGCTTCAAAGCGAATTGGCTTCAAAATTCGGGAGTTCTGGCAAAGAAACCATTCTCGTGACCTTCTATGAAAGATATCTGGGTGTAAAGTTTGCGGATCATTCCGGCCTCTATGTGTCGCGTAGCGAAGACGGGCCGGCCCTATATGATCCGGGAGGAAGCTATCCCGGGCTATGAATCCGATCCGGCGGGGACGGGCGCGATCGTCGGCGCCGTGCATTGGCTCGAGGGCGCTTTGCTCGGGTCGGTGGCGGTCAGCATCGCGGTGATCTCGGTCGCGGCGGTCGGACTGATGATGCTGTCGGGGCGGATCGACGTTCGGCGAAGCGCGACCGTCATTCTCGGCTGCTTCATCCTGTTCGGCGCCCCGGCCATCGCCGCCGGAATCGAGAGCATGGTCCTTGGGGTTTCGGAACCCGCCGACGCGCCGGCGACGTTCGAACCGCCCCCGCTCCGGATAGAGCCCCCGCCCCCTGCGCCGCCCCCGCAGCCGCCCGCTTCCTCCGACCCGTTCGCCGGTGCCGCGGTACCGGCCCGCTGAGGGCGGGCACCGGCAGTCGGCGCCCGTCGCCGTCAGTAGCGGTAATGGTCCGGCTTGAACGGGCCCTGCTGCGGAACGCCGATATAGGCCGCCTGCTTCTCGGTGAGCGTGGTGAGCTTGACCCCCAGCTTCTCGAGGTGGAGCGCGGCGACCTTCTCGTCGAGATGCTTGGGAAGGACGTAGACGTCGTTCTTGTACGCCTCGCCCTTCGTCCAAAGCTCGATTTGCGCCAGCACCTGGTTGGTGAAGCTGGAGCTCATCACGAAGCTCGGATGGCCGGTGGCGCAGCCGAGATTGACGAGGCGGCCCTTGGCGAGCACGATGATCTTCTTGCCGTCGGGGAACTCGACCTCGTCGACCTGCGGCTTGATCTCGGTCCACTTCATGTTCTGGAGGGCGCCGATCTGGATCTCGCTGTCGAAGTGGCCGATGTTGCAGACGATCGCCATGTTCTTCATCGAGCGCATGTGATCGAGGGTGATGACGTCGGCATTGCCGGTGGCGGTGACGAAGATGTCGGCGCGGGTCGCGGCCTCCTCCATCGTCACCACCTCATAGCCTTCCATCGCCGCTTGCAGGGCGCAGATCGGGTCGACCTCGGTGACGATGACCCGGGCGCCGCCGTTGCGCAGCGAAGCGGCCGAGCCCTTGCCGACGTCGCCGAAGCCGGCGACGCAGGCGATCTTGCCGGCGAGCATGACGTCGGTGGCGCGGCGGATGGCGTCGACCAGCGATTCCTTGCAGCCGTAGAGATTGTCGAACTTCGACTTGGTGACGCTGTCGTTGACGTTGATCGCCGGGAAGGGAAGCTTGCCCTGCTTGCTGAGCTCGTAGAGCCGGTGGACGCCCGTCGTCGTCTCCTCGGAGACGCCCTTGATGGCCTCGACCGTCTTGGTCAGGAAGCCCGGCGATTTGGCGATGACGCGGCGGACGGTGGCCTGGAAGACCTCCTCCTCCTCGTTGGTCGGAGCCGGGAATTCCTCGCCGGCCTCGATTCGCGCGCCCCAGAGCGCGAACATGGTCGCATCGCCGCCGTCGTCGAGGATCATGTTGCAGGTCTCGCCATTCCCCCAGTCGAAGATGCGTTCGACATAGTCCCAATATTCCTCGAGCGTCTCGCCCTTGACGGCGAAGACGGGCACGCCCGACGCGGCGATGGCGGCGGCGGCATGGTCCTGGGTCGAGAAGATGTTGCACGAGGCCCAGCGCACCTGCGCACCGAGCGCGGTCAGCGTCTCGATCAGCACCGCGGTCTGGATCGTCATGTGCAGCGAGCCGGTGATCCGCGCGCCCGAAAGCGGCCTGGAGGCCCCGAATTCCTCGCGGAGCGCCATCAGTCCCGGCATCTCGGTCTCGGCGATCTCGATCTCCTTGCGGCCGAAGGCGGCAAGCTCGATGTCGCGGATCACATAGTCGTCAAAACGGGTCTGGGCCTGGGTCGCCACGGACGGTCTCCTGTCGCAAAGAAAAGACCGCCGGCAATGAGGGGCGGTCGAGGCGCGGCTCTAGCCGCAACCGACCCCGGATGCAAATATAAAGATATCTTTATATGTGACGTCGAGCCCGGGCCGTCACCGCGCGGTAAGCGTGACCGGGCAGACTCTCATGCCAGCGAAGGCTGGCATCCCAGCGGGTGAAAAGTCGGGCGCCCTTCACCCCCTGGGGCCCCAGCCTTGGCTGGGGCGACGGTTAGGCCGTTCCGAAGTCCGCCGTCAGCATGCGCGTGTCGACTCCGGCGCTTCGGAAGGCTCTCGCCCAACGGTCGTCGACGTCGCAGGTGTAGAGCAATTCGTCGCTTCCCGGGCAGGTGAACCAGCCGTTGCCGTGAAGCTCCTCCTCGAGCTGGCCGGCGCCCCAGCCGGCATAGCCGAGAGCCACGGTCCAGCGGTTCGGGCCCCGGCCCTCGGCGATGGCGCGAAGGATGTCGAGCGTCGCGGTGAGCGCCCAGCGGTCGCCGACCTGGATGGTCTCCTCGCCGCCCCAGTCGGTCGTGTGGAGGAGGAAGCCGCGCTGCGGCTGGACCGGTCCGCCGGCGTGGATCGCGACGTCCGGGGCGACGCCCGGGGCGATGTCGAGCTGGCCGAGCAGATCGTGGAAGCTGATCCTGGGGACGATCCGGCCGAGACCGATCCCGAGCGCTCCATTCTCGTCATGGACGCACATCGCGATCACCGCCTTCTCGAAGCGCGGGTCGCCGATCCCCGGCATTGCGAGGAGGAGCTGGCCAGAAAGGTACGGCGGCTGGTCCATCGCCGGAAGCTATAGGCTGCCAGTCGGAGCGCTGCTAGGGCGGCTCCGATCTTCAGGATGAAGCGAAAGGAACCTCAGATGAGCATCAACGTCGGCGACCGACTTCCCAAGGCGAACCTCGCCAAGGCGAGCCCGGATGGGCCGCAGCCGGTCGACAGCGAGGACTATTTCAAGGGCCGGCGAATCGCGCTCTTCTCGGTGCCCGGCGCCTTCACCCCGACCTGCTCGGCGCGCCACCTGCCCGGCTTCGTCGAGCGCGCCGACGAGCTCAAGGCCAAGGGCGTCGACGAGGTCGCCTGCATCGCCGTCAACGACGCCTTCGTCATGCAGGCCTGGGGCGATTCCGCCGGCGCGTCCGGCAAGGTGACGATGCTCGCCGACGGCAATGGCGATTTCGCCCGCGCATTGGGGCTGACCATGGACGGCTCGAAGTTCGGCCTCGGGGAGCGCGGCTCGCGATGGTCGGCGATCGTCAACGACGGAGTCGTCGAGCAGCTCAACGTCGAGGAGCCGGGCGCCTTCAACGTCAGCAGCGCCGATTATCTGATGGACCGCCTCTGATCGCCCGACGAACCGACGCAACGGCATCCGCCGAGCTTCGTTCTGTCATCGGGCTCCCCTGAAGCGAGACGAAGAAATGGCCGCCAGCTCCGATTCCGCCGACGACAGCGGCAAGAAGTCGGCGGCTCTGAAGCTCGCCGAGGAGGTTCAGCGCCGGCCCCTCGCCGCCGCGGCGATCGTCGGCGGCGCGGCGGCGGCGACCGCGGGCGCGGTGATGGGCGCCCGGGCCCTCGCCCGCCGCAACGGCGCGCGCGAGGGCAAGCCGGTCAACCAGGTCCTCGCCAACGCGATCACCGCGACCGAAGCGGCGGCGGCTTGCCAACAGCCTTCCGAGCCCTCCCCCGCTGACGAGGCCGAGGGGCATCCGAGCTGAGCCGGCGCGCGGGCGCTAGAGTTTGTCCTGCTGACATTGAAGCGGCTGTTCCCCGGCGACGGCCGGGTCCAGTTTCTTCGGCTGAAAGGCTGGATCCCGGCCTTCGCCGGGAAACGATTCAGCCTTATCGGAACCGACTCTAGCCCCGCGCCCGCCAAGCCTACCAGCCGCACCGCCGGCCCTTATTCTGCTCTTCCAGCCAGGCCATCAGCGGGCGGAAATATTCGATCATTGCCTGGCCCGACATCTCGCGGCTGCCGGTGAAGGCCTCGAGCGCGTCGGGCCAGGGCCGCGAGGCGCCCATCGCCAGCATCTCGTTGAGCCTGCGTCCGACCTCCTTGTTGCCGCGGAAGTTGCAGCGGTGGAGCGGGCCGGTCCAGCCCGCCTGCTTGCAGGCCGCCTGGTAGAACTGGAACTGGAGGATCCGGGCCAGGAAGTAGCGCGCGTAAGGCGTGTTGCCTGGGATGTGGTACTTGGCGCCCGGATCGAAATCGGCCTCGCTCCGCGCCACCGGCGGGGTGATGCCCTGATACTGGAGGCGAAGGTCGGTCCAGGCCTTGTTGTAGTCGGAGGTCGGGATCTGGCCGCTGAATACGCCCCAGCGCCATTTGTCGACGAGCAGCCCGAACGGAAGGAAGGCGACCTTGTCCATCGCCTGGCGGAGCAGGAGGCCGATGTCCTTGCTCGGCGGCGGCACCTTGCTCGCCGGCAGAAGGCCGAGATCCACGAGATAATCGGGAGTTACCGACAGTGCGATGAAGTCGCCGATCGCCTCGTGGAAGCCGTCATTGGCGCCGTTCTCGTAGAGGTAGGGCTGCTGGTTGTAGGCGCGCTGGTAGAAATTGTGGCCGAGCTCGTGGTGGATGGTGACGAAATCGTCGGCATTCACCTTGGTGCACATCTTGATGCGCAGATCGTCCTTGTTGTCGACGTCCCAGGCCGAGGCGTGGCAGACGACCTCGCGGTCTCGCGGGCGCGTGATCTGCGACCTGTCCCAGAACGTATCGGGAAGCGGCGGGAAGCCCAGTGAGGTGTAGAAGCCCTCGCCCGTCTTCACCATCTTGATCGGATCGTACTTCTTCGCCGCGAGCAGATCGGTGAGATTGTAGCCGATGTCGCCGGCGCCCTTGGGCGCGACGATGTCGTAGATATTGCCCCATTCCTGAGCCCACATGTTGCCGAGCAGATCGGCCCGGATCGGTCCGGTCGCCGGCTGGACGGTATCGCCATATTTCTCATTGAGCTTGGCGCGCGTGTAGCAGTGGAGCTGGTCGTAGAGCGGCTTGACCTCGCTCCACAGCCTGTCGGTCATCGCCGCGAAATCGTCGGCCGGCATGTCGTAGCCCGAGCGCCACATCGCGCCTGTGTCGGCATAGCCCAATTCCTTGGCGCCCTGGTTGGCGATCTCGACGAGGCGGGCATAATCGGCGCGCATCGGGCGGCCGACGTTTGTGTGCCAGCTCGTCCACATCTCCTTCAATTCCTCGGGATTGCGGCTCGTCCCCATTTTCTCCTCGAGATCGTTGCCGGAGACGGGCTGGCCGTGGAGCGTGCCCTTGCCCTTGCCGTATTCGGAGTTGAGGCGGGTCGCGATCGTGTTGAGCTCGGCCGCCGCCCCCGGCGTCGTCGGTGCGGGCAGGACGAGGCCGCCGCGCAGGAGATCGAGCTTTCGCTTGGTGTCGTAATCGAGCCCGGGCGCCTCGATGAAACGCGCCGCCTGGCCGGCATATTTGACCGACATCTCCGTCCCGATCGTCCCGAAATAGGCGGCGACGGCGTCCGTATCCTCGGTGATGTGGGTGTTGTTGATCCACTGCGCGCGGCTGTTGATCACCGAGAAGTCGCCGAGCTCCTTCTCCGCCTGGGCGACGAAGGCGCGCGCCTGCTCGGCGGTGGGCGCGGCCCTCGAGTCGTCCGGAACCGCCGTGGCCATCGCGGGACCGTCCGCGACCACGGGTCTATCGTCGCTGGAGGTTGTCGCGCAGGCGGCGAGAGAAAGTGCGAGAGCGAGAACGGAGACACTGACTTTCATGACGCGAACATCCTCGTTTCTGGTCTGGTCGGCGCGGCTATTGCGCCTCCCCCGGAAGAGGGTCAAGCGGCGAGGAAATCGGCGATCGCCCGCCCCAGTTCGGGCTTGGTGACGGCGCTCATATGGTTGCCCGGCACCTCGACGAACCGGGCGTCCGGGAGCACCTCGGCGAGCGCCTCGGCCGGGCCGTTGTCGTGATCCTCGACGCCCGCCAGAACCAGCGTGGGATTGGCGATCGCCTCGACCTCCGCCTCGCTCGAATCGACGAAGCTGCCGAGCAGGGGCAGAAGCGCCTTCGGGTCGCCCCCCGTGGTCTTGAGAAAGGCCTCCGCCAGCCATTCGGGCGATCCGCGCGGGTGCGTGCCGATGCCGGTCAGGACGTGCTCGAAATGGTCGCGGCGCCGGCCCGTGTCGAGCAGCCCGCGAAGGCCCATGCCTGCGACGATCAGCCGGCGCGGACTCGCGCCCGTGATCGTCATCCGGACCGCCGTCCGAGCGCCGAGCGAATAGCCGCCCAGATCGTAATCTTCGAGGCCGAGATGCGCGATCAGCTCGAAGCCGTTGCGGGCGAGTATGTCGGGGGGATAGAAACGCGCCTCGTGGGGAGCGGCGCTTTCACCATGCGCGCGGAGATCGGGCATGATGACGCGAAAGCCGCGCGACGCGATCGCCTCGGCGTGGCCGAAGCGGATCCAGTTCATGTCGGCATTGGAGAACAGGCCATGGAGAAGGACGACGGCCCTCCCCTCGCCGACCTCGTGCCAGGCCAGCTCGATGCCATCCGACGCGGTGAACCTATGAGAGATGATAGCTGGCAGTCCCGTCAATATCGCTCATCCTGAGTAGCCGGTGAGCCTGTCGAACCGGCGTATCGAAGGACGGTCCTTCGATACGAGGCTTCGGCTTCGCTCAGCCTCTACTCAGGATGAGCGGGACGAAGCAATCGCTCCCGGCCCCGCTCAAGCCGACGAACCACTCCGAACCAGATGAGGAGAAGCGCCGAGAAGGCGAGCAGAGCCGCGAGAAGGAAGGCCCCGCCGGGCTCGCCACGCTCGGCGCCGAAGGCGAGCGCCTGGGTCATGGCGAGCGGGCCGATGATCGCGGCGAGGCTGGTGATGCTCGCCATGCCGCCTTGGAGCGCGCCCTGGTGCTTCTCATCGGTCATCCGCGAGAGGAGCGCGTTCATCGAGGGATAGACGAGGCCCTGAAGGGCGCTGACGAAGATGATGATGTAGACCACCCAGCCCGCGGTCGCGAAGACGTAGGCGAGGAAGGCCGATCCGCCGACCGCCATTCCGATGAGGACGGTGCGCGCCTCGCCGAACCGCTCGATCGCCCGGCCGGTCACGAAGGTCTGGGCAAGGCCCATTGCAAGGCCCGCGGCGGCGAGCGACCAGCCGATCGCCTTCGCGTCCCAGCCCAGCGCCAGCGCGCCCCAGAAGGCCCAGGTCGCCGGATAGACGATATGGCCGAGCTGCCAGAGCAGGGCCGCAAGCAGCAGGGGCGTCGCGCCGCCGGCATGGAAGAGCGGCCTGAACGCTCCGAAGACATGCGCCTGCCGCCAGTCGAACGGGCGCCGCCGTTCACGCGGCAGGGTCTCGGGCAGGGAAAAGGCGATCCAAAGCGCATTGGCCGCGGCGAGCGTGGCGGCGGCGATGAACGGCGCGCGCGTGCCGAAGCCCGCGAGCAGGCCTCCCAGGGCAGGGCCCAGGATGAAGCCGACCCCGAACGCCGCGCCCATCAGCCCGAAGGTGGCGCCCCTTTTCTCCGGCGGCGTGACGTCGGCGAGGACGGCGTTGGCAGGTGCGTAGACCGCTCCCGCCACGCCGGCGATCAGTCGCCCGACGAACAGCCAGGCGATGGTCGGCGCGGCGGCCATGAAGGCGTAATCGGCGGCGAAGGCGAGCATCGAGAGAAGCAGCACCGGGCGGCGCCCGAAGCGGTCGCCGAGATTGCCGAGGATCGGCCCGGCAAAGAACTGGGTGCCGGCGAAGGCGACGAGCATATAGCCCGCGATCCGGGTCGCGTCGGGCAGGGACACTCGGGCGAGATGGACTATGAGGTCCGGAAGAACGGGCATGACGATCCCGAAGCCGATCGTGTCGATCAGGATCGCCGCCAGGACGATCGCGACGGCGCGATGGTGGAAGCGCATATCCCCCTTCCAGCTTTAGTCCGGCATCTTCCCGACCGCTTCGGTCCAGCGCTTGACCAGCGGCTCATATTGCTCGGTGCGGATTTCCGGCAGGCCTTCGGTATTGATCCAGGCGCGATGCAGGCTCTCCGCGCCGAAATGGTGCTTCGGCCTGAAGCGCGACGGATCGTCGAGGCTCGCGACGGTGATGTCCATGATCTCATGGTCGGGAAAGGCGAAGCCGAGCGATGTCCCGCATTCGCGGCAATAGGGCCGGTGGGCGATCGGCGAGGAGGTGTACCAGTCGGGCTCGCGCTCCCACGTCACGGCGTCCTTGCGGATGTTCTTGAACGCGATGGAGAGGCTCCCGGTCGCGCGCTGGCACATCCGGCAATGGCACAGATAAGCCTCTTCACTCTCGATCCGCGCCGTGTAGCGTATCCGCCCGCAGGCGCACCCGCCTTTCATCTCCTCGGCCATGGTTCGCTCCGCCGTCAGGGGACGCGCGGGAACAGCACGTCCGTTTCGGATTGGATACCTTCCGCCGCCTCGTCGGCGCAACCGGTGAGATCGAAAAGCGAGCGCGGCGGGCTGTAACGATGGTCGGGATCGTCGCGATACCAGAAGGCTTCGCGGAGGTCGTTCAGAAGCATGTGCTGAGGCGCGTAATCGCCCCGCATCGGAGTCGTGTTGATCATGTCGTAATCGTCCTCGAAGGCGAAATATTGGAGATCGAGGAGATTGTAGCGATAGCCGGGCATGGCCTCGGGCGTGCCGCGCCGCGCCGTCCAGCGCAGCCCGTGGACGTCGCTGGTGCCGCCCAGGAACGGGAGCCACCAGGACGTCCGTCCGGTCGCGCCGAGGCGGATCTCGAGCGCCACGCCCCAGCGCCAGTCCTCCGTTCGGGGCACGATGTGGAACCGGGCGGTCACGGTGGGATCGGCGCGCAGGACGTAACGGGCCGCCTCGATATGGCAGATGATGGGCCGGCTCGGCAGTTCAGCCGGGGCCAAAGCGAGGAGCACAGGCAGAAGCACGGGCTTGTCCTTTGATTTCAGCCCCTTTTTACGTCTTCGGGCGCTTGCTGTCGCCGCCTTATATACAGCGCGAATGCGGCCAGAACCGCGCCCAGCGCCGCCAAGGCCATGTCCTTCTGCGAGTCCCAATTGTCGCCCTGCTGGCCGTTATAGGCGTCGGCGAGCGGCCCCTCCATCGCCAGCGTCAGCAGCCATTCGAAGATCTCGTAGAGCGCGCTCACCGCGAACACGCTCTCCACCGCGACGTAGAGCGCCATCCGCGGCCCCAGCCTGGCATGGCGGCGAAGCGCCTCGCTGACGGGCAGGATGGCGAGCGCGCCGTAAGCGAAATGGACGAGGCGATCGTAATGGTTGCGGGTGAAGCCGAAAGCCTCGCTGATCGTGTGGCCGGTCAGAGCCCTCGCCCAATCGTCATAGGGAACATTCGTATAGGTCCAGCGGCCGCCGATCGTGTGCAGCGCGAAGAACAAGACGATGCAGCCGAGCGCGGCATCGGACAGCGGCCAGCGGCGAAGCAGGAAAAGCGAGGCGAGGAGAAGCGCCAGGGTCGGGAGATGATGGAGCGGCGCCGTGCCGGGAAAGGGCTGCTTGATCTGCACGACCAACAGCAGTGCGGCGAGCGCGAGAAGCATCGCGCGCTGTCGTCCGGGAACCGACCGCCAGGCCTCCTTCATCCCTGACACCGCCGCCCCTAACGCCGGACCGGCCTCAGGCCGCCTTCTGCAAATGTTTGCGGCCGAGCAATTCGGCGATCTGGACGGCGTTCAGGGCCGCGCCCTTCCTCAGATTGTCGGAGACGCACCAGAGGTTGAGGCCGTTGTCGACGGTCGGGTCCTCGCGGACCCGGCTCACGTAGGTGGCATATTCGCCCACCGCCTCGACCGGCGTGACGTAGCCGCCGTCCTCGCGCTTGTCGACGAGCATGACTCCCGGCGCCTCGCGCAAGATGTCCTGCGCCTCCTGGGCCGAAATCTCGCGCTCGAACTCGATGTTGATCGCCTCCGAATGGCCGACGAAGACGGGCACGCGGACGCAGGTCGCGGTCACCTTGATCTTCGGATCGAGGATCTTCTTGGTCTCGACCACCATCTTCCATTCCTCCTTGGTCGAGCCGTCGTCGAGGAAGGAATCGATATGCGGGATGACGTTGAACGCGATCTGCTTGGTGAAGAAATTCGGCTCGTTGGCGTCGCCGACGAAGATGTTCCGGCTCTGCTCGAAAAGCTCGTCCATGCCGGCCTTCCCGGCGCCCGACACGGACTGGTAGGTGGCCACCACGACGCGCCGGATCGTCGCCGCATCATGGAGCGGCTTCAGGGCGACCACCATCTGCGCGGTCGAGCAATTGGGGTTGGCGATGATGTTCTTGCGGCGATAGCCGTCGATCGCGTGGGCATTGACCTCGGGCACGATCAGCGGGACGTCCGGGTCCATCCGGAACAGCGAGCTGTTGTCGATGACGGTGCAGCCGGCGCCCGCGGCCTTGGGCGCATATTGCTTCGAGACGGCGGAGCCGGCGGCGAACAGGGCGATGTCCCAGCTCGCGAAGTCGAAATGGTCGATGTTGCGGACCTTGAGCTCCTCGCCGCTGTCGCCGAAATCGATGACGTCGCCGGTCGAGCGCGGCGAGGCGACGGCGGCGATCTCGTCGAGCGGGAATTGGCGTTCGGCGAGGATGTTGAGCATCTCGCGCCCGACATTCCCCGTCGCGCCGACGACCACGACCCGGTAACCCATCGACCACACTCCAGCTAAGGCTCGGCGCCTGCTATCGCACCGGCGCGGGGAAAGCGATATGGCGATGCGCGAACGGGGGACAAGATGAGACGCGCTGGGATCGTCGCGGGATTGCTGCTGCTCCTGATGGCCGCCTTGTGGTTCAAGGGCGGGCTGATCGCTCTCCCCGACGTTCCTGCGCAGGCGCAGACGGGCGAATTCGATACTCGGCGAGCGATGGCGCGGCTCGCCCGGATCCTCGGCGACCAGCGGGCGCATCCGGTCGACAGCGCGGCGAACGACGCGGTTCGCGAGCGGCTGATGGCGGAATTGAGGGCGCTCGGTCTCGCTCCCACCGTCACCGACAGCTTCACCTGCAACGGCACGGGCAAGAACCGGGCGATCTCCTGCGCCCGGATCCGCAACGTCACCGCCACGCTCGGCCCTTCGACCGGACCCGCCGTGATGATGTCCTCGCATTACGATTCGATGCCCGTCGGCCCCGGCGCCGCGGACGACGGAATCGGCGTCGCGGTGATGCTCGAGACCGCGGCGCTGCTGAAGGACCGGCCGCTCAAGCGTCCCGTGCTTCTGCTCTTCGACGAGGGCGAGGAAGCGGGCCTGATCGGCGCCCGCGCCTTCCTCGATCAGGACCCGCGGGCCGCCCGGGTCGACTCCCTGATCAACTTCGAGGCGCGAGGGGTGACCGGCCCGGCCCTGATGTTCGAGACGAGCCGGCCCAACGCCGCCGCCCTCGCCGTCTTCGCCCGCTCGTCGGCGCGGCCGTCGGCGAATTCGGCGAGCGCCGATTTCTACCGGCTCATCCCCAACGACACCGACGTCTCGGTCTTCCGCGACCGCGGCTGGACGATCCTCAACTTCGCGATCATCGGCAACGAGACCCGCTACCACAGCGCCGGCGACACGATGGCGTCGCTCGATCCCCGAAGCGTCCGCCACATGGGCGAGCAGGCGCTGGCCGCGACGGCGAGCCTGGCGACCCAGGGCATTCCCCCGAGCGGCGGGGATCGCCTCTATCTCGACCTGCTCGGGCGCGGCCTGATCGTCCTCCCGATGGCGCTCGGCCTGGGTGTGCTGGCGGCGCTTCTTCTCGGTTTCGCCTGGCTGGTCTGGACCCGGCGCGGCGGAGTCGCGCTTGCGGCGGCGATGACGGTCATGGGCCTGGTCGACGCCGGCGTGACCGGCTTTCTCGGCCAGAAGGCGGTCGGCCTGCTCCGAACGGGCGAATTCTGGCGCGGATATCCGGAGGTGACGGCGCTGGCGCTCTATCTCTCCGCCCTTGCCGCCTGTCTCGCCGCGCTGTTGGTGCTCGCTCGGCCTCTGGCGCGGGATCGCATGCGGATCGGCTTCTGGCTCGTCTTCCTGGTGCTGGGCGCGGTGCTCTCCGTCGTGGCGCCGGGCGCGGCCGTCTACTTTCTGGCGCCGCCGCTCATCGCCGGTGTCGCGATGCTGGCGCGGCGCTGGGAGCGGCCCGCCGCCCTCCTCGCCTGGGCCCTCTTGTTCCTGACCTGGGCGCCCCTCCTCCACCTCAGCGAGATCCTGCTCGATCTCGACAATGGCTGGATCTTCGCGGCGCTGGCGGCGCTGATCGTCTGGCCGATGCTGATCGAGATGAAGCCGCTGCTCGTCCGCCTGCCGCGCATCGGCGCCTTCGTCGCGCTCGTCGCGGTGGCGGTCCTGGGCTGGATCGGCGCCGCTCTCGCGCCGGCTTACTCGGCCGACCGCAAGCAGGCCTTCGGCCTCGAATATGCCTGGGAGAAGCCGGAAGCGCGCTCGCGCTGGCTGATCGTCGGCGACGGTGCCGCTCTGCCTGGCGGCTTCGCTCCGGTGAAGAATGTCGCCTGGTCCGGCCGCCCGCGCTGGGCCGCGCCGGCGCCGCTCCAGCCGATCGAACCGCCGGTGCTGACGAAGGCGGGCGAGCAGGCCGTCGGCGGCGGACGGCGTCTGAGGCTGCGAATGGCTTCGCGAGGCGCGGAGACGGTCGTGCTGAGGACCGCGTCCGATTCCGGCCTGCTTGCCGCCGGCGCGGCCGGGCGGCCGCTACGCTTCGGGGGCGGCGGCAAGACGGAGGATTTCGTCCTGCGCTGCCTCGGCCGAAGCTGCGACGGCGGGGAGCTGGAGCTGGTCTTCGCCGGACGCGCGCCGGTCGAGCTCATCGTCATCGGAATCCGAGCCGGCCTTCCAGCCGCCGCGGCACCGCTCGTGCGGGCACGGCCGGCAAACGCGGCGCCGCAATATTCCCCCGATTCGACGATCGCGCTCGACCGGGTGAAGCTTTAGCCTGCCTGCTTCCCGGCGAAGGCCGGGACCCAGTGTCGGCGTTCCGGGTAGCCGGGCCCCGGCCTTCGCCGGGGCGCACGGCTCAGCCCTCGACGGTCTCGGTTTCCGGAGTCGCGGCGGCGGCGACGGCCGGCTTGTCGTGGCGCGTGTCGCGGCGCTCGGCGATGCGGGCGGCCTTGCCGGTGCGGCCGCGCAGATAATAGAGCTTGGCGCGGCGGACGGCGCCGCGGCGAACGACCTCGATCGAATCGATGTTCGGCGAGTAGAGCGGGAAGACTCGCTCGACGCCTTCGCCGAAGCTGATCTTGCGCACGGTGAAGGAGGAACCGAGGCCCTTGTTGGCGCGGGCGATGCAGACGCCCTCGAAATTCTGGATCCGGGTGCGCTCGCCTTCGACGACCTTGACTCCGACCCTGAGCGTGTCGCCCGGGCGGAATTCGGGGATGGCGCGGCCCTGGGTGGCCTGCTCGATGGCCTCGGCCTCGAGCTGCTGGATGAGGTTCATGTCTCTTCGCTCTCTTCTTCTTCGCTCTGCGCGCCAGAGGGCGGTGGCCTTCGAGCGTCCCCGTGACGCTCGATCAGGTCCGGCCGCCTTGACCGTGTATCCGCCCGGGCGCGCTCGGCGCGCCACGCGGCGATTTTCGCATGATCCCCCGATCGCAGCACTTCAGGGATCGTGCGCCCTTCCCATGTGACAGGTCGGGTATAATGCGGATATTCGAGAAGCCCGCTCTCGAAGCTCTCCTCCTCTCCGCTGGAGGCCGCGCCCATTACCCCGGGAAGCAGCCGAACGCAAGCGTCGAGCAGGACGAGAGCGCCGACCTCGCCGCCGGAGAGGACATAGTCGCCGACAGAGACGGGGAGGATGGGCCGGGCCTCGAACAGGCGCTCGTCTATGCCCTCGAAACGGCCGCAGAGGATCGAGACGCCCGGACCGGCGGCGAGCTCGCGGACCAGGGCTTGGGTGAGCGGCTTCCCGCGTGGGGTCATGGCGAGGAGGGGAGCGCCGGAAGTTTTAGCGAGCACGCGGTCTACCGCCGCCGCAAGCACGTCCGCGCGCATCACCATCCCCGCTCCGCCACCTGCGGGCGTATCGTCCACCGAGCGATGCTTATCCGTCGCGAAATCACGAATCTGGGTCGTCTCGAGAGACCATATCCCCTGCTCCAGCGCCCGTCCGGCCAGGCTGATACCGAGCGGCCCAGGGAACATCTCCGGGTAAAGGGTGAGGACTGTGGCCGTCCAGCTCACGCTTTCGTCCAGTTTTCAATCTTCAGCTGCGGCACATCCGAATAGTCGGCCTCGTTGTTCGTCACCAGCGTTCGCCCCGTCGCGATCGCGTGGGCTGCGATCAGTCGGTCGAAAGAGCCTCGCCGAAACGGAAGGGCCGCATAAGCTCGAGCGGCTGGGTCATCGAAGGCAAGCACCTCCACCTCGGCAAGGAAGGCTTTCAGCTCATCGGCATCGTCAATCGCCTCGCCGTAACCAACGCCGACCTCCGCAAGTGTCACCGCTGAAACGGCGACGGTCCCCTCGGGCTGCTGACGGAGACGCTGCCTGAGGATCGCGCTCCAACCAAGCAACGCGTAAATGCAAATATCGCTGTCGAGGAGAAATCGAGGCTCATCCATCTTCGTTCAGCTGTTTACCGGTCCAGTCCAGCTTCCGCTCTTCGAAAACGCGATCCTCGGGCTTGATCAGCTTCAGCCCCTTTGCCTTGCCCCAGAAGGCATCGACGTTCAGTTTGCGCTTGGGCCGTTCGACCGGCTGGAACGAGAAACGCTCGTCCTCCTCGACCCTCAACTCCATCTCGACCCCCGCGGTGAGGCCCAGCTCGGCCGGGAGACGCAGGGCAAGAGAATTTCCGGATTTGAACACCTTCGCCTTGAACGTCTTGGTGTCCTTGGCCTTACGCTGAGGCATCGATCCGGACGCGCCTGAGTCTCGCTTGCCATATTGCTCCTGCTCTTCCTTGACCCTGCTCATATCCAATCTCCGTATATACTCAATGTATACACATTCGGATGGAACGGTGCAAGGAACCTCGCGCAATCCGACGCGCTTGCCCCCTCATGGACGAACCCGATTTCGACTGCCTCGTCATCGGCGGCGGCCCCGCCGGGCTGACCGCGGCCATCTACCTCACCCGCTTCCACCTCTCGATCAAGGTCGTCGATTCGGGGAAGAGCCGGGCGGCGCTGATCCCCTGCACCCACAACCATGCCGGCTATCCCGACGGCATCTCCGGTGCGGAGCTGATCGAACGGATGAAGGCCCAGGCGCAGCTCTACGGTGCGTCTATCGTCACCAGCCGGGTGACCCGGCTCGACCAAGTCGAGGGTGGCTTCCGCGCCGAATGGGGCGAGGGCTCCGTCACCGCCCGCAAAGTACTGCTCGCCACCGGAGTCACCAATCGGCGCCCGCCGATGGACGAGGCGCTTCACGACGAGGCGCTCGCGCGCGGGCTGATCCGCTACTGCCCGATCTGCGACGGCTATGAGGTGACGGACAAATCGGTCGGCGTGATCGGCGACGATTCCCACGGAGTCGCCGAGGCCGTGTTCCTGCGCGGCTTCACCGAAGACATCACCCTCATCGCCCCCGATGCGGCACACGATCTCGCGGACGCAGATCGGGCTCGGCTCGAGCAATATGGGATCAAGACGGTCGACGGCCCCTGCTCGGCCGTCGCCGCGCACGAGGATTGCATCGTCGTCGACACGGCGGACGGCCATTACACGTTCGACAGCGTCTATCCGGCGCTCGGCTCCGATACCCACACCGAGCTCGCCGAGCAGGTCGGCGCCGAGCTCTCCGGCGATTCCGGCTGCATCCTGGTCGACAGCCACCAGCGCACCAGCGTGCCCGGCCTCTACGCCGCCGGCGACGTCGTCCTCGGCCTCGACCAGATCAGCCACGCCATGGGCGAAGGCGGAGTCGCGGCGACGACGATCCGCAACGATCTCGCGCGGGAGCGGCCGATCCTTCGCGAGGCGCTGAGCGGGTCGGTTCGGGCGAAGGGTTCGGGCTAGGCGAGGAAATCGGGGTCGACGACGATTCGGCCGTCGATCAGGTCGGCGATCCCCTCCCGGAACGGGACCATCGAACGGCGACCGCCCGGCCTCTCGATCTCGAGCAGGTCTCCGGCCCCGAAATTCTCGACCGCCGCGACCGTACCGAGCGATTCTCCGCCGCGATCCTCGCAGGCGAGGCCGATCAGGTCGGAATGATAATATTCGCCCTCGTCGAGCGGCGGCAAAGCGGACCTGGGGACGCTGAGCAGCTCGCCGCGCAACGCCTCCGCCGCGCTCCGGTCGGCGACCTCGGCGAAGCGCACGATCGGCATCCGCCCGTCCTTCACCGAAGCGAGGGTGAGGATTCGGTCCCCTACCCTCACCTGGCTGTGCCGCTTCAGGCTGCCCGCCCCCTCGGCGAACAATTTAAGCCGCACCTCGCCGCTTATGCCGTGGGCTCCGGCAACAGCGGCGAGGGCGACCTGCTCTTCAGACAAAGTTACTCGGCCTTCTCGGCGCCTTCCGCCGGAGCGGCCTCATCCGAGCCTTCGGCCGGCTCGCTGGTCGACACGCCCTCATTGGGCGCCTCGTCGGCCGGAGTCGCCTCGGCCTCGGCGGCAGGCGCCTCGGCAGCGGGAGCTTCCTCGGCAGCGGGCGCCTCCTCGGCGGCCGGAGCCTCCTCGGCGACAGTGGCTTCCTCCGGAGCCGGAGCTTCTTCGGCCGCGGGAGTCTCCTCAGCGGCCGGGGCCTCCTCAGCGGCCGGAGCTTCCTCAGCGGCCGGAGCTTCCTCAGCGGCCGGAGCTTCCTCAGCGGCCGGAGCCTCTTCCGCAGCGGGAGCTTCCTCAGCGACCGGCGCTTCCGCAGCGGCCTCTTCGGCAACGACCTCTTCGGCCGGAGCCTCCTCGGCGGCAGCCTCTTCGGTCACTTCTTCCTCGGCCGGAGCGGCGGCGGCCTCGACCTCGCGGGCGGCCCGCTCCTCGGCGCGCTCCTTCGCCTTCTCGCCCGGCTCGCCCTTCTTCGGGTTGCTCCGGGCGGGACGCTCCCTCACACCGGCGGCGTCGAGGAAACGGGCGACCCGGTCGGTCGGCTGAGCGCCGACCGACAGCCAGTAATTGGCGCGGTCGGCGTCGAGCTTCACGCGCTCCGGGCTGTCCTTGGGAAGCAGCGGATTGTAGCTTCCGATCCGCTCGAGCACCTTGCCGTCGCGGGCGGTGCGGGCGTCGGCGACGACGATCTTGTAATAGGGGCGCTTCTTCGCGCCGCCCCGGGAAAGCCGGATTGAAACTGCCATTTTATATTCCTTCTCTGATGCTTAAATCTATTTCTTCATGAATTTTTCGAAACCGGGCGGGAGGTTCATCGGCGCTCCGCTCTGGCCGGGAAGTCCGGGCATGCCGCCGCCGCCGGGCATTCCGCCCATCCCGCCCATTCCGCCGAAGCCGCCACCGCCGCCGCCGCCGCCGAACAGGGCGCCGAGCTTGCCGAGGCCGCCCATCTTCCGGATCTTCTTCATCGCCCCGGCCATGTCCTGGTGCATCTTGAGGAGCTTGTTGACCTCCTGCACCGTCCGCCCGGAGCCCTTGGCCACCCGGATCTTGCGCTTGGCGTTGAGCAGCTCGGGGCGCGAACGCTCCTTCGGGGTCATCGAGCCGATGATCGCGTCGAGATGGACGAGCACCTTGTTGTCCATCCCGCTCGCCTCCATCGCGCCGGAAATCTTCTTCATCCCGGGAAGCATGGCGGCGAGGCCCGTGATTCCGCCCATGCGCTGCATCTGGCCGAGCTGGGCGCGAAGGTCGTTGAGGTCGAACTGGCCCTTGGCCATCTTCCGGGCGAGGGCTTCCGCCTCCTCGACCTGGATCGTCTCCTGGGCGCGTTCGACGAGGCCGACGACATCGCCCATGCCGAGGATCCGTCCCGCCACCCGCTCGGGGTGGAAGGCCTCCAGCGCCTCGATCCCCTCGCCGACGCCGGCGAACTTGATCGGCTTGCCGGTGACGGCGCGCATCGACAGGGCCGCGCCTCCGCGGGCGTCGCCGTCGAGACGGGTGAGGACGATTCCGGTCAGCGGCACCTGCGACGAGAAGCTCGAGGCGACGTTGACCGCGTCCTGGCCGGTCAGTGCGTCGACGACGAGCAGGATTTCCTGAGGCGCCGAGACGTCGGCGACCGCCTTCATCTCGTCCATCAGCGCCTGATCGACGTGGAGCCGACCGGCGGTGTCGAGGAGAAGCACGTCGAAGCCCTGGAGGCGCGAAGCCTGGAGCGCGCGCCGGGCGATGTCGACCGGCTGTTGGCCGGCGACGATGGGAAGCGTGGCGACCTCGGCCTTCTCGCCGAGCACCCGCAGCTGCTCCTGGGCGGCGGGCCGGGCGACGTCGAGCGACGCCATCATCACCTTCTTGCCGCCCTTCTCGCGAAGCCGGCGGGCGATCTTGGCGGTGGTCGTCGTCTTGCCCGAGCCCTGAAGGCCGACCATCATCACCACCGCCGGCGGAGTGACGTCGATCTCGAGCTCCGAGGCGTCGGCGCCGAGCATCTCGACGAGCGCGTCGTGGACGATCTTGACGACCTGCTGGCCCGGCGTGACCGATCTCAGCACCTGCTGGCCGACGGCCTGCTCGGTCGCCCGGTCGACGAACTCGCGGACGACGGGCAGCGCCACGTCCGCCTCGAGCAGGGCGATCCGGACCTCGCGCATCGCCCCGCGCACGTCGGCCTCGCTGAGCGCGCCGCGGCCGCGCAGGCGTTCGAAGACGGCGCCGAGGCGGTCGCTGAGACTGTCGAACATGCTCTTCCTTCCTCGGCCTTGCCTCGAACGCGAAAAACGCCGGCGGGCGAAACCTCGCCGGCCAGCGCGCGCCCCCAGAGGCGCTGTTCTTATCCCTCAAGGGATGTGGGGGCGCATAGCCGCGAGGGGAAGAGATGGCAAGGGTAGCTCCCTAAGACCGGATGAGGACTACCACGACGCGGGTGGGGGTCCCGTCCGTCGGCTGACCCGATTTTCGACCTCCTGCAGCTGGGCGCTGGTGAGGACACCCGCGTCCAGCAGCTCTTGCATCAGTTCGTGCACCATCGCCTGGATATGCTCGAGTGCGATGTTGTGATCTACTTGGCGTTCTTCAATCGATCGGATCATAGCGCTGCTCCCTTAAACGCGCGGCTGTCGGTTGGCGCACTTTGACCTCTACAGCCTTACGGGAACCTGTCGGCCTGGCTGGCGAACGTGAAGTCACGTGATCGTATAGACACTCGTCGGGTCGCTGGCGGGGAAAGTCTCCTTCAGCGCTTCGTCGAGCAACTCGTCCTGGGTGGGGCCGCCAGGCCGCTCCCGCAAAGGCGCGGCAGAACCGCGGAGTGGAGGCGAAGGGCGAGGCTTGGTCATGATTTGATATTCCCCGTCATTTCCTGAACCGTCGCTGCTTCTCAGCCGCCGGTGGCGTCGTCCTCGCTGTAGCTCTGGGCGCCCACTCCGGCGAGGCGGCCGCTCTCGACGATCAGATATTGGTTGCCGATCGACGCCCTCATCTTACACGAGATCGTTCCGGCTGGCGAACGATCCGATTAGGGCGCATGACCGCCCGATGAAACGCATCTTGGTCCTCGCTGCCTTGCTCACGCTGGCGGCGCCTTCCATCGCGGCCGGACCCAACCCTGTCGGTCGCTACCGCCTGACGGGGGAGCAGGATGCGGCCTCAGAGCTGATAATCCGCAAGGACGGCCATTTCGCCTACGCCCTCGCCTACGGCGCGCTCGACGAGCAGGCGGAGGGGCGCTGGCGGCGGGAGGGCGGCAGGATCTACCTCACCACCGAGCCCAAGCCGGTGCCGGCCGCCTTCGCCGCGGGCGAAGCGACCCGGACGGACGAGACTCCGCTTCGCCTTCGGGTGGTCTGGGACGGCACCGATCGCGGGGTCGCCACCGTCGACCTGCGGGTCGGCTTCACCGACGGCGGAACGGTCGAGGACTATACGCAGGAGGACGGCTGGTCGCTCGACCCGGCGGAAACCAGGAAACCGGCGTGGGTCGAGCTGTGGCTCGGCATGTTCGGCCTCCCCCCGACCCGGTTCCCGGTCGATCCCGCGCGCTGGAATTCACTCACATTCAGGCTGATCCCGCACGACCTCGGCACTTACGATTTCGAGGACATGCAGCTCGACATCGCCCCCGGGCGGCTGGTGATGCATCGCGGCGAGGCTTTGCTCGTCTACCAGCGCCTCGGGAAGTAGACCGGCGGCCTGTCGGCGCCTAAGCGGCCGTCCATGAGCGAGCCTTTGATCCTCGTCGACGCCGACGCCTGCCCGGTGAAGGAAGAGATCTACAAGGTCGCCTTCCGCCACGGCGCTTCGATCAGGATCGTCAGCAACGCCCATCTTCGAGTGCCCGAGCATCCGTCGATCGAACGGGTGGTCGTGAGCTCCGGGTTCGACGCCGCGGACGACTGGATCGCGGAAAGGGCCGGTCCGGCCTGCGTGGTGGTCACCGGCGACATCCTGCTCGCCGACCGGTGCCTGAAGGCGGGCGCGACCGTGATCGCCCCCAACGGCCGACCCTTCACCTCCGCCTCGATCGGCGCGGCGGTGGCGACTCGCGCGATCATGGCGGACCTGCGCGCCGGGATGGACGGACCCGGCGGCGGCCCGCCGCCCTTCGCCAAAGCGGACCGCTCGCGCTTCCTCTCAGCGCTCGACGAGGCGCTGGTGCGGCTGAAGCGCCGCTAGCGGCCGCCGATATTCTCGCGGACGAGCACCGGTTCGATGCAGCGGCCGCGCGTCTGGACCACGGCGAAGATCAGATCGGCGGGCGGCTCCTCGTCGAGCCGGCGCGGCCGGGCCGGCTGGCCTTTGACCGCCTCGCGGACCAGACCGCCCGGCTTGCACAAAGGCGAAGCCGGCGCCGGCGCCGGAGCGGCGGCCGCGGCCGGAACCGCCAGCAGGGACAGAAGCAGGATCGCTCTCATGACGTCTCCCTTTCCTTCCATTAGATTAGCCCAAACGCTCAGGAATTGGGAGAGGTCGCGATGAAAAGGACGGCGAGCTGCCGCTGCGGCGCGCTCAAGGCGACGGTGACCGGCGAGCCCGAGCGCATATCGGTCTGCCATTGCCTTCACTGCAAGACGCGGACCGGAACCGCCTTTTCGTGGAACGCCACCTATGCCGAGGACCGGGTCGAAACCCACGGCGAAGCCTCCAGCTGGACCCGCCATACCGAGGAAGGGGGCCGCTGGTGCACCTACCATTTCTGCCCCGTCTGCGGTTCGACCGCCTGGTACCGGATCGAGGCGCGGCCCGGAATGATCACGATCCCGGCCGGAAATTTCGCCGATCCCGGCTTCGGCGAGCCCGTCGTCTCCTGGTTCGCGGGGAGGCAATGCCCGTGGCTCAGGATCGAGACGGAGGGACCGCTTCGCGAGGGCTGAGAGTGGACTTGCTCCACTCCCCTCCCTAGATGGCGCCGAGCGATGAAGCGGCACTTCCTCAAGATGCACGGCCTGGGCAACGACTTCGTCATCTTCGACGCGCGCGAGGCGCCGCTGGAGATGGACGAAGCGAAGGCGCGCGCCCTCGCCGACCGGCGAACGGGCATAGGCTGCGACCAGCTGATCCTGCTCGAGCCCTCGGCCGAGGCCGACGTCAGGATGCGGATCTGGAATTCGGACGGCGGCGAGGTCGAATCCTGCGGCAACGCCGCGCGCTGCGTCGCCCTCCTGCTCGGCGGCAGGGCCCGGATCGAGACCGCGGGCGGTCTTCTCGCGGCGGAAGCGAACGGCGAAGCGGCGACGATCGACATGGGCGAGCCGCGCTTCGGCTGGGACGAGATCCCGCTCGCCTACCCGATGGACACGGCGGCGATGCCGGTCGGCTGGGAGGCTCTGCGCGAGCCTTTCGCGGTCAATGTCGGCAACCCGCACGTCGTCTTCTTCGTCGAGGATAGCGAAAAGGTGCCGCTCGACCGGCTCGGGCCGCTGATCGAGAGTGATCCGCTTTTCCCCGAACGGGTCAACGTCAACGTCGCCAGCGTCGAGGCCGGCGCCCTCCGGCTCCGGGTCTGGGAGCGCGGTGCCGGCCTCACCCGCGCCTGCGGCACCGGAGCGTGCGCGACCGCGGTCGCCGCAGTGCGGCGCAAGCTGGCCGCCAGCCCCGTCGAGGTCAGGCTTCCCGGCGGCGTGCTGACCATCGCCTGGGCGCCGGGCGGGACGATCCGGATGAGCGGCCCCGCCGCCCACGTCTTCGAGGGCGAGGTGGCGCTGTGAGCGGGCTCGAGGTCATCACTTTGGGCTGCCGGCTCAACGCCGCCGAGAGCGAGGCGATGCGCGCGCTGGCGGGCGGCGAGGACGATCTCGTCATCGTCAACAGTTGCGCCGTCACCAACGAAGCGGTGCGCCAGACCCGCCAGGCGATCCGCAAGGCCAAGCGCGCCCGGCCCGAGGCGCGCGTCGTGGTGACGGGCTGCGCGGCCCAGATCGAGCCGGAAACTTTCGCGGCGATGCCGGAAGTGGACGGGGTCGTCGGCAATGGGGAGAAGTTCGACCTCTCGTCGTTCCAGCGCAGGCTGGAACCCCAGGGGGCGAAGACTTCGGAGCCTGTTCTCGCTGGGGCCCCAGCCTTCGCTGGGGCGACGGTTTCCGATATCTTCGCCGTGCGCGAGACCGCGCCGCACCTCGCCGTCGGCTTCGCCGAGCGCCACCGCGCCTTCGTCGAGGTGCAGAATGGCTGCGACCATCGCTGCACCTTCTGCATCATTCCCTACGGGCGCGGGAACAGCCGAAGCGTGCCGGCGGGGCTGGTCGTCGAGCGGATCAAGGCCTTGGCCGGCGAGGGCTTCCGCGAGGTGGTGCTGACCGGGGTCGACGTGACCAGCTACGGCCCGGACCTCCCCGGCGCGCCGACCTTGGGCATGCTGATCGAGCGAATCCTTCGCCACGTGCCGGAGCTTGAGCGCCTCCGCCTCTCCTCGCTCGACTGCATCGAGATCGACGAGCGGCTTGAGGACATCGTCGCCCACGAGCCGCGCTTCATGCCGCACCTCCATATGAGCTTCCAGTCCGGCGACGACATGATCCTCAAGCGGATGAAGCGCCGCCACTGCCGCGCCCAGGCGGTCGCGACGGTCGCCCGGCTCAAGGCGAGGCGGCCGCAGCTGGCGATCGGCGCGGACCTCATCGCCGGCTTCCCCACCGAGACCGAGGCGATGCACGAGAACAGCGTCCGGCTGGTCGACGAGTGCGATATCGTCATGGGGCACATCTTCCCCTTCTCGCCGAAGCGGGGCACGCCGGCGGCGCGGATGCCGCTGGTCGAGCCGGCGGTGGTCAAGGAGCGGGCGCGGCGGCTGCGAGAGGCTTGCGCGCGGCGCAAGGCGGGGTGGCTGCACGGACTGGCGGGGACGACTCAGCGTGTGCTGGTGGAGAAGGACGGTCGCGGTCACGCGGAGAATTTCGCGCCGGTGGCAATGTTCCGTCACCCCCGCGAAAGCGGGGGTCCCGCTTCTTCGTCTGACACGGCGCCGGAAGAGAAGAAGCGGGATTCCCGCTTTCGCGGGAATGACGGGGAGATAATCTCCGTCCTCATCACCGCCGTCGAAGCCGGCACCCTCGTCGGGACCCCCGTATGAGCGAGGCGACGTGGCTCGACCGGCTGCAGGCCGGGTTCAGGAAGACTTCGGAACGGCTCGGCGACAATCTCACCGGCCTGTTCACCAAAGCGGCGCTCGACGAGGCGACGCTCGAGGAGATCGAGGAGGCGCTGATCGCCTCCGACCTCGGCCCGGCCACGGCGGGCAAAATCCGCAACCGTCTCGCCGCCGAGCGATTCGAGCGCGGACTTTCCGAATATGCGGTTCGCGAGATCGTCGCCGAGGAGCTCGAGAAGGTGCTCGCGCCGGTCGCGGTACCGCTCCAGATCGACGCTTTCCCCCGCCCCCAGGTGATCCTCGTCGTCGGAGTGAACGGCTCGGGCAAGACGACCACCATCGCCAAGCTCGGCCACCTCCTGCTCGAGCAGGATTACGGAGTCCTGCTCGCCGCCGGCGATACGTTCCGGGCCGCCGCGATCGAGCAATTGAAGATATGGGCTGACCGGATCGGAGTCCCCGTCATCGCCGGTCCCGAGGGCGGCGACAGCTCGGCGATCGTCTTCGACGGGGTCAAGAAGGGCACCGCCGAGGGCATCGACACGCTGATTGTCGACACGGCCGGCCGGCTTCAGAACAAGAAGGTGCTGATGGACGAGCTCGCCAAGATCCGGCGGGTGCTCGGCCGGCTCAATCCCGAAGCGCCGCACAATGTCGTGCTGGTGCTCGACGCCACCACCGGGCAGAACGCGCTCAGCCAGATCGAGGTGTTCAAGGAGGTGGCGGGCGTGACCGGGCTGATCATGACCAAGCTGGACGGCACGGCCCGAGGCGGGATCCTCGTCGCGGCGGCGGAGCAGTTCAGGCTTCCGATCCACGCCATCGGAATCGGCGAGGGCCTCGATGATCTGAGGCCCTTCGACGCGCGGGAAACCTCCCGGGCGATCGCCGGGCTTGGAAGGGAATGAACGTGGATCAGGCGAAGAAGGAACCCTCGGCTTTCGGGCGGCTGATGATCGACCTCGGGCCGCTCGTCGTCTTCTTCCTGGTCAACTTCCTCGCGCCCGTTCCGGATTTCCTTCGAATCTTCTACGCCACCGGGGCTTTCATGGCGGCGATGATCGCGGCGATGCTGATCTCCTACCTCCGCTACCGCCAGATTTCGCCTTTGCTCTGGTTCTCCGGGATCATGGTGGTGATCCTCGGCGGGGCGACGATCTGGCTCCACAACGACGTCTTCATCAAGATGAAGCCGACAATCTATTATCTGTTCGTCGCCGGGCTCCTCACCTTCGGCCTGATCACCCGCCGCAACCTGCTCAAGATGGTGCTCGGAAGCGCCTATCCGGGCCTTTCGGAGCGCGGCTGGATGCTTCTCTCGCGCAACTGGGCGGTCTTCTTCGCGGTGATGGCGGTGGTCAACGAAGCGGTATGGCGGAGCACTAGCACCAATTTCTGGATCGGCTTCAAGCTCTGGGGCTTCCTCCCCGCCACCTTCCTGTTCGCCCTCGCCAACGTGCCGATGCTGATGCGCCACGGCATGCAGATCGACACGGCGAAGGCCGACCCGCCGGTGCCGCCGTCGCAATGACCGCGCGATCCGTCGTATCGATCCGCAACCTCTCCAAGGTCTATGCCGGGGGCCATGAGGCGCTGAAGGATGTCAGCCTCGACATCGCCAAGGGCGAGATCTTCGCCCTGCTCGGCCCCAACGGCGCCGGCAAGACGACGCTGATCAGCATCGTCTGCGGGATCGTCACCGCGACCTCGGGCGAGGTCGAGGCCGACGGCCGCGATATCGTTCGCGATTATCGCTGGGCGCGAAGCAGGATCGGGCTGGTGCCGCAGGAGCTCCACACCGACGCGTTCGAGAGCGTGTGGTCGACGGTGAGCTTCAGCCGCGGCCTGTTCGGAAAGCCGCCCTCGCCTGCGCATATCGAGAAAGTGCTCAAGGACCTGTCGCTGTGGGACAAGCGCAAGTCGAAGATCATGGAGCTTTCGGGGGGAATGAAGCGCCGGGTGATGATCGCGAAGGCGCTCAGCCACGAGCCCGACATCCTCTTCCTCGACGAGCCCACCGCCGGAGTCGACGTCGAGCTTCGCCGCGACATGTGGGCGCTCGTCCGCCGCCTTCGCGAGAGCGGAGTGACGATCATCCTCACCACCCATTATATCGAGGAAGCGGAGGAGATGGCGGACCGGGTCGGGGTCATCTCGAAAGGCGAGCTGATCCTCGTCGAGGAGAAGACCGAGCTGATGAAGAAGCTCGGCAAGAAGGAGCTCACGCTCCACCTCGCCGAGCCGCTCGCCGCGATCCCGCCCGAGCTCGCCGAATGGGAGCTCGAGCTCCGCGCCGACGGAACCGATCTCCTCTACGTCTTCGACGGCAAGGCGGAGCGGACCGGCATTCCCTCCCTACTCTCGCGGATGCGGGACCTCGGAATCGCCTTCAAGGACCTCAACACCCGGCAGAGCTCGCTCGAGGACATCTTCGTCTCCCTCGTCCACGGGAGGGCGCGATGACCTTCAACGGCTACGGCGTCTGGGCGATCTATCGCTTTGAAATGGCCCGGGCGCTCCGCACCCTGTGGCAGAGCCTGGTCACTCCGGTGATCACCACTTCGCTCTATTTCGTCGTCTTCGGCTCGGCGATCGGATCGCGGATGACCGAGGTCCAGGGCGTCCCCTACGGCGCCTTCATCGTGCCGGGCCTGGTCATGCTCTCCTTGTTCACCCAGAGCCTGTTCAACGCCAGCTTCGGGATCTTCTTCCCCAAGTTCACCGGCACCATCTACGAGGTCCTCTCGGCACCGATCTCGCCCTTCGAGATCGTCCTCGGCTATGTCGGCGCGGCGGCGACCAAATCGGTCGCTCTGGGCCTGATCATCCTCGCGACGGCGGCCTTCTTCGTTCCGATCCACATCCTCCATCCGCTCTTCATGGTCGGCTTCCTGGTGCTCGTCTCGCTCGCCTTCAGCCTGTTCGGCTTCATCATCGGCATCTGGGGCAAGAATTTCGAGCAGATCCAGTTCGTGCCGATGCTGATCGTCACGCCTCTGACCTTCCTCGGCGGCGCCTTCTATTCGGTCGACATGCTGCCCGCGCCGTGGCGGACCGCGACCCTGTTCAACCCCGTCGTCTACCTGATCAGCGGCTTCCGCTGGGCCTTCTATGGAGTGGGCGACGTCGCGGTGGAGGCGAGCCTCGGGGCGACCCTCGGCTTCCTACTGGTCTGCCTCGGAGTCGTCGCCTGGATGTTCAGGACCGGATACCGGCTGAAGACGTAGGGCCCGCCGTCATTGCGAGCGAAGCGAAGCAATCCAGTACGGCCTCTGAGGCCCGCTGGATTGCTTCGTCGCTACGCTCCTCGCAATGACGACCTATTCCACCCGGAACCGGGCCAGGTCCGCCTTCGGCTCGCGCCATTTGGGATCGATCCGGCTCGCCTCGCGATAATCGTGATAGGCGGCGGCGGCGCGTCCGGTGAGCTCGTTGGCCATCGCCCGCCCGTAATAAGCGAGCGCGGGCTTGCGGGTCCGCTTGGCAAGCGCGCTGTCGAACATCGGCACCGCCTGCTGCGCCGCGTCGGTTCGGTTGAGCAGGGCGAAGCCCTTGTTCAGATAGGCCTCCGCCTCGTTCGGATCGTTGCGCAAGGCCAAATCGTAATCGGCGATCGCTTCGTCGACATTGCCGAGCCGGGCCTTGAGTATGCCTCGATTGACCAGGGTCGCGGTGAGGTCGTTGTCGCTCAGAGCGTCATGCGTGATCGCCTCGTTGCACTCGCGAAGCGAGTCCGGAAGCGGCTTGCTGCGCGACTCCGCCGCGAGATAGCAGAGTCGGGCGGAGCTGCTTCCGAGGACTGAGACCGCCGCAGCGGCCGGGGATGCCGCGGCGATCGCCGCGACGGCTAAGAGGAATTTACGGCCCATGGCTGTCCTCCTTGCTGGATGCGACCTTATAACACGATCGGATTCGTTCCGCCATCGGCACGGTCGCGGCTTCGTCGCAGCGAGCGGCGGTTTGATCGCTTCCTTCGATACGGGCCTTCGCCTTCGCTCAGTCCCTACTCAGGATGAACGGTGGTTTGATCGCTCATCCTGAGTAGCCGGTGAGCGTAGTCGAACCGGCGTATCGAAGGACCTAGCCCTGGAGCCGGTGCCGCTTCAGCGCGTGGCGGAGCTGGTCGTAGCTGAGGCTGAGGGCGGCCGCGGCGGCGCGCTGGTTGTAGCGGCATTTCTCGAGCGCGGCGGCGAGTATGGCCTTCTCATATTCGGCGATGGCAAGCCGGAAGTCGGCGCAGGATTCGGGATTCCAGCTCGATCCGGCGGAGGCGGAGGTGCCGGCGGGCTCGGGCGGCAGGATTTCGACCGTTCGCGGCTCGCTCGCCGATTGCGGCCGCCAGGGGGATTCGAACGGATCGAACTGGACCCGGTCGATCGGCTGCTCGTGATTCTCCCAGCGATAGACGGCGCGCTCGACGACGTTCCTCAGCTCGCGGACGTTGCCGGGCCAGGTGTAGTTGAGAAGCCTGTCCATCGCGCCGGTGCTGAACCCCGGCCAGCTCGGCCATTCGAGCTCGAGCGCCATGCGGCGGGCGAAGAAATCGGTGAGGACGGGAATGTCGCTGCTCCGGTGGCGGAGCGGCGGAAGGGTGACCACCTCGAACGAGAGCCGGTCGAGCAGATCGGCGCGGAATCGGTGCCGCTCGGCGAGGCGCGGCAGGTCCTCGTTGGTGGCGGCGACGATCCGGACGTCGACATTGACCGGACGCGAGGCGCCGATCCGGGTCACCTCGCCATATTCGACGACCCTCAGAAGCCGTTCCTGAGCGGCCTGGCTCAGGGTGGCGAGCTCGTCGAGGAACAGGGTTCCCGCGTCGGCCTCCTCGAAGCGGCCGGCGCGGGCCTTGGTGGCGCCGGTGAAGGCGCCGGCCTCGTGGCCGAACAATTCGGCCTCGATCAGGGTCTCGGGAAGAGCGGCGCAGTTCATCGTCACCAGCGGCCCGTCCCACCGCGAGGAGAGGTGGTGGAGGCGCTCGGCGATCAGCTCCTTGCCGGTGCCGCGCTCGCCGATGACGAGGACCGGGCGGTCGAGCGGCGCCGCCCGGCTCGCCCGCTCGACCGCGTCGAGGAAGGAGGAGGATTGGCCGACCAGCTGGGTATTGCGTTCCATGCCCAAATATTGGGACGATCTCCCACGGATTGGCAAGAAAAAGCTGGCGGAGAAACGGCCGAAATCGCGGGAAATCGCGGTTTTCCGCCACTTTCGCCAACTGGCACGCGCCTTGAAAGAGATTGGGCATACCGTCGCAAGGCGGAGACGAATTCAGGGACCAGGGAGGAAGAAATGGTCGACATGGGCAAGATGGGGCAGATGGTGGTGGCGACGGTCGGAGCGATGCTCCTGACCGCGACCGCGGTGGGAGCGGCCGTCGGGCCGGCCCGGGCGATCGAGACCGCTCCGGTCAGCCTTGTGGCGACTTCGGTTTCGGGGCAGGCTTTGGCCTGAACCGAGGGCGGCGGCGCGGGAAGGTTCGCCCCCTTGCCTTTCCGGCCGCCGCCTCAGCAATGCGTTCCAAGGAGTGACTGAATGGGCATTTTCTCCCGCACCCGCGACATCGTGGCGGCCAATTTCGCCGACCTGCTCGACAAGGCGGAAGACCCGGCAAAGATGATCCGGATGATCATCCTCGAGATGGAGGAGACTTTGGTCGAGGTCCGCGCCTCCGCGGCCCGGACGATCGCCGACCAGAAGGAGATGCGCCGGCAGATCGCCCGCCTCGACAAGCTCCAGGAGAGCTGGACCGAGAAGGCCGAGCTCGCGCTTTCGAAAGGGCGGGAGGATCTCGCCAAGGCCGCGCTGGTCGAGAAGCAGAAGGCGGGCGACATGGGCGACAGCCTCAAGTCCGAGATCGAGCTTCTCGACGACGCTCTTCGCGCCTCCGAAGCCGACATCGCCAAGCTCCAGAACAAGCTTCGCGAGGCCCGCACCCGCCAGAACGCGATCCAGAGCCGGCTCGAGAGCGCCAACCAGCGCGCCCGCCTCCGGGAGATGTATGCCGGCCCCAAGGTGGACGAGGCCTTCTCGCGCTTCGATGTCCTCGAGCGGCGCGCCGACCAGGCCGAAGGCCGTGCCGACGCGCTCGCGCTCGGCGCTCCGCCCAAGACGCTGGAGGAGGAGATCGCCGAGCTTCGCAATTCCGAGAAGGTCGATGCCGAGCTCGAGGCGCTGAAGGCGCGCCTGGGCAAGAAGGAGGGCTGAGGCGATGGATACCCAACCGATATTCGTCGTCGTGCTGGTGATCGGGATCCTCGGAATCCTGTTCGTCGCTCTGCCCTGGCTGGTTTTCCACTACATTACGCGCTGGAAGACCGCTGCGACTCTGACCCACGAGGACGAAAAGCTGATGGAAGAGCTTTACGACCTTGCCCGCCGCCTAGACGAACGCATGTGCACGCTCGAGCGGATCCAGACCGCCGAGAACCCGAACTGGCGGCAGGTCGCCTGCGACCCGGTCTCGACCGGAATCGAGGACCGCACCGTCACCAACCAGGCCGCAGGAAGGATCGGTCGATGAGCGCCCGCCACACCAAATTCTACCTCGACAAGCAGAACCGCAAATGGAAGGGCGTCTGCGCCGGCATCGCCGACTATACCGGGGTCGACGTCACCATCATCCGGATCGGAATGGTCCTGCTGACCTTCCTGGGCGGCTTTCCCTGGACGTTCATCGCCTACTGGGTGATCGCCTGGATGGCGCCGGTGAAGCCCTACGATCTCGCCACCGAGACGCCCGAGCAGGCGAAGTTCTGGCAGGGCGTGCGAGCCTCGCCGGCGCGGACCGTCCGCGACGTTCGCTCGCGCTTCCGCGACATCGATCGCCGCCTCGCTGAGGTCGAGACCTATGTGACCAGTTCGAACAGCCGTCTCGCCCGCGAGATCGATCAGCTGCGCTGACGGCTAAAAGGGGGAATTGCAACGTGGACAATCTCGGCATCCTGATACCGATAGCCGCCATCACGATCGGTCCGCTCGCCTGGGTCGCCAACAACTGGATCCGTGCCCGCCACGGCTATCCGCTCGCCGATCGCAAAGGCCGGTTGACCGAGCATGACGCGCCGGCGCTTCGCGCCGAAAATGAGGCGCTGAAGAGCGACGTGCAACGGTTGGAGGAAAGGCTGCGAGTGCTCGAGCGGATCGCCACCGATCCCGCCGAGCGCACCGCGCGCGAGATCGAAAGCCTCCGCTGAGGCTGGAACAGGGGAAGGGACAATGGAAAATTTCAAGCTCATATCGGAGCTCATGCCGCTCGTCGGGGTCATCGCTCTGGTCGGAGTCGGCGGCTGGGTGTTCACCACCTGGCTCAGGATCAAGAACGGCTATCCGCTCGACGGAGCCTGGGGCCAGGCCGTCTATCCCAGGACCAGCGACGAGGCGATGGAGCGGATCAAGCTCATCTCCGCTGAAAACGCCCAGCTCCGAGCCGAGCTGGGCTCGGTCAAGGACCGGCTCGCGACGATCGAGCGGATCGTCACCGACGACAGCCACCGCCTGACGCAGGAGATCGAAGCCCTGCGCCTGCCGAAGAATTGAGGAGGAAGAATTGATCGCCACCTGGATCTGGGTGCTCATCCCCATTGCCGCCATCCTGGCCGGCGTGATGAAGCGCTACCTCGACATCAAGGAAAAGCAGATCGAAGCGGTAACCCACCAGTCGGCGGAGAAGGCGGCGCAATATGCCGCCCATACCGAACGGCTCGAGCAGCGTATGCGCGTGCTCGAGCGGATCGTCACCGACAAGGGCATCGACGTCGCCGACGAGATCGGGCGGCTTCGCGACCAGTCGTCGCATTAGGCCTGGAGGCGTAACGTGAACAAGTTCGAGTTCGTCATCGCCATCGTCGCCATCGTCATGGTCGCGAGCGTCCTCAAGGCGCGCTACGGAGTCCATCATCGCCGCAACCGCGGCGAGGCAGGCGAGCAAGGCGAAGCGGCCGCGGTCGAGAACGACCGCCTCAGGGAGGAGGTGCGAGCGCTTCGCGACCGGATCGCCGTGCTCGAGCGGATCACGGTCGAGAAGGAGAGCAGCCTCGAGCGGGAGATCGAAAGGCTTCGCGACCGGTGATCGACCCGGGCCTCCTCGCTTTGTCCGCGTCCGGGCTTATCGGGGTCGCGCTCGCAAGCGCGGCGGCCTTGAAGGGCTGGAGCGGCTGGCTGGAGCTTCGGCGGCTGGATATCGCCCGCCGGGGCCCTGTCCCATCGGATGCCCGGCCGCAGCTCGGCGAGCTTCGCGCCCGGGTCCGGCGGCTGGAAGCGATCGCCAGCGGCGTGGAACACTAGCGTCATTGCGAGCGGAGCGAAGTAATCCTGAGCACCGGCCCGTTCACGCGCCTTGTCTGGATTGCTTCGTCGCTGCCGCGCAGCGGCAGTTTATCCTGAGCGCCGCCGCGGGCGGCGTCGAAGGGCTCCTCGCAATGACGGATGGGCTCTGCTACCCGCGCCCCCATGCAATCCCTCGCCGACGTCCAGGCCGATTACGAGCTGCTGGAGCCCGACGACCGCTACCGGCTGCTGATCGATCTCGGCCGGGCGCTCGAGCCGATGCCCGACGCGCTCAAGACCGATGCGACCCTGGTCCGCGGCTGCTCGGCCTCGGTCTGGCTCTACCCCGTGCCGGGCGCGGACGGCCGGCTCCATTTCCTCGCCGACAGCAACGCTGCCATCACCAAGGGCATCGTCGCGCTCGTCCTGCTCACCGTCCAGGACCGCTCGCCCCAAGAGATACTCGCCACCGACATCGGGGCGGCGCTCGCGCCCTTCGACCTCCGCAACCAGCTCAGCTCGAACCGCACCCAGGGCATCCCCAACATGATCGCCCTGGTCCGAGAGACCGCGGAGCGGCTGGCGTGACCGGCTTCGACCCCGAGCGGTTCACCGAATATGCCCGCCAGGTCGGCCATGGCGGCGCTCTCGGCATCCTCTACGTCGGCCACGGCGAGGACTGGGTCGAGCTCGGCCTCGACTGGCAGGAGAAGCTGGTGGGCGTTCCCGACACGGGCGTGCTCGCCTCGGGTCCGATCATCAGCCTGATGGACATGGCGACCAGCATGGCGATCTGGGTCCGCTTGGGCCATTTCCGCCACCAGGCGACGCTCGACATGCGCATCGACTATCTTCGCCCCGCCGAGCCCGGCAGGCGAATCGTCGGCCGCGGCGAATGCTACGGCGTGACCAAGAGCGTCGGCTTCGTGCGGGGAATGGCGCACGACGGCGATGCGGCCGATCCCGTCGCCCATGTCACAGGTACGTTCATGTTTACGGCGTGACGTCATCCCGGCGGAAGCCGCCAGGAACCAATGCCGGTTCGGAAAGTCCGGTGTTCCTGGGCCCCGGCTTTCGCGGGGGTGACGATCAAATCCCGTTTTTGCGCTCCTCAGCCTTCCTCAGCACCTCGTAAGCCGCCTGTACGGCCTGGAAGCGAACCGCCGCCTCCGCGTCGCCCGGCGCGGCATCCGGGTGGTTGGCCTTGGCGAGGCGGCGCCAGGCGGCCTTTATCTCGGTGAACTCGGCGTCGTTTTCGAGCTCGAGCACATCGAGCGCTCGGATCTCGTCGCGGCTTCGGCTGCCGTCGCCCGGCCCGCCCCAGGCGTAATGCTGCGACTGGCGGAAGCCGTTGGCGCCGCGCGTCTCGTCCGCCTCGCGGGCGGCGGCGTCCTCCGCGGTCAGCCCCTCGAAATAATTCCAGTTGCGGTTGTACTCGGCGGCATGGGTCTCGCAGAAATACCAGCGGTCGGGGCTGTTGGGCGATTTGGGCGCCGGGCGGTCGCCGGGCCGGTCGCAGCCGTCGCGGTCACAGGGGCGCACCTGCGCCGCCTCGCGCTTCGAGCCGTAGCCGCGCCAGCGCGGAAATCCCCAGTCGTTGGAGCGGGTCTGTCGAGCCATTATCGTCTTCTTGTCCAAACCCTTCGACGCAAAAATGCCAGAGGATCTATAAGCCGGGTTCTGTCCACCCCGTAAAGGGCTGGGCGACCATTCCTCTGGGAGACGGATCGCTCCACCCCTCAAGCAACCAACCCGGACGGCATCGGCCGCAGCAGGCCCCCGTCCCTATTCGGTCTTGCTCCCGGTGGGGTTTGCCCTGCCGGCCGCCGTTGCCGGGGCCGCGGTGGGCTCTTACCCCACCCTTTCAACGTCGCAGGGCCGAAGCCTTTGCGACCTGCTTTCTGTGGCACTTTCCCTGGGGTCGCCCCCGCCGGGCGTTACCCGGCACCGTCGCTGCGCGGAGCCCGGACTTTCCTCCCGCCTACGCCAAGGCTTCGGCGGGTAAACCCTTTCGAGCTTGCCCGCCGTAGCTTCAGCGAAGGCGGGCAGCCGCCCGATCCTCTGGCGGGGCCTATCTAGGCGGTGCGCTTTTACTATCCAAGAGCAAACCGAGCAGGATGGCGCGAGTCTCGCCGTCGATCTTGCCGTCGAGCAGCTCGGGGCGGAAGCGGCGCTGGAAGGCGATCACCGCCGCCTTCGGGTCGTGGACGTCGTAGCCGTAGCGCTCGAGCGCCAGGAGGAAACCGCCGTCGGTCCATAAAGGATCGATCAGCTTCTCGGTTGGCCGCGGCATGGCGAGGCCGAGCTTGGCAAGCCGCGCCCAGTCGAACAATTCGCCCGGATCCTCCTTGCGGGTCGGGGCGATGTCGGAATGACCGACGACGTAGGGCGGCCGGATGGCGTGGCGCCGGACGATGTCCGCTACGAGCGGGATAAGGGCGTCCATCTGCGGCTCGGGAAAGGGGCGGTAGCCGAATTCGTGGCCAGGATTGACGATCTCGATCCCGACGCTCGCCGAGTTGATGTCGGTCAGGCCCCGCCAGTAGGAGCGGCCGGCGTGCCAGGCGCGCTTCTCCTCGTCGACCATCCGAAGCACCTGCCCGTCCTCGGCGACGAGATAATGGCAGGAGACCTTCGCTGCCGGATCGCGAAGCCTTTTGATCGCCAAATCGGCGTCTTCCATCCCGGTATAATGGAGGACCAGCATCGACACCGGCAGGTGGCGGTCATCGAAATTGGGGGAAGGACTTTCGATGATGCGGTCCATGTCCACTTCCCGCCGTAAAAAGGCGGGGACGTCAAGAGGCGGCGCGGCGCTCGCGGGCGCGATCGGGCGCGCGCACATAGAGGCCGCGGCATTCGGGATCGGCGATAAAGGCGTCGGTCTGGCCGATCACCGTCTCGCCGGCGCCGAGCATCAGGGCGCCGTCGGGGGCGGCTGCGGACTCGAGCCGGCCGAAGGCCGCGCGGCGGATCTCGGGGGAAAAATAGAGGAGGACGTTGCGGCACAAGATGATGTCGAACCGCCCGTCCGGAGCCCCCGGGCCGAGCAGGCTTCCGACCTCGAACCGCACCGAGCGCCGAAGCTCCGGCGAGATTCGCCACGCCTGGCCGGGAAACTCCTCGAACCAGCGCATCATCTGCATCACCGAAAGCCCGCGCTGGACCTCGAACTGCGAATAGACGCCGCATTTCGCCTGGTCGATCGCGCCTCGCGCGACATCGGTGCCGAGTATGTCGATCGTCCACCCGCTCCAGCGCGCCTTCTGCTCGGCGAAGTGCATGGCGATCGAATAGGCCTCCTGGCCGGTCGAGCAGCCCGCGCACCAGATGGCGAGCCGGCGCTCGCGGCGGCGCGCCTTCTCGAGGCGGGCGAGGCCCGGCCCAAGCAGCAGCTCGAACGACTGCCGGTCGCGGAAGAAGAAGGTCTCGTTGTTGAGCAGGGCCTCGACCACCTCGTCGGCGATGCCCTCGTCGCTCCGGGCGATGAGCGTTGCCACCAGCTGGTCGAGCGAGGCGAGGCCGCGCTCGCGCATCAGCGGCTGGAGCGCGGTCTCGATCCGCCACCGCCGGCTCATCGTCAGTTGCTGGCCGGTACGGGCCTCGAGCAGGCCGGCGAGGATTCGGCTCGACGCGTCGCTCACCTGCATGCGGCGGCCTCCATCCGACCGGCGATGCAGGCGGCGATCTCCGCCGGCGGAAGGACGGCCGAGGCGAGGCCGGCTTCGGCGACCACACGGGGCATGCCCCAGACGGCGGCGCTGGCGCGATCCTGGGCGAGCATGGTTCCGCCGCTCTCGACGAGGAGGCGGCTTCCGGCGAGGCCGTCGCGGCCCATTCCGCTCAGCATCACGCCGATCGCCCCGCCGCCATAGATCCGGGCGACGGCCTCCAGCATGACGTCGACCGAAGGCAGGCAGCCGGCGGGCGCCGGGTTGCGATCGAGGCGGATCAGGACGCTGTCGCCCTGTCGCTCGAGGACGAGATGCGCATCGCCGGGCGCGAGGATTATCTCTTCCGGCACGAGCGCCCGGCCCGGCTCCGCGACCGTCACGGTTCGGCCGGAGGCGGCCTCGAGCTGACGGGCGAAGAAAGGCACGAAGACCGTCGGCAGATGCTGGGTGATGAGGATCGGAACCCCGATCCGCGCCGGCAGCGCCCGAAGCAAGGCGGTGACGGCGTGAAGGCCGCCGGTCGAGGCGCCGATGGCGAGGCAGCTCATCTTCGACTCCGCCGGAGCCTCGACGGCGATCACCGGCTCGGCGGCGCTTCGCCGGCGGCCGATGCCCCGAAGCCGGCCGGCGAGCACTTCGGAGAAACGGCCGTTGAAGCTTTCGGCGCCGGGCTTTGAGAGAGTCTCGACGGCGCCGGGCGCGAGCTCGCCGACCGCGGCGTCGACGCCCCGGTTGCAGAAGGAGGAAACGATGAGGACGCGCGCCCCCCGCCCTTCCCGGACGATCTCAGGCAAAGCCTCGACACCGGTGGCGCCGGGCATCTCGACGTCGAGCAGGACGATGTCCACCACCGTCTCGCGAAGCAGCCGGAGCGCCTCGCCGGCGTCGCTCGCGGTGGCGACGATCTCGAAATCGGGGAAGGTCGCCAGCATCCGCGACAGCACCGCCCGGGCCACCTGCGAATCGTCGACGATCATCAGCCTCAGCGGGGATTGGCCCGGTACCGGATCCCCCGCCGCGCGGGCGGCGGAGCGGGTCACGCGACCCCGACGATCTGCAGCTTGCTTTCGAGCGTCTCGCGATCGAACGGCTTCATCACATATTCGTCCGCGCCGGCGTCGATCGCGGCGCGGATGTGGGCGGCGTCGTTCTCGGTCGTGCAGAAGACGACCTTGGGCTGAGCCTCGAACTTCTTCTGGCGCAGCGTCCGGAGGAACTCCATCCCGCCCATCACCGGCATGTTCCAGTCGAGCAGGACGACGTCCGGCATGTGAACCTCGCAGCGGGAGAGGGCTTCGCGGCCGTCCTCCGCCTCGTCGACGGAGAAATCGAGCGTTTCGAGTATGTGCCTGGCGACCTTTCGGATCACCTTCGAATCGTCGACGACTAGACAGCTTTTCATGGTCGCTCTCGCTCGTTTGTGCGGCCTGTCTAGCCGCAAATCGTAATCACGCCCTTAAGGCGCTCAGGCGGGTTCGCGCGCCGGGCCGGCGATCAAAGCCTCGACGTCGGCCAGGAGAAGCAGGTCGCCTTCGGCCTCGACCGTCCCGCGGCCGATCCGCCGCCAACCGCCGTGAAGCGAGGCGGCCGGGGCGCGGGATTCCGCTTTCGCCTCGACGACGTCCTCGACGGCCTCGACCAGCAAGGCATAGGGATGGCCGTCGACGACGGCCATGACGGCCTCGCTGGCGCTTTCGTCGAGCCGCCGCGAGGGATCGAGCGAGGCGAGACAGTCGATCACGGTCAGCACCCGGCTTCGAAGGGCGGCGAGCCCGGCGACATGGGCTGGAGCCCCCGGCACCGGGGTCAGGGCCTCGATCTCGACGACCGATTCCACCTCGGCCGCGCGAAGGGCGATGCGCTCCCCGGCGAGCCGGACGATGAGCAGAAGCTCAGCCATGCCGGCGCCTCCGTCCCGCGGTCGGCTTGCCGGCGATCGCGGCGAGCAGGGCTTCGCGATCATAGCGATGAATGCTTCCATCCTCCTCGGAGAGCGGTTCGGGACCGTTGCGTATGCGGACGACGCGCGAGGCGCCCGGAAGCTCTGGCGCGGCGCCGTCGTCGGCGCTGACGATCGCGACGGCGGCCGCTTCGCTCCGCCCGGAGCCGAGAGCGACGACCTCATAGCCCGCGCCTTCGAGCAAAGGCCGAAGGATCGCCTCCATGAACGGATCGCCGCTCGGAATGGCGCAGATCGGCCGCTCAACCTGGCGGGGCCCCTGCCCTCCGTGGCGGGCGAACAGCCAGTGAAGATCGAGCAATTCGGCCTGTTCCGGGCCGACCCGGACGACTCCCCGGACCTCGCCCGGCTCGGCGGCGGCGATGAGGCCGCCCGGAAGCGGGATGATGTCGACGACCTCGGCGAAGCCGTAGGCGATCTCCGCCGCTCCGTCGCTGAGGCGGAGAAGACGGATCGGGCGCTCCGGCGCCGTCGTTCCGCAGCCTTCGAGCGGAAGCAGGGCCTCGCCGACGCAGACGTGGAGACGCCCGGCGCTGAGCCGGACCGAGTCCGCGGCGACGTCCTCGATGCGCTGGACGGCCGCGACCGGCACCAGCCGCTTGCGCCCGTCGAGGGTGGCGAAGAGCAGGGCGGCGGGGCCTTCGCTTTCCGCGCTTGCGGGGCGAGAGACCAATTCGGGTTCGGAATGCTCGCGATGAAGGGCCAGCCTCGCCTTGGCGGCGATTCCGGGCGGATCGAGCAGAAGGACGGGCTTGCCGTCGTCGGCGATGGTGGTTCCGGCATAGAGGCCGATCGCCATCACGGCGGGCGCCGCGGGCTTCACCACCAGCTCCTCATGATCGTGAATATGGTCGACCGCGAGCGCGTAGAGATCGGCGCCGGCCGGCTTGAGCAGAACCAGGCTCTGGGCCGCCGGATCCTCGGCTTCGCCGCGGCCCAGCGCCTCGCGCAGATAGACGAGCGGCACCCGGCGGCCGCGGATGGTGGCGACGGTGCCCCCGCCGACCTGCTCGACCCGCACGCCGCCGCCCTTGACCCGGACGATCTCCTCGATCGCCGAGCGAGGGATGGCGTAGACCTGGCCGGCGGCGCGGACGGTGAGGGCGGGAATGATGGTGAGGGTGAGCGGGACCTTGAGGGTGAGGCAGACGCCCTGCCCCAGCCGGCTCTCGACCTCGACGAGGCCTCCGATCCGCTCGATATTGGCCCGGACGACGTCCATCCCGACGCCCCGGCCCGAAAGGTCGGTCACCTCGGCGGCGGTGGAAAGTCCCGGCTCGAACACCAGGGCCGTCTTCTGAGCTTCGCTGAGGCGTTCGGCGCGCTCGGGCGTGAGGATTTCGGCGGCGAGGGCCTTCCGGACGAGCTTCTCGCCGTCGATCCCGCGGCCGTCGTCGGAGATCTCGAGCAATATCTGGTTTCCGGCCTGGCGGGCGCAGACGCGAAGGCAGCCCGTCTCGGCCTTGCCCGCCCGCTTGCGCTGCGCCGGGGCCTCGATCCCGTGGTCGACGGCGTTGCGGATCATGTGGGTCAAAGGATCGCGGATCATCTCGATCATCTCGCGATCGATCTCGACGTCCCCGCCGTCCATCTCGAGCGCGACCTGCTTGCCGGTCTGGCCGCACAGGTCGCGGACCATTCGCGGAAGCGGCGCGAAGAGGTTGTCGATCCGCTGCATTCGGGTTCGGGTGACGGCCTCGCGAAGGTCGGCGATGGTCGCGGAAACCCGGTCGAACGCCGTCTCAAGCTCCGTGCCGGCGCCGCGCTCGCGGATCCGGCGGGAGAGCTCGTTGCGGGCGAGCACGAGGTCGGAGACCCCGCTCATCATCCGGTCGAGCAGCTCGACGGGAAGCCGGATCGTCCGGCTCGAGGATTTCGCGGCGTGGCTGGCGGGCGCGGCTTCGGTCTCGGCGGTCTCGACGGGCGCGTTCTCGGCCAGCGCCTCGATCAGGGCGCTGTCGTCCTCGCTGGCGAGGGCCTCGCCGGTCTCGAGCGCCTCGACCAGCTCGCCGAGGCGGTCGATGACGGCGAGGACGGCGCTGACCAGGGCCGCGTCGGGCTCGCGCGTCCCCGAGCGGACGGCGGCGAGCGCATCCTCGGCGGCATGGCTGAGGGCGCGGATCCTGGGCAGGTCGAAGAAGCCGCTATTGCCTTTGACGGTGTGGACGAAGCGGAAGATCTCGTCGAGCCGGGCACGATCGTCCGGCGCCCCTTCCCACGCGACGATCTCCCCGGAGAGCGCTTCGAGCATCTCCCGGGTCTCGGCGATGAAATCGTTGATGAGATCGTCCATCGGCCCCGCGCACCTGTCGGGACGACGCTTAGGAGCGGATGGTTAAGGAGGTGTTTACGCCCGTCATCCCGGCGAAAGCCGGGACCCAGGAACACCGCGCTGCCATCGCTTTCACCCGACGGCGGCCCATGTTAGTGGAAACCGATGGGCGGGCACGTCTATATCCTCGCAAGCCGAAAACACGGCACGCTCTACATCGGCGTCACCTCCGACCTTCCGAAACGCATTTACGAGCATCGCGTGGACGCGGTGCCAGGATTCACCCGCCGCTACGGCGTCAAGCGGCTCGTCTATTTCGAAACGTTCGATGACATCGAAGCCGCGATCGTGCGCGAGAAGCGAATGAAGGAATGGCAGCGCAGCTGGAAAATCCAGCTGATCGAGCGCGCCAATCCCGACTGGACCGATCTCGCCGTGAAGCTCCTGGGCTTCGAACCGCTTCCGTCGCCGCCGGTCCTCCACCGTCATCCCGGCGAAAGCCGGGACCCAAGAACACGAAAATACCCGATCCGATGAGGGCGCTTGCTCGCTACGGAGAAGCCTTCGTTCCTGGGTCCCGGCTTCCGCCGGGATGACGTCAGGTGGGAATCGCCGCGCCGATGAGGAGCGTCCCCTCCTCCTGGTCGGCGACCTGGACCTCGCCGCCGCATTCGTCGAGCAGGCTGTGGACCAGCCAGGCGGCGGCGCCGCGCGGGGCGATCGATTCTTCGCTGCTCTCGCCGAGCAGGGCGCGCTTCAGCTCCGGATCGAGGACGATCCGGGGCCCGTCGGCGCGGACGACGATGTCGAGGCCGGAATCGTGCTTCTCGGCGCCGACGTCGAGCCGGCCGCCGCGGACGAGGGCGTCGCCGGCGATGAGGACGAGGTTCAAGAGGATCTTGAGCGCCGACTTGCTCATCGTCGGCTCGTCGACCATCCAGCCCAACTGGATCCGGCCGTCGCCGCCGAACAGCCCCTCGATCGCCACCCGCGCCTCGCGCGTGTCGACCTCGTCGCCGAAGCCGCCCGCGGCGCCGAACGCCAGGCGGAAGAATTTGAGCTTGTTGGCGCTGGCCCGAGCGCTCTCCCCGAGCAGGTCCATGCAGCGCGCCCGCATCTCGGGATCATGCTCGTCGGCGAGCAATTCGATGCCGTTGTTGAGCGCCCCGACCGGTGACAGCAGATCGTGGCAAAGACGTGAGCACAGCAGGCTGGCAAATTCGTGGGATTTCATGGCGATTGGAGCCCCTGTCGCGCCGGTTTCACCCCTATTGGCCGGATGGGAATCGAGTTGCAAGGCGGGACGGGTGGCCGGGGCGGAAGCGAAGGCGGATCGGCCCAATGCCCGGGCGCGCGGCAGTGTCCCGATGTGGATTTTAGAGCGAGTCGGATGGATGACGGCCTGCGCCAGTTTGGCCGTGACGCTGCCAGCGGGTCCTCCTAAAAGCAGACCTTGGCGTGTAATTCTGCTCAAGGGCTCAAAAATCTGCAGCCTTTCAGGCGACTTCGAGCTGGTCGTCTAACGTCTCAGGCGGCAGCACATACTTATAGACAAGCAGATTCCGAACCACATGAGGATGGACATGGAATGCTTCCGCGCATGCTCGGATGTCCTCTGATTTCGGGTTATCGAAATCCACAAACTCCCGTACGCCGCGAAGCGGACAAAGGAAACTCTGTGCAAAAGCGCGCTGAAACTTCTGACGGTCGGACTTCGCGGAGCTGATCGGGCCGAATGCAGATTCGTCTGTCCAAATCGCATCGCCAAGCAATCGAGACACTTCGAAGCGAACCGCATCCGTTCGCGTGGAGATGAGAGTGACCTTCTGCTTGGATTGTGTAGTGCGCAGCCTAGTAGCATAGGGTAGATTCCGCCCTGTCTCGGTGGTTGCCTTCAGATCGTCCCAACGAGCGAGCAGCAAGTCTGAGAGTGATTTATCACTGATCGGAGCGGAGTGAAGGCCGAAGCCATCACGAAGTTGGGACGCAGCTAGTTCGGCAAGCTGCCATGGGCTCGGGTAAGCCAGTTCTGTTTTTGAGAGATCGACGCGCTCCGCAAGTTTGAAGTCGAGCACGACGTCGGATGCTTCGGAAGCAGCAATCGCGCTCTCCAGTATATCAGCCGAATGGGCCCCCTGCGCCGCGATAGCGGCCTCCTCCAGATCGCGCTCATTGAGCCGATCCGAGATTGCTAGAAAGCGTTCGACAACTTCACTTGGCGCCTCATCGGCATCATATCCAAGGCAGGCTTCCAGCCGCCGCCATGCCGTGAGCTCCGGTTCTTTGCGTTCGACTACGAGCTGATCGACAAGCTCGCGCAGAACCGGGGCGTCATTCGAGTGCGCGCAACTTTCTAGCACGAGGTTGAAGAAGTTATCGATCCCGACCTCGAATTGCGAGGCCTGGATCGTCCGGACGCGCGTATCGAGGTAGCGCAGCTTCGCGGCCGCGTGCTGCCGGCTAAGGCTTGGAGCGAAGGTTACACGATCACCCCCGGAATAGATCATAACAGGGGGCCATTGCGTGCCGCCGGAGGCCGCGCTCAGCTCATGGCGCATGCGCCAGTCAACGGACGGAAGACTGGTATTATCAACGGGTTCGCAGCGAAGCCGCCACCAATTATCAGCAAACCATAAGCTCAGACTTACAGCCGATGCTCGAAAGTATTCGCGATTTGTATTCGATTCGAGATCTGCGATCCGCGTTAATATTTCATCGCCAAGGCGAATAGAAATCTCAGCGACATCTGCTTGGCGCTCACTCGGCTCCGGCCATGAGGCTGAAATTTCGAAGTAGCCGCTCATCTGCCGTATCGTCCCTGTGCTGCATCTGCCAGCGTAATCGCCGCCTGCACCGTCATGGCGAGTCTTTGCGTTATCACCGCTGAGTCTCGCGCGTAAGCCCAATCACGGAATCGTGAAATTACTTTAATCGCGACTGGATCGCCAGGAAGCAGGGGATAGCCATGGTAAAGCGCTTGCCCCTCATTGGTAAGCCGAGCCTCGTATACCCAGCCATTGTCGTCGATGGACCATAGCAATCGAGGAACCCCCTTGGCCTCCGCTTCGCTTGTAAGTCCTGCGACGATCCCTCGCTTTATCAAACCGGGAACGCGTTTCATGTCATCCGGCGTAAAACCGGCATGCTCGTCGCAATATGTTGGATCGTCCGAAATGCCAGGAATAGGCTCCAGACCGAAGGCCCGCGGATTGCGCTTGTGTTTGGCGTAAGGCTGGTGGCGCGCCTGCGCGCTCAACGCATCCAATGCATCGTCGCCGAGCGGGGGCGTGCGGAGCCGGCGCTTCACATTCGTGCCATGGCGCTCGGCGTTCGTTCTCGTGGGTGGACGCCGACCGGTCATTCGCGAGGGCATAAACTACGAGCATCTAGGTGCAATAGGTGAGCGAGCATCCGAAAGGACGGTGGTGCGCGATGGCATCTGCTGGACGCAAAACCATCAACTGCCGGTCCGGTAACGGCCAGAAGCCGCCATCTGGGGCTGTGCTGCGGATCGACGGCCTTTCGCCCTTGGCGGACAGCTTCGTACCGGCCTCCAGTGCGATCCCCCGTCCAGTCGCACCCTTGCTGGACAGGTAATCTGTTTATGCTATGTTCCAGCTATGGGCAGCTACGGACTCATCAAGGCTTGGAGCGTCGCGAGACGCTCCGGACCGCTTTCGCCGCGAAAGCTCGGGGAAAAAGCTCGACATCGTGAACTTCGTGAACTTCGCAGGGGGATAGCGCCGGTTCGGGCCGCTTGAATTCACTGCGCGCAACGCCACATCGGATCCGGAATGACCCGGGGGGAGTCGAACATCGCCGCCACGATCGCCGCCGATGCCGCCGGCCAGCGTCTCGACCGGGCGCTTGCCGCCGCTTTGCCGGCGCTGTCTCGCGAGCGGCTGAAGGCGCTGATCTCGAGCGGTCGGGTGACCGGTCCTGTCGGCCTGGTCCGCGATCCTGCGACGAAGGCACTGGCCGGCGACTATGAAGTGACGGTGCCAGCGCCGGCGCCAGCCCATAACGAAGCACAGGACATTCCGCTCGAGATCGTCTTCGAGGACGAGCATCTCCTCGTTGTCGACAAGCCGGCGGGGATGGTCGTCCATCCCGCCGCGGGCAATGCCGACGGGACCCTCGTCAACGCCCTCCTCCACCATTGCTCGGGGCGGCTTTCGGGGATCGGCGGCGTGGCGCGGCCGGGCATCGTCCACCGGATCGACAAGGACACGTCCGGGCTTCTCGTCGTCGCCAAGACCGACGTCGCGCATGAGGGGCTTTCCGCCCAGTTCGTCCGGCACAGCATCGACCGCCGCTACCGCGCGATCGTCGCCGGACGGCCCAACCCGCCGGCGGGGACGGTCGACGCCCGGCTCGCCCGCTCGTCGGTCAACCGCCAGAAGATGGCGATCGTCGAGGGCGATCGGGGCAAACGGGCCGTCACGCATTATCGCCTGCTCGACCCGCTGCGCGAGGCGGCTTTGGTCGAATGCCGGCTCGAGACCGGGCGGACTCACCAGGTGCGGGTCCATATGAGCTCGATCGGCCATGCCCTGCTCGGTGATCCGACCTACGGTGGAACCCGAAAGGCTCATCGTGAGTTATTGAAAAGATTGGGTTTTGAACGGCAAGCCCTGCACGCGGCCGAGCTCGGCTTCATTCATCCCGTGACAAATCAGGCCTTGTCGTTCAAAAGCGCCGTTCCGTCCGATATGCAGGAACTGTTAAGCGCGCTCGCGCTATAAGCGGCACGGACCGGCACATCAGAAAATTCCGGACCAGGGAGTGAGTGAAGACGATGGCTAGCGGTAAGAACGTGGCGACCATTCCCGCCATGGGCGGCGAGGCGGGCCTCAACCGCTATCTCGCCGAGATCAAGAAATTCCCGATCCTCGCCCCCGAGGAGGAATATATGCTGGCCAAGCGCTGGACCGAGCATCAGGACACCGATGCCGCGGCCAAGCTGGTCAACTCGCACCTCAGGCTCGTCGCCAAGATCGCGATGGGGTACCGGGGCTACGGCCTCCCCGTCTCCGAGCTGATCTCGGAGGGCAATATCGGCCTCATGCAGGGCGTGAAGAAGTTCGAGCCCGAAAGGGGCTTCCGGCTCGCCACCTACGCGATGTGGTGGATCCGCGCCTCGATCCAGGAATTCATCCTTCGCTCCTGGTCGCTGGTGAAGATGGGCACCACCGCGGCGCAGAAGAAGCTCTTCTTCAACCTCAGGCGGATGAAGAATCAGATCGAGGCGTTCGAGGACGGCGATCTGAAGCCCGCGGACGTGACCAAGATCGCGACCGATCTCGGAGTCTCCGAGGAGGACGTCATCTCGATGAACCGGCGGATGGCGATGGGCGGCGACACTTCGCTCAACGTCTCCCTGCGGGAGGAGGGCGAGGGCCAGTGGCAGGACTGGCTGGTCGACACCGATCCGCTCCAGGACGAAAGGGTCGCCGAGGCCCAGGAGAGCCAGGTCCGCCACGAGCTCCTCGTCGAGGCGATGAAGGCCTTGAACGACCGCGAGAAGCATATCCTCACCGAGCGGCGGCTGACCGACGATCCCAAGACGCTCGAGGAACTGAGCCAGGTCTATGACGTCAGCCGCGAGCGGATCCGCCAGATCGAGGTCCGGGCCTTCGAGAAGCTCCAGAAGGCGCTGATGGGCCTCGCCGGCGAGCGGCGCCTGCTTCCGGCGAGCTAGGCGCCGCACCGGCAGGATGCCCCGAGTGAGGGCCCGCAAGCGCGGCTGGCTCGGCCGAGCGGTCGGCTGGATCGCGGCCGGCTTCTTCCTGTTCGTCCTGCTCAGCCTGGCCTGGGTCCTCCTCTACCGCTTCGTGAACCCGCCTTTCACCTTCACCATGCTCGGCGACCGGCTGAGCGGGCGGCACGTCACGCGCGCCTGGATGCCGATCGAGCGGATCGACCGCGACATGGTCCGCGCCGCGATCGCCGCCGAGGACAGCAAGTTCTGCTTGCACTGGGGCTTCGACCAGGATGCGATCGCCGCGGCGATGCGGCGCAACGCGCGGGGCGGCTCGGTCATACGCGGCGGCTCGACGATCAGCCAGCAGACGGCGAAGAACGCCTTCCTGTGGCAGGGCGGAGGCTATGCGCGCAAGGGGCTCGAGGCCTGGTTCACCCTGCTGATCGAGAATCTGTGGGGCAAGCGCCGGATCATGGAGGTCTACCTCAACCTCGCCGAGACCGGGATCGGCACCTACGGCGCCAATGCCGGATCGCTTCGCTACTTCAATCACGACGCCAGCGCGATGAGCGCGATCGAGGCGGCTCGGATCGCGGCCGTCCTGCCTCTGCCCAAGAAGCGCGGGGCGACCGCGCCGAAGGGCTTCACCCGGCGCTACGGGAACGCCATCGCGGCCCGGATCGGGGTGGTGGCGAGGGACGGGCTCGACGGCTGCGTCTATGCGGGGCAAGCGGTGGCGCCGGAACGGCAGCCCGCTCCGCCGCCCCCGCGCAGGGTCAGGACCAGGGCCGCGCCCACGCCGCCCGTCCAGGTGCCGGGCGAGGAATATGAGCAGCCCCAGGCGGCGCCCGAGGCGGCCCCTCCTCCGCTGCCCGGGCCGCCCGCGCCCCCCGAGGGCAATTCGGGCGGCTGATCAGAAGGGAAGCTTGAACCCCGGCGGGAGCGGGAGGCCGGCGGTCATCTTCTGCATCTCGCCCTGCGCGGCCTGATCGGCCTTGGCGCGGGCGTCGTTGATCGCGGCGGCGACGAGATCCTCGACCATCTGCTTTTCGGACGGTTGGAGAAGGCTCTCGTCGATCTCGACCGAGATGATCCGGCCCTTGGCGCTGGCGCGGATCTTGACGAGGCCGGCGCCGGACGCACCCTCCACCTCGATATGGTCGAGCCCTTCCTGGGCCTTCATCAGCTCGGCCTGGGCGTTCTGGGCCATCTTCATCAGCTCGTCGATATTCTGCATTCAGGCGCTCCGTTGTGAATCGAGGGTGAAGCCGGCAAGCTCGGCGTCGGGAAAGGCTTCGAAGGCGGCCTTGACCAGGGGCGATTCGAGCACCTGGTCGCGAACCGCGGCCTCGGCGGCGAGCTCCTGCTCGCGAAGCGTCGGCTTCGCCTCGCCATCGGAGATCGCCACCTGCCACTTCTGGCCGAACAGGGCATCGGTCGCCTCGCGGACGCTGCGAAGGAAGGCGTCGACGTCCCTGACCGGGCGAAGGTTGCCGGTCTGCTGCAGAAGCAGATTGGGCGGTCCGTATTCGACCAGCCGGTAATTCTCGCGAAGCTCGTGGGCGAGGATCTTCTTGCCCTGCCGCTCGATCAGGTCGGCGAAGCCCTCGAACGACGGCGGCGCCTGGAGCAGGGCGTCCTGCCCCTCGCCCTTCGGCGCGGCCGGCGCCGCTACGGCCATCCCCTGCCCGCCCGCCAGCCGCTCGAGCAGGGCGCCGGGATCGGGAAGCTCCGAGGCGTGGATCAGCCGGAGCAGCGCCATCTCCGCCGCTTCGAGCGGCATCGGCGCGACATGGACCTCGCCGAGGCCCTTGAGCAGCAATTGCCAAAGGCGGTGGACGGCGGCGTAGGAGAGGCGGCTCGCCCATTCCGAATAAGCTTCGCGCTCCTCGGCCGACTGCGCCGGGTCGTCGGCGCCGCCGACCTTGGCGCGGGTGACGGCGTGGACGCTCTCGAGCAGGCCGCGGATCACCGCCGCGGGTTCGACTCCGAGATCGTATTGGTCGCGAAGCGCGGCGAGAGCCGCCGGGGCGTCGCCCGAGAGCAGGATCCCGAGCAGGCGGCGGATCGCGCCTCGGTCCGAGAGGCCGAGCATGGCCCGGACCTGCTCGGCGGTCACGCCTGCGGGCCCGTGGGCGATCGCCTGGTCGAGGATGGAAAGCCCGTCGCGCGCCGAGCCCTCGGCGGCGCGGGCGATCAGGGCGAGCGCCTCGGGCTCGACCTCGACGCCTTCCTTCGCCGCAACATCGCCAAAGTGGGCCATCAGCTTCTCGGCCGGAATTCGCCTCAGATCGAACCGCTGGCAGCGTGAGAGGACTGTGACGGGGACCTTGTTGACCTCGGTCGTCGCGAACAGAAACTTAACGTGCGCAGGGGGTTCTTCGAGAGTCTTGAGAAGCGCGTTGAATGCGTTCTTGGACAGCATATGGACTTCGTCGACGATATAGACCTTGTAGCGCGCCGAAACCGCGGCGTAGCGCACCGCCTCGATGATCTCGCGGACGTCGTCGACTCCGGTATGGCTCGCGGCGTCCATCTCGACGACGTCGATATGGCGGCCTTCGGCGATCGCCCGGCAGGGCTCGCAGATTCCGCACGGCTCGATGGTCGGGCCGCTTTGCCCGTCCGGGCCGATGCAGTTCAGGGCCTTGGCGATCAGCCGCGCCGTCGAAGTCTTGCCGACCCCGCGGACTCCGGTGAGCAGGAAAGCGTGGGCGAGCCGGTCGCGGGCGATCGCATTGCCCAGCGTCTGCACCATCGCGTCCTGCCCGATCAGCTCGGCAAAGCTCTGGGGGCGGTATTTGCGGGCGAGCACGCGGTAGGGCTGCGCCCTGGCGGGCTGAGGCGGCTCGTCGAGGCCCAGGCCGAAGGAATCGGGGGAATCGGGGGAATCGGACATCGGGGCGAGCCTAGACTATTCCGTCATGCCAGCGAAGGCTGGCATCCCAGGGGGTGAGTTGCGCAGGAGCCTTATCCTCGCTGGGGCCCCAGCCTTCGCTGGGGTGACGTGGGAGCCGGAACGACCCGGGGCGAAATCGTTACGGCTGCTTCCTTCCGGATCTGACCGGGTTGGCGACAGCACCGTCCGCCCGACTCCCGCGGCGCATATGGGGAAAGCGAGCGGGTGGCGCAAGATACCCCCTCTCCCTGTAGGGGAGAGGGAGGGGCCCGCCGCGGAGCGGTGGGAGGGGTAAGGGACTGTCGGCGCCGAAAATGCCCTCACCCCGCTCGCCTTCGGCGAGTCGACCCTCTCCCCTGCAGGGAGAGGGTTTGGCTAGGCGAAGACCTTGGCGACCAGCCGTCCGACCGAGGCGTGGGCGGCGAAGCGGGCGGGGGGTTCGGCGGTGCCGCCGCTGAGGTAGCAGGCGATGACGATCGGCGCCTTGCCCGACCGCCAGCCGATAGCGACGTCGTTGACCCCGCCGTTGGCGGCGGTGCCGGTCTTGTGCCCGATCAGCCAGGGCGGCGCGGGCAGGCCGGCCTTGAGCCGGTCGGGCCCGGGCACCGACTTCTTGAGCCAGACCTGGAGGCGGTTGCGATTCTCCTCCGTCAGCACGTCGCCGAGAACGAGCTTGCGGACGAGCGCGGCCATTGCGGCGGAACTGGTCGTGTCGCGCGGATCGCCGGGAAGGTTGGACCCCAGCTCCATCTCGAAGCGGTCGAGACGGGTGACGGGATCGCCGCAGGCGCGGATGAAGCGGGTGAGCGCGGCGGGCCCGCCGGTTCGGCGGAGCAGGATGTTGGCGGCGCTGTTGTCGCTGACCTCGACGATCGCGGCGCAAAGCTGGCGGACCGGAAGCCGGCCGAGCGCCCGATTGGCCTCGACGGTCGGCGAATTGTCGAGCGGATCGCCGGAGGCGAAAGGCAGCTCCTCGTCGAGCGAGAGCTCGCCTCTCTCCACAAGGCGGAGAATGAAGGCGGCGAGCGGAAGCTTGAAGGTCGAGGCCAAGGGATAGAGGGAATCGGCGTCGAAGCGCAGCTCCCGGCCCGAGCCGGTGTCGATCGCCGCGACTCCGAGCCGGCCGCCCGGGCCGAGGGTCGATCGAATGGCCTCGAAATCGGCGGACGCCTCGCGCGCGACCTCGTCCGGAGCCGGCTCGCCGCGGCGGCCGGCGCCGCAACCGGCCGCGAGCGCCGCGCCGGCGACGATCAGCGTCCTTCGGTCGATCATCTCACCTCCCCTGCATGTTATGGGCGCCGCCCGGAATGCGGACGGTCAGGCTGTCGAGCTCGGGCGTCAGCCTGATCTGGCAGGCGAGCCGCGACGTCCGGGTGACGTGGGAGGCGAGGTCGAGCAGGTCCTCCTCGTCCTCGCTCGCCGGCGGAAGACTCGCGAAATCCACGGCGGCGACGATGACGTGGCAGGTCGAGCAGGCCATCTGGCCCTCGCACGTGCCCTCGAGCGGCTGGCCGTGGGCCTGGGCGAGGTCGAGCAGGCGCTCGCCGTCGGCGCCGCGAACCTCTTGGATATGGTTGCCGTCGGCGGAGATGAAGCGGACCAGGGTCATGCGGCGAAGCTCAACTGGCGGCTGGCGGCGGAGTCGATCAGGCCGAGCGCTTCATCGAGCTCCGCTTCGGTCGTGTAGCGGCCGAAGCCGAGGCGGATGCTCGAGCGCGCCTCGCGGTCGGAGAGGCCGAGGGCGGCGAGGACATGGCTCGGGCGGCCCGAGCCGCTGGCGCAGGCGGAGCCGGCGGAGAAGGCGATCGAGCGGAGCTCGGAGATGAGGCGGGCGGAATCGACGCCCTCGCGGCGAAGGTTGAGGTTGCCGTGGTAACGTCGTTCCGCCGATCCGTTGAGGAGCCAGCCGGACATACGCTCGAGCGCCCTGTCCCACAGCCGCTCGACATGGTCCCTGTCCTCGACCGCCCCCTCAACGACCAGGCGCGCGGCCTCGCCGAAGCCGACGCAGAGCGCGGGCGAGAGCGTGCCCGAGCGCAGACCCCCCTCCTGGCCGCCGCCGTGGAGGAGCGGTTCGAGTGCGACGCCTTCGCGCACCCACAGGGCGCCGATACCCTTGGGTCCGTGCACCTTGTGGGCCGAGACCGCGACCATGTCGCAGGCGTGGAGGGGGATCGGGACCCGCCCAAGTCCCTGCACGGCGTCGCATAGGAAGAGCGCGCCCGCCGCCCGGGCAATGGCGGCGATCCCCTCGACCGGCTGGACGACCCCGATCTCGTTGTTGACGAGCATGGCGGCGACGAGACCGGTACGCCCGTCGACGGCGGCTTCCAACGCGGCGAGCTCGACGAGGCCGTCGGGAGCGACGGGGAGGATTTCCACCTCCAAGCCCTGCTCGCCCAGATAGGCGACCGTATCGAGAATGGCGGCATGCTCGGTGGCAAGGGTGACGATTCGACGCCGGTCCGGCGGCAGCCGCGTCGCCGCGCCCTTCAGGGCCCAGTTGATCGCCTCGGTGGCCCCGGAGGTGAAATAGACCTGTCCACGCCCCCCGCTGCCCAGCGCTTCAGCCAATCTTTCCCGCGCCGCCTCGACCGCCGCTGCGGCCTCGCGGCCCATTCGATGGCTGCTGTGGGGGTTGGCGAAGCCCGTCTCGAGCCAGGGCCGCATCGCCGCCGCTACTTCGGGAGCGAGCGGAGTGGTCGCCTGATAGTCCAGGTAGATCACGCGGCCCGGCGCTTCCCGTACAGCGCGGTCCATTCGGCCAGCAGGGCATCGATGTCGCTCTCGCGCGTCTGCGGGCCGAAGCTGACCCGGATGACCTCGCGCGCCGCCTCCTCGGGCCAGCCCATGGCGGTGAGGACGTGGCTGGTCTTGAGGCTTCCCGAGGCGCAGGCGCTTCCGGCGGTGACCGCGATCCCGGCGAGATCGAGCTGCATCATCTGGGCGGCGCCGGGCACGCCCGGCATCCGGTAGCAGGCGATGGTCGCGATTCGCGGCGCCTCTCCGGCGACGATCTCGCCGCCGGCGGCGAGCACGCCCGAATCGAGCCGGTCGCGAAGCCGCTTCGCTTCCTCGTACCACCCGTGATCCGCCTCGGCGGCAGCGGCGAAGCCCATGATCGAGGGAACGGCGGCGGTTCCGGGGCGGTAGCCGCCCTCCTGTCCACCGATCGCCTCCAGGGTGGCAGTGTCCTTGACCAGAAGGGCGCCGATGCCGGGCGGGCCGCCGAACTTGTGGGCGGCGATGACGAGGAAATCGGCGTCTGGAAGCGGAAGCTTGCCCGCGCTCTGGGCGCAATCGGTGAGGAGCAGCCCGCCGGCGGCCCTTACCCGCTCGGCGACCGAATCGATGGCGAAGACGACCCCGGTCTCGTTGTTGACCGACTGGACCGCCACCAGCGGCGATTTGGCGCCGTCCAGGGCGCGATCGAGATCGTCGAGATCGAGCGTTCCGTCGGCCTTGACCGCGATCTGGCGGGCGCCGGGCGCGCTCCGGAGCACCGCCGGATGCTCGGCGGCGCCGATGATCCGGTCCTCGTGGCGCGCGCGCTCGAACACCAACGAGATGGCCTCGGTCGCGCCGGAGGTGAAGATGAGCGTGGAGTCGGAGCCGAGAGCGCTCGCGATCCGCCGCCTTGCGTCCTCGAGCTGGGCTCGAACCGCCCTTCCCTCGGCATGGGGCGAGGAGGGATTGGCCCAGCTCCCGCACGCCTGTGCCATCGCCGCCGCCGCCTCCGGCAGGATCGGCGTGGTCGAGGCATGGTCGAGATAGATGCGTTGAGGCACGACTTCCCTTTCAAATTGCACGTCGGGCGCGCAGCCCTATATAGAGCGGCACGCGCGCGGGGGCAGCCCCGCTCTTTCTCCTCAGCGATCCGCAGGTCAAATGCCCGAAGTCATCTTTCCCGGCCCGGAAGGCCGCCTCGAAGGCCGTTTCAGCCCCGGACCCCGCCCGCGGGCTCCGGTCGCGCTCATCCTCCACCCCCATCCGCAGGGCGGCGGGACGATGAACAACGCCATCGTCCAGGCGCTCTACAAGACCTTCGTCAGGCGCGGCTTCGCGACCCTGAGGTTCAACTTCCGCGGAGTCGGCAAGAGCCAGGGCGTGTTCGACAACGGCATCGGCGAATTGTCCGACGCCGCCTCGGCGCTCGACTGGGTCCAGCAGATCCACCCCGAGGCGGAGACGACCTGGATCGGCGGCTTCAGCTTCGGTGCCTGGATCGGAATGCAACTCTTGATGCGGCGGCCCGAGGTGCGCGGCTTCATCTCGATCGCGCCGCCGGCCAACATGTACGATTTCACCTTCCTCGCCCCCTGCCCCGCCTCCGGGATCATCATCCAGGGCGACGGCGACGAGGTGGTGACTCCGGGCGCCGTCCAGAAGCTGGTCGACAAGCTTCGCACTCAGAAGCACATCACCATCCACCACTCGACCATCCCGCAGGCCAACCACTTCTTCATCAACGAGATGCCGCAGCTGATGAAGGCGGTGGACGATTATCTCGACTTCAGGCTGGATCCGAGCTGCCCGATACGGTGAAGCGCGTCGTCAGCGTTGAGAATGCCAGCGAAGCGACATGCAGGAGAGACCTGCGTCGATCTTGGCGATCTCCGAGGCGGGGGTTTCGGCCACTTCGAGACCCCGTTCGCGCAGCATTGCGGCCGTCTTCGGGAAGGCGTCTCCCATCAGGATCCGATCGTTGACCCGGATGAGGTTGGCCGAATGCTCTTCGCCCTCGGGCGTGACCACAAGCTCATAGCCGGGGAAGAGCGGGGCCAGGGCCGGCACGGCGATCAAGGTGCGCTCGTCGATCAGGGCGCAGCCGGTCTTGAGGTGGAGGAGCCCCGGGGGCGGTTCGACGATCCGGGCTCGGCGGCCGAGATCGCCGACGAGGTCGCAAAAGCGCCCGGCGCCCGTTGGGTCCGTGCGAGCGGACAATCCGACCAGGATCTCGTCCGGCAGGATGAGGATGTCGCCGCCGTCGACGAAGCCTTCGTCGACCTCGGCGACGTCGGCGAAATGGCGGCGGAGCGCCTGCGCCAGCGAAGCGGCTTCGGCGAACCGGCTCGGCGCTCCCGGGCGGAGCAGGATCGCGCCTTCGGGCAGGACGAAGGCGGGATCCTCGACGAAGACCGAATCGGGGAAGCCGGGAAGCGGCGGAAGGATTTCGACCGCCACACCGGCTGCCTCCAGCGCCGCGACATAGGCGCGGTGCTCGGCGAGGATGCGGTCGTGGCGAGGCGGCTCGGAGCCGGTTCGAAGGCCCTCGACGACGCTCTCCGCGGGCTCGCGGACGATGGCGCGGTCGAAATCGAAGATTCTCACAGCGTCCACACCAGCACGTTGGCGAGAAGGACGAGGGCGGCGACCAGCATGAGCAGCCCCTGCCTGCGCTCGCTTCGCTTGACCAGCAGGTACAGCCCGCCTGCCGCCAGGGCGAACGTCCCCAGGACGGCGATCGAGAGCAGGGCCGAGGCGAATCCGGTCATGGCGACGGCTTGTGCCATCCAAAATCGCGAGAAAACAGGGCCCGGCTTTTACGAAGGGTTAAAGCGCGAGGCATAGCTTCGTCCCGCAATGCCCCATTCGGAGAGACAAAGGCAGCTGGAGGAGGCTTTCGAGCGGATCGAGGAGACGATCCTGCCGAGCCTGTCGATCCTCCTCGACGCCCTGCTCGAGGCGGCGGCGCTGGCTCGCCCGGGGCATGACGGCGACGCCTTCGCGGCCGAGCTTCGGACGCTCGGACTCCAGCTCGAGGAACTGACCCGCGAGGTCGAATCGCTCTCGCCGATCCGGATCGATCCCGCCGGCTACCGGTCGGTCTCGGCCGCCTGACCGGCCAGGATCCGCGCGTAGAGCGCCGGGTCGACGTTCCCCCCCGAAACCACCAGCACGGTCCGTTCGGTCACCGGCCCCGCCTTTCCGGCGAGGAGGGCGGCAAGGGCTACCGCTCCGCCGGGCTCGGCGACGATCCTGAGGGCCCGGGCGGCGAAGGCGATGGCGGCCTCGATCTCGGCCTCGGTGACCGAGATGCCGCTCGCACCGGCGGCGTGGAGCGCGCCGAGAGTCAGCGGCGAGACCAATCTGGTCTGGAGGGCGTCGCAGCGCGTCGGCGGCGCCGGCTCGCGCACCGGCACCGGGATTCCCGCGGCGAGCGAGGCGGCCATGTCGTCCCACCCCTCCGGCTCGACCGTGACGACGTGCGCCTCGGGCAAGGCAAGCGCGATCCCGGCGGAAAGGCCGCCGCCGCCGCACGGGACCAGCACCTTGTCCGGGCTTCCGCCGAGCTGCGCGGCGATCTCGACCCCGGCGCTCCCCTGCCCTTCGATGACGTCGACGTCGTCGAAGGACGGGACCAGGGTCGCCCCCCGCTCGGCGGCGAGGCGGGCCCCGATCGCCTCGCGGCTCTCGCCGGCGCGGTCGTAGAAGACGATCTCGGCGCCCGCGGCGCGGGTTCCCTCGACCTTCACCGAGGGGGCGTCGGCGGGCATGACGATCGTCGCCGGGATGCCGAGCCGGCGGGCGGCGATCGCCACGCCCTGGGCATGGTTGCCGGACGAGAAGGCAACCACTCCGCGCCGTCGCTCCGCCTCGCCGAGCAGGAGGAGGCGGTTGGTCGCTCCGCGAAGCTTGAAGCTTCCGCCCTGCTGGAGGCATTCGGCCTTCACCCACAGCCGCACGCCTTCCCAGTCGAGCGGAAGCAGCGGGGTTCGGGTGACATGCTCGGCGACACGCTTCGCCGCAGCGTCGACACCCTCCGGCTTGGGCTTCCTCTCTGTCATGCAAATCCTTGGTTTAGCGCGTGAAAATGCGGGTCTTTACAGGGGGGGACGGCGGCCATATATCGCCCCCGCTGCCCCATGGGGACTTCCAACAACCGCAAGGCAGCTTTTTCGTCAACTACCCGCCTTTGGAGGTCCCTTGAGTTGCACAAGCACCATAGCGCGCTGGGGCTAGCTTCGCTCCCCTTCGGCGGCATCGACGCCGCCGCGATCGCCAGGCAGCTTCCGGTCCAGCCGGTCACGCTCCTTCGTCCGCACGCCGCAAAGCGCGCCGCCCGCTTCTTCGTCGAGAAGTTTCCGGGCCGGTCGCTCTATGCCGTCAAGGCGAATCCCTCGCCCGAGCTGCTTCGAATCCTGTGGGATTCGGGCGTGACCCATTACGACGTCGCCTCGATCGCCGAGGTGCGCCTGGTCGCCGAGACCCTTCCTGAGGCGGTGCAATGCTTCATGCATCCGGTGAAGGCCGAGGAGGCGATCGCCGAAGCCTATGCGCTCGGCGTGCGCACCTTCTCGCTCGACACGATGGAGGAGCTGGACAAGATCGTCCGGGCCACCGGCGGCGCCACCGACCTCAACCTGTGCGTTCGCATCCGGGTCTCTTCCGACCATTCCAAGCTGAGCCTCGCCTCCAAGTTCGGGGCCGACCCGGCCGAGATGAAGGCTTTGCTGTTCGCGACCCGGCAGGCCGCGGACGCGCTCGGGATCTGCTTTCATGTCGGAAGCCAGGCCATGTCTCCGGCCGCCTATCACGAGGCGATGGAGCGGGTTCGCGCCGCGATCGTCGAAGCGGCGGTCACGGTCGACATCGTCGACGTCGGCGGAGGCTTTCCCTCCGTCTATCCGGGCATGGAGCCGCCGCCGCTCGAAGCCTATTTCGACGTCGTCTCGCGCGGCTTCGAGAGCCTTCCGATCAGCTATTCCGCCGAGCTCTGGTGCGAGCCGGGCCGGGCGCTGTGCGCCGAATATGCGAGCCTTCTCGTTCGAGTCGAGAAGCGCCGGGGCGACCAGCTCTACATCAACGACGGCGCTTACGGGGCGCTGTTCGACGCCGCCCATATCGGCTGGCGCTTCCCGGTGAAGCTGGTCCGCGAGACGCCGTCGGACGCGCGCGACATGGCGTTCAGCTTCTACGGGCCGACCTGCGACGATCTCGACCATATGGCGGGGCCGTTCCATCTTCCGGCCGACATCGGCGCCGGCGACTATATCGAGATCGGGATGCTCGGCGCCTATGGTTGCGCCATGCGGACCGGCTTCAACGGCTTCGGAACCGTCGCCAGGGTCGAGGCCGGCGACGAGCCGATGGCGACTTTGTACGGCGCGAGCGAGGAACGGCCCGCCCCGTCGCACGTCGTCACGCTTTGACCGTCATGCCAGCGCAGGCTGGCATCCCAGTGAGAATTCCCCCTGGGGCCCCAGCCTTCGCTGGGGCGACGGGGGTTTGGAGAATCAAGTGAACACCGAGACGAAGATCAACGACACCCGCAAGGCCGAGCTGCTCTCGAGCGTCGTCGAGCATATCGACATCAAGAGCTTCGATGCGCGCCCGATCGTCGATGCGATGAAGAAGATGAGCTTCACTTCGCGCGACCTCGGCCGGGCGGCGGAGATCTACAACCAGATGCTCGCCGATCCCGATTGCTCGATCTTCCTGGTCGTCGCCGGCTCGACCTCGGCCGGCGGCTGCATGGACCTCTATGCCGATCTGGTCAGGAACAACATGGTCGACGCCATCGTCGCCACCGGAGCGACGATCGTCGACATGGATTTTTTCGAAGCGCTTGGCCACAAGCACTATCAAGCGCTTGAAATCCCTGACGACGACACCCTTCGCTCGCTCTATATCGATCGCATCTACGACACCTATATCGACGAGGAATCGCTCCAGGAGACCGATCACACGATCGGCGCCATCGCCGATTCGCTCGAGCCCCGCCCCTATTCCTCGCGCGCCTTCATCCGCGAGATGGGCAAGTGGCTGCAGACGAACGGCAAGAAGGAGAACAGCCTCGTCAAGCTCGCCTACGAGCATGACGTGCCGATCTTCTGCCCGGCCTTCACCGACAGCTCGGCGGGCTTCGGCCTGGTCAAGCACCAGGTCGACGCGATGAAGGCGGGCCGCCCCTACATGACGCTCGATTCGATCGCCGATTTCCGCGAGCTCACCGACATCAAGATCAAGGCGGGCACCTCCGGCCTGCTGATGATCGGCGGCGGCGTTCCCAAGAACTTCGTCCAGGACACGGTCGTCTGCGCCGAGATCCTCGGCCATGACGACGTCGAGGTTCACAAATATGCGGTCCAGATCACCGTCGCCGACGTCCGCGACGGCGCCTGCTCATCCTCGACCCTCCAGGAGGCGGCGAGCTGGGGCAAGGTCTCGACCGCGATGGAGCAGATGGTGTTCGCCGAAGCGACCAGCGTCCTCCCGCTGCTCGCCTCCGACGCCTATCATCGCGGCCACTGGCGCGAGCGGGCGGAGCGCCGCTTCTCCAAGATGTTCGACTGACCGTTCCCCGGCGAAGGCCGGGGCCCAGTTCCGAGGCAGCCTGGTCCCGGACTTCGCCGGGAAACGACGGCTCAATAGCCGCAGGGATAGCTGGCCTTCAGCCCCGCGAGGACGATGAGGGCGGCGTTGGTGTTCGTCTCCTCCGGATGGGCGCGGAGGAAGCGGACGACCGACTGAGCGACCTGGTCGTTGGTCGTGCCCGGCGGAATGCAGAAGGCCTGCGGGCGTCCCGCGGCGACCAGCGCGCTCGCAAAAGCATCGGTCGCGCCCAATATGTAGGTGAGGCAGGCCGAGCGGTCCTGGCTGCAGACATTGCCCAGGGTGCCGGCGAGGAGCCGGGTCGGCACCTTCGGAGCCGCCGGCCGTTGCGCCGGGACGGGCGCCGGAGCCTGGGCCGGGGGCCGGGCCGGCTGGGTCTGGGGCCGGGGCGCCTGCGCCGCCATCAGCATCGTCGCCGTCGCAGCGACCGCCGCAATCCTTCTCATCTTGCCACTCCTCCACTCGCCGCCGCCTGTTTAGCAGGGATTTTCAAAGGCTAAAGCGCGCTTTGACTCGCGGCTGCGGCGCGGTCACTCTGCACGGGCAAAAGGGGGAGGTCAAAGCCATGAACAGTCCCATTCTCGAACCGGTCGTCGTGCTCGTCGCCTGGACGCTTCTGATCATGATCTGGATGATCGTCACGCGGTTCGCGGCGATGCGGCGCAAGGGCATCTCGCTCAAAGGCCGGGTCGGCGGCCGCGGCGGAGTCGCGCTCGAAGGGGTGGTCGAGGACGACGTCATGTGGAAGGCCCACAATTACATGCACCTGGTCGAGCAGCCGACGCTGTTCTACGCCATCGCCCTGACGCTGGCGGTGGGCCATGGCGGCGGCGGCTACAGCACGATCCTCGCCTGGGCCTATGTCGTCCTGAGGATCCTTCACAGCCTGGTGCAGGCCACGGTGAACGTCGTGGCCTATCGCTTCCTCCTCTTCGCGCTGTCGTCGCTGGCGCTGATCGGGCTCACGATCCAGGCGGCCCGTATGGTGTGCCACCACATCCCCTAGCGGGAGAAGGCGCCGACCAGCTCGACGTGGATCGACCAGCGGAACTGGCCGACCGGGCGGATCCAGTCGAGCCGGTAGCCGCCGTCCACCAGCGTCCGTGCATCGCGAGCGAAGGTCGCGGGGTTGCAGGAGACGTAGGCGAGGCGCGGAACGGAAGCGCCGGCGAGCAGGGCCGACTGCTCCTTCGCGCCGGCCCGCGGCGGATCGAGCACGACCGCCTCGAACCGGTTCAGCTCCGACGCGTCGAGCGGCCGCCGGTAGAGATCGCGGTGATCGACGAAAACCGTCCGCTGCGCCCGGCCGGCGGCGGCCTTGAGCGCCAAAGCGGCGTCGCGGGCGCCTTCAGCGGCGAGGATCCGGCCCTCCAGCGCCAGGGCGAAGGTGCCGAGACCGGCAAACAGGTCCGCGACGATCCTGGCGCCGCCGACGCCCGTCCGCACCGCCTCGACCAGCGCCGCCTCCCCTTCCGCGGTCGCCTGCAGGAAGGCGCCGTGGGGAAGCGGCACCGGGACGCCGCCCAGCGCGATCGTGACCGGCTCGGGCTCCCAGCGCGTCTGCGGCCCGTAGCCGTCGTCGAGCGCAAGGCGGGCGAGCCGGTTCTCCTCGGCGAAGCGCCCAAGCCGCTCGGCGGCGGCCAGACCGTCCGCGGTCACCTTCTCGAGCAGCAGGTCGACCCCCTGATCGGCCAGCGTCAGGCGAACGCCGGCGCCGGTGGGCGCATCCAGGGCGCGAAGCATGGCCCGCAGCGGCGCGACCAGCGCGAACAGTTCGGGGTGGAGGATATGGCATTCGCGCATGTCGACGACCCGGTGGCTCGCTTCGGCGTTGAAGCCGAGCCCCCCTCCCCGCTCCCAGCGCAGCGACGCTCGACGGCGGCTGTTCGGCGGCGAGATGTGAGCGGGCAGGATGTCCGGCGCGGCCAAGCCCTGCGCCGCGAGCGCGGAGGCGATCCGGTCGCGAAGGAAGGCGGCATAGGCCTCGTCGTCGACATGCTGGAGCTGGCAGCCCCCGCATTCGGGGAAGTGACGGCACGGCGGCACCTGCCGATGCGGGCCGCGCAGGACGGTTCCGTCCGCGAGAACTCGGTCGCCCGGCGCGGTCAGGGGGAAAAAGCCGCCTTTCTCCCCGACCCCGTCGCCACGCGCGGCGAGGCGAAGAACGGTCTCGCTTTCCTCTACCGGCATTCGGCAAGCGCAGCCGGGAGCCGATCGAGGAGGTCGTCGGCGATGAGGCCCGGTCCGGCGAGCGCCGCGGCGCGGCCGTGAAGCGAGACCCCCGCGCAGGCCGCCTCGAACGGCTCCATCCCTCTCGACCGCATCGCCGCAATGATCCCGGTCAGGACGTCGCCCGTCCCGGCCGTGGCGAGCCAGCTCGAAACGGGCGGCGCGATCGCGGCACGGCCGTCCGGCGCGGCGACGACGGTATCGGCGCCCTTGAAGACGACGACCGAGCGCGCCGCCTCGGCCGCGGCGCGCGTGCGTTCGACCTTCGAGCCGCCAAGATCAGGGAAGAGGCGCTCGAACTCGCCGGCGTGGGGCGTGAGGATCGGAGTCCCCGGCGCACGGTGGAGCCACTCCAGCCCGCGGCTCGCAACGATGGTGAGCGCGTCCGCGTCGAGCACCGCCGGCCTTCCAGAGCGAATGACCGCGTCCAGAAGGTCGACCTCGCCGGTCCCGAGGCCGGGCCCGGCCGCGATCGCACCAACCCGGGGATCGTCCAGAACCTCGATCCCGCCGCCCTGCACCACGGCTCGCGCGACCCCGGCAACCCCGCGCGGCGCGATCAGCTTCACATAGCCGGCCCCGCCCCTCAGCGCGGCATCGGCGGTCAGCGCCGCGGCGCCGTCCATGACTCCGCCGAGGACCGCGACGAAGCCGCGGCTATATTTGTGATCCGCCGGCCCCGGCGGGGCGAGAAACGGCCGGCCGATCTCGGCGAGCCGGCTCGCCGCCTCGATGCCGATGTCGGCGACGACGAGCCGTCCCATCCGGCTCGCGGCGGGCTGGAGAAGATGCGAGGGCTTGAGCGTGGCGAAGGTCACGGTGAGGTCGAATAGGGGAACGGGCGACAGGATCGCGCCGTCGTCGGTCGCCACTCCGCTCGGAAGGTCGACGGCGACCCGGACTCGCGCCTCGGCGGCGAGCTGGGCGAGGCGGTCGGCGACCGGCCCGTCGAGCGGGCGGGCAAGGCCGGTGCCGAACAGGGCGTCGACGAGCAGCGGCGCCGCTCGCGCCGACTCGAGGCTCTCGACCGGTCCCGTCCACGCCTGGCGGGCGGCGCTCGCCGCGCCGCTCTTCGGCTCTCCCAGAGCGGCGATGCGCACCTTGCTGCCGGTTTCGGCCAAACGCCGGGCGATCACATAGCCGTCGCCCCCATTATTGCCCGGCCCGCAGAGGACCAGAGCGGGCACGGTCGCGGCAAACCGGCGGATCGCCTCGGCCGCCGCGGTGCCCGCGCGGTCCATCAGCGTTTCCACCGGAGTCCCGGCGGCGACGGCCGCCGCCTCCGCCGAGCGCATTTCATCCGCGGTGAGGACTGGACGGCTCATTGCGGGCTTCCGGCGATGCGATAGCGGTCCCGGCCCACACTCACCTCGACCCTGTCGTCGGCAAGCAGCTCGGCCTTAGCCGGCTCGGCGCCGTCGGCGGTTTCGATCGCTCCATTGGAATCCGAGCGAAGCCGCCGAAAGCGTCCGTCCGGCCCCCGCACCACGAGCAGCGAGGGGTCGTTCCGGTCGCGCTCCACCGTGCAGGAAGGCTTGAAGACGGCCGCTCCGTCGAGCGCGCATTCGATCCGCTCGCCCGCGCTCGGCGAGGGACCGCCGCAGCCCGCGACGAGGAGGAAAAGAGCGGCCAGGCGCTTCATGCGCGGCTTGTCCCCGATTGCCGGAGTGCAGGCAAGTCAGCGCCGCGGCCGAAGCGCGGCGAACCGCTCGCCGAGGCCGGAGCCGCCGAACAGGGCGTCGAAGCGCTTATCCTGCGTCTCGTCGCGAGGGACGCCCGCCGCCGCGAGCCGGATCCCGCGCTTCAATGTGGCGATGCTTTCGGGGCTGTTGGCGAGAATGGCCTCGGCCAGCGCGGCGACGGCCGACGCCGGATCCTCGGCGAGGATCTCGACCAAGCCGATCCGGGCCGCCTCGCCGGCATCGATGCTCCCGGCGCCGAGCAGGAGCCGCGACGCCTGGCCGGGGCCGACCAGAGCGACGAGGCGCGCGACGTCCTCCTGGGGATAGGAGATGGCGAATTTGGCGGGCGTGACGGCGAAGCGGGCGCCGGGCCCGGCAATGCGCAGGTCGCAGGCCATGGCGAGCGCGACCCCGGCGCCGTAGCAGGGGCCCTCCACCAACGCGGCGGTGACGATCTCGAGCCCCGCCAGCGCATCGAGGGCGGAGCGCATCGCAAGGCGGAAGCCGCTCGCGGCCGCTTCGTCCTCCATCAATCGCGGGAAATCCTCGAGATCCGCTCCGGCGCAAAAGGCCTCGCGCTCGCCGCTGAGCAGGAGCAGGCGGGCGTCCCCAAGCTCGCCGAGAAGCTCCGCAAGCCGCTCCCAGCCCTCGACGGGGATGGCGTTGCGCGCTCGCGGGCGATCGAGGCGAAGCCGGGCGACGCCCTCGCTGACGGCAAGATCGAACATCGGCCGATTTGACGCGGGCGAGCCGCTTTGTCGCCACAAAAAAAGAGCCGGCCGCCCGGTCGGAGGCAGCCGGCTCTTCAGGGAGCCATGGCGCCGCCTGCGCGCGCGGCGGAGGCGGGACCAAGCGCGAATGTCCACAAGCCCCCTCGGGTCTCGTTTCGACTCGTCGCCCCACGCGCAGCAAGGAGCGTGCCACGACGCATTAGTCCGGGTTGCGATGGTTAAGAGGTTGAAAATGCTGTGCCGTGGCGGGACTCGCGGGTCACCTCAGACGGCTGGCGAGCCGCCACCAGCCTTCCCGGCGGCCGATCGCGGAGGCGGCGGAATCGCGCGCGGCCTCGCTTTCGAACAGACCGAAGCAGGTCGCGCCGGAGCCCGACATTCGCACCAGCCGCGCCCCCGGCTGGGCTCGGAGGGCGGCGAGCACCTCGCCGATCTCGGGCGCCAGAGCGAGCGCGGGCGGCTCGAGATCGTTGCCGTCCGTCGCGATCCCCCTCCATCCGGCGAACACCTCGGCCGTCGCGAGCGGCACCCCGGGATTGACGAGGAGGACCGGAGTGCCTGCGGGCTCGCCCTCGGCGGGTTCGATTATGTCGCCCCGGCCGGTGCCGCGGACGGTTTGGGAGAGGAGGCAGGCGGGCACGTCGGCGCCGAGACGGCGGGCGAGCGCGAGCATCTCGGCTTCGCCGAGGCCGAGGCCCCACCAGCGGTTCAGAAGCCTCAGCGCCGCCGCCGCGTCGGCTGAGCCGCCGCCGATCCCCGAGGCCACCGGAAGCCTCTTGTCGAGCGTCAGAGCCGCGCCTCGATCCCCGCCGAGCAGGCGCGCGGCGCGAAGCACGAGATTGTCCTCAGCCGGGCCGAGCCGGTCGGCGAAGGGGCCGGCGACGGCGAGGCTGAGGCCCTCCCCTTCCTCGACCCGCAACCGATCCCCGTCCTCGCAGAAAGCGAAGAGCGTCTCGATATCGTGGAAGCCGTCCGCCGCCCTTCCCCGCACCCGGAGCGCGAGGTTGATCTTGGCGTAGGCGATCTCCTCCATCAGGGCGCGGCGAGCTCCGGCCTCAAGCCCGAATCGATCTTGCCGCGAAGCCGCTCGGCGGCGGGGCCTTCGGCATAAGGCAGAGCCGCCCGCCAGGCGTAGCGCGCCTCGTAGCGTCGCCCGGCGCTGTAATAGGCGTCGCCGAGATGCTCGGCGATGGCGGCGTCGGCAGGCTGGCCCTGCGAGGCGGTCTCGAGCAATTCGATAGCCTTGGGCAGGTCGCCTCGGACGTAATGGGCCCAGCCGAGCGAATCGGTGATCGCCGAATCGTCGGGCTGGAGCCGGCTCGCCTCGCCGATCATCTTCTCCGCCTCGGCGAGATTCTCGCGGCGCTCGAGCTCGGAATAACCGAGGAAGTTGAGGACGACGGGCTGGTTGGGGGCGAGCTTCTGGGCCTCGAGCAGGGCCGCCTTGCCCTCGGGCCATTGGCCCGCCTGGGTGAGCGCGCTCCCGCGCAGGAGCCAGAGCGCCCATAAGGGCTGAGGCGGCTCGGCCCCGGCCTTGGCGAGATCGAGCGCCTTGCCATAGGCCTCGGCCGCTTCCTGATGGCGGTCGGACTGGTTCAGTATGTCGCCGAGCCGGGTCCAGTTGTCGATCTCGGCCGGGGCCTCGGCGGCGGCCCGGCGGGCCTCGGCGAGCGCCTCGTCGGTGCGTCCGGCCTCGACGAGGATGGTCATCCGGCGGTCGGCGGCGGTGGCGGCGAAGAGATCGTCGCCCCCGACCTTTGAGAGCGCGTCCAGGGCCGCCTCGTAGCGGCCCTGGCCCGAGAGCAGGTCCGAGGCGATCAGCCAGGTCTCGGCATTGTCGGGGGCGAGGAAGGTGGAGAGCCGGGCGAAGCTGAGGGCCAGCTGCGGCACCTCCTGGCCGTTGAGATCGAGCGCGATGCGGGTGAGGAGCTCGGCCATGCCCTCCGCCGGCGTGGCGATCGCCCCACCGAGGGGCTTGCCCGCCTGGACGCGGCGCCGGGCTTCGGCGAGCGCTTCATCCTCCCCGTCGAGAAGCGCCAGCGCCTGGGCGCGATCGCCCTTGCGCTCGAGCGCGGTCGCCGCGGCGATCCGGAGCCGCTGGGTGCGGATGGTCGCTTCCTGTATCGCCGGAACGAGCGCCTCGGCGCCTTCGGCGGCCTTGCCGCGGGCGAGAAGGAGGAGCGGGCGATGCTCGGCCGCGTAGGTGGCGGCGAGCGCGTTGCCCGAGGTTCCGCCGATGAGGGCGAGCGGATCGCCCTTGCCGCTGCCCTGGGCGAGCCAGGCGCGGAGCAGCGGAGTCATGAACGAGAAGACCTCGTCCTGGTCGAGCCGGTCGATCTGCCGGCTCGCCTCGCGCCATTGTTTGGTTCGAAACGCCTCGCCGATCAGGAGAAGGCGGCCGTCGGGCGCGAGCTTGCCCGAGGAATCGAGAAGCTTCGCCGCCTCGAGCGCGAGCGGCCTGTCGCCCGCCGCGATCGCCTGGGAAAGCGCGCGGCCGGCGAGCACCTCGTTGCCCGGCGCGAGCGCCATCGCCGCCCCGTAGCTCTTCGCCGCCTGCTCCGCCGCGCCCGAGCTGTCCGCGGCCCGTGCACGGACATATGCGGCGAGCGCCGAGGTCTCGTCGAGGCTCGCGGCGGCGGGGGTGGCGGAAAGAAGGAGAGCGCCCGATAGCGGGGCGGCCCAAAGCTTACATGTTGGGATAATTCGGCCCTCCTCCGCCTTCCGGGACGACCCAATTGATGTTCTGGGTCGGGTCCTTGATGTCGCACGTCTTGCAGTGGACGCAATTCTGGGCGTTGATCTGGAGGCGGGTGCGGCCGCCTTCCTCGACGAACTCGTAGACTCCGGCCGGACAGTATCTCTGCTCGGGCCCGTCGTAGAGCGGGAGGTTGATCTCGGTCGGGATCGCCGGGTCCTTCAGCGTCAGGTGGACCGGCTGGTCCTCCTCGTGATTGGTGTTCGAGATGAACACCGAGGACAGCCGGTCGAAGCTGATCACCCCGTCCGGCTTGGGATAGGCGATCGGCGGCACCAGGTCCTTGCGGTAGAGCGTCTCGCTGTCCGCATGGTGGCGAAGCGTGAACGGCAATCCGATCCTGAGGGTCCGCATCCACATGTCGATTCCGGCGAGCAGGGTGCCCATCGTTCCGCCGAAGCGGGCGACCAGCGGCTCGACGTTGCGCACCGTCTTAAGCTCGGTCGCTATCCAGCTGTTCCTCAAAGACTCTTCGTAAGCCGCGAGCTCGTCGCCGCCGCGCTCCGCGGCGATCGCCGCGAAGGCGGCCTCGGCGGCGAGCATTCCCGATTTCATCGCCGTGTGGCTGCCCTTGATCCGGGGCACGTTGACGAAGCCGGCGGCGCAGCCGATCAGCGCCCCGCCCGGGAAGGCGAGCTTCGGCACGGCCTGCCAGCCGCCCTCGTTGATCGCCCGGGCGCCGTAGCTGACCCGGCGGCCGCCCTCCAATATCTCGCGGATCGCCGGATGCTGCTTCCAGCGCTGGAACTCCTCGAACGGCGAGAGATGCGGGTTGCGGTAGTTGAGCGCCACCACGAAGCCGAGCGCGACCTGATTGTTCTCCTGATGGTAAAGGAAGCCGCCGCCCCAGGCGTCGTCGAGCGGCCAGCCCTGGGTGTGGATGACCCGGCCTGGGCAATGCTTGGCCGGCTCGATGTCCCACAGCTCCTTGAGGCCGATTCCGTAGACCTGCGGCTCGCTCTCGCGGTCAAGGTCGAAGGTCCGCCTTATCTGCTTGGTGAGATGGCCTCGGGCGCCCTCGGCGAAGAAGGTGTAGCGGCCGTGAAGCTCCATTCCCGGCTGGTAGTCAGGCTTGTGGGTGCCGTCGTATGCGACTCCCATGTCGCCGGTGGCAACTCCCTTGACCGAGCCGTCATCGTTGAACAGCACTTCCGCCGCCGCGAAGCCGGGGAAGATCTCGACTCCGAGCGCTTCCGCCTGACCCGCCAGCCAGCGACAGAAATTGCCGAGGCTGACCGTATAGGTGCCCTTGTTGTTCATGAAGGGCGGCATCATCAGGTGCGGCATCGAATATTTCTTGCGCTCGGTGAGCACCCAATGGTGGTTCTCGACCACCGGCACGGTGAGCGGGCTGCCGAGCTCGCGCCAATTGGGGATCAGCTCGTCGATCGCGCGCGGATCGACCACCGCGCCGGAGAGGATATGGGCGCCGACCTCCGAGCCTTTCTCGAGGATGCAGACGCTGAGCTCGCGGCCCGCTTCGTCGGCGAGCTGCTTGAGCCGGATGGCGGCGGCGAGGCCGGCCGGGCCGGCGCCGACGATCACCACATCGTACGGCATCGACTCGCGTTCGGACATCCAGGCGCTCCCTTGGCGACGCCGCCCGCAACTCGCGTCGTCGCAGGCAGCCAACGACTGGCAGATAGATAGAGATTTCAGGGTTGACCAGCCCGGCCCGAGCCGACTCCATTGCGATCGTGGAGCGGGGAAGCGACCCAATGACGCCGGCGGACGCGGCAAGCGTCCTGCAATGGTGGAGCGAGGCGGGCGTCGACACGCTCGTCGAGGAGGCCCCGCGCGACTGGCTGCGGCCGACGACGCCGGAGCCGGCCCGCTCGGCGGCGCCCGCCGCACCCGAGGCGCCCGCCGTCGAGTGGCCGGGCCAGCTCGACCTCTTCCGGGCGTGGCTGTCCAGCTCGGACGCCGTCCCCCTCGCCTCTCCCGCCGCGCCGCGGATCTGCCCGGAGGGCGATCCCGCCTCGGGACTGATGATCGTCGCCGACATGCCCTCGGGCGAGGATTGCTCGGCGGGCACATTGATCAGCGGCGAGTCAGGGCGGCTGTTCGACCGGATGCTCGCCGCGATCGGGCGAGAACGGGGCAGCATCTATCTCGCCGCCCTCTCCTGCATCCGCTCGCCCTCGGGGCAGCTCAACGACGCGGCGGCGCGGGGCTGCGCGGCGCTCGCCCGCCATCATGTCGGGCTGGTGGCGCCGAAAGCTTTGCTTCTTTTCGGCGACGCCTGCGCCAAGCCCCTGCTCGGCCTCTCGGTGCCGCAGGCGCGCGGTCGCTGGCACGAGCTCGCCACCCACGCCGGGCCGGTCAAGACTTTGGCAACCTTCGCGCCCCGACAATTGCTGGAGGCGCCGCGGCTCAAGCCGCACGCCTGGGCCGACCTCCAGATGCTGATCGAAGAGGTACAGACATGATCAAGCTCCGACCGCTTCTGCTCGCCGCCGCGCTCGCCTTGCCCGCCGCTCCGGCCTTCGCCGACGACGCGGCATCGGCAGCGCCGTCCTCCTCGCTGAGCGCGGCCGAGCGCAGCCTCTATCGCGACGTCTTCGCAGCGATCCGCGCCGGCGACTGGGCGGGCGCGTCGGCGAGGCTCGATTCGATGCCGGGCGGAGCGCTCGACAATGTCGCCCGGGCCGAGCTCTATCTCGCCAAGGGCTCGCCGCGAGTCGAATTACCCCAGATCATGGCCGTGCTCGAGCGGGCGCCGGAGCTTCCCAAGGCCGACCAGCTCGCCCGCCTGGCGCAGAGCCGGGGCGCGACGGACCTTCCCGCCCTTCCCCAGGCCCAGACGCTGCTGTGGGTCGGAAGCCAGCCGCGGCGCGAGCGCGCGGAGTCGACCAGGAACGATCCCGTCGCCGGCGAGATCGAGCCGAGGGTCCAGCCGCTGATCAAGGACAACCGGCCTTTCGAGGCGGAGACGGCGTTCCTCGAGCGCCAGGACGCTCTCGGCCCCGACGCCCGAACCGAATTCCAGCAGCGCCTCGCCTGGTCCTATTACACGATCGGAAGCGACAGGGACGCCCGTCGGCTTGCCGCCCTCGCCCGCGCCGGAACCGGCGACTGGGCGATCCAGGGCGCCTGGACGGAAGGTCTCGCCGCCTGGCGGCAGGACGATTGCAAGGCCGCGGCGGACGCATTCGATTTCGTCGCCGGGCGCTCGAGCGACGTCGAGCTCAACGCCGCCGCGCATTACTGGGCGGCGCGCGCCGAGATGATGTGCGGCCGTCCGGAGCGGGTTCAGGCCCATCTGCGCTCCGCCGCCCGCCAGAAGGAGACCTTCTACGGCCTCCTCGCCGTCACCGCGCTCGGAATTCGCGGCCGCGAGGCGACCGGCCTCCACGATTATCGCGACTCGGAATGGCGGAGCGTCGCGGGCAAGCCCAATGTCCGCGCCGCGCTCGCGCTGGCCGAGATCGGCGAGACCGACCTCGCGGACCAGTTCATCCGCTACCAGGCGCGGATCGGCGGCCCGGCCGACCACAATGCCCTCCTCCACCTCGCCGCCGACCTCAATCTCGCCTCGACCCAATACTGGCTCGCCCACAACGCGCCGCGCGGGGCGAGCGTCAATTTTGCCGCCCGCTATCCGCGCCCCGACTGGCAGCCGACTCGGGGCTGGCGGGTCGATCCTTCGCTCGCTTTCGCCCACGCCCTGCAGGAGTCGAATTTCCGCACGTCGGTGGTGAGCCCGGCCGGAGCGGTCGGGCTGATGCAGGTTCGGCCCGGAACCGCCGGCGACATTGCCCGCGCGCGCGGCGAGGCGTTCGACAGCCGGATGCTGACCAGCCCGGCCGCGAACATCGAGTTCGGCCAGAGCTACATAGAAAGCCTTCGCGACAACGGCGCCACCGGCGGCCTGCTCCCCAAGGTGATCGCCGCCTACAATGCCGGCCCGGTGCCGGTCGCCGAATGGAACAGCCGCCGCTTCGACCGCGGCGATCCCCTGCTCTACATCGAGTCGCTGCCTTATTGGGAGACTCGCGGCTACGTCCCGATCGTCCTGCGGAACTACTGGATCTACGAGGAGGAGGCGGGGAAGACGGGCCCGAGCCGGGCCGCGCTGGCGCAGGGCATGTGGCCGAGATTCCCGGGCATGGCGGGAGCGACCGCCGTGCGGCTCATGGCGGACGAGACGAAGCTGGCCTCCCGCGAGGGCGAATAGCCCCGTCATTGCGAGCGGAGCGAAGCAATCCAGCGTCGGCATTTGTCGCAACCGCTGAGCTGGATGCCGCGTCGCTTCACTCCTCGCAATGACGGGTTCTTGATCTGTTCCACGTGTAACGCTATAGCGGCCCCATGCCCCGTCCCGACGTCCATCACGGCCGCGGCGCGCCCGAGAATCGGACGCCGACGCGCTTCAACCTGCGGGTTCGCGAGGCCGACGGCGACTGGCTCGACGCGCGCGACGAGGTGGACGATGGGCCGCCGCCGCTTCGAACCACGGTCACCGTCGAGAAGCCCAAGACGATCATTGCGTGGAACCGCTCGCCGGACATCGGCTTCGACCGCTCGATCAATAGCTACCGGGGCTGCGAGCATGGCTGCATCTATTGCTTCGCCAGGCCCACCCATGCCTTCCACGATCTCTCGCCCGGGCTCGACTTCGAGACCAAGCTGTTCGCCAAGCCGGACGCGGCGAAGATCCTGCGCGAGGAACTGGCCAAGCCGGGCTACGCCGTGCGGCCGATGGCTCTGGGCACCAACACCGATCCCTACCAGCCGATCGAGGGCAAATGGCGGATCACCCGGTCGGTGCTCGAGGTGCTCGCCGAAACGAAGCATCCGGTGACGATCACCACCAAGTCGGACCGGGTGCTCCGGGACCTCGACATATTGGCGCCGATGGCGGCGCAGGGGCTGGCGTCGGTCGCCTTGTCGGTGACCTCATTGACGCCGGAAATCTCGCGCACCCTCGAGCCGCGGGCACCGGCCGGGCGCAAGCGGATTGCGGCGGTGAAGGCGCTGGCCGGGGCCGGAGTGCCGGCCCATGTCGCGATCGCCCCGGTCATCCCCGGGATCACCGACCATGAGGTCGAGCATATCGTCGAGGCGGCGGCGGAGGCCGGGGCGATCGGCGCCTTCTTCCTCCCCGTCCGCCTTCCCCACGAGGTCGCGCCGCTGTTCCGGGCGTGGCTCGACGAGCATTTCCCCGACCGCGCCGACAAGGTGATGAACATCATCCGGGCCATGCGCGGAGGGAAGGACAATGACCCCAACTGGTTCACGAGGATGCAGGGCTCCGGACCGTGGGCCGAGCTGATGCGGGTCAGGTTCGAGGTGGCGGCGAAGAAACACGGGCTGAACCGGGAGAAGAGGAAGCTTCGCTGCGATCTGTTCGAGCCCCCGCAGGGGCCGCAGCTGAGATTGCTTTGACCGTCATTGCGAGCGGAGCGAAGCAATCCAGTCCGGCCTATATCGCAAGCGCTGCGCTGGATTGCCGCGTCGCTTCGCTCCTCGCAATGACGGGCTACGCCGCGCTGGCCAGCTTATAGTCCCGGTACTGCTCCCTCAGCGCCGTCTTGAGCAGCTTGCCGGTCGCGGTGTGGGGGAGGCTGTCGACGAAGAGTATCTCGTCGGGGAGCCACCAGCGGGCGACGCAGCCGGAGAGGTGGTCGAGGATCTGCTGCGGAGTGACGTCCGAGCCCGTCTTCCTCACCACCAGGAGGATCGGCCTTTCGTCCCACTTGGGGTGCCTGACCCCGACCGCCGCCGCCTCGGCGACGCCCGCGCAGCCTACCGCGGCGTTTTCGAGGTCGATCGAGCTGATCCATTCGCCGCCCGACTTGATCACGTCCTTCGAGCGGTCGGTGATCTGGAGGACTCCATCGGGGTGGAGCGCAGCGACGTCGCCGGTGTCGAACCAGCTCTCCTCGTCGATCGAGTCGCCGGCTTCGTCCTGGAAATAGCGGCGGATGATCCACGCCCCGCGAGTCTGCAGGCGGCCCGAGCTCTTGCCGTCGCGGGGAAGGACCCTGCCCTCCTCGTCGACGGTGCGGAGCTCGACTCCGAACGGCACCCGGCCCTGCTTGCAGAGCAGGTCGACGCGCTGCTCGCGGCCGAGCTCGTCCCAGTCGCCGCTGCCGGCGCCGACCGTTCCGAGCGGCGACATCTCGGTCATCCCCCAGGCGTGGCCGACGCGGATGCCCCGGTCCATGAACCATTCGATCATCGCCCGCGGCGCCGCCGAGCCGCCGATATGGACGGTGCCCAGCTTGCCGAGATCGGACCCGGTCGAATCGACATGGTTGATGAGGGCCAGCCAGACCGTCGGAACGCCGGCCGTGTGGGTCACGCCCTCCGCCTTCATCAGCTCGCACATCACCTCGGGCGTGTAATCGGCCGAGAAGACCATCTTCCCGCCCGCCATCGCCGTGCAGAAGGGAAGGCCCCAGCCGGCGGCGTGGAACATCGGAACCACCGGGAGAACCACCGAGCGGGCGGAGAGGTCGAAGACGTCGGGGCTCATCTGGACCATCGAATGGATCATCGCCGAGCGATGCTCGTAGAGCACGCCCTTGGGATTGCCGGTGGTCCCGCTCGTGTAGCAGAGCATCACCGGGTCGCGCTCGTCGCCCTCCAGCCAGCCATAATCGGCGCTCTCGCCGGCGACGAGCGAATCGAACTCGCCATCGTCGAAGCAGATATAATGCTCGATGCTCGTCCAGCGCGGCTTGAGCCGCTCGACGAGCGGCGCGAAGGCCTTGTCGTAGAGCAGCACCCGATCCTCGGCATGGTTGGCGATGTAGACGAGCTGCTCGTCGAACAGGCGCGGGTTGATCGTGTGGATGACGCCGCCCATCCCGATCGCGCCGTACCATGCGACGACGTGGCGGGCATGGTTCATCGCCAAGGTGCCGATGCGGTCGCCGGGCCTGAGATCGAGCCGCTCGAGCGCGCGGGCGAGCTTTCGCGAGTCGCGGGCGATTTCGGCCCAGTTCGTGCGCGCGGTCGTTCCGTCGGCGTAGCGGGAGACGAGCTCGCGCGTTCCGTGCTCGCGCGCCGCATGGTCGAGGATCCGCATGATCCTGAGCGGCCAGTCCTGCATCCCCCCGAGCATCAACCCCTCCCTCCTCAGCGGGGCCAGTCTATGCGGTCAGGAGACGAGCGCAAGCCGGGGCTGGGGCGCGACGGCGAGGCGCACCGCGGCGACTCCGTCCAGCCGCTCGATCCGGGCGGCGAGCTCGGCGTCGAGCCGGAAGTCGCGGCCGAGCACGAGGTCGGCCTCGCCACGGTCGATCGAGACTCGAAGCCGGAGCTCCCCCTGGCCGCCGCGCTCGGCCGATACGAGGGCGGCGAGACGGCCGATCGCGTCCGCCTCGTCCACGTCGACGATGAGCTGGAGGCGGGTTCGCCGCGACAGGCTCTCGAACAGCTGAAGCGACCGGATCGTGACTCGCGGCGTCTCTTCGCCCGGGCGGCGGTCGAGCTCGACCGTCAGGAGCGCGCAGGCGCCCGACTTGGCGGCGCTCTCGACCTGGGCGCAGGCATCGTCGTCGAAGACGGTGGCGGCGAACTGGCCGGAGGAATCGGAGACGGTCGCCATCAGGTAGCGCCGGCCCCGGGCTGAGGTGCGCCAGCGCGCCTCCTCGACGAGCCCGGCCATCATCGCTCCGGTCCGGCCGCCGTCGGCCGGCGGCGGGAGCGAGGCCAGCGCGGCGAAGCTCCGCGCTCCGTGCGCCTCGGCGAGGTGGCGGTAGCGGTCGACCGGATGGGCGGAGAAATAGAAGCCGAACGATTCCTTCTCCGCCGCCATTCGCTGGGCGAGGCTCCAGGTCGCCGCCGCCGGCATGCGGATCGGGACGACGTTCGATTCGCCCCCGCCGAACAGCCCGCCCTGGCCGCTCTCGCGGGCGTCGGCGGCGCTCGCGGCGTGGGCGAGCAGGGTCTCGGCCGCGGCGAAGACCGAGGCGCGGTTGGGATCGAGCGGATCGAACGCGCCGCCGCCGGCGAGGCTCTCGATCTGGCGCCGGTTGAGGAGGCGCGGATCGACCCGCTCGGCGAAGTCGGCGAGCGACTTGAAGGGGCCTTCGGAGCGCCTTTCCTCGACCAGTTGCTCCATCGCCTTCTCGCCGACGCCCTTGAGCGCTCCGAGCGCGTAGCGGACCGCGAGCCCCTCCCCCGCCGCCTCGACCGCGAACTCGGCCTCGCTGGCGTTGATCGAGGGCGGGAGGCATTCGACCTCCATCCGCCGCATGTCGTCGACGAAGATCGCGAGCTTGTCGGTCTGGTGGATGTCGAAGCACATCGAGGCGGCGAAGAACTCGACCGGGTGGTGCGCCTTCAGCCAGGCCGTCTGGTAGGCGACGAGCGCGTAGGCGGCGGCGTGGCTCTTGTTGAAGCCGTAGCCGGCGAATTTGTCGATCAAGTCGAACAGTTCGTTTGCCTTGGCCGAGGGGATTTGGTTGACGCGCTCGCAGCCGGCGACGAATCCGGCGCGCTGGGCGTCCATCTCGGACTTGATCTTCTTGCCCATGGCGCGGCGGAGAAGGTCGGCCTCGCCGAGGCTGAAGCCGGCCAGCACCTTGGCCGCCTCCATCACCTGCTCCTGGTAGACGAAGATCCCGTACGTCTCCCTGAGCACGTTCTCGAGCAGGGGATGCGGGTAGGTGATGTCCTCGCGACCGTTCTTGCGGGCGCCGAAGGTCGGGATATTGTCCATCGGCCCCGGCCGGTAGAGCGAGACGAGGGCGATGATGTCCTCGAAGCAGGTCGGCTTCACCGCCGCCAGCGTTCGCCGCATGCCTTCGGATTCGAGCTGGAAGACCCCGACCGTCTCGCCGCGCTGGAGGAATTTGTAGACTTCGGCATCGTCCCATTCGAGCCGGTCGAGATCGACCACGACGCCGCGCCGGGCAAGCATCTGAACCGCCTTCTGGAGGACCGACAGGGTCTTGAGGCCGAGGAAGTCGAACTTCACCAGCCCGGCCGCCTCGACATATTTCATGTCGAACTGGGTGACCGGCATGTCCGAGCGCGGATCGCGGTAGAGCGGGACGAGCTTGTCGAGCGGCCGGTCGCCGATCACGACCCCGGCGGCGTGGGTCGAGGCGTGGCGCGGAAGGCCCTCGAGCTTCATCGCGAGGTCGAACAGTCGGCGCACCTCCGGCTCGTTCTTATATTCCGCCGCGAGTTCGGAGACCCCGTTGAGGGCGCGATCGAGCGTCCAGGGATCGGTCGGATGGTTGGGGATGAGCTTGGCGAGCCGATCGACCTGGCCGTAGGGCATCTGGAGCACCCGGCCGGTATCCTTGAGCACGGCCCTCGCCTTCAGCTTCCCGAAGGTGATGATCTGGGCGACCTTGTCGGTGCCGTAGCGCTGCTGGACGTAGCGAATGACCTCGCCTCGCCGGGTCTCGCAGAAATCGATGTCGAAGTCCGGCATCGACACTCGCTCGGGATTGAGGAAGCGCTCGAACAGCAGGCCGAGGCGGATCGGATCGAGATCGGTGATGGTGAGCGCCCAGGCGACCACCGAGCCGGCGCCCGAGCCGCGGCCGGGGCCGACGGGAATGTCGTTCTCCTTGGCCCATTTGATGAAGTCGGCGACGATCAGGAAATAGGCGGAAAAGCCCATTCGGACGATGATGTCGGCCTCGTAATCGAGCCGGTCGAAATAGGCCTTGCGCTCTGCCTCCGGAAGGTTCGCGTAGCGGGCGAGCCGCGCTTCGAGCCCGGCCCGGGCATCGCGGCGAAGCTGCTCGGCTTCGGCGTCGGTATCGCCGGCGATGCTGGGGAGGATCGGCTTGCGCTTGGGCGCTCCGAACGCGCAGCGGCGCGCGACGATTCCGCTATTCTCGATCGCCTCGGGCAGATCGGCGAACAGCCGGCGCATCTCGACCGCCGGCTTCAGCCAGGCTTCGGGCGAGGAGCGGACTCGGTCGTCGCGGTCGAGCTGGCTCGACTGGGCGATGCACAGCATCGCGTCGTGCGCCTGATGGAAGGAAGCGTCGGCATAGGCGGCAGGGTTGGTCGCCACGAGCGGCAAATCGTGCTCGTAGGCGAGCGCGAGCAGGCGCGGCTCCGCCCGGGTCTCGACATTATCCCCGCGGCGGCTGAGCTCGATATAGAATCGGCCGGGGAAGAGCGATTTCAGCCGCTCCAATATGTCGGCGGCCGCGCTCTCCTGCTCCTCGGCGAGAAGGCGGGCGAGCGCCCCCTCACCGCCCCCGCTCAGCGCGATCAGGCCCTCGCTTCGCCCGTCGAGCGCCTCGAGGCTGACATGGGCCGGCTCCTCGACCGGCCGGCCGAGATGGGCGGCGGAGACGAGGGTGCACAGATTGTCGTAGCCGCGATCGTTCTGGGCATAGAGGGCGAGCCAGTCGAGCGGCGGCTGGTTGCCGCCATGGGCACCGGGCCGCGCCACCGCCAGCATCGTCCCGACGATCGGCTGAACCCCCGCCTCGCGGCAGGCATCGGTGAACGCCATGGCGGCGTAGAGGCCGTTGCGATCGGTGAGCGCGGCGGCCGGGAAATCGAGCCTTTTCGCATGCTTGGCGATCGCCTTCGGCTCGATCGCGCCTTCCAGCATCGTGTAGCTCGAGAAGATTCGCAGGGGAACGTAGGGGCCGGCCATCCCGCCTTTATGGTTGCAAGCCCGCGGGGAGGAAAGCGGCGAGCGTCGGGTTTTCCACATCTAATCCGCCGACGAGCAAGAAAGACGCCATAGTGCATACCCGCGATGGCGTCGATCAGTCCAGTCCGGATGAAAGTTACCCAGCAATTACTGTTCTTTATCCCTTATCCGGTCGGTAATACTCCAATCTGGTTTAATCTAACTCGACAAAACCGAGCCGCGTGATCTCAGTCACGCCGATCTCGTTCCTATCATCGTCATTATCCGTGGGTGAGATGTTACTACATTCTCGCGCCTGAGGGGGGATAATTTCGCTTAGGTTCAACCGATACACATAGGGAGATTCATCATGTACTTTATCAAATCGGCCACCGGCCGAATGCCCCGCCGCCGCCTCGCCGGCGCCTCGTGGCTTGCCTTGGCGGCCGTAGGGCTGCCGCTCGCCGCGATGTCGCCCGCGAGCCTGGCCCAGGAGCGGGCTGCCGCACAGGCTCCAGCCGCCCGGGCAATCGCCCCGGACGCGCAGGGCGCCGTCGACCTTCAGGCGACTCTGCCGCCTCCGGGCAAGTGCGTGGCGCCGCCGCCGGACATGGACGCCTGGTACCCGTTCGACGGCAACGGGAACGATCTCATCCTGGGCAAGAACGCGACCGCAAGCGGCTCCGTCACCTTCCCCGGCGCGGTCGTCCAGCAAGGCGGACTGCTCCTCGCGCCGAACAGCTATTTCTCGATCGCTGCGGGACCGGTGCTGAACCAGGGTCTCGGCGATTTCTCGATCGACATGTGGCTGTATGTGCCCCCGCACTGGCTGCCGGGACCCCATCCGGTGCGCACCCTGATCGAGAAACGCACGAACGCCGCCGGCAACGCCCGCGGCTACAGCCTGTTCGTCTACAACAGCCGGATCGGGCTGCAGCTCGGGGACGGGACCTTCACCAATTACGGGCAGGTGCCGGCCTCCGCCGCTCTAACCCCGGGGTGGAATCACATCGCCGTCACCGTCGACAGGGACAATCCCAAGGGGATCGTCTTCTATCGCAACGCGGCGATCACCGACACGGGGGATCCGACCAACCATCAGGGCAATCTCGACAACACGTCCCCGACGCTGATCGGCCGGAACGCCTTCGGCGACGGCGGCACCAGCGAGAGGGCGATCTTCGACGAGATCGAATTCTTCGACCGGGTGCTCCAGCCCGCGGAGATCAAGGCGATCTACGGAGCCGGCCGCGCCGGCAAGTGCAAGTAAGGGCTTTGCCCCCGGCCGGGAGATCGGCCGGGGGCGACCCGTTTCATTGCCCGGCGGCGATGCTTCTGAGCTCCGCCACGCGCGCCGTATAGGCCGCCGCGACGCAATCCTCGCTTCCGCATCGCTCGCGGCTCGCCAGGAAGGCGTCGCGGCTTCGCCGCAGGTGGGCCCGGGTGCCCGGGTCGGCATCGGCGAGCAGGGCATAGAAGAGCGAGGCCATTTCCCGATCCTTGGCGGCCAGAACGGGCGAACCGCAGACCATCCGCTCGGTGCTCGTCCTGGCATAGCGGCAGTTGAAGCTCGGCCGAGCGGTCACCCGCAGCGGCTGCGGGGACGCCGTCTCGACCTTTGGCTTCGGCGGGGACGTGGCCTGCGGCCGCGCGGGCGTGGCCTGCGGCATTTCCGACGCCGCTGGCACAGGCGTTGCTGCGGCCGGCGCGGCGGGGGGAGCTTGGTGCACCGCGGCGATCTTCGGCATCGGCTGGCCTCGAAGACCCACCGCCGCCAGCCGGTAAATGATCGGCTCGGCGCCATCCATCTCGTAGACGAGCCCGCTGCCGTCGAGGGCCGCCTGGGCCGCATATTCGACGTTGGCCGTCAGCCGCCGCTCGCCATCGAAGGCGCTCTCGGCGCCGGGCGGAAGCTCGATGACGAAGCGGCCGGTGCAGACGGTGATGTTGAGAGTCTCGTCGCGGCTCTTCACCACCGGGTCTTCCATTCGCACCACCGTTTCGGCCGCGAGCGGATCGAGATTGCGCGGGTCGCCTTTGCGGATTCGCGTCGCTTCGTCGAAAACGAGCTCCTTAAGCCGTTCGTAGGTGCCCGTAGACGCGCAGGCGCGGCGGATACGCTCGTGCTGGGCGGCGAGAAGCTGCTCGCGGCTCTCCGTCGCCGGAGTCTCCTTCTTCTTCATCCAATTGCAGCCGCCAAGCAGCATGGCCGTACCGACGATGATCAACAGGATCCTGGACATCGAGCGCCAACGCGGGAAGCGCCGCATCTTTCCCGATCGGTCTCGTCAGTGTGTCGACGTCACTCGAGAATGCCCTCGTGAAGCCGGAGCACGCGGTCCATCTTGGCGGCGATCCGCTCGTTATGGGTGGCGACCAAGGCCGCGCTCCCTTCGTCGCGGACGAGCCGAAGGAACTCGGCGAAGACGATGTCGGCGGTCGCCTCGTCGAGATTGCCGGTGGGCTCGTCGGCGAGCACGAGGGGCGGACGGTTGGCGAGCGCACGGGCGACGGCGACCCGCTGCTGCTCGCCGCCGGACAATTTGCTCGGCCGGTGGGCGAGGCGATCGGCAAGGCCCAGCGTTCCGAGAAGCGAGCGGGCGCGCTCGTCGGCCTCGGCGCGCGACGCGCCGTGGACGAGCTGGGGGAGGACGACATTCTCCATCGCCGTGAAATCCGGGAGGAGGTGGTGGAACTGGTAGACGAAGCCGAGCGCGTCGCGCCGCACCCGGGTCCGCTCGCCGTCGCTCAGGGTCGCCGCTTCCTCGCCGATGATGCGGATCGATCCCTGGAAGCCGCCCTCGAGCAGGCCGACCGCCTGGAGCAGGGTCGACTTGCCCGAGCCCGACGGTCCGAGCAGAGCCACGATCTCGCCCCGGCGGACGTCGAGATCGACCCCGCGCAGCACCTCGATCGTCACCCCGCCCTGCCGGAAGCTGCGCTGAAGGCCCCGGACCTCGAGCACCTCATTCATAGCGGAGCACCTGCACCGGATCGGTGCTCGCCGCCTTCCAGGCCGGATAGAGCGTCGCCAGGAAGCTCAGAACGAACGCCATGGTGACGATGGCGGCCACCTCGAACGGGTCGGTCTTGGACGGAAGCTCGGTCAGGAAGCGGATCGAGGGATCCCATAGATTCTGGCCGGTGATGAGCTGGACGAAATTGACGAAGGGCTGGCGGAAGTAGAGCAGCAGCGCGCCGAGCGCGAGGCCGGCGAGGATCCCGATCGTCCCGATCGTCACGCCCACCGTCATGAAGACCTTCATCAGCCCTCGCCGGGTCGCGCCCATGGTTCGAAGGATGGCGATGTCGCGGGTCTTGGCGCGAACCAGCATGATCAGCGAGGAGAGGATGTTGAACACGGCGACGAGGATGATGATCGAGAGGATGACGAACATCGCCACCCGCTCGACCTGAAGCGCCTCGAACAACGATGCGTTCATCGAGCGCCAGTCGGAGACGATGGCGCGGCCGCTGACGCTCGATCGAAGCGGCGCGAGGATCTCGCCGACCTTGTCGGCATTGACGGTCTGGACCTCGACCATCCCGACCGAATCGCCCATCAGAAGCAGGGTCTGGGCGTCCTCGATCGGCATGATGACGAACGACTTGTCGTAATCGTAGACCCCGACCTCGAAGATGGCGACGACGTTGTAGGAGATGATCCGCGGGACGGTTCCGAACGGGGTCGTCCGACCCTCCGGGCTGATCAGGCTGATCTGGCCGCCGACATTGGCGCCGAGCGCCTCGGCCAGCCGGGCGCCGATCGCGACATTGCCGGAATTGGGCTGAAGCGCCTCGAGCGAGCCCGACAGCACCTTGCCCTTCAGCGTGTCGTTGCGAAGGATGTCCGAGCGTTCCATGCCGCGGACGAGAACGCCCTCGACCCGCCCCTCGTAGCTCACCATCAAGGGCTGCTCGATGAGCGGAAGCGCGTCGGTGACTCCGGGCGTCGCCCGGGCGTCGCGGACGATGTCGCGCCAGTCGGGCAGCTGGTTGGCATAGCCCTGGACGACGGCGTGGCCGTTCAAGCCGACGATCTTGTCGAACAGCTCGGCGCGGAAGCCGTTCATCACGCTCATCACCACGATCAGAGCGGCGACTCCGAGCATGACGGCGACGAGGCTGATCGCGGCGACGAGGAAGATGAAGCCCTCGCCCTTGCCCGGCAGGAGATAGCGCCGGGCGATCATCCGCTCGTAGCGGGAGAGGATCATGACCGCCCCCACAGGCCGTCATTGCGAGGAGCGAAGCGACGCGGCAATCCAGCTTCGGCGTTCATGCCGCACGCAGCACTGGATTGCTTCGCTTCGCTCGCAATGACGGCGTCCATCATCCCGACAACCTCGCCAGCGCGCTCTCCACCGACAGCTCCTCGCGCTCGCCGGTGGCGCGGCACTTCAATTCGACGACGCCGCGCTCGAGCCCCTTAGGGCCGACGATCAGCTGCCAGGGCAGCCCGATCACGTCCATGGTCGCGAACTTGGCGCCGCCGCGCTCGTCGCGGTCGTCGTAGAGGGTGTCGACCCCCGCTTCGCCGAGGCGGCGGTAGAGATCGTCGGCGGCGGCCGCGCAGGCGGGATCGTCGGCGCGCATGTTGATCAGGCCGACCGCGAACGGCGCCACCGGCGCGGGCCAGATTATGCCCTTATCGTCGTGGCTCGCCTCGATGATCGCCCCGACGAGGCGTGAGACTCCGATGCCGTAGCTGCCCATAACGGGGGTGATCTCTCGACCATCCGCGCCGTTGACCTTCAAGCCCATGCTGGCAGAGTATTTGTCGCCGAAAAAGAAAATGTGCCCAACTTCAATGCCTCGGGATTGGCGTAGGTTGTCGCCAAGCCAAGTCTCTTTCCCCCCGTGACGCTTCTCGTCCGTCGCCGCATACCGCTCCATCGTGTCAAGGGAGGCCCAGAATTCATCGAGAGCCGCAGGGTCGTTTATATTCGAAGGGTAGGACAATGGAACGTTGTCCCAGGTGCTGCTGTAGAAGACCTCGCTTTCGCCGTTCGGTGCCAGGACAATGAACTCGTGACTGCGCTCCCCACCGATCGGTCCCGAGGCTGCATCCATGGGTATCGCAGTTAACCCCATACGTTCGAATGTACGGAGATAGGCTATCAGCATCTTGAGATAGCTAACTTTGCCTCCCTCTCCGTCGAGGTCGAAGCTGTAGGCGTCCTTCATCAGGAACTCGCGGCCGCGCATCACCCCGAAGCGCGGTCGGACCTCGTCTCGGAACTTCCACTGTATGTGGTAGAGGATTCGCGGAAGATCGCGGTAGGACCGGGCGCTGTCGCGGAAGATGGCGGTGATCATCTCCTCGTTGGTCGGGCCGTAGAGCATGTCGCGGTCGTGGCGGTCGCGGATCCGGAGCATCTCGGGACCGTAGGCGTCGTAGCGGCCCGATTGGCGCCAGAGGTCGGCCGATTGGAGAGTCGGCATCAGCAGCTCGACCGCTCCGGCGCGATCCTGCTCCTCGCGGACGATCGACTCGATCCGCTTCAAAACCTTGAGGCCGAGCGGAAGCCAGGCGTAGATCCCGGCGGCGGTCTGGCGGACGAGGCCGGCGCGAAGCATCAGCTGGTGGCTGACGATCTGGGCGTCGGCGGGCGTCTCCTTGGTGACGGGCAGGAAGTAGCGGGTAAGGCGCATGCCGGCTCCCTAGGGGGCGGTCCGCGGCAAGGCAACCGGGCGGCGGCGGCGCGGCTGTTGCCCTACCGACACAGGGGCTGAGCAAAGTGCGGCAAGCCCCTGTTATGGCGGTGACAAGCGGCCCCCTGTCCCATAGCGTCCCGCCCACGAACGAAGGCGACAGCCGGGTTCGGGGAGGCTTCGGCCCCGCATCCTCATGCGAGGTTGGGATGCGAGCGGGCCGGGCATCTTGAAAAGGGGGTCGGCGAGCAATCGCCGCGACGGTGCCCGGGCAGCGATGTCCGGGCACTTTCGATTTCGGCTCGTTCCCGTCCATAAGCGCAGCACACGGCGGGAGAACGAGCTTGGCGCGAAAGGTCCTGTTTGCGGTGGCGGCCTTGCTCCTGCTCGCCGGCGGCTGGTGGATTGCCTCGCCCTGGTGGACCTTGTGGCGGATGCGCGACGCGGCCGAGGCCGGCGATGCGAGGGCGCTCGCCGCCTACATAGACTTTCCGGCCCTTCGCGCCTCGACCAAGCGCCAGCTCCCCGGCCCGCTCGGCCGCCTCGCCCGCCCGGCGATCGATCTTCTGGTGACGCCCGCCGGGCTTCGGCTCGCGCTGACGAAGCGGGTCGACCCGGGCGAAGGCGAGCTCGAGCTGGACCGGGAGGGCCTCAGCGAATTCCGCCTCCGCCACGACGGCAAGCCCGACCTCGTCTTCCGCCGCCACGGGCTGAGGTGGAGGCTGAGCGAGGTTCGGCTGGCCAGGGGAGCGTAAGGCGGCCGGCCTCGCCAAAAGTTGATGTTCGCGGCCGCCGCGCCTATCTCGTGTCAAGCCGACGTCGCCTGCGACGGGATTTGGGCGCCGTTTCGGCCTCCGCTCTCCCTTTCACGCTTCTCGCCCCGCGCCCGCCACTTCCGGCGGCGCCGACCCATTCGCGCCCCTGCGGCGCCCAAAGGAGCCTGTCATGGCCAAGGAAGCGACCCTCACCGTCGAGGGCGAGATCGACGAAATCTATCCGGACGGCCGGTTCGGGGTGATGCTCGACAACCAGCACCGCGTGATCGTCTACACCGCCGGCAAGATGCGGCGGTTCCGGATCCGGTCGGTGGTGGGCGACCGGGTCCATGTCGAGATGACCCCCTACGACCTCAGCAAGGGCCGGCTCATCTACCGCGAGCGCACCCCCGGCGCGGCGCCGGGACGGAGGCCTGGGGCCAAGCGCTGAGGGCCGAGGCGGTTCGGGGAGATCGTTTCGGACCCTTTGCCGATTTCGTGCGCTTGGCTATGCCAAACTAAACGTATGTTGGAATCGGGAAAGCGATGGCAAAAGCGAGTGAGGCCGGGGACGGCCCGGCGGACGCCGCGTTCGGGATCGGGGGGCTGGACGACGTCACCCGCGGCGGTCTGGCGCGCGGCCGCGTCTTCCTGCTCGAGGGCAGCCCGGGCACCGGCAAGACGACGATCGCCACCCAGTTCCTGATGACCGGCGCCGCCGCCGGCGAGCGCTGCCTCTACATCACCTTGTCCGAATCCGTGCCCGAGCTTCACGAGGGCGCACGCTCGCACGGCTGGTCGCTCGACGGGATCGACGTGTTCGAGCTGACCCCGCCCGAAAGCCTGCTCGACGAGGAGCAGCAGCAAAGCCTGCTCTATTCGTCCGACCTCGAGCTCGGCGAGACGACGAGGCGGATCTTCGAAGCGGTCGAGCGGGTCAAGCCGCAGCGGCTCGTCATCGATTCCCTCTCCGAGATAAGGCTGCTCGCCCAGAGCTCGCTTCGCTACCGGCGCCAGGTGCTCGCCCTCAAGCATTACCTCACCCGCCAGGACGCCACCGTTCTAATGCTCGACGACCTCACCAGCGAGAGCCACGACAAGACGGTTCACAGCGTCGCCCACGGCGTCATCCGGCTCGAGGAGCTCTCGCCCGATTACGGCGCCGAGCGGCGGCGAATGAGGATCGTCAAGTATCGCGGGCGGCACTTCCGCGGCGGCCATCACGATTTCGCGATCAAGCAGGACGGAGTCCGGGTCTTCCCGAGGCTGGTTTCGGCCGAGCACCGGAGCGGCTTCAAGCGCGACGTCCTCAAGAGCGATTCGCCGGCCTTCGACGCCCTGCTCGGCGGCGGAGTGGAACGGGGGTCGAGCGTCCTCATCCTCGGCCCCGCGGGAACCGGAAAGTCGCTGATGGCGCTGACCTTCGTCGTCGCGGCGGCGAAGCGCGGCGAGACCAGCGCGATGTTCGTCTTCGACGAAGAAATGGGCCTGCTCTTCGACCGCGCCAAGGGGCTTGGAATCGACCTTCAGGCCCTGGTCGACAAGGGCTCGCTGTTCATCGAGCAGGTCGACGCCGCCGAATTGTCGCCGGGCGAGTTCACCGAACGCGTCCGCTGGTGCGTAGAGAATCATGGCGTGCGTACCGTCATCATCGACAGCCTCAACGGTTACCAGGCGGCGATGCCGGAGGAGAAAGCGCTCATCCTCCACATCCACGAGCTGCTCCAGTATCTGAACCGGCGCGGTGCGACGACCTTCCTGACCGTCGCCCAGCACGGGCTGGTCGGCGACATGAAGGCGCCGGTCGACGTCACCTATCTTGCCGATACGGTGATCCTGCTCCGCTATTTCGAGGCGCTCGGGCGGGTAAGGCGCGCCGTCTCGGTCATCAAGAAGCGGACCAGCGCCCACGAGGACACGATCCGCGAATACCGGATCTCCTCGGACGGGCTCGCGGTCGGCGAGCCGATCGTCAACTTCCAGGGCGTTCTGAGAGGCGTGCCCGAATATCTCGGCGACGTGCCGGCGCCGAAATGACCGACGCCGTCTCCGAGCGCGCGCTGGTGCTCGCCCCGGTCGGCCGCGACTCAAGCGTGGCGGCGGCGATGCTGGCCGAAGCGGGCATGGCGGCGGCGGCCTGCCCCTCGCTCGCCGACCTGGTGCGCGAGCTCGACGGGGGCGCGGGCTTCGCCATCGTCACCGAGGAAGCGCTGGCAACCGCCAACCTCCTCCCGCTCTCGGCCTGGATCGAAGCCCAGCCGGAGTGGAGCGACCTGCCCTTCATCCTCCTCACTCGCCGCGGCGGCGGGCTCGAGCGCAACCCGGCGGCGGCGCGCCATCTCGAGCTGCTCGGCAACGTCACCTTCCTCGAACGGCCCTTCCACCCGACCACCCTGATCAGCGTCGCCCGCTCCGCGCTTCGGGCGCGGCGGCGGCAATATGAGGCACGCGGGCGGCTGGTCGCGCTGCGAGAACGCGAGGCGGCGCTGGCCGAGAGCGAGATGCGTTTCCGGGCGATCACCGATTCGATCGACCAGATGATCTGGTCGACCCGGCCCGACGGGCATCACGATTATTACAACCAGCGCTGGTACGATTATACGGGCGTTCCCCAGGGGACCACCGACGGCGAGCGGTGGAACGGAATGTTCCACCCGGACGACCAGGAGCGCGCCTGGTCGACCTGGCGGCGAAGCCTGCAGACCGGCGAGCCCTATCATATCGAATACAGGCTCCGGCACCGAAGCGGCGAATATCGCTGGACTCTGGGGCGCGCGCATCCGGTGCGCGACTCCGAGGGGCGGATCGTCCGCTGGTACGGCACCTGCACCGAGATCGACGCCGAGGTGAAGGCGCGCCAGACCCTCGCCCGCTCGAGCGAGGCGCTCAAGGCCGAGGTCCAGGACGCGGTGGCGGCGCGCGAGACCGCGCTCGCCCAGCTCCACGAGGCCCAGAAGCTGGAGACGATCGGCCAGCTGACCGGCGGCGTGGCGCACGATTTCAACAATCTGCTCACCCCGATCATCGGAAGCCTCGATCTGCTCCGGCGCCGGCTCGGAAACGACGAGCGGGCGATGCGGCTGGTCGACGGCGGGCTGCAGGCGGCGGGCCGGGCGGCGACCCTGGTGCAGCGGCTGCTCGCCTTCGCCCGCCGCCAGGACCTCCAGCCGCGCTCGGTCAACATCGCCGGCCTGCTCGAGGGGATGAGGGACCTCATCGCACGCTCGATCGGGCCGAACATCGAGGTCTCGATCGAGACCGAGCCGGCGCTTCCGGCGGCCCGGATCGACCCCAACCAGTTCGAGCTCGCAATCCTCAACCTCGCCGTCAACGGGCGTGACGCCATGCCGTCAGGGGGCAAATTGAGGATCGTCGCCGACACCGTCGAGGTCGAGGAACGCGGCCGGCTGGCGCCGGGCCGCTACGTTCGGGTGGCGGTGGTCGATACCGGGGTCGGCATGGACTCGGCCACCCTCGCCCATGCGGTCGAGCCTTTCTATTCGACCAAGGGGCTCGGCAAGGGGACGGGGCTCGGCCTTTCGATGGTCCACGGCCTCGCCGCGCAGTCCGGCGGGGCGCTCGAGCTGACCAGCAGCCCCGGCAAAGGCACTCGGGCCGAGATGTGGCTTCCGATCGGCGAGGGCGAGGCGGCGGTCGAGGGCGAGCCCGAGCGCGAGGCACCGGCGGCGGTCAGGCCCTCGACCGTGCTCCTGGTCGACGACGAGGAGCTGGTCAGGCTCGGCACCGCCGACCTTCTCCAGGATCTCGGCTACCAGGTCGTCCAGGCGGCGTCGGGGCCGGAGGCGCTTCGGGCTCTGCGCGACGGCGGGGTGGACCTGCTCGTCACCGACTATCTGATGCCGGCGATGAGCGGGGTCGAGCTCGCCCACGAGGCGCGGCGGCTTCATCCCGGCCTCCCGGTGCTTCTCGTCACCGGCTATTCGGACATCGCCGAGGGGCCGGGGACCGAGCTTCCGAGGCTGACCAAGCCGTTCCGCCAGCTCGAACTGGCCCGCCGGGTCGCGGATCTGCTCCGGCCCGAGCGCGGCGGAAGCGTGGTGGGGATCAAGCGCGAGGCAAGGGACGGGTAGAGCGTCATCCCGGCGGAAGCCGGAACCCAGGAACCGAAGCTTCTCCGCAAAAGGCGGTGTTCCTGGGTCCCGGCTTTCGCCGGGATGACGGTTACGGCCCATCCCCCTCCCTCCCCCGCCTTTCTCTCAGCGCCGCCTGGGCGGCCGCGAGCCTCGCGATCGGGACGCGGTAGGGGCTGGCCGAGACGTAATCGAGGCCCGTCTTCTCGCAGAAGGCGATCGAGGCGGGGTCGCCGCCATGCTCGCCGCATATGCCGAGCTTGAGGTCCGGCTTGACGCCCCTGCCCCGCTCGGCGGCCAGAAAGATGAGCTCGCCGACCCCGGCTTCGTCGATCGAGACGAACGGATCGCGCTCGAAAATGCCCTTTTCGACATAGGAAGTGAGGAAGCGGCCGGCATCGTCTCTGCTCACGCCCAGAGTGGTTTGGGTGAGATCGTTCGTACCGAAACTGAAGAATTCCGCCTCTTCGGCGATGTCGGCGGCGCGAAGGGCGGCGCGGGGGAGCTCGATCATCGTTCCGACCAGGTAGCGCACGCTCTTCCCGCGCTCCTCGAACACTGCGCGCGCGGTGCGGTCGATGAGGTCGCGGATGATCTTGAGCTCCTGCCGGGTGGCGACGAGCGGCACCATGATCTCGGGGATCGGCGCCTCGCCCTGCGCGGCCACGGCGAGCGCGGCCTCGAAGATGGCGCGCGCCTGCATCTCGTATATCTCGGGATAGGTGATCCCGAGCCGGCAGCCGCGATGGCCGAGCATCGGATTGAACTCGTGGAGCTCGGCGACCCGGCGCCTGAGGGCGTCGACTCCGATCCCGGCGGCCGCGGCGACCTCGTCGAACTCGGCCTCGTGGGGGAGGAATTCGTGGAGCGGCGGATCGAGCAGGCGGATGGTGACGGGAAGGCCGGCCATGATCCTGAAGATCTGCTCGAAATCGCCGCGCTGGGCGGGGAGCAGCTTCGCCAGCGCGGCGCGCCGGCCCGCCTCGTCCGCGGCGAGGATCATCCGGCGGACGTTGGCGATCCGCTCGGAATCGAAGAACATATGCTCGGTGCGGCAGAGGCCGATGCCCTCGGCGCCGAACTCGCGGGCGGTCCGGCAATCGGCCTCGGTTTCGGCATTGGCGCGGACCCGCAGGCGCCGGACCTTGTCGGCCCAGCCCATCAGCGTGCCGAAATCGCCGACCAGCTCGGGCTGGACGGTGGCGACGGCGCCGAGCATGACCTCGCCGGTCGAGCCGTCGAGGGTGATCGTCTCGCCCTCCCTGACCTCGATCGCGCCGATCCGCATCCGCCGGGCGGAATAATCGATCGAGATCGACCCGGCGCCGCTGACGCAGGGCCGCCCCATCCCCCGGGCGACGACGGCGGCGTGGCTGGTCATCCCGCCGCGGGCGGTGAGGATCCCTTCCGCCGCGTGCATTCCGTGGATGTCCTCGGGCGAGGTCTCGACGCGAACGAGGATGACCTTCTCGCCGAGGCTCTTGCGCTTTTCGGCGGTATCGGCGTCGAACACCGCGGCCCCCGAGGCGGCGCCGGGCGAGGCGGGAAGGCCCTTGGCGACGACGTTGCGCGCGGCGGCGGGATCGAGGGTCGGGTGGAGGAGCTGGTCGAGCGCCTGCGGATCGATCCGGAGCACCGCCTCCTGCTCGGAGATCAGCCCCTCCCCGGCCATGTCGACGGCGATCCGGAGCGCCGCCTTGGCGGTCCGCTTGCCCGAGCGGGTCTGGAGCATGAAGAGCTTGCCGCGCTCGACGGTGAACTCGATGTCCTGCATGTCGCGATAATGGCGCTCGAGCAGGTCGAAGACCCGGGCCAGCTCGGCGAAGACCTCGGGCATCGATTCTTCCATCGAGGCGGCCTTCGCGCCCGCCGCTTCCCGAGCGCCGAGAGTCAGATATTGCGGGGTGCGGATGCCGGCGACGACGTCCTCGCCCTGGGCGTTGATGAGGTACTCGCCGTAATAGGCGCGCTCGCCCGTCGAGGGGTTGCGGGTGAAGGCGACTCCGGTCGCCGACGTCTCGCCCATATTGCCGAACACCATCGCCTGGACGTTGACCGCGGTCCCCCAGTCGCCCGGGATCGAATTGAGGCGCCGGTAGGTCTTGGCCCGGTCGGAATGCCAGGAGCCGAACACGGCGCCGATCGCGCCCCAGAGCTGGGCGTGGACGTCGTCGGGGAAGGGCTCGCCGCCCTGCTCCTCGACCAGCTCCTTGAAGCGCCCGGCGAGCCGGCGCCAGTCCTCGGCCTCCAGGTCGGTGTCGAGATGGACGCCCTTGTCCTCCTTGGCGATCTCGAGCGCCTCCTCGAAGGCGCCGTGATCGAGGCCGAGGACGACGTCGGAATACATCTGGATGAAGCGGCGGTAGCTGTCCCAGGCGAAGCGCGGATTGCCGGAGATGGCGGCGAGGCCTTCGACGGTGACGTCATTGAGGCCGAGGTTGAGGACGGTGTCCATCATCCCGGGCATCGACACCCGCGCGCCGGAGCGGACCGAGACGAGGAGCGGGTCGGCGGCGTCGCCGAAGCCCTTGCCGCAGCATTGCTCGATATGGACGAGGCCGTCCGCCACTTCGGCGCGCAAGCTGTCGGGGAAGCTTTCCCCTTCGGCATAGTAGCGGGCGCACATCTCCGTCGAGATGGTGAAGCCGGGCGGCACCGGAAGGCCGATCGAGGCCATTTCGGCGAGGTTCGCCCCCTTGCCGCCGAGCAGCTTCTTATTGCCCGCTTCGCCGTCGCTGGCGCCGGCGCCAAATCGGTAAACGAAGCGGGTCATTCAGGGGGCCGTGCGCAAATAAGTTGAGGAAGTTGAGGGTTGCCGAGAGGCGCGCGCCAGGCCCGCCAAATCAGCCCTCGATCCGGGAGAAATCGGCGACCTGGTGGACGGCGTCGCGCATACGCGCGAGGAGGGCGAGGCGGGCGTCGCGCTTGGCGGGTTCGGGATCATTGACGGTCACCTTGTCAAAAAACGCGTCCACCGGGCCGCGAAGGCTCGCCAGCGCCGCCATCGCCCCCTCGAAATCCTCCGCCTCGACGGCGGCGCAAGCGCGAGGCTCGGCCGAATCGAGCGCGGCGATGAGTGCAGCTTCCTCTTTTTCGGGCGTGTAGGAAAGGGTTTTGTTCTCTTTCTGTTCCTCTCCCTGCAGGGGAGAGGGAGGGCCCCGCCCGGCGGAGCCGGGTGGGAGGGTGAGGGACTGTCCTTCGCCGCCCGCGCCCTCACCCTGGTTCGCTTCGCGAACCTGTCCCTCTCCCCTGGAGGGAGAGGGAGTGTATCCTTCCTTCTTAAGGATGTTCGCGGCGCGCTTGTAGCCGGCGAGAAGGTCGGCTCCTTCGGGGGTTTCCACGAATTTTTGCAAAGCCTTCACCCGGGCGAGCAACCGGACGAGATCGTCTTCGCCGCCCAAGGCGAAAACGGCATCGATGAGGTCGTGGCGTACGCCGGCCTCGCGCTGCTGGACCTTGAGGCGGTCGGCGAAGAAGGCGAGGATCGGAGGAGCGACGTCACCGATTTTTGATAAACGGTCGAACCGATCCAATCCGGGCACAGAGTAATCGAATGGGCCAAACACGGGCTGGCCATCAACCAGAACGGTTGCTTTCCCGTCACTGTGTTCAAGACTGACATCCAAGTCGCCAAAATCTCGCAGCGGCGCAACATCACCGATCCGAACCGCTCCGAGGCTAATCCACTGATGGACGTGAAGCGCGCGGTTGAGCACTCGCGAAAGAGAGAAGCGAAGCTTGCAAGCTATGATTTGACTTATGATGCCCAGAGCAGCCCTTCTGAGAGCGAACGGATCACGTGAGCCGGAGGGCTGCTCGCCTTCGACAAAAAAGCCGACCAGCGTATCCAGCTTGTCCGCCAGGCTCACCGCCACCGTCGCCGGGGCGGTCGGCACGTCATCGCCCTGCCCCGCCGGCTTGTAATGGTCGCGGATGGCGTCGGCGATGGCGTCATCCTCGCCCTGGGCCCGGGCGAGGTGGCCGCCGATGAGGCCCTGGAGCTCCGGGAATTCGCCGACCATCTGGGTGACGAGGTCCGCCTTGCAGAGGCGGGCGGCGCGTTCGGCCTGGGCGGCTAAGTCCGTCGCCCCAGCGGAGGCTGGGGCCCCAGCGGGATTGGCCGCAGCGGTTTCGCTTCGATGCCCTGTCCTGGCGCCGAAATCTTCACCCCCTAGGGCCCCAGCCTTCGCTGGGGCGACGGGTGTGGCTCCCCGGGACGGATTCGAACCATCGCCGTCTCCACCTACTATCCCTTCCTCGACCAGCCATCTTGCCAGCTTGGCAACCCGCTCGACCTTGTCGGCGACCGTTCCGAGCTTTTCGTGGAAGACGATGTCGGCGAGCTTCTTCGCCTGGTCCTCGAGCGGGATCCTGAGGTCCTGCTCCCAGAAGAATTTGGCGTCACTCAGCCTCGCCGAGAGGACGCGTTCGTTGCCGGCGACGATGGCGGTGCCGCCGTCGGACGCCTCGATGTTGGCGGTGCAGATGAAGTTGGGGGCCAGATTCCCATCGCCGTCCACACAGGCGAAATATTTCTGGTTGGTGCGCATGGTTAGCTGGATGACTTCACGCGGGACCTGAAGGAAGGCGGGGTCGAAGCTTCCGAGCAGGGGGACGGGCCATTCGGTGAGGCCGGCATTTTCGGCGACGAGGCCTTCGTCCTCGACGAGGGTCAGGCCGGCTTCGCCGGCTCGGGCGGCGGCGGCTTCGCGGACGAGGCGGCGGCGCTCTTCCGGGTCGACGAGGACGTGGCAGGCCTGGAGCTTCTCGACATAATCCTGGGCGCCGCCGATGGTGATCGGGCCGGGATGGTGGAAGCGGTGGCCGACGGTGGCGGCGCCGCTCTTCACGCCGGCGATCTCGAACTCGACGATCTCCTCGCCGAGGAGGGCGACGATTCCCTGCAGCGGGCGGACCCAGCGCGGGCTTTCGGTGGAGGTAGAAGCCTCGCCCCAGCGCATCGACTTGGGCCAGGGGAAGGCGCGGAAGATCGCCGGGATCGCCTCGGCGAGGACGGCCGAAGTGGCTCGGCCGGGCTTCTCGACCAGGGCGAAGAGCACGCCGTCGCGCTCCTCGAGCTGTTCGCGGGCGAGGCCGGTCTTGCGCAGGAAGCCCTCCAGCGCCTGCGGCGGGGCGGAGGCGCGGGGGCCCTTGGTCTCCTCGCGGACGGCGTCGGTCTCGGCCGGAAGGCCGCGGGCGATGAGGGCGAGGCGGCGCGGCGTCGCATAGGTCTCGATCGCCTCGGCGGCGAGGCCGGCTGCTGAGATTTGCTCTGAAAAAAGCCGCGCAAGGTCCTGCTGTGCCTTGCCTTGCATGCGCGCGGGGATTTCCTCCGAGAGGAGCTCGAGGAGGAAATCAGGCATGTTCGCAAACTCCTGCGCGAAGCGCAGAATAGGATATTTGTTCGCGCAGAGACGCAGAGACGCAGAGGGGCTTCAGCAAGCTCGCAGGTAGTGATGTTCCTATGATGCCTTCAAAACGGCGCTCCGCGCCGGGAGAGGCTCGGACTCTCTGCGTCTCTGCGTCTCTGCGCGAAACGGATCTCATCCTTCCCACCCGTTCTTCTGCATCCAGGCCTGGCACGCGCCTTTCGCCAGGTCCCTCACCCGGCCCATATAGGCCTGGCGCTCGGCGACGGAGATGACGCCTCTCGCCTGGAGGAGGTTGAAGATGTGGCTGGCCTTGATCGCCTGGTCGTAGGCGGGGAGCGGGAGCTTGGCGAGGATGCAGCGGGCATTCTCTTCCGCCGCGTCCTTGAACCAGCGGAAGAGGGTTTCGGTGCTGGCGACTTCGAAATTCCAGGCGCTGAACTGCTTCTCGTTCTCGAGGAAGACCTCGCCGTAGGTCACGCCCTCATCGTTGAAGGCGAGGTCGTAGACGTTGTCCTTGCCCTGGACGTACATGGCGAGGCGCTCGAGGCCGTAGGTCAATTCGCCGGCGACCGGCTTGCAATCGTAGCCGCCGACCTGCTGGAAGTAGGTGAACTGGGTGACCTCCATGCCGTCGCACCAGACTTCCCAGCCGAGGCCCCAGGCGCCGAGGGTCGGGCTCTCCCAATCGTCCTCGACGAAGCGTATGTCGTGGCTGAGGAAATCGATGCCGATCGCGGCGAGGCTTCCCAGGTAGAGGGCCTGGAGGTCGGGCGGGCTCGGCTTGAGGATGACCTGATATTGATAATAATGCTGGAGGCGGTTGGGATTCTCGCCGTAGCGGCCGTCGGTCGGGCGGCGGCAGGGCTGGACGTAGGCGGCCTTCCACGGGTCCGGGCCGAGGCTCCGGAGCGCGGTGGCGGGGTGGAAGGTGCCGGCGCCCATCTCGACGTCGTAGGGCTGGAGGATCAGGCAGCCCTGCTTGCTCCAATAATCGTGGAGGGTGAGGATCAGCGACTGGAAGCTCGGGGGCCGGTCCACTTTGGCTCGTTCGCACCTGCAACAGGAAAGCGCCTCGCCTTGGCGCAGGAGCGGCCCGCCGGTCAAGCGGACGGGTCACGATTGACCCGGCTGAGCAAAAGCCGCATCAGGGAAAGCGAGTGGGACGGTTGCCGGATGGGCTCTTCATGATCTTCAAATCGCTGCGTTTTTCCGGAGCCTTGTGGCTGGCGCCGATGGCCGCTTTGGCCGCCGCGCCGGCGATGGCGACGGCGTCGAAAGCGACCGGCGGCAAGTTCGTCGTCGACGGCAAGGCGCCGGTCTCCGCCCTCCCCGCCCAGCCCGATCCCCGTCCGGCCCTCTGGCTGCTCTCGGATGAAGACACCAAGATCTACATGTTCGGGACGATCCACGTGCTTCCGCCGGGCTTCCGCTGGCGCTCGGCCGCGGTCGACAAGGCGGTGGGCGAGGCGGGCGAGCTGGTCGTCGAGACCTACGATCCGCCGGGCAAGGAGGTGGACCCCACCGAGGTTCCGGGCTTCTTCACCGACAAGGCGGTTCCGATCCTCGACCGGGTGCCGAAGAAGAACCGCAAGACGCTCAAGGAGGCGATCCTGGCGGCGGGGCTTCCGCTCGATTTCCTCGACAGGATGCACAGCTGGGCGGCGGCGATGACGCTTGGCATCGCCCAGATGCTCGGCAGCTATGGAGTCGACAATCCGTCCGAGGCGCCGGGGGTGGAGGACGTGCTCGAGGCCAATTTCCGGGACAGCGGCAAGCCTATCCTCAGCGTCGAGGACGGCGACGCGGTGTTCGCCTCGATGAGCGCCCTGCCCGAGCCGGTCCAGACCCAGCTCCTGCTCGAGGCGATCGAGCCGGCGCCGGCAATGGCCGAGACCGGGCCGCCCGAGGAGATCGAGTGGGTCGCGGGGCATGACGACAAGATGAACCTCGAGGGCGAGGCGGGCTTCCCGCCGGCTTTGTTCGACGTGCTCGTGCGCAAGCGCAACGCCGCCTGGACGCTCTGGCTCGAGGAGAGGCTGAAGAAGCCGGGGACGGTCCTGTTCGCGGTCGGCGCCGGCCATCTCGCCGGCAAGGAGTCGGTTCAGGCGATGCTCGCCCAGCGCGGGCTTCAGGTGAAGAGGGTCGATTGATGGGCGCGGATTTCGGCGAAAATCGGCGTCATCCCGGCGGAAGCCGGGACCCAGGAATACCGCCTTTTCCGAAGAAGCTTCGGTTCATGGGTCCCGGCTTTCGCCGGGATGACGGGGGGTGGACGAGGTTCGCCCTGCCCTTCCTGCTGGCGCTCGCCGCCTGCGCGAGCCAGCCCGAGCCCGCGGCGGCCCGGCCGGCGATGTGGAAGCTCGCCGATTCGGACACCATTATCTATCTGTTCGGGACGATCCACATGCTGCCCCAAGGGCAGAAGTGGCGCACCCGAGCGTTCGATTCAGCGCTCTCGGGCGCGAACGAGCTGGTGCTCGAGGTCGCCGACGTCGACGACATGATGGCGACCGCGCAGGCGATGCAGAAGCTCGGGATGGGCACCAACCTGCCGCCGATCATGGAGCGGGTTCCGGCGGACAAGCGCCCGGCGCTGAAGGCGATGATCGCGGAGAGCGGCTATCCCGAGGCGGTCTACGACCGGCTCGAGACGTGGGCGGCGGCGCTCCCCTTGATGGGGGTGACGTTCAAGCGGATCGGGCTCGATCCGACGCTTGGGGTCGAGCGCCAGATCGGGGCGCCGTTCCGCAAGGCTGGCAAGCCGGTGCGAGGGCTGGAGACGATCGAGCAGCAATTGGGCTTCTTCGACAATCTCTCGGAGGATGCTCAGCGGGCCCTGCTCCTGTCGGTGCTCGAGGACAGCGCCGAGACCCGGAGCGAGTTCGCGGCGATGGTGAAGGCCTGGTCGAGCGGCGACCTCGCCGGGGTGGCCCGGACCTTCGACGACGAGACCAACCTGTCGCCCGAATTGAAGACGGTGCTGATGGCCAAGCGCAACGCCGCCTGGGCGGCGTGGCTGGCGAAAAGGCTTGAGACTCCCGGGACGGTGTTCGTCGCGGTCGGAGCGGGGCATCTGGCGGGCGCTCAGTCGGTGCAGACGATGCTCCGGGCGCGAGGGCTCAAGGCGAAAAGGGTTCAGTAAAAAGGGGACTGTCCCCTTTTTCTCGGCGGTCCCCCTTCCCTTGCCTTCTCGACCCCCCTCCCCTATAGGCGCGCCTTCCCCCGTTCATGGTCATCCCTGGAGGCGTGAGCGCGGGCGTTTGATCCACGTTTTTGAAAAGGCATGCACATGAGCGAACAGCTTACGCTGTCGGCCGAGACGCGCGAACGGGCGGGCAAGGGAGCCTCCCGTGCCATGCGTCGCGAAGGCCGAGTCCCCGCCGTCGTCTACGGCAACAAGGAAGAGCCCCTCGCCGTCCACGTCGAGGAAAAGGCGCTGATGAGGATGCTCAACACCGGGCACTTCATGAATTCGGTGGTGATGGTCGAGGTCGCCGGCGGCCCGACTGCGCGCACCTTGCCCAAGGACGTCCAGTTCCACCCGGTCAGCGACCGGCCGCTGCATGTCGATTTCCTGCGCATCTCCGAGCACAGCAAGGTCCACGTCAACGTTCCGATCCGCTTCACCGAGGAGGAGAAGTCGCGCGGGATCAAGCGCGGCGGAGTGGTCAACGCGGTCCGCCACGAGCTCGAATTGGTCTGCGACGCGGCCGAGATCCCCGACGAGATCGAGATCAGCCTCGCCGGGCTCGACATCGGCGATTCGCTGCACATCTCGGCGGTCACCCTGCCCAAGGGCACCGAGAGCGCGATCACCGACCGCGACTTCACCATCGCCACCATCGTGCCCTCGTCGGGCGCCAAGATGGAGGCCGAGGACGCCCAGGCCGAGGCCGAAGCGCCCGCCGCCGAGGAAGTGCCTCTGGTCGGCGAGGAAGAGCAGCCCGGCGAAGAGGCGGAGGAAGCCTGATTTGTCGCTGCTGGGCTGGTTCGGCTCGCTCTTCGGTCCCAGGACCGTCGAGGTGCCGGGCCAGCCCGGCGACGCGCCCGCAGTAGAAGATTGGGAGGGTCTCGAGCCGGTGCAGATCTGGGTCGGCCTCGGCAATCCCGGCGCGGGCCACGCGCTTCAGCGCCACAATGTCGGCTTCATGGCGGTGGACGCCATCGCCGCGAGCCACGGCTTCGAGCCGCCGAAGAAGAGCTTCAACGGCTGGGCTCAGCAGGGCCGCATCGGCGGCCAGCGCATCCTCCTGCTCAAGCCCGCCACCTACATGAACGACAGCGGCCGCGCGGTCCGGGCCGCGATGGACTTCTTCAAGAAGGAGACGGGCGACGTCACCGTCTTCCACGACGAGCTCGACCTCGCCCCGTTCAAGGTCAAGGCCAAGGTCGGCGGCGGAACCGCCGGGCATAACGGCCTGAGGTCGACCGAGGCCCATATCGGCAATGCTTTCCGCCGGGTGCGGATCGGGATCGGCCATCCCGGCCACAAGGACAAGGTCACCCCCCACGTCCTCGGCAATTACGCCAAAGCCGAGCAGGACCGCCTCGCCGACATGCTCGGCGCCATCGCCGCCGAGGCGGAATGGCTCGCCACGGGCGACGACGCCCGGTTCATGAACGAGGTGGCGCTGAGGCTTCAGGACTGACGCCACTGGATTCCCGCTTGCGCGGGAATGACGATGCGGCGAGCGTGCGCGCCGGGGGGATAAGATGAGCGCGCAATTCACCTGGCTCGACTGGTCGATCGTCGGCGGCTACGTCGCCCTGCTCGCGGCGGCGGGGCTGCTCTCGACCCGGCGGCAGCGCGATTCGGAGGATTATTTCCTCGCGGGACACCGGGTGCCGGTGTGGCTGGTGGCGGTGTCGGTGCTGTCGACCACGCAATCGGCGGCCACCTTCCTCGGCGCGCCCGATTACGGCTATCGCGGCGATTACACCTATCTGACCAGCTACATAGGGCCGCTCATCGCCGCCTTCCTGATCGCCCGCTTCCTGATCCCGCGATTCTATGCGGAGGGCGTCACCACCGTCTACGAGCTGCTCGCCAACCGCTACGACATACGCGCGATGCGGGCCGCCGGGGCGATGTACCTGGTCGGCCGGATCTTCGCGAGCGGAGCCCGCCTCTATCTCGCAGCGATCGCGGTGGCGATGATCGTCTTCGCCGACATCGAGGCTTCGAGCATCCTGATCGCCTCGGCCCTGCTCGTCGTCCTCGGCCTCGCCTTCACCTTCGTCGGCGGGCTTCGATCGATCATCTGGAGCGATCTCGTCCAGGTCCTCCTCTACGTCGGCGCGGCGCTGGCGGTGCTCTTCTTCCTGTGGACCAGCATCCCCGCGCCGGCCGGGGAGATATGGGCGGGACTGACGACGACTCCCGAGGGCGCCGACAAGCTAAGGCTGATCGACCTTTCTCTAGACCCGGCCGCCGCCTTCTCGCTGCCCGCGACGCTGACCGGGATCACTTTGCTCTTCTTCGCGAGCATGGGGCTCGACCAGGACATCACCCAGCGCTTCCTCGCCTGCCGCGATTCACGCGACGGCAAAAGGGCGCTCTACGTCTCGGTGCTGGCGTCGATCCCGATCGTCGCCCTGTTCCTCGCCATCGGCTCGCTGCTCTACGTCGTCTACGACCGGCCCGACCTGATGGGCGGCGCCGCGGCGAGCGCGGCCGGCGACTTCAAAGGCGAGAAGATCACCATCTTCATGCACTACATATTGACCCGGATCCCGCCGGGCGTGCGCGGCTTCGTCGCCGTCGGCGTGCTCGCCGCGGCGGCGGTCAATAGCGGGCTGATCTCGATGACCTCGGTCCTGATCCAGGATTTCTACCGGCCCTGGATCGAGAAGAGGCGCGCGGTGGACGAGGCGCATTTCGTCCTCGCCGGGCGGATCGGAATGGTCCTTCTGGCGCTGGCCCTGCTCGCAATGTCTTTGCTCTGCTTCTATTGGCAGCGCTACACCGAGGCGCCCCTCCTCGCCTTCGCGCTCGGAGTGATGACCTTCGCTTATTCGGGCCTGCTCGGAGTCTATTTCACCGCCCTGTTCACGCGACGCGGCTCGTCCGCCTCGGTGATCTGGGCGCTCGCCACCGGCTTCGTCGCCATCGCCCTCCAGCAGGATTATGTCGTCGACGTGCTCGGCCTGCCGCCCTCGTGGAAGGCGCTCGCTTTCCCCTACCAGCTCTGCGTCGGGACCGCCGTCGCCTTCGCCACCTGCGTCATCGGGCGGGCACCGGCGCCGGCTTCGGAAGCGCCGGCGCGCGCTCCGGCCGGGTGAGCCGCTGGCCGCTGCGAAGGATGAGGTCGCAGCGCGCCGCCTCGCAGGCGATGATCGATCCGCTGCGATGGTCGACCCGGACGATCCGGTCGCCGGCGACGAAGGCGTCGTAGCGCGGCGGCGCCGGCCGGGCGTAGATGGCGAGGCCGATGATTCCCGCCGCGATGACCAAAGCGGTGGGGATTCGGATGATCGCCCGCTCGGCGACCTCGGCGAAGGTCGGTGGCGGCTCGTCGGTTTCCATATTCGTGTCACCTCCCTGTCGTGCGCCGGCGAGGCTACGACTTTTTGCGCCTCGCGGGCAGCGGCTTCATCACGGTGTCGAGGACGATGCGGGCGGCGCGGCGGCCGATCCGCTCGCCCGCCTCGTTCGAGAAGCGATAATGGACTCCGCCGTAGATCCGCGAATCCGACACTTCCTGGGCCCATTCGTCCCAGCTCGGGAGTACCTGCATCGCCGCCAGCGGAACGGCGATCGACGTCACCCGCACGCCGCCCGGCGGTCGTGGGCCGGTCTCGTCGGTCATCACTTCGGCCGCGGCCGCGGCGACCGTACAGTGCCCGCAGGGATATTCGGCGAAATTGGGGGTCGGCAGAAGCGGAAGCCAGGCGGGATCGGGCGTCGTGGCGTCATTGCCGTCCTGCGCGCCGTTGCGGATCGCGGTGATCGGGCGCCAGAAATCGTAATGCGCCTTGGCCGCCGCCATCGCCATCGCCGCGTCGTCGAAGGCCATCTGGTAGCGGGCGAACATGCGCGCGTTGCGCACCTGGTTGCGGCCCGGAGCCTCGGCGGCGAGGCGAAGCGAGGGGGTGAGGTCGAAGGCCTGGCGGTAGCGCGCCATCAGCGTCTGGTAGGGCGTCCGCTCTGTGCTGGTCCGGGAGCCGAGGCGCCTGACCTCGTCATAGTCGCGCGACCAGCGCTCGCTGGTGAGGGCGACGGGCGGCGGCGGGAGCAAGGTCTCGGTGCTCGGGATCGCCCAGGGCTTGAAGGCGTAGAAATAGGTCTCGATCTGGGGGAGCTGGGTCGGCACCCATTCGCCGGGAATTGTGCGCGGCCGGTAGGGCGTCTGGACGATGGCGGGATCGATCCCGCCGACTTTCAGGGCCTCGGCGGCGGCAGCCTCGCCGATCAGCCGGCCGGCCTCGCGCGCCGAGGAATCCTTCACCGCCGCCATGGCGATGGCGTAGCTGTCGTCGAGTGTGGTCTTTTGCCCTGGGAAGGCGGCGAGCAGGACCTTGTAGGCGGCGGTGGCGGCGGCGGCGTCCTGCGAAGCCGAGCGGTCGGTCGCGGCCGGGAATTTGAGATAGCTTTCGTAGCGCGGATCGATCGCGTTGACCGCCTCGAACATGGCGAGCGCGGCGCGGGTGGTGGCGCGATCCTGGTCGGGCGTTCGGGTCGGGCCGGGCGCATAGGGGCTCGCCATGCGGTTGGCGAAATCCCACCAGTCGGTGACGGTATCGGCCTGGGCCGGGACGGCGGCGACGGCGAGCGCCGAGGCGGCGGCCAGGGCGATGGATGACAGACGCATGATGGGTTCCTTTCGTGTCTCTTGCGCCGCCGATCCTACAGGCGTATTATCGCCCTAACACACCTTGCGGCATGATTTCGGGGGTCAAAGCGATGATCGCGGGTTGCATCGAGAAGATGAGTCGGGACGCCTGCGGCGGCTGCGAGCGGCGCGACGCCTGTGCCGAGCTGTTCAAGGCGTTCCGATTCGGTCGGCCCCAGATGCGGCGGCGGGAGCGGCCGGCGGCTACTCTCCAGCCCTTCCTCGCTTTTCTCGGCCAGATCGCGACCGCGATCGAGGCCCGGCCGCGCCCGAGCCCGTTCCGGCGCGAGGTCGAGCGGCGGCTCGAGCCGCTTCTCGCGCAGGGGACGGTGAGGATCGACCGGGTCGCTCGCGAGCTCGGCTACAGCCGCCAGACGCTCTATCGCCGTTTGAAGGCGGAGGGGGTGACGTTCGAGCGGCTGCTCGACGATCTACGCCGCCGGCTGGCGCTTCGCTACCTGCGCGATCAGGGCCTGTCGGTGAAGGAGAGCGCCTATCGCCTCGGCTTCTCCGACCCCGCCGCCTTCTCGCGCGCGTTCAAGCGCTGGACCGGGTCAAGCCCGGGGGCGATGCGGGGTTCCCAGGCGAAGGCCGGGGTCCAGTCCTTGCGACAGTGAAGCTGGACCCCGGCCTTCGCCGGGGAGCAGACGCCTCGCGCGCGATCCCGACTTGCGCTAGCGAGGCGGAATGGCCAGCCGCTCGCTCTTCGTCACCCGCTTTTACGAGGGATCGCTGGACGAGGGAGATCTCGTCGACGAGCTCGGGGACGCCTGCCGCGGCCTGGCGGAGGAGGACAATGCCGGCCGCCGCTGGTCGCGCGAGCACGGCTATCGCGGCTACACCTCCTATGCGTCGCTGAACGACCTGCCGAAGCGCGATCCGCGCTTCGCCGAGCTCGTCAGGCTGCTCAACCGCCACGTCGCGCGCTTCGCGGCGGATTGCGCGTTCGATCTCGGCGGGCGACGGCTGAAGCTGGACAGCCTCTGGGTCAACGTCCTCAAATCCGGCGGCGTGCATTCGGGGCATATCCACCCGCACAGCGTCGTTTCCGGGACCATCTATGTCGCCGTCCCGCCCGGCTCCGGAGCGCTCAAGCTCGAGGATCCGCGGCTTCCGATGATGATGGCCGCGCCTCCGCGCCGCCAGGACGCGCCGGAGGATCTCAGGACCTTCGTCTATGCCGAGCCGACGGCCGGCGCCGTCTTCCTGTGGGAAAGCTGGCTTCGGCACGAGGTGGTGCCGGGCAAGGCCAAGGGCGAGCGGATCAGCATCAGCTTCAATTACGGGCTCTGAGGATGGAGCGGGTGCTGGTCATCGGATCGCCGGGCGCGGGCAAGTCGACGCTCGCCGCCGGGATCGCGCGTCGGACCGGCCTCCCGCTCGTCCACCTCGACAAGCCCGGGCCAGCCGGGCGATGAGCGGGCCGCTCGGCGGGCCCTGCGACGGCGGCCTCGCCGCCCGCGCCAAGGCGGGCGACTGCGCGAGCCGGAAATGGACGCTCGTCGCCTCGATCCTCGCCTCGAGCCTCTCATTCGTCGACGGATCCGTCGTCAACGTCGCGCTTCCGGCGATCGGGGCCGACCTCCACGCGCACGCCTCGGGGCTGCAGTGGATCGTCAACGCCTATCTGCTTCCGCTCAGCGCCTTGCTGCTGCTCGGCGGAGCGGCGGGGGACAAGTTCGGGCGGCGTCGGCTGTTCCTGATCGGCGTGGCCCTGTTCGCGCTCGCCTCGGCGCTTTGCGCCTTGGCCCCTTCCCTTCCGCTGCTGCTGGCCGGGCGCGCCTTCCAGGGGATCGCTTCGGCGACCCTGATGCCCAACAGCCTCGCCCTGCTCGGCGCCGCCTTCGCCGGCGAGGCGCGCGGCAAGGCGATCGGAACCTGGGCCGCCGCCGGCGCCGTCGCCGGAGCGATCGGGCCCGTGCTGGGCGGCTGGCTGGTCGACGTCGCCGGGTGGCGGACCATCTTCCTCGTCAACCTGCCGCTGGCGGGCGGAGCGCTCTGGCTCGGCTGGCGCCATGTCGTAGAGAGCCGGGAGGAACGCGACGTGCCGCTCGACTGGCTCGGCGTAATCGTGGCGACGGCCGGGCTCGGCGCGATCACCTGGGGGCTGACCCTGCTTTCGAGCGGCGGTCGGCCGCTCCCCGGCTGGAGCGCGGCGGGCGCGGGCCTCGCCGCCCTGATCGCCTTCGTCGCCATCGAGGCGAAAAGGGGCGAGCGGGCGATCATGCCGCTCGCTCTGTTCGGTACAGCCAGCTTCGCCGGGCTGACCCTGCTCACCTTCTTCCTCTACGCGGCGCTCGGCGGGCTGTTCGTGGCGCTCCCCTATGTCCTGATCGAGCTCAGGGGCTATTCGCCGGTCGCCGCCGGGGCGGCGCTTCTGCCGCTGCCGGTCGTCATCGCTTTGGGCTCGCGGCTGATGGGCGCGGTCGCGGTGAAGACCGGCCCGCGCCTGCCGCTGACGGCGGGGCCGCTGATCGTCGCCGGAGGCTTCGCGCTCGCCGCCCGGATCGGCACCGACGCGTCCTACTGGACGGGGGTGCTGCCCGCCATGCTGCTGATCGCGGTCGGAATGGCGGGCGCGGTGGCGCCGCTGACGACGGCGGTGATGGCCTCGGTCGACTCCGACCATGTCGGAACCGCCAACGGCTTCAACAGCGCGATGGCGCGGACCGGCGGGCTGATCGCCACCGCTTTGCTCGGCTGGGTGCTGGCGGCACGGGGCGACGGGCTCGCCGCCTCGTTCGCCACGGCATGCTTCGCGGCGGCCGGAGCGGCGCTGGTGGCGGGCTTGGCCGCGCTGTTGCTGCTCAGGCCGCACGAAATCCGAACGCCGGAACGCTGACCTACGCTTCCATCATTGCGAGCGTGAGCGAAGCAATCCATAGGCCCCGCTGGATTGCTTCGCTCACGCTCGCAATGACGAGGGCTGGCCTTCTTCGAGGATATCATGGGTTTTCGTTGCGGGATCGTCGGGCTGCCCAATGTCGGCAAGTCCACTTTGTTCAATGCCCTGACCGAGACGGCGGCGGCGCAGGCGGCGAACTATCCGTTCTGCACGATCGAGCCCAATGTCGGGCGCGTCGCGGTACCCGATCCGCGGCTCGACGAGATCGCGCGCATCGCCAAGTCGGCGCAGGAGATCGAGACCCAGCTCGAGTTCGTCGACATTGCCGGCCTGGTGCGCGGCGCTTCGAAGGGCGAAGGGCTCGGCAACCAGTTCCTCGGCAACATCCGCGAGGTCGACGCCATCGTCCATGTGCTGAGATGCTTCGAGGGCGGCGACGTCACCCATGTCGAGGGCCGGGTCGATCCGGTGGCGGATGCGGAGACGGTCGAGACCGAGCTGATGCTCGCCGATCTCGACAGCCTCGAGAAAAGGGTCCCGAACCTCGTCAAGAAGGCGCAGCAGGGCGACAAGGAAGCGAAGATCCAGGCCTCGGTGCTCGGCCAGGCGCTCGAGCTTCTGCGCGAGAGCAAGCCGGCGCGGCTCACCCGGCCCAAGGACGCCGAGGAGAAGCTGGCGCTCGATCGCGCCCAGCTGCTCACCGCCAAGCCGGTCCTCTACGTCTGCAACGTCGACGAGGGCGACGCGGCGGGCGGCAATGCCCACAGCGGGCGCGTGTTCGAGAAAGCTGCGGCTGAAGGCGCCGGAGCGGTCGTCATCTCGGCGGCGATCGAGGCGGAGATCGCGACGATGGACCCCGCCGACCGGCCGGAATTCCTAAAGGACCTCGGCCTCGAGGAGACCGGCCTCGCCCGGGTGATCCGAGCCGGCTACGACCTCCTCCACCTCATCACCTTCTTCACCGCCGGCCCCAAGGAATCGCGCGCCTGGACGGTCGAGAAAGGCGCGAAGGCGCCGCAGGCGGCGGGCGTGATCCACACTGATTTCGAGCGCGGCTTCATCCGCGCCGAGACGATCGCCTATGAGGATTTCGTGAAGTTCGGCGGCGAGGCGGGGGCCAAGGAAGCGGGCAAGATGCGCTCCGAGGGCAAGGAGTACGTCGTCCAGGACGGCGACATCATGCTGTTCCGGTTCAACGTTTGACCTGGGAGAAGCGCCTGCTCCAGCTGGTCGTGGCGCTGGGCTGCGTCGTCCCGCTCGCGGCCGGAGCCGCCGGAATGATGCACGGGCCGCAATTCCTCCACGGGATGGCGGGAGACGCTCCCGCCGACCTCGACAGCCATTTCCGCTACCTTTCGGGCCTGCTGTTCGGGATCGGGCTGGCTTTCGCGACCTGCATCCCAGGGATCGAGGACAAGACGGCGCGGTTCCGGCTGCTCGCCTTCCTCGTCTTCGTCGGCGGCCTGGGGCGGCTCCACTCGCTGATCTCGGTTGGGCATCCGGGCCCCGGCCATCTCTTCGGGCTGGCCATGGAGCTCGGGGTCGTGCCGCTCCTCGTCCTCTGGCAGGCGCGCGTCGCCCGGCAATGAACCTCTACGGCCTGTTCCGCGCCCGCTTTCCCGCCGAACCGGACGCGGCCTTCCTGATCGGGCCGGACGGAAGCGAGCTCGGCTATGCGGAAGTCGACGTCCGCACCGGACGGCTGGCGGAGCGGCTGGTCCGGCTCGGAGTCCGGCCCGGCGACCGGGTGGCGGTGCAGGCGGAGAAGAGCGTCGACGGCCTCCTCCTCTACCTCGCCACGCTCCGCGCCGGCGCCGTCCACCTGCCGCTCAACCCGGCCTACACGCCAGGCGAGGTGCGCTACTTCCTTGAGGATTCGGAGCCCACCCTGTTCGTCGGCGATCCGGCGCGGAACGCTGGGGCACGGCGGACCGTGACGCTCGACGCACTGGCCGGGGATGCTTTGGAGGGCGACTTCGAAGACGTGCCGCGCGAACCGGACGATCTCGCCGCCATCCTCTACACTTCCGGCACCACCGGCCGCTCCAAGGGGGCCATTCTGACCCACGGCAACCTCGCCTCCAACGCAGAGAGCTTGCGCGAGGCGTGGCGCTTCACGGCGGCGGACCGGCTTCTCCACGCCCTCCCCATCTTCCACACCCATGGGCTGTTCGTCGCCACCAACGTCACTTTGCTGGCGGGCGGATCGATGCTGTTCCTCCCCGCCTTCGACCTCGACGAGATCATCCGGCTGCTGCCCGCGGCGACCGCGATGATGGGGGTGCCGACCTTCTACACGCGCCTGCTCTCGCGGCCGGATCTCACCCGAGACCTCGTCGCGCACATGCGGCTGTTCGTCTCCGGTTCGGCGCCGCTCTCGGCCGAGACCCATCGTGAGTTCGAAGCGCGTACCGGACACCTTATTCTCGAGCGCTACGGAATGACCGAGACCAACATGAACACGTCCAACCCCTATGACGGGCCGCGCGTCGCGGGGACGGTGGGGCCGCCGCTGCCGGGCGTCGAGATCCGAATCGCCGACGCCGCGACCGGGGCCGAGATTCCCCAGGGCGAGGTCGGGATCATCGAGATTCGCGGGCCGAACGTCTGCAAGGGCTATTGGCGGATGCCCGACAAGAGTGCGGAGGCCTTCCGCGACGACGGCTTCTTCATCTCCGGCGACATGGGCCTGATCGACGACGAGGGCTACGTCCGCATCGTCGGCCGCGACAAGGACCTCATCATCACCGGCGGCCTCAACGTCTATCCCGCCGAGGTGGAGGCGGCGATCGAGGCGCTCCCCGGCGTCGCGGAATGCGCGGTGATCGGCGTTCCGCATCCGGATTTCGGCGAAGGGGTGGTGGCGGTTGTGATCGCGAAGCCGAGCGCGACCGTTGACGAGTCGACAGTAAAGGCGGCCCTCGCCGAGTCACTGGCGACATTCAAGCGGCCGAAGCGGGTCTTCCTCGGCGACGCCCTGCCGCGCAACGCGATGGGGAAGGTACAGAAAAACGCACTTCGAAGCGCTTTCGCGACGACGTTCAGCGAGGCCTAAATAGGGGTCATGCCGATTTCGCGGATGATGTCGAAAAAGGTTTCCATCTGCTTCGCCGTCTCGTCGGCGAGTTCGATATAGACACGCCGCGAATCTTCCGGGTCGGTCCGGCGAACGAAAATCCCCTGATCACAGAGGGTTTTTATCCAACGCAGAGCAGTGGTGGGGGGGACGGCCGCCGCGATGCACAGGCTCGAAACGGCTACGCGCTGACCGTCCAGCCTTGCCGCCATTAGATCGAGCAACATGTCCCAGGCCGGGTCCGAGAACATCTCACCCCGGAATATTCTGTCGCGAATCCTCCGCGCCCGGATGATGGAACGAATCGTCGAGGCATCCAGCTTCCCGGCAGGCTTGCCGGCGGGCAACCGCGCCTCGGCCGAGCTGGCAGCCACCAGCGCCTGAGCGATTTTCCCGATGTCCTCCTGCATCCGATGCAACGCATCGGCAGAGTCCAAAATGGTAGGTTTCTCGAGACCCACGTCAGCGATGCTCCAGCTCAAGCAGAATGTACCGCCTCTCCATTTCGGTCAATGGCCATACTCCATTGTGGACATCCATTTTAGATGGTATCACATTCTGATGCCGGTGCGCAAAGCCGCGACCCGGGGTCCACCCCTTTCACGACGCAAAGCTTCGCGCTCGCGGGATTATACGGCGACCTCCGCGGATCGCCGCGTACTCAGGATCAACCTCGGCATCATTCGTTATGGAACGGACGACAAGACCCAAGGCGCCGCCGTGGTTTTCTCGCTTCTGCTGTTTTGCGCAATCTGCCTCGTGATGATCCTCGGCTCGATCGAGGCCGACCGCGAATGGTTCGAACGTGTGCTGCAATGGCTTGGCAGCGCCTTCTTTTTCGTGATGGGCGTGGCGATCGGAAAGAGCGGATCGACCGCAAGCTGAAGGCGGGGAACGCAGCGGCCAGATCTTAGCCCAGCGCCTTCCTCAGAAGCTCGTTGACCACCTGCGGATTGGCCTTGCCGGCCATCGCCTTCATCGTCTGGCCGACGAAGAAGCCGAACAGCTTGTCCTTGCCGGAGCGATATTCGGCGACCTTGTCCTGGTTGGCGGCGAGGACCTCGGCGATGATCTTCTCGATCGCGCCGGTGTCGCTGGTCTGCCTGAGGCCTCGCGCCTCGACGATGGCGCCGGAGTCCTCGCCGGTCTCGAGCATGATCTCGAACACCTGCTTGGCGAGCGTGCCCGAGAGGGTGCCGTCGGCCGTGAGGCGGAGGAGCTCGGCGGCCTGGCCGGCGGTGACGGGGCTTTCCTCGATGCCCTTGCCGAGACGGTTGAGCGCTCCGAACAGGTCGGAGGTGACCCAGTTGCCGGCGCGCTGGGCATGCTCGTCGCCGAGCTTCTCCAGCAGCGCCTCGAACCAGCGCGCCGTCGTGACGTCGGCGGCCAGCACGGCGGCATTGTAGGCGCTGAGGCCGAGCGCGCCCTCGTAGCGGCGGCGCTTGGCGTCGGGGAGCTCGGGGAGGCTGGCCCGGGCTTCGGCGAGGAAATCGTCCGAAAGCTCGACGGGCAGAAGGTCAGGATCGGGGAAATAGCGGTAGTCGTGCGCTTCCTCCTTGGAGCGGAGGCTGCGCGTTTCCGCCTTGTCCGGGTCCCAGAGGCGGGTTTCCTGGACGATGGCGCCGCCGCCTTCGAGCACGTCGACCTGGCGGCTCGCCTCATGCTCGATCGCGGCCATGATGAAGCGGACCGAATTGACGTTCTTGGTCTCGGTTCGAGTGCCGAGCTCTCCGCCCGGGCGGCGGACGCTGACATTGACGTCGGCGCGCATCGAGCCCTGCTCCATATTGCCGTCGCAGCTTCCGACGTAGCGCAGGATCGATCTCAGCTTGCGGATGTAAGCGCCTGCTTCCTCAGGGCTTCTCATGTCAGGCTTGGAGACGATCTCCATCAGCGCGACGCCCGAGCGGTTGAGATCGACATAGGACATGCTCGGATGCTGGTCGTGCATCAGCTTGCCGGCGTCCTGCTCGAGATGGATCCGCTCAATGCCGATGCGCTTGGCCGAACCCTCGTCCTTGTCGTCGAGGAGGATCTCGATCTCGCCCTCGCCGACGATCGGGTGATAGAGCTGGCTGATCTGATAGCCCTGCGGAAGATCGGCGTAGAAATAGTTCTTGCGGTCGAAGCGCGACCAGGGGTTGATCTGAGCTTCCAGCGCCATGCCGGTGCGCACCGCCTGCCTGAGGCATTCGGCGTTGGGAACAGGCAGCATTCCGGGCATGGCCGCGTCGACCAGGCTGACCTGGCTGTTGGGCTCGCCGCCGAACTCGGTCGAGGCGCCGGAGAAAAGCTTGGCGTTCGAGGTCACCTGGGCGTGGACCTCCAGCCCGATCACCACCTCCCATTCGCCGGTTGCGCCGTGGATTCGATAATCAGACATTGGCATGTCCAAAAAGGAAGAGAGGGCTCGCGCAGAGACGCAGAGACGCAGAGAGGCCGACGCCCCTATCGAAGCGCAGCTTCCTTCCGTCGACCCTGATCGAATGCGCGCTGCGCGCGAGAATCGCACGGCCCCTCTGCGTCTCTGCGTCTCTGCGCGCAAACAGGGAGGACGAACTCACCACCACGCCTCCGGTCTTGCGGTGAAGCCTGCCCGCTCTTCCAGCGCCAGGGCTGCGTTGAGGACGCCCTGCTCGTCGAGCGCCTTGCCGACGAGCTGGAGGCCAAGCGGGAGGCCCTGATCGTCGAGGCCGGCGGGGACGCTGATCGCCGGGAGGCCGGCGAGGCTGGCGGGGACGGCGAAGACGTCGTTCAGATACATGGCGATCGGATCGGCGCTCTTCTCGCCGATGGCGAAGGCGGCCGACGGCGCGGTCGGGGTGAGGATGAGGTCGCACTCGGCCCACACCCGCTCGAAGTCGCGGGCGATCAGCGCCCTCACCTTCTGGGCGCGGTTGAAATAGGCGTCGTAGAAGCCGGCCGAGAGGACGTAGGTGCCGATCATGATCCGGCGCTTCACCTCCGCGCCGAAGCCCTCCGAGCGGGTCGCCTCGTACATGTCGGTGAGGTTGCCGTTCTCGGGCAGAGCGCGGCGGCCGTAGCGCACTCCGTCGTAGCGGGCGAGGTTGGACGAGGCTTCGGCCGGGGCGATGATGTAATAGGTCGGAAGCGCGTATTTGGTGTGGGGCAGCGAGACCTCGACGATCTCGGCGCCGGCGTCGCGCATCAGCTCGATCCCGCGCTGCCAGACCCGGTCGATCTCGGGCGACACGCCCTCGATCCGGTATTCCTTGGGGATTCCAATCTTTTTGCCCCGGACGTCGGCCGACAGGCTCGCCTCCCAGGCGGGCACCGGCAGATCGAGCGAGGTCGAATCCTTCGGGTCGAAGCCGGCCATGGCTTCCAGGAGGATCGCGCAGTCGCGGACGTCGCGGGCCATCGGGCCGGCCTGGTCGAGGCTGGAGGCGAAGGCGACGATTCCCCAGCGCGAGCAGCGGCCGTAAGTCGGCTTGACCCCGGTGATGCCGACGAAGGCGGCGGGCTGGCGGATCGAGCCGCCGGTGTCGGTGCCGGTGACCCCGGGAGCCATCCGGGCCGCGACCGCGGCGGCCGAGCCGCCCGAGCTTCCGCCTGGAGTCAATGCGGCATTGCCGCCGTCGCTCCGCCGCCAGGGCGAGAGGACTGGGCCCCAGGCGCTGGTCTCGTTGGACGAGCCCATCGCGAACTCGTCCATGTTGAGCTTGCCGAGCATCCCCGCGCCGGCGGCGAAGAGGTTGGCGCTGACCGTGGACTCGTAGCGCGGCCTGAAGCCTTCGAGGATCCGGCTTCCGGCAGTGGTCGGCACGTCGAAGGTGGCGAACAGGTCCTTGATCCCGAGCGGGACGCCCGAGAGCGGCTTCAGGTCGCCGGACGCGCGCGCCGCGTCGGCGGCCTCGGCGGCGGCGAGCGCCTTGTCGGGCGTCTCGACGGTGAAGGCGTTGAGCGCCCTGCCCTTCTCGACCGCCGCATTATAGGCCTCGGCGACCTCGCGCGCGGAGAAGGCGCCGTCGCGCACCCCGTCGCGGATCGCGGCGATTCCGAGGTCGGTAAGGTCGGTCACTCGATCACCTTGGGCACCGCGAAGAAGCCGTGCTCGGCGGCGGGGGCGTTGGCGAGGATGTCGTCGCGCTTGCCGCCATCGGTGACGATGTCCTCGCGAAGGCGAAGCTTGTTGGGGATGACGGCGGTCATCGGCTCGACGCCTTCGACGTCCACCTCCTGAAGCTGCTCGACCCAGCCGAGGATGTTGTTCAGCTCGGGCGCCAGCGCCGCCACCTCGGCGTCGGAGACGGCGATCCGGGCGAGCTTGGCGATGTGGCGAACGGTGGCGGCGTCGACGGACATGAGGGGCCGCTAGCATCGCTGCTGCGGTGCGGCAAGGCGGGGGCTAATACTCGGTGCCGACCGGTTCGCCTCCGATGAAGAGCTGGTGCCGTGTGATCTCTCGGACCTCAATCTCCCCGCGCCGGAGCCCCTCGCGCTGGCGGCGGCGTTCGGCGGCCGCACGGTCGGGATCGGCAGTGGTGGCGGTCACCTCCTCGTCCGGCTTGGGCCAGCGACCGTCCTTGAGCTCGATCACCTCGCGCCGGATGCCGCATCCCAGGGGAGGCGCCGCCTCCGGCTTGGGTTCGACGGGGCAGGGGTCCATGATCGCGAAGGCGATCGTGTCTCCCGGCTTCCAGAACAGGAAGCAATCGCCCTTGCCGGTGCAGGCTCCCGGGCGGCCGGGCTGGCCGAGCACGGCGTCCCTCAGGCCCGCGGGGACCGGGACTTCGGCCGGGAAGACGCGCATCCCGCGCGGCGCCTCGGCATATTGCTCGATCTCGTTCCGCGCCGCCCAGCGGCTCTCGGCGGCGAGCGCGGCTTTCGCATTGTCGCGTATGACCGGGTTGGACGAGCGCGCCAGCCGCTCGACGGCGCGCCGCCCGGACGGGCCGAAGTCGAAGCGCAGGGCCGCCCAGTCGAACTTGTCGGGCGCGATCCGGCCGGATTCGAGCCGGGCGAGCTGGCTTCGGGTCGAGATGGCGCCGAAGCTGACGATCGGAAGCGCCAGCAACAAGGCGACAAGGCAGATTCCGATCGCGAGGCGAAGGTTGAGGCTTCGAAGCCGGGGCGCCCAGGCGGCGCGGCCGCGAATAATTGCGTAGAGATAGGCGGCGGCGGCGGCGACGGTGATGGCGACGAACACCGCCGCCCACAGCCGGTCGGGGGTCAGACCGTGCTGGGCGATTCGCTTGCCGGTCGAGACGGCGGCGACGATCGCCAGCGGAAGCACGATCACGGCCAGCGCCATCGCCGCCCAGCGGACGATCGGCGAGCGCGCCTCCTCCTCTCCCCCGCTGCCGATCGCCGCGTTGACGAGAACAAGCGCGCCGATGACGCAGGAGAGAATGATCGGAGTCGTCGCCTTGGTCTGCTCCCATAAGGGCTCGAGGCCGGTGAACGGCAGAGCGAGGACGAACAGGATGAGGCCGACGGCGAGGATCGGCGCGAGGACGGCGAGGACGGCCGTGGCGACCTTCTGGAGAAGGCCGAGTATCCGGTCTCGGTCGCGAAGCAGGCCGACGGCTCCACCGAGCGCTCCGCCAAAGAACATCCAGTCGGCCCAATCCTTGTCGATCAGCTTTCGAAGCAGATCGATTCCGATCAGCTGGAAGAGCTCGGCGAGCAGGTTGAGAAGCAGGAAGGAGAGCAGGACGAAAGCCCAGGCTGCGAGCCACAGGACGACGTTCGTCCAGGCATGGGCGTAGACGGCGGGATAATCGAGTTTCCGCTCACCGGCGTCGCGGACGGCCTGGAAGAGCGGAACGGCGATGGCGACGGCGAGCAGGCCCGAGACGAGCTGCCAGCCCTCGCCGGCGCCCCAGCCGTCGGGCTGGCCGTTCCAGTAGGTGACGAAGCCGATGACCGCGCCGGCCGCCACGGCGAAGGCGAGCGACCAGAATGGCCGAAGCCGCTCGAGCGAAAAAGCGAAGACGATTCCGCCGGCGGCCAGAGCCGCGGCAGCGCCGAGGCGGACCGGATTCTCGGTCCATTTCCAGATTTCGGGGCCGCGGGTGAGGAAGTGGATGGCGAGGCCGAGCAGAGCGCCTACAAGCAGCAGGAGAAGGGCCCTCAGCGGCCAGGGGCGGTGATCCAGCCGGTCCGATTCGTCCATGCTCGTCCCCTTCCCCGCCCGCCTTGTAACGCTTGCAATCGCCAGTGCCATAAGCTTGTGCAGCGGCGATGGACGTTTCGAGGATTTGATGCTGGCGCGGCGGTTCCTTTGGGTGGTGGCCGGGCTGACCGTCCTCGTCGTCGCGGCGGCGCTCGCCTATCGACTGTTCGGAACCGAGCTGATCCGGCTGACGATGGTCCCGACCGCCGCGTTCGAGGGCGGACCGCCGCCGCGGGCCAACGCTTATGCCGACGCGAAAATGTGGATCGCCCGGCCGGATCTCCGCCAAAATCCTGCCTCCTGGCTGCCGACGGGATTCAAGCGGGAAGCCGCGCCGCCGAGCGTGTCGGTCTTCTACATCCATCCGACGTCTTTCCTCGAGAAGTCGAACTGGAACGCACCTCTCGACGACGAGGAATCGCAGCGCCGGGCGCGCCTGTTCGTTCGAAGCCAGGCGAGCGTGTTCAACGGCGTCGGCGAGGTCTGGGCGCCCAAATATCGCCAGGCGACGTTCGGCGCCTTCCTCACCACCAAGGCCGAGGCCGGGAAGGCGCTCGATTTCGCCTATCGCGACGTCGCCGCCGCGTTCGAGGAGTTCCTTCGCGAGGCGCCGGGCGACCGGCCGATCATACTCGCCGGGCACAGCCAGGGCAGCCTCCATCTGCTCCGCCTTCTCGCCGAGCGGATCGCCGGCCGGCCGGAGGCGAAGAGGATCGTCGCCGCCTATGCGATCGGCTGGCCGGTGTCGGTGACCGCGGATCTTCCGGGGCTCGGCCTTCCAGCCTGCGATCGGCGCGATCAGGCGGGCTGCCTGGTCAGCTGGCAGAGCTTCGCCGAGCCGGCCGACCCGAAGATGATCACCGACGTCTACGACAATTCCTCCGGCCGGACCGGCGTGCCGCGCGCCGGCTCGCCGATGCTGTGCACCAATCCGCTGACCGGCGGCCGCGGCGGCGAGGCGCCGGCGAGCGCCAATCTGGGAACGCTCATCCCCAATGCCGAGCTGACCGAGGGTAGCCTCAAGGCGCCCGGCGTGCCGGCGCGCTGCGACGTTCGCGGCTTCCTGCTCATCGGCGGGGAGGCGCCCGGCCTTGGGCCCTATGTGCTTCCGGGCAACAACTACCACGTCTACGATTACGCCCTGTTCTGGGCCAATCTGCGCGCCGACGCGGCGGCTCGGGTGGCGGCGTTCGGACGGCGATGATCGGCACGAAGGCCTCCGATTTCCGCGATGCCTTGCCGGCGGGCGGCCGACTTCTCGGCCTCGACGTCGGGACGAAGACGATTGGGCTGGCGCTGTGCGACGCGGACTGGACGATCGCCACTCCGGCCGAGCTGCTCCACCGCGGCAAGTTCGCGAAGGATCTGGAGCGGCTGCGCGCGCTTGCGGAGGCCCAGCGAGTCACCGGGCTGGTCGTCGGGCTTCCGCTCAACCTCGACGGAAGCGATTCGCCGAGAACCCAGTCGGTCCGCGCCTTCGCCCGCAACCTCGAGCCGCTGGGCTTTCCGATCCTGCTCTGGGACGAGCGCTGGTCGACGCAGGCGGTGACCCGTACCCTGCTCGACGCTGACGCCAGCCGCGCCCGCCGAGCCGAGCTGGTCGACAAGATGGCCGCCGCCTATATCCTCCAGGGCGCGATCGACGCTTTGACCATGGGCTAGCCCGAGACGCGAACGAACGCCTCGCGCAGGGCGGCTCGGAATTCGGGACGGTCGTAAATGTCGTTGTGGCCCGCGCCGGCGATGGTCCTGTCATAGACGAGATGGCCCGTAGCCCGGCGCAGGCCTTCGGTGCGTGGAGACAGTATCAGGCTGTCCCGGCCGCCGGCGATGATCGCGGTCGGGATCTTCGAGCCGCGCAGCCATTCGGCCGGCTTCATCTCGTGGCGGAACAGCCAGCGGACCGGAAGCCAGGGATAATGATCGGCGGCGACCGAAGCGAGCGAATCGAAGGGCGTGACGAGGATGAGGCCGTCGATCGGCCGGCGCGGCGCCAGGCTGGCGGCGACTCCGCTGCCGATGCTGAAGCCCACCGCGATCGTCCGCGCCGGATGGAGGCGCGCCTCGGCGAGATCGTAGACGAGCGGCGCATCGTCGATCAGGGCCTTCGCGCCCGGTGTTCCCGTCGAAGGCGGATAGCCGCGATAGTGGAAGGCAAGGATGTCGGCCTCGGGGAAGAGGTCGTGCAGATAGGATGCGGCGCTCTCGGCGTTCCAGCCATTGCCGCCGAAGCCGAGGATCAGGGTGCCGGAGGGCTTGGCCGCGGGACCGATGTGGACGCCCTGAAGCCGGTAGCCGTCGGGCGTGTCGAGCATGAGGCGTTCGGCGCGGGGCGGGAGCGGTCCGGCCCCGCCGACCGAGCCCGCCGGAAAGAGAAGGCGGCCCTGGAAGGCGTAGATGGCGACGAGCAGGGCGAGGTAGAGGAAGATCGGGACGAGGAGGAGCTTCCACATCCCGCTTCCTACCCCCCGCAAGCCTCGCTCAGGGCAGGCTCGATCGCGTCGAGGGTGAAGGGCTTGGAGAGGACCGGGGCGCCGGCATGCTCGGCGGGGGGCGGATCGATATGGCCGCCGGTGGCGAGGATGTAGGGGACGCCCTGCTCTGCGAGGCGATCGGCGACCGGCCAGACCCGCTCGCCGTTCAAATTGACGTCGATGATGGCGATGTCGAAGCCGCCCTCGCCGACCCGCCCGAGCGCGTCCGAGACGGTCTCGCAGATTCCGGCGACGCGATGGCCGAGCGAATCGAGGAAGTCCTCGAGCATCATCGCGATCAGCGGCTCGTCTTCGACGATAAGGATGCTTCGCCCCGGCACGGAGGTGGACTTAAGGCCTTCCAAGCCTTTGCGAAACAGTTATTTTGACGCGAGGCGTCACCCCAGCGGAGGCTGGGGTCCCAGCGAGAACGGGCGCGGCGGCTTTCACCCGCCGGGATCCCGGCCTTCGCCGGGATGACGGCAGGGGCGCGGGGCCGCGCGTCCTGCCGTCACTTCATCACCAGTGCATCCCTTGCCGCTTCGGCGAGCTTCTGGACCGAGAAGGGCTTGGCGAGGAAGGCGACCCGCTCGAGGTCGATCGACTGGCGGAGCTGCTCTTCGGCATAGCCCGAGATGAACAGGATCGGCAGGTCGGGCTGGAGGCGCCTCGCCTCGCGCGCCGTCGTGGGGCCGTCCATTGTCGGCATGACCACGTCGGAGACCATCAGGTCGACCCTCTTCTCCCGCTCCAATATCTCGATCGCAGCCTCGCCATTCTCGGCGAGCAGGACGGTGTAGCCGTGGCGGGTCAAGGCGCGTTCGGCGACGGCCCGGACGGTGGCCTCGTCCTCGACGAGGAGGATGGTTCCGGTGCCCCAAAGCTCGCCGGCCGGCTCGCGCGCCTTGCGGGCGGGCTTGGCCGTCTCGGCGCGGTGGACCGGGAAATAGAGGACGAAGCTGGTGCCCTTGCCGGGCTCGGACTCGGCGAAGATGAAGCCGCCCGACTGCTTGACGATCCCGTAGACGGTAGAAAGGCCGAGCCCGGTCCCCTTGCCCACCTCCTTGGTGGTGAAGAAAGGCTCGAAGATCTTGGGGAGGAGATGGGGCGGAATGCCGGTTCCGGTGTCGGTGACCCTCAGCGCCGTATAATCGGCGATCGGCAGGATCTCGCTTCCCATCCGCCGCACGTCGTCGGCCGAGACGGCATAGGTGTGGAGGGTGAGCGTGCCCGGGCTCTTCTCGTCCTTAGCGAGCATGGCGTCGCGCGCGTTGACGGCGAGGTTGACGATCACCTGCTCCAATTGCCCCGGATCGGCGCGCACCGCGCCGAGACCGCGGCCGTGCTTGACCTGGAGCTTCACCGTCTCGCCGAGCAGGCGCTTCAGAAGCGTCGACACCTCGGCGATCACGTCGGGGAGCTGGAGGACCTGGGGACGGAGCGTCTGCTGGCGGGAGAAAGCGAGCAGCTGGCGGGTGAGGCTGGCGGCGCGGTTCGAGTTGGAGCGGATCTGCTGGATGTCGTCATAGTCGCTGTCGCCGGGCGTGTGGCGCATCAGCATGAGATCGCAATGGCCGATGATGGCGGTGAGGATGTTGTTGAAATCGTGCGCCACGCCGCCGGCGAGCTGGCCGACCGCCTGCATCTTGGTCGCCTGGGCGACCTGCCGCTTCAGCCGGTCCTCCTCGCTATTGTCCTTGAGCGAGAGAAGCACGGCGGCCTCGCCGAGGCCTCGGGCGCCGGCGACGGTGAGCGCGACCGGCTCTTCGGCCTTGGCCTTTAGGCGCACCGCGACGTCGCCGCTATGGGCGGCGCCGCGCGCGAAGCGGCGGACCGAATCGGCCACCGCCGCCTTGTCCTCGTCGACGACGAGATCGCTCGGCCAGGTCGGCAGAGCGGTTCGTCCGACCCCCGCGGCACGTCGGAAAGCGTTGTTGAGATAGACGAAGCGACCGTCCCGGTCGGCGAGGGCGAGGCCGAGCGGGAGCATTTCGAGCAGGGCGTTGATGTTGTGCGCGGCATCGCCGCCGCCGCCGCCGAAATCGTCGAGCAGGATGAACAGGCTCGGCCCGCCGTCCTGCTCGGCGAGCGGAACCTGGAGGATCCGCAGCGGCGCGCCGCCTTTGCCTTCCCGGGCGAAGTGGAATTGGTGCTGCTCGCTCATCGAAAGGAGATCGACGAGCGGCGTTCCGGGGACGACCTCGGCCTCACCGCCGGCCCGGGCCTGGAAGGCGGAATTGGCCTCGAGGATCCGGCCGTCGGCGGCGGTGAGGACCGCCATCACCCCGCTTTGCGCCAGCCTGCGCCCGAAGTCCCCGACGAGGAGCTTCCGCGCCTCTCCGGCGGGATCCTCGACTCCGCCGCGAGCGAGGCGCCAGAGGAGATAGGATTCGCCATGGCCGGCGCTGGAAATCTCGATCTCGAGCCCGTCCGACGCCAGCTGGCTGCGGCCGTCGCGCAAGGCCGCGGCAAGGGCGTCCCCGACGGCTTCCGCGGACGGCAGGTCGAGCGGCGAGCGGATTCCGAACTCGCTCTCATAGCGGGCGTTGGCGCCGAGCAGGACCCCGTCCCGGTCGGTGAGCGCCAGGGCGTCGGAAGACTGTTCAAGCGCCGCGCGAAGCAGCGAGAGGTCAGCGCGCTCCTCAACCGCCGCCTGCGGCGCCTCGCCGCCCCGCCCGACGAACAGGAGCGGGAGGCCGACGGCGAGCGCACCGGCGAAGAAAGCGGCCGCGAAGACCGGGTCGGCCAGCACCCAGAGCAGAAGCGCCGCCGAGACCGCCGCCGCCGCCACCACGGCGAGCAGCGCGAGGCCGAGGCGCGGCCGCCGCGCGGGCGCTTGGGCCGCGCTCGCCATCCCTACCAGATTCGGACGCGCTGGGCGGGCGCGACGTAGAGCGCCTGGCCCGGCTGCACTCCGAACGCCGAGTACCACGGATCGAGGTTGCGGACGACGGCGGTGCGCTGCTCGGACGGGCTGTGCGGATCGGTGAGCAGGCGCTGGCGAAGGTTCGCCTCGCGATAATTGCGCCGCCAGACCTGGGCCCAGCCGAGATAGAAACGCTGATCGCCGGTGAAGCCGTCGATCACCCGCGGCTGGGCGCCGTTCAGAGAGGTCTTCCAGGCGTCATAGGCGACGGTGAGGCCGGCGAGATCGGCGACGTTCTCGCCCATCGTCAGCTTGCCCTGGACGTGGAGGCCCGGAAGCGGCTCATAGGCGTCATACTGGGCGCCGAGCGCATCGAGGCGGGACTGGAAGTTCTTGACGTCCTCCGGGGTCCACCAGTCGACCAGCCGCCCCTCGCGATTATATTTCGCGCCCTGATCGTCGAAATGGTGGCTCAATTCGTGGCCGATGACGGCGCCGATGCCGCCATAATTGACCGCGTCGTCGGCCTTGGGATCGAAGAAGGGCGGCTGCAGGATCGCGGCCGGGAAGACGATCTCGACCATCCCGAAATTGGCGTAAGCGTTGATCTCCATCGGGGTCATGCCCCATTCCCAGCGGTAGATCGGCCGGCCGAGCTTGGTGACGTTGTACTGATGCTCGAATTGCGCCGAGCGCATGGCGTTGCCGAGCGGGTCGTCGCGGCGGATCTCGAGGCCGGAGAAGTCGCGCCACTGGCTCGGATAGCCGATCTTGGGCGTGAAGGCGGCGAGCTTGGCGTGAGCGGCGGCCTTGGTGGCGGGCGCCATCCAGTCGAGCTGGTCGATCCGCCGGTCCATCGCCGCGATGACGTTGTGGACCAGCCGGTCGGCGGCCGCCTTGGTCTCCGGCGGGAAGTAGCGCTTGACGTAGACCTGGCTGACCTCGTCGGAGAGGGCGTTGGTGACGAAGGTCACCCCGCGCTTCCACCTCGGCTCCTGCTCGGGCGTGCCTGAGAGGACGGTTCCGTAGAAGGAGAAGGATTCCTTGTCGAAGCGAGTCGGCAGGTAATCCGAATAATTGTCGAGCGAGCGGACCAGCAGCTGGTCCTTGAGCACCTGGAGCGGCGCGCGCGCGACGACCGCGGCGATGCCTTTGAGGGCGCTCGGCTGGGCGACGATGAGATCGTTGACGTTGGCGCCGACTCCGGTCGCATAGGTGCGGAAGTCGAAGCCCGGCGAGCTCTTGGCGAGCGCCGCGAGGGTCATCTTGTTGTAGGTCTTGGTGGCGTCGCGGCTGTCGATCCGGGTCCAGTGGGCGCGGGCGATTTCGGTCTCGAAGGCCATGATCGCCTTCGCCCGGGCAGCGGCGTCGGCCTCGCCGGCCAGGGTCAGCATGTTGGTCAGGTGCTGGACGTAGGCGGCGCGGGTCTCGGCGAGCTTGGGATCGTCCTTCAGATAATAATCGCGGTCGGGCATGCCGAGCCCGGACTGGACCATGGTGAAGGCGTAGTTCTCCGGATTCTTGTCGTCCTGGCCGACGAATCCGGCGATCGGCCCACCCACTCCGTAGCGATCGGCCTGGGCGACGAGGGCGGAATAGCCGGTCTTGGACTTGAGGCCCCTTATCTGGTTCAGCCAGGGATCGATCGGCGCCAGGCCGCGCGCCTCGATGGCCGCTTCATCGAGATAGGCGGCATAGGCGTCGCCGATCTTGCTTCCGGGATTGTCCTTGACCTCGTCGAGTATCTCCCGGGTACGCTGGCGGGAGAGATCGTCGAGCATGGTGAACATGCCGTAGTTCGAGCGGTCGGCCGGGATCGGCGTGTCCTTCGCCCAGGTTCCGTTGGCGTAGCGGTAGAAGCTGTCCCCGGGCATCACGCTCCGGTCCATCCCCGCCTCGTCGAAGCCGAAATGGCCGATCTGCGGCCGGTCCGCGTCCGGCGGTGCGACCGGGCCTTCGGCGGCGGTGGCGACGGTGGCGGTCTGCTCGCGCACTTCGGCGGTCGACGGGCCGTTGGTCGCGCAGGCGGCCAAAGCGGTGGAGGCGGCGAGCAGGGGAAGCAGTTTACGCATGGTTGCGATCCTGAGCGAAAGGGCGGGAAGGCGCGCCTGATAGCAGGCTGCCCGAGGCTTTCAAACGTCCGACATTGCCCGCTTGTGCCGTCGGCGCCACTTGTGACGCACCCAAAGATGCCAGCCGAGCGCGCTCGCCACATAGCCGATCGCCGCGGCGCTGACGGCCATGGTGGCGATTCCGAGCGCGATCGGCCCCGAGGCGTGGTGAAGCCAGAACAGCATTCGCGCGAGGTCACTCGAGGCCTGCTGGGCGGCCGCGGGGTCCGGGCCGAGCGCATCGTGGTTGAGCTCCCACGAGCCCACCTTGTAGGCGGCATAGTACATTGGCGGGATGGTCAGCGGGTTGACGACGAGGGTGAAAGCCGCCGCAAGCGCCACGTTCGCCCGCACTGGAATCGCGAGCACGGCGGCGACGAAGATGTGCATGAACGGAATGACGATTCCCACGCCGAGGCCGAGAGCGACCCCGCGCGGCACGGAGCGGTGATTGAGGTGCCAGAGGTTGGGCTGGCTGAGCTGGCGCGCGAACGGGCGCAGAAGGCGATAGCTGTCGATCGTCTCGCGCCGGGGCACGTGGCCGCGGATCCAGCGCAGAAGGCCCATCTTCGGCTCAGCCACGGTCGCGCAGCAGCCGGCCCTGCTCCCGCTTCCAGTCCTTCTCCTTCTGATATTCGCGCTTGTCGGGCGCCTTTCGGCCCTTCGCCAGCGCCAGCTCGACCTTGGCCCGGCCGCGGCTGTTGAAATAGATGGAGAGCGGGACGAGAGTCATGCCCTGGCGGGCGACGGCGCCGTGCAGCTTGGCGATCTCGCGCTCGTGGAGGAGCAGCTTTCGAGGCCTTTTGGGCTCGTGGTTGAAGCGGTTGCCGTGGCTGAACTCGGGGATGTTGGCGTTGATCAGCCAGGCCTCGTCGTCCTTGACCTCGGCATAGCTCTCCGCGATCGACCCCTCGCCGAAGCGAAGCGACTTCACCTCCGTGCCGGTGAGCGCGATCCCGGCTTCGTAGGTCGATTCGACGGCATAATCGAACCGCGCGCGCCGGTTCTCGGCGACGATCTTGGCCTTGTCGAAGGTGGCGGGACGGGGACGGACCATCAGACCAGACCCGCATGCCTCAGCGCCTCGTCGACCGCCTTGCGGCTCGCCTCGGACGGCGGAGTCATCGGCAGGCGAAGCTCCGGCGAGAAGCCCCCGTGGATTCGGGAAAGGGCATATTTGACCGGCCCCGGCGAAGCGTCCGTGAAGAGAGCGGCGTGGAGCGGGTAGAGCTTGTCCTGGAGTCTCAGGGCGTCCTGCCAATTGCCTGAAAGACAGGCGTTTTGGAACTCGGCGCAGAGCCTGGGCGCGACGTTGGCTGTGACCGAGACGCACCCCACCCCGCCCATCGCCATGAAGCCGAGCGCCATGTCGTCATTGCCCGAGAGCTGGACGAAATCCTCTCCGCACGCCGCGCGCTGGGCGGAGACGCGGGCGAGGTTCCCGGTCGCGTCCTTGACGCCGATCACGTTGGCGATCCTGGCGAGCCGGGCCATCGTCTCGACTGAGATGTCGGTGATCGTCCGCGACGGCACGTTGTAGAGGACGATCGGGATGTCGACCGTCTCGGCGACTGCAGCGAGATGGGCGTAGATGCCCTCCTGGCCCGGCCGGTTGTAATAAGGCGGCACATGGAGGGCGGCGTCGGCGCCGGCTTCCTTAGCGGAGCGGGTCAGCGCGATCGCGTGCGCGGTATCGTTGGAGCCGCAGCCGGCGATGACCTTCACCCGACCGGCGGCGCCCTCGATGGCGAGCTCGATCACCCGGCGATGCTCGGCCGAGCTCAGCGTCGCCGATTCGCCGGTGGTTCCGCACGGGACGAGGGCGTGGCTCCCCTCGCCCACCTGCCAGCGGACGAAATCGAGAAACGCGCGCTCTTCCAACGCTTCGTCGCGGAAAATCGTCACCAGAGCCGGGATCGACCCGCGGAACATCGTCAGACTCCTTCCCGTGAGGCTGCAGGCCGTCAATAAGAAGGCTGCCGTTCACGGCCTGATAAGGAGGGGGTTGGCATTCTGTCCAGCATGCAGAAAAAAGCGTTCGCCTTGAGCCTGTTGGGCGCATACGGAATGTCCGTCACGGCAATGGCGGCGGGCGTGAAGCCGATCCATGTCGTGAAGATCCTTCCGGCTGCGATCCAGAGCATCGCCCTGCCAGTCCCGACTCCTCCCCAGGCCCAGCCCCTGCCCCAACCGGTCTACAACCCGGTCCCGCCGGCCGTGGCCGCCTCGCTCGCGCGGTGGAACAGCCTTCGCCAGACCGACAGCCTGCCTTTCTCCTCCTACGCCTCCTTCCTGATGAGCAACCGCGGCTGGCCCGGCGAGACGGCGATGCGCAAGACGGCCGAGAAGGCGAATGCCGACGGCGGAAACGCGATGGAGGTGATCGGCTATTTCAGCGCCTTCCCGCCGCTGACCCCGGCCGGCCATGCCCGGCTCGCCTTCGCCCTCTCCGCGTCGGGTCGCGGCGACGAGGCGCTCGAGGCGGCGCGCAAGGCGTGGACCGGCGGGGTCCTGCCGCCTCTCGACGAGGCCCGGATCCTGAGCCAGTTCGGCGGCCGGCTGAGCAGCGCCGACCATGACGCAAGGCTCGAAGCGCTGCTCGGCAATGGCGACAGCCAGAGCGCGGCGCGGACCCTTCCGCTCGCGTCGGCGGGGCGGGCTGCACTCTATTCCACGCGCCTCGCCCTTCAGACCCGGGCTCCCGACGCGGCCAGCCGGCTGGCGGCGCTCGGGCCGGTCGATGGGGACGCCGGCCTGCTGATGGACCGCGCCAACTGGCTGAGGAGCAGCGGCCAGAGCCTCGCCGCCCGCCAGCTCATGGCCCAGCCGCATCACGTCGCGCGACCCCCGGCCAATGCCGAGAAATGGTTCGAGACGATGACGACGCTCGCCAGGGGCGCCGCCAACGACGCGCAATGGTCGACGGCCTACCAGATCGCCTCGCAGCTCGACGACGCCTATCCGGCCGGAACCGACGTCAGCGCCCGGCCCTATGGCGAGCGCGACGAATATACCAATCTCGCCTGGCTTGCCGGGACAGCCGCCAACAAGCTCGGCCGCTTCGCCGACGCGGCTCGGATGTTCGATCGCTACGGCCGGGCGGCGCGCTCGTCGCAGACCCGCTCGAAGGGCTTCTACTGGGCCGCCCGGGCGGCGTTCAACGCCGGCCAGACCGCCCAGTCCAATTCGTGGCTGGAGCTGGCGGCGGCGAGCCCCGACCAGTTTTACGGCCAGCTCGCGCTTGAGCGGCTCGGGCGGCCCGTGACTCCCCCCTCCCCCAGCTTCGCCACGCCCTCGTCGGCCGAGCGCTCGGCCTTCGCGGCGCGGCCGCTGGTCCAAGCGGCCAAGGCTCTGGGCGACATGGGCCGGTGGAGCGACCAGTCGCTCTTCGTCCGCGCCATCGCCGAGCAGGCCGAGACGGTGAGCGACCGGATCCTCGCAGCCCAGTTCGGCCGCCAGATCGGGCGCCAGGATCTCGGAGTCTGGGTGGCGCGAGAGGCGCGCAACAAGGGGCAGAGCTTCTACGACCCGGCCGGCTTCCCCGAGGTCACCCTGCCCGCCGCCTATTCGCAGCATTGGGCCCTGGCCCACGGAATCACCCGCCAGGAAAGCTCGTTCGACCGCGGCGCCGTCAGCCCGGTGGGCGCCCGCGGGATGATGCAGCTGATGCCGGGGACGGCGCGCGAGACCGCCGGCAAGGTCGGCCTGCCCTACGATCTCGGCCGGCTGACCTCGGACCCGGCCTACAATATCGAGCTCGGCTCGAGCTATTTCGCGCGGCTGCTCGACGAATGGGGCGGGCATGCGGCGCTTGCGGTGGCGAGCTACAATGCCGGCTCGGGCAACGTCCGCCGCTGGGTGCGCGAGAATGGCGATCCGCGCGGCGGCACCGACATCGTCACCTGGATCGAGGCCATCCCCTATTCCGAGACCCGCAACTACGTTCAGCGCGTGCTCGAGAACGCCGTCGTCTACGAGGCGATGCGAGCCCAGCGCAGCGGCGGCCGCCCCAACCGCCTGTCCTACTATCTCGGCAAGAGCGGACCGGGCTGAAAAGGTCGCGACGAAGTGGTACTTCGTCGCGGGTCATGAGCGATCGTCCCAATTATATAACCCCCGCCGGATATCGAGCGCTTCGCGAGGAATATGAGGCTTTGTTCGCCCACGAACGGCCGAAGCTGGTCGAGACGATTTCCTGGGCGGCAGGAAACGGCGACCGTTCGGAGAACGGCGACTACATCTACGGCCGCAAGAAGCTTCGCGAGATCGACCGGCGGCTCGGCTGGCTGTCGCGAAGGATGAAGGACGCCAAGGTGGTCGACCCGTCGGTCCAGCCGGAACGCGACAAGGTCTTCTTCGGAGCGACCGTGACGCTGGCGGACGAGGACGACAATCGACGGATCGTCACCCTCGTCGGCGAGGACGAGACCGACGCGGCCAACGGCCGAATCAGCTGGCGCTCGCCGATCGGACGTGCCGTCCGCGGCGCCGCGGTCGGCGACCTTCGGCGAGTCACCCTGCCGGCCGGCGAGCGCGAGCTCGAAATCGTCGCGATCAGCTATCCGGAGAGTCGCTGACGCCGAAGGCGATCCGGGCGAGCGCCTGGACCTCGGCGTCCGCTTCGGGCGGCTCGTTCGGGCAGCCCGCCTCGAGCGCGTCGGCGACCGCCGTCAGGGCGGCGATCCGCGCGGCCTTCTTGTTGTTGCCGTCGATCGCGGTCCACGGCGCCCAGCGCGTGTCGGTGCGCTCGAACATCTCGGCGGCGGCGGTGAGATAGTCGGCTCGGCGGGCGCGGTTGCGGAAATCCTCGGCGCTGACCTTCCAGCGCTTCCAGGGATGGTCGAGCCGCGCCTTCAGCCGGGCGTCCTGGGTCTCCTGGGTGATGTGGAAGAAGAGCTTGACGATCGTCGTTCCGTCATAGCTTTGCTGGGCCTCGAACTCGTTGATCTCGTCATAGGCGCGGCGCCACTGGGCTGCGGCGGCGAAACCCTCGACCCGCTCGACGAGCACCCGGCCGTACCAGCTGCGGTCGAAGATCGCGACCTCGCCGGCGCCGGGCAGGCGCTGCCAGAAGCGCCAGAGGAAGTGGCGGGCTTTCTCCTCCGCGGTCGGAGCGGCGGTCGGCCAGACCTTGAACGCCCGCGGGTCCCAGCCGGAGGTCAGCCGCTGTATCGCTCCGCCCTTCCCGGCCGCGTCCCACCCCTCGCAGACGATCAGGCTTCGGCGCTTGTGGACGATGTGGCTGACGAGGACCCGCGACAGCCGTTCCTGGAGCGCGGCGAGATCGTCGGAATAATTGCCGCGATAGCGGGCGCCGGACTCGTAGTCGGAGAGGTTGATGGGCATGGGCCGACACTAGCCCTCCCGTCATTCCGGCGCCACGACCTTCGCCGGGTCCTTCTTCTCCGCTCCGGCCGGCTCGACCACGCGGATGTTGAGCTCGCGCAGCTGCTTCGCCGAGACCGGGCCGGGCGCGCCCATCATCAGGTCCTCGGCGCGCTGGTTCATCGGGAAGAGCACGACCTCGCGGATATTGGGCTCGCCGGCGAGGAGCATGACGATGCGGTCGATCCCCGGGGCGGAGCCGCCGTGGGGCGGGGCGCCGTACTTGAAGGCGTTGATCATGCCCGAGAAGTTGGAGTCGACGTCTTCCTTCGAATAGCCGGCGATCTCGAACGCCTTGTACATGATGTCGGGCCGATGGTTCCGGATCGCGCCGGACGAAAGCTCAACGCCGTTGCAGACGATGTCGTACTGGAAAGCGAGGATATCGAGCGGGTCCTTGCTTTCCAGCGCCTCCAATTCGCCCTGCGGCATCGAGAAGGGATTGTGCGAAAAGTCGACCTTCTTCGCTTCCTCGTCATATTCGTACATCGGGAAATCGACGATCCAGCAGAAGCGGAACTCGTCCTCGGCGATCAGCCCGAGCTGCTCGGCGACCCGCGTGCGAGCCGCGCCGGCGAGCTTGGCGGCCTGGCCTTCCTTGCCGGCAGCGAAGAAGATCCCGTCGTCCGGGCCGATGCCGAGCTCGGCGATCAGCTTTCGCATGCCCTCGTCGCCGTGATTCTTGGCGATCGGGCCGCCGAGCTCGCCGGCTTTCTGGGTGACGTAGCCGAGGCCCGCATGCCCTTCCGAGCGCGCCCAGTCGTTCATGTCGTCGAAGAATTTGCGGCTCTGGCCCGCCGTGCCCGGGGCCGGGATCGCACGGACGATCCCGCCGCCCTCGACGATCCGGGCGAACAGGCCGAAGCCGGAGCCTTTGAAATGCTCCGAGACGTCGGCGATCTCGATCGGATTCCTGAGGTCGGGCTTGTCCGAGCCGAAGCGAAGCATCGCTTCCTTGTAGGGGATTCGAGGGAAGCTTCCGGCGGGGGTGACCTTCTTCCCGTTCGAGAACTCCTCGAACACGCCGGCGAGGACCGGCTCGATCGCCTGGAAGACGTCCTCCTGGGTGACGTAGCTCATCTCGAAATCGAGCTGATAGAATTCGCCCGGGCTTCGGTCGGCGCGGGCGTCCTCGTCGCGGAAGCAGGGCGCGATCTGGAAATAGCGGTCGAAGCCGGCGACCATGATCAGCTGCTTGAACATCTGCGGCGCCTGCGGGAGCGCGTAGAACTTGCCCGGGTGGACGCGGCTCGGGACCAGATAGTCGCGGGCGCCTTCGGGGCTGGACGCGGTGAGGATCGGGGTCTGGAACTCGGTGAAGCCGGCCTCGACCATCCGCCGGCGGATCGACGAGATGACGTTGGAGCGAAGGACGATGTTGGCGTGGAGACGCTCGCGCCTCAAATCGAGGAAGCGGTAGCGAAGCCGGATATCCTCGGGATATTCCGCCTCGCCGGCGACCGGGAGCGGAAGCTCGTCCGCGGACGACTGGACGATCACCTCTTCGGCCGAAATCTCGATCTCGCCGGTCGGCAGGTTCGGGTTGGCCGCCTCCGGCCCGCGCGACACGACCTCGCCGGTCACGGTCACCACCGACTCGGCGCGCAGATGCTCGAGGATTCGAAGCGGCTCGCTGTCCGCCTTGGCGACGATCTGGGTAAGGCCGTAATGGTCGCGAAGATCGACGAACAGGACTCCGCCATGGTCGCGCTTCCTGTGGATCCAGCCCGAAAGCTTCACCCGCTCCCCGACGTGGGAGGCGCGCAGCTCCGCGCAATTATGGGTGCGATAGGCGTGCATAAGGACGGCTTTCCGGCTTTTTCCGCAGTTTGTGAGGATGGGGGCGCTTCGCGACGCAGCCTTGCTTTGTCAAGCGCGGAGGGCGCCGCTATGGACCGCGGCAATGCATATCCATCCCCTGATCATCGATTCCGATTCGCTGAAATCCCTGTGCGAGCGCCTCCGCCGGTCGAGCTTCGTCGCCGTGGACACCGAATTCATGCGCGAGAACACCTATTGGCCGGACCTTTGCCTGATCCAGATCGGCGACGTCGACGAGGCGGCGGCGATCGATCCCAAGGCGGACGGGCTCGACATGACTCCCCTGCTCGACCTGCTCGTCGACAATGAGGACGTCCTCAAGGTCTTCCACGCCGGCGGCCAGGACATCGAGATCATCTACAACCTCACCGGCAAGACCCCCCACCCCCTGTTCGACACCCAGATCGCGGCGATGGCGCTCGGGCTGGGCGAGCAGGTCGGCTATTCGAACCTGGTCGAGAGCCTGGTCGGCAAGAGCCTCGACAAGGGTGCGCGCTTCACCGACTGGGGCCGGCGTCCGCTCGACAAGCGCCAGATCGACTATGCGATCGGCGACGTCACCCACCTCGCCCAGCTCTTTCCCAAGATGCTCGAGCGGCTCCGGCGCACCGGCCGCGGCGAATGGCTCGACGAGGAGATGGAGAAGCTCGCCGATCCGGCCAATTACGAAAACGACCCGGCTTTGTCGTGGAAGCGGATCCGGATCTCCAGCCGGAAGGCGGACGTGCTCGGCCGGCTGAAGGCGCTCGCCGCCTGGCGCGAGCAGGAAGCGCGCGGCAAGAACCTTCCGCGTGGCCGGATCATGAAGGACGAGACGATCGCCGACGTCGCCGCCCATCCGCCCACGAGCCAGGAGGCCCTCGCCCGGGTCAGGGGCCTCTCGCCCGCCTGGGGCGGGAACGAGATCGGCGCCCGGCTGATGGCGGCGCTCGCCACCGCCAAGCCGATGCCGCCCGAGGAGCTTCCGGCGCGCGAGGATCGCGGGCCCGGGCTCGGCAAGGAGGGCGCGCTCGTCGCCGATCTCCTCAAGCTCCTCCTCAAGATCCGCTCGCGCGAGAGCAATGTCGCGGCGCGGCTGATCGCCCGGACCGAGGAGCTGGAGCTGCTCGCCGCCGGCCGCCGCCAGGGCCTCGCCATCCTCGAAGGCTGGCGGTTCGAGCAGTTCGGCCGCGACGCGCTCGACCTGGTCGAGGGCCGACTCGCTTTCGGAGTCCGCGGGGGAAAGCTGGTGATGACGGTGACCGAGAGCGGGTGATTCCGACGGTTATTCGATGCGCATCTCAGCTTTGCACCCCAGCGCCGAAGCGAGCTTCTTCAAGCGTCGCTCCACCGTCTCGCCGTAGAGCGCTTCCTCACCCTTCGGCAGGGTCAGCGCGATCGAATCGCCGTCGCAGCTCAGCCGGCTTCGTTCGAGGCTTTCCGCAAGGCCGCCGCTGAGGCGCTGGCCCAGGCGCATGGCGAGGCCCCATTGGGTGGCGCGCTCGAGCTGGCGGGATTCGCACAAAGCGGCGACCCTGGGGTCTGGAAAGTCGCGGCCGCCACCGAAATTGGAGAAGAGCGCCTGCGCCATCATCACCCGGCCGCAGACGTCGATGCCCACCCAGCTGCCGTGAAGCGCCATCTCGACTCCGCGCTCGGCCCGGAAATCGGGATGGGCCGCCCAGGCCACGTCGGCGAGAAGGCAGGCGGCGAGGCGAAGCCGGGCCTCGGCCGGAGCGTCGTCGAAGATCGGCGCGATCCAGCGGTCGAGCAGGTCGCCATGCTCGCCGAACCGGCTGAGGCCGCGCCCGGCGGCCCGAGTCGCCTCGATCAAGGGGTCCTTGAGGCGCTTGCGCAGGGGAAGCTCGTCGTAGAGCAGGCCTTCGCGAATCCCGAAGCTCGAGACGATGAGCTCGCTCGGCTCCAGCTCGTCGACCAGCGCCGACAGGATCAGCTTCGCGTTGGGCAAGGTCGGAATGCGCGAGGCGGTCAGCATCGGCAGGCTCTTGGGATCCGTTTCCTTCAGGGAGGCGATCAGCTTCCTCAGCTGCTCCGGCCGCTCCGGCGGCATCCGGTAATGGTGGGTGATGGGAAGCGGATAGTCGCTCGAGATGATGTCGAGCCGGGCCAGCGCCCGCCATGAGCCGCCGACCATGTAGAAGGGCCGGCCCCGGCCGCGGCCGGCGAGGCCGGATTCGGCCAGGGCGGCGCGAAGCTCGCGGCGCAATCTTTTTTCATCGGCCTGGTCCGGAGCGCCGATCCGAAGCACCCCGAAGGGCAGCGAGATGCTCGAGCGCACCTCGCCCTCGACGAGATCGGCGAGCTCGAGGCTTCCGCCGCCGAGATCGCCGACCAGGCCGTCCGCCCCGGGAAAGCCCGAAAGCACCCCCTCCCCGGCGAGCTGGCCCTCGCGTTCGCCCGAGATCACCTCCGGTCTCAGCCCCAACGCGCGGACCTCGGCAAGGAAGGTGGCGCCGTTCGACGCGTCGCGGACGGCGGCGGTGGCGAGCACCCGCGGGCCGCGCACCTCCATCTGCCCGGCGAGAAGGCGGAAGCGGCGAAGCGCCGACAGTGCCCGCGCCTGCGCTTCCTCGCCGAGCGCGCCGGTCTCGCCGAGCTCGCGGCCGAGGCCGGCGAGAACCTTCTCGTTGAAGATCACCGACGGGATTCGCGGCGGGCCGGCATAGACGACCAGCCGGACCGAATTGGATCCGATGTCGATGATCGCGGCGGGGCGGGATTGGGGCAAAGGCCTCGTCCCTCAATGGCCGCGGTGGAAGCGCAGCTTGGGGACGGTGCCGCTGTTCCTCAGCGCCGCTCCGCGTCCGGAGAGCGAGGGATTGGTCATGAAATAATGGTGGAGGTTGAAGGGCCGGTCCTCGCCCGGAGTCAGGCGCTCGTAGCGGCCGTCGGAATGAAGGCGCCAGCTCTGCTCGTTGTCGATCAGGTTGGCGACCATGACCTGGTCGAGCACCTGGGCGTGGACGGTGGGGTTCTCGATCGGAAGCGCATATTCGACCCGGCGGTCGAAGTTGCGCGGCATCCAGTCGGCCGAGCTTATGTAGACCCGAGCCTCGCGGTTGGGGAGCGAATCGCCGTTGCCGAAGCACCAGATCCGGCTGTGCTCGAGGAATCGCCCGACGATCGACTTCACCCGGATATTCTCCGAAAGGCCGGAGACCCCGGGCCGAAGGCAGCAGATTCCGCGGACGACAAGGTCGATCTCGACCCCCGCCTCGCTCGCCTCGTAGAGCTTGTCGATCACGATCGGATCGACGAGCGAATTGAGCTTCGCCCAGATCGCGCCGGGAAGGCCGGCGCGGGCGTTGACCGCCTCGGTCTCGATCAGCGCGAGCAGGGCGTCGCGAAGGCCGTGCGGCGACATCAGCATCAGCTCGAGCCCGCGCGGCTCGACATAGCCGGTGATGTAGTTGAACAGCTGCGCGGCGTCGCGGCCGACCCGCGGATCGGCGGTGAAGAAGCTGAGGTCGGTATAGGAACGGGCGGTGACCGGGTGGTAGTTGCCGGTGCCGAGGTGGCAGTAGGTCCGGTAGCCGGCGCCCTCGCGGCGGACGACCATCGAGACCTTGGCGTGGGTCTTCCAGTCGATGAAGCCGTAGACGACCTGGACCCCCGCCCGCTCGAGCGCCGAGGCCCAGAGCAAATTCTGCTCCTCGTCGAAACGGGCCTTCAATTCGACGACCGCGGTGACCGACTTTCCCGCCTCGGCGGCGTCGATGAGGGCGCGGATGACCGCCGACTGCTTGCCGGCGCGATAGAGGGTCTGCTTGATCGCCACCACGTCGGGATCGGCCGCCGCCTGCTTGAGGAATTCGACGACCACCTCGAAGCTCTCATAGGGGTGGTGGACGACGATGTCCTTGCTCTGGATGGCGGCGAAGCAGTCGCCGCCATGCTCGCGGATGCGCTCCGGGAAGCGCGGCGCGAAGGGGGCGAATTTGAGGTCGGGCCGATCCTCCTCGTAGAGCGCGTCGAGATCGGCGGTTCCGAGGAAGCCGGTCGATTCGGTCACAACCGCGTCGGCCGCCCCTACCCCCTCGCGGACCATCTTCATCAGTTCGTCCGGCATGCCCGTCTCGAGCTTGAGCCGGACGACCCGGCCGCGGCGCCGGCGCTTGATCGCGCTTCGGAAGTAGCGGACGAGATCCTCGGCTTCCTCCTCGATCTCGATGTCGCTGTCGCGGATGATCCGGAAGGCGCCTCCGCCGACCAGCTCGTAGCCCGGGAAGAGCTCTCCGATATTGCGGCGGATGAGGGTCTCGACGGCGATGTAGCGCGCCTCCGCCCCCGGCAGGCGGATGAATCGCGGAAGCGTCCCCGGAACCATCAAAAGCTCGCGGATCGGCTCGCCCGTGCCCTCGCGCCTCAAATCGAAGATGAGCGAGAAGCCGCGATTGGGGATGAACGGGAAGGGATGGGCCGGGTCGATCGCCTGGGGCGTCAGCACCGGGAAGATCTGCTCCCGGAAGTGCTTTTCGAGCCATTCCGCCGATGCGTTGTCGAGCGCGCCGCTTCCGATCACCGCCACGCCCGCGTCGGCGAGAGCGCGGCGAAGCTCGGCCCAGACCTGCTGCTGGCTCTCCGTCAGCCGATCCGCCTCGCTGACGATCGCCTCGAGCTGCTGGCCCGGGGTAAGTCCGTCGGCGGAGGCATCCTCCACGCCGAGCATTCGGTGCGCCTTGAGGCCGGCGACCCTGACCATGAAGAATTCGTCGAGGTTGTTGCCGGAGATGGAGAGGAACCGAAGACGCTCGAGCAACGGGTGGGCGGGGTTGCAGGCTTCGTCGAGGACCCGCCGGTTGAAGGCGAGCCAGCTCAGCTCGCGGTTGAAATAGCGATCCCGGGGCGCCAGCGCCGCCGGCGCCGGAGCGGAGGATGAGGCGGAAATTTCCATTCAGCTCTGACTCTTGGCTCTCCTGATCATGCCGCCTTCGGACAGGGCTCTTCGAGCCATTGCCACGGTCATGCGACGATGATGCGACAGCGCCGCCCGGTCGAGCGCGGCGACGACCTGCTGAACGGCCATATAGGAACGTTCGATCCGGGGAACGATATAAGCGGGCACTTCGGGCGGAACCGCGATTCCGCGGTCGCCGAGCAGTTTGACGATGAGGTCGCCGATCAGCCGGTCGTCCGGATCGCCGATCGCCACGTGCGGCGTCGCCGAAAGGCGCGAGCGCAGGTCGGCGAGGGTGACGTGCCAGAAGGGCGGCGGCGAGTCGGCGACGATGAGCAGCGGCCGGCGCGACAGCTGGGCCTCGTTCCAGGCGTGGAAGATCGCTTCCGGGTCGTGATCCTCGGCATTGTCGAACAGGCGGCCTCCGGTCTTCCTGACGAACAGCCGGCCGAGAAGGCTTCGGCCCGACTTGCGCGGGCCGGTCACCAGGGTCGCCATGACCGGCCAGACCGACCAGCGCTTGAGGTGATCGAAGGCGGCCCGGTTGGATTCGGAGATGAGGAAATCCTCATCGCGGTCGGCTACCGGCCAGTCGAGCGGCAGCGCGATCTGGGCCACGTCAGTCGCCGCCCCGCGAGAGGCGCAGGGTGGAGCCCGAGCCGGACACCCGCCAGCCCTGCGCCTGAAGCGCCGCGGAAAGCGCCGCGCCGTCGCCCATGAAGGTGACCCGCATCGAGGAGGTGCCGCCGACCTTGGGATCCGTCGTGAAGGCCGACGTCACTCCGGCGACCCGGCTCACCGCCAGCTCGGCGCGGGAGATCGCCGCCTGGTCGGGCGTGTCGACCTCGAGCCGGAAGGTGGTGACCGCGCCCACCGGCGCCGGGCCGGTCGGGAGCGGGGCGGTCGGAGTTTCCTCCAGCACCGTCTCCTGCGCGGTTTCCTCGACGATCGGCGGCTCGGGCACGATCAGGGTCGGATCGGGCCGAAGGGCACCGGCCTCGAGCGCCCGGCTGTAGAGGAGATCGAGCCCGCGAACGCCTTCGTCGAGCATCCGCGGGATGGCGGCGCTGTTCTCGGCCTGGAGGGTGAACTGGCCGATGACCCGGTTGTCGGGGCCGTGGCGGGCGATGAACGTCGCGCTTGCCGGGCCGCCGGGGAAGGCGCGCTTGAGATGCACTTCCGGGACGATGACGTCGGCGGCGCCATATTGGTCGAGAAGCATCCGCCACCAGCCGCGCCCGGGACGGCCGCTCTGGGCGACGTTGAGGAGGAGCGGGTCGATTCCGGAGCCCGTCGGCCGGACATAGTCGACCGGGCTGTTGCCGGTTCGGAACCGGGCCCAGGCCTTCTGCCATTCGTTGCGCGATTCGAAGCTCTGGAAGGAAGAGCCGGTCAGCATCACCGGAATGACGAGCATCGGCGCCGAGCGGCGCACCGAGCCGCTCACTCCGAGCAATTGCCCGGTTCGGGCGCGGTCGAAGAGAACTCCGAGGGTGGCGATGTAGCGCTTCGGGCCGACCTGCTCCTGCTCGACGACGATTCCCGCGACCATTCCGTTGAGCGCCGAATCGGTCAGCCCCGGGGCCTGATCGATGGGGCGCCCGTTGGTCTTGGCCCAGAGCGCTTTCCAGCCTTTCTGCTGAGCCTCGCGCCATCCCTCCTCGCGGGCCTTGTCGCCGGTCTCGGCGACAACGTCGACCTCGATCCCGGTGATCTCGAACGTGCTGGCGCTGTCGATCGGGGGAACGCCGCGGTCCGCCCCCTCGAGCTGCGCCCAGACCGCGCCGCCAATGACGAGCGAGGCGAGAGCGACGATGACGGGCAGACGGCCTGGAAGCTTCACGCCCGCCTTTTGGCGAGTCGGGCGTGGAAATCCAAGCGCGATGTGTCCTTCGATACGTCCCTCGATACGCAGGTTCGACTTCGCTCACCCGCTACTCAGGATGAGCGGTTGTGCAATTCCGCTCATCCTGAGTAGGGACTGAGCTTGGCGAAGGCCCGTATCGAAGGACCCCGGGTGAAAGACAAAGAGCCCTATACCTACGCCAACGCCGGCGTCTCGATCGCGGCGGGCAATGCGCTGGTCAGGGCTATCGCGCCGCTCGCCAAATCCACGGCCCGGCCGGGCGCGGACGCCTCGCTGGGCGGGTTCGGCGGCTTCTTCGACCTCAAGGCGGCCGGCTATCGCGACCCCCTTCTGGTTGCCGCCAATGACGGTGTCGGCACCAAGCTGAAGCTTGCAATCGAGCATGACCGCCACGACGGGGTCGGAATCGACCTCGTCGCGATGTGCGCCAACGATTTGATCGTCCAGGGCGCGGAGCCGCTCTTCTTCCTCGATTATTTCGCCACCGGACGGCTCGAGAACGACGTTGCCGAGCGGGTGATCGCCTCGATCGCCGAAGGGTGCCGGCAGGCGGGCTGCGCCCTGATCGGCGGCGAGACGGCGGAGATGCCGGGAATGTATGCCGAGGGCGACTACGATCTCGCCGGCTTCTGCGTCGGCGCGGTCGAGCGCGACGAAGCGCTGACCGGCTCGAGAGTGGCGGCGGGCGACGTCATTCTCGGCCTGGCCTCGACCGGAGTCCATTCGAACGGCTTCTCGCTGGTCCGGCGGCTGGCGACGGACAAGGGATGGAAGCTCGATCGGCCCGCCCTTTTCGACCAGGAAGTGCTCTTGGTGGAGGCCCTGCTCGCCCCCACCCGGATCTACGTCCGCTCGCTGCTGCCGCTGGTGCGCGCAGGCCAGATCAATGCCCTCGCCCACATCACCGGCGGCGGGTTGCTCGAGAATATTCCGCGGGTCCTGCCCGAGGGCCTCCACGCACGAATCGACGCGGACTCCTGGCCGCAGCCGCGGCTGATGGCCTTCCTCCAGGCGCAGGGGAATGTCGAGCCCGAGGAGATGGCGCGGACCTTCAATTGCGGTATCGGCATGGTGGCGATCGTCTCGGAACAAAATGTGAAGAACGTCTGCGAAGAGCTTGAAAGATCAGGAGAGTCTGTCACCCTGATAGGCCGAGTCGAGCCCGGCGAAAAGGGCTGCACGGTCGCCGGCTCAAGCGGCACCTGGAGCGCTCGCGGCGGCTGGTCGGCGACCCATCATGGCTGAGAGGGTACGGGTCGGCGTCCTCATATCGGGGCGCGGCTCGAACATGGTCGCGCTGAGCGAGTATAAGAGGCGCGAGGCGCGGTCCTACGACCTCGCCCTCGTCGCCTCCAACGTTCCGGAAGCGCGCGGCCTGGTGGTCGCGCGGCGGCTCGCAATCCCGATCTGGTCGCTCAGCCACAAGGGGATGGAGAGGGAGGAATTCGACCATCGGCTCGACCTCGCCCTGAGGGAACGCGACGTCGAGGTGGTCGCGCTCGCCGGCTATATGCGGCTTCTATCGAGCGAGTTCATCCGGCGGTGGGAGGGACGGATCCTCAACATCCACCCGTCCCTGCTCCCAGCCTATCCCGGCCTCGACACCCACAGGCGGGCGCTGGAGGCCGGAGAGGTCTGGGCCGGCTGCTCGGTGCATTTGGTGACCGAGGACCTCGACGCGGGTCCGGTCCTTGCCCAGGCGAAGGTCCGGGTTCGCGAGCGCGAGACGGCCGAGATGCTCGCCGAACGGGTGCTCAGGGAAGAGCACCGCCTCTACCCGGAAACGCTCGACCTCTTCTGCGCCCGGCTGCGGCCGGGGCATGTGGACATCCTCGCCCGGTGATCGCCGCGGATCAGGCGCCGCTGGGCGGCGAGAGCCAAGTAGGCGGCCTTAATCCTCCTCGAGCTTGCTCGGGGAGGATTAGCTAGCCGACGATCTCTTCGGGCTTGAAGAAGAAGTCGATCTCGATCGCCGCATTCTCGGCGCTGTCGGAGCCGTGGACGCTGTTCGCCTCGATCGACTCCGCAAAATCCTTGCGGATCGTGCCCTCGTCGGCGTTGGCGGGGTTGGTCGCGCCCATCACCTCGCGGTTGCGGGCGACGGCGTTCTCGCCCTCGAGCACCTGAACGACGACCGGTCCCGACGTCATGAAGCGGACGAGGTCGGCGAAGAAGGGCCGCTCGCGATGGACTCCGTAAAAGCCCTCGGCCTGCTCCTGAGTCATCCGGATCCGGCGCGAGGCGACGACCCGGAGGCCCGCTTCCTCGAGCTTGGCGGTGATCGCGCCGGTGAGGTTGCGGCGCGTGGCGTCGGGCTTGATGATCGAGAAAGTGCGTTCGGTCGGCATGGCCGGCTCAATGCTCCGTGGAAAATGGGTGGGATTTGGCGGGCTCTCTAGGAGGCGAAGGGCACGAGGGCAAGGCTCACGGCCCTTGCACCCACCGGCCGCCGTCCTGCTTCCAGTATCGAACCTCGACCTCGGCTTTCCCCTTCAGCGCCCGCCAGGCGTCGCGTGCGGCCTCGCGCCCCGAATCGTCGAAGAAGTAGAAGGCTCGGGCGAAGCCGAGCGCCTCGTCGCGCCAGCGGCCGTCGGCGAGGGCGATGTTGACGGCGCCGTTCGCCGCCTCCGGCTCCGGCGAGAGCAGGATCGGCTGACTCTCGGGCCGTTCGCGGCCGTGCGGCAGGAAGCTGTCGCTCGAATAGCTCCACAATTGCTCGTCGAGCCGCGCCAGCCGCTCCGCCTCCGCCACCACCAGCAGCCGTTCGCCGTTCGCGAGCACCTTCTCGGCAATGCTCGGCAATACCCGCTCGAGCGGCGAGGCGGTGAGATGGTAGAAGTCGACGATCACCCTTCGTGATTGTCGGCGATGAAACGGTCGAGAAGGGCGACTCCGAAGCCCGTCGCGCCCTTGTCGTAGAGGTGGCTCGCTTTGTCCGCCCAGGCCATTCCGGCAATGTCGAGATGGGCCCATTTGACCCCTTCCTCGACGAAACGCTGGAGGAAGACGGCGGCGGTGATCGAGCCGCCTTCGCGCGGGCCGACATTCTTCATGTCGGCGACCGGCGAATCGATCAATTTGTCGTAGGGATCGCCGAGCGGCATCCGCCACAATTTGTCGCCGCTGGCGGTTCCGGCGGCGGCGAGCTGGCCGGCGAGGCCGTCGTCGTTCGAGAACATTCCGGCATATTCATGGCCGAGCGCAATGATCATCGCGCCGGTCAGAGTGGCGAGATCGACGAGCACGTCGGGCTTGTACTGGCGCTGGGCCCAGGTCATTGCGTCGGAGAGGACGAGGCGGCCTTCGGCGTCGGTGTTGATCACCTCGACGGTCTGGCCCGAGAGGCTGGTGACGACGTCGCCGGGGCGCTGGGCCTTGCCGTCGGGCATGTTCTCGGCGAGCGCGCAGACTCCGACGACGTTCGCCTTCGCCTTTCGGCCGGCGAGCGCGGCCATCGCCCCCGCGACGGCGCCGGCGCCGCCCATGTCCCACTTCATCGCCTCCATTCCGGCGGCGGGCTTGATCGAGATTCCGCCGGTGTCGAAGGTGATTCCCTTGCCGACCAGGACGACCGGCGTGGCGTCGGCATTGCCGGCGCCGTTCCAGCGCATCGCCAGAAGCCGCGGCGGCCGGACCGAGCCCTGGCCGACTCCGAGCAGGGCGCCCATTCCGAGCTCGCCCATCTGCTTCTCGTCGAGCACCTCGAACTTGACCCCGAGCGGCTCGAGCCGCTTGCGGCAGCGTTCGACGAAGGTCTCGGGATAGATGATGTTGGCCGGCTCGGTGACCAGCTCGCGGGTGAGCGAGAGGCCTTCGAGAAGCGCCGAGCGGCCGGACCAGGCGCCTTCGGCCCCTTCCCCGCCGCCGACAATGACCACTTCCTCGAGCGTCGGCTTCTGCTTCTTGGTCAATTTGGTCCGGTAGATGTCGTAGCGCCAGGCGCGCGCGGCCGCGCCGAACGCGATTCGTGCGGCGGCATCGGCGGCGATTCCGCTTCCGGTCAGGTCGATCACCAGCTTCGTCTCGCCGGAGGTCAGAAGCTTGGCTGTCAGCGCCCCGCCGACCTTCTCGAACAAGGCATCGTCCTGGCGGCGGTCGCCGAGGCCGACGAGGAGAAGCCGCCGGGCGCCGTCGCCTTCCGCGACGAACGCCTCGGCGACCGAAGCCGCCTCGCGCTCGAAGCGCTGGGCCTCGGCCGCCCGCGTTGCGAGCGTTCGGGCGGCGGGATCGAGATCCTTGAGGCGGTCGGTGATCATCTCCTCGCTCCAGATCGGAAGCGCGAGGACGTAGGCTCCGGAGGGACGCGCGTTGGCGAAGCTGATCTTCATGGGCAATGTGGACTCCTCGATATCGATCCGCCTCTAGGCCCTAGCTCCGCTCGTGCAAAGGGGTGCGGGGTTGGCATTGCAGCGCCGTCCTTCCGGTGCGATAGGCCGGAAGCGGTCGCGCGTGCTCCTGGCGGCGGGGAAAGTGAAGAAGCTCAATCTCATCTGCCTGACTGCGCTTCCGCTTCTGCTCGCCGCTCCGGGCGCGGCGGCGGCCCAGGAAGCCGCGCCGGTCACCGACGAGACGCCGCCCGCGGCGACGGATTCGCGCGAAGTGGCGTTCAGCGCCGACCAGCTTTCCTACGACACCGACAACCAATTGGTCACCGCGAGCGGCGACGTCCGGATGAACAGCGAGGGCAACAAGCTTCGCGCCGAGCGGGTGACCTGGAACCGGACGACGGACGAGGTTCGCGCAGAGGGCAATGTCCGGATCGTCAATCCCGGCGGCGACGTCGCCTATGCGGACAGCGTCGTCCTCACCGACGCTTTGCGCAACGGAATGGTCGAGAACATGCTTCTGGTGCTCGCCGACGGCGGCCGCCTCGCCGCCGAGAAGGCCGAGCGGCGGGACGGCTACACCACTCTCTACCGCGCCGCTTATTCGCCCTGCGCGGTGATCAGCAAGAAAGGCTGCCCGAAGAACCCGACCTGGCAGATCACCGCCGTCAAGGTGGTCCACGATCCGGTCAAGAACCGGATCCGCTACGAAGGCGCCACCCTCAACCTGCTCGGCGCGCGTCTCATCGCCCTGCCCTGGCTTTCGCATCCCGACGGCACCGAGGGCGGCGGCACCGGCCTGCTCGTGCCCGAGGTCCGGTTCAGCTCGAGCAACGGGGTCGAGCTTTCCGCGCCTTATTATATCAAGCTCGCCCCCAACCGCGACGCGACGATCACTCCGCACGTCTATACCGACGTGCTTCCGATGGTTGAGGGCCGCTACCGGCAGCTGACCTCGCTCGGCGCCTTCCAGGTCGGCGCCTACGTCACCTACGGCTCGCGAATCCCGATCGGCTCGACCGTCGCGGCGGAGGACCGGAACCTTCGCGCCTATATCGAGGGCAATGGCCGCTTCCAGCTCAATCCCGAGTGGAGCGTCACCGCCTCGGGCCGTTACGTCACCGACCGGACCTTCCTCAGGCGCTACGACATTTCGCGCGACAGCCGGCTTCGCTCCTTCGTCGACGCCGAACGTATCAACGCCGACAGCTATATCTCCATCGCGGGCTGGGCCTTCGAGGGCCTGAGGGCCACCGACATAGCCGGCCAGCAGCCGATCGCGCTTCCCGCCATCGACGCGCGGTGGCGGCTGCCCTCGCCGATCTGGGGGGGCAAGGTCGAGCTCCAGGCCAACAGCCTCGCCATCCTCAGGCCCGAGGGACAGGACACTCAGCGCGCCTTCGCCGCCGCCCGCTGGGACCGGCGCCGGATCACCGGCTGGGGCCAGGAGCTGATCCTCACCGCTTATGCCCGGGGCGACGTCTACCACAGCACCGACAATGGCCTCACCTCCACCGCCATCTACCGCGGCGATCCGGGTTGGAACGCCCGAGCGATCGGAGCGCTCGCCGGCGAGCTGCGCTGGCCTCTGGTCGGCCCCTTCCTCGGCGGCACCCAGCGGCTGACTCCGCGGCTCCAGCTCGTCCTCTCGGGCGCTTCGGCCAATCTCGACATTCCCAACGAGGACGCGCGCTCGGTCGACCTCGAGGATTCGAACCTGTTCGCGCTCAACCGATTCCCCGGCTACGACCGCTGGGAGGACGGACCGAGGGCGACCTACGGGATCGACTGGGCGTTCGACATGCCCGGGATCGCCGTCCGGACGACGATCGGGCAGAGCTATCGGCTCGACAACAAGCCGAGCATCCTTCCCTCGGGCACCGGCCTTTCCGACCGGTTCTCGGACTTCGTCGGCCGGACCGACATCAAGTTCGGGCGCAAGCTCAACCTCATCCACCGCTTCCGGATCGACAAGGACAGCCTCCAGATCCGGCGCAACGAGGTCGACGCCGTCTTCGGCGGCCGCCAGACCTATGCGACGATCGGCTATCTTCGCCTCAACCGCGACATCGATCCCGCCATCGAGGACCTTCGCGACCGCGAGGAGATACGGCTCGGCGGACGAGTCCGCTTCGCCAATTACTGGTCGATATTCGGCTCGACGGTGATCGATCTCAGCGACCGCCGCGAGGATCCGCTCTCGCAGGCCGACGGCTATCAGCCCATCCGCCACCGGCTGGGCATAAGCTATGACGACGATTGCCTCGAGATAGGCGTGACGTGGCGTCGGGATTACGATGCCGCCGGCGACTTCCGCCGGGGCAATACCTTCCTGTTCCGGGTGGCGCTCAAGAATCTGGGACGCTAAGAGGTTAACCGCTAAGCTGGGGTTCAGCTAATCTCGGGCATCGCCAGCAGTCTGCATTTATTGGAGGAATGATGAAGCTCGGCACTTTCTACGGGGCGGCTATGGTGCTGGCCGGCTCCCTGGCGGCAGCCGCCTTCGCCCAGACCGTCGGGGCGCCGGCGGAAACGACCGCGTCTGCGGATCTCGACATTCCCGCCAACCCCGAATTCATCAGCGAGGATCCCAACGTCCGGACGGCGACCGCGATCGTCAATGGAACGGTGATCACCCGCACCGACGTCGATCATCGCCTCGCCATCATCCAGCTCGCAAATGGCGGCCATATCCCGCCGGAAGAGTTGCCGCGGCTGCGCCAGCAGGTCCTTCGCAACCTCGTCGACGAGGTGCTCCAGATCCAGGCGGCGGAGCAGGAGGACATCAAGATCACCCAGAAGGAGGTCGACGCCTTCTTCGCCCGCTACGCCCAGCAGCAATTCGGCAAGACCCCGGCGGAGCTCGAGGCCTATCTGAGGGCGAACGGCTCGTCGGCCGATACGCTCAAGCGCCAGATCCACGGCGAGATGGCCTGGTCTCGCCTTCAGAGCCGGAAGATCGAGCCGTTCGTCAACATCAGCGAGGACGAGGTCAAGCAGGTGATCGATCGGATCACCTCCCACCGCGGCGCCCAGGAATATAAGGTTTCCGAGATCTTCCTCTCGGCGACCCCTGAAACCGCCGCCGAAACGCGTGCCAATGCCCAGCGGATCGTCCAGCAATTGCGTGGCGGAGCCTCGTTCCTGGCTTATGCGCGTCAATTCTCCGAAGCCTCGACGGCGGCGGTGGGCGGCGATCTCGGCTGGGTCCAGCCGGCTCAATTGCCCGACGCCATGGCCTCGACTCTGCAGAGCATGGCCGTTGGCACGGTGAGCGACCCGATTGCCATCCCCGGCGGCTTCACCATCGTCGAGCTGGTCGACACGAGGCAGGTGCTCACCGCCGATCCGCGCGACGCGCTCCTGAGCCTCAAGCAGATGTCGATCCCGTTCAGCCCGGGCACTCCGAAGGCCCAGGTCGAAGAGAAAGTGGCCACCCTTGTTCGCGCCACCCAGACGATGGGCGGATGCGGCGGCGCCGAGGCCGCTGCGGCCCCCATCGGTGCCGAAGTGGTCTCCAACGACCAGGTGAAGGTGCGCGATCTTCCGCCGGCGCTCCAGCAGACCCTGCTCGGCCTCGGCATCGGCCAGGCGACCCCGGCCTTCGGCTCGGCCGAGGATCGGGTCAGCATCCTCGTCCTGTGCGGACGCGACGATCCCGATCCGACGGGCAATCTGAGCTTCGAGCGGATCTACAGCCAGATCGCCGAGAACCAGGTCAACCTGCGCGCTCGGCGCTACCTGCGCGACCTGCGCCGCGACGCGGTGGTCGACTATCGCTAGGGTCCGGCTCGGTTGACCGGTCCACTCGCCGTCTCGCTCGGCGACCCCGCCGGGATCGGGCCCGAAATCACCGCCAAGGCCTGGGAGAGGCGCGGAGCCGAATCGCTCGCGCCTTTCTTCGCGGTCGGATCGCCCGAGGCGGTGGCGGCCGTCTGGAGCGGCCCGCTGCAAGTGGTCTCCGGGCCCGACGAGGCGGCGCGCTGCTTCGAGCATGCTCTTCCCGTCATCCGGATCGACACGGCCGGCGCGACGACTCCGGGCGAGCCGTCGCTCGAGGGAGCGCGTAACGCCCTCGACGCGCTCGAGCTGGCCGTCGGGATCACCCGCTCGGGCGCCGCCTCGGCGCTGGTGACGGGTCCCGTCTCCAAGGCTCAGCTCTACGCGATCGGCTTCACCCATCCGGGCCAGACCGAGTTCGTCGCCGAACGCTGCGGGATCGCCGCGGAGATGGTGGCGATGATGCTCGCCGGCCCGACCCTGCGCACCGTTCCGGTCACGACCCACATCGCGCTTCGCGACGTTCCCGGCCTGCTCAGCACGGAGCTGATCGTCTCGCGTGGCCGGACGACTATCCGCGCACTGAGGCGGCTGTTCGGGATCGAGCGGCCGCGGCTGGCGGTGGCGGGCCTAAACCCCCATGCCGGCGAGAGCGGCGCGCTCGGCCGCGAGGAGATCGACATCGTCATCCCCGCCATCGAGCGCCTTCGCGAGGAAGAGGCCGACATCACCGGCCCCCATGCGCCCGACACCATGTTCCACGCGCGGATGCGCGCGACCTACGACGCGGCCCTGTGCCTCTATCACGATCAGGCCCTGGTGCCGCTCAAGACCCTTCACTTCGACGAGGGGGTGAACACCACGCTCGGCCTGCCGATCGTGCGGACCTCGCCCGATCACGGCACCGCCTTCGACATTGCCGGCCTGAACCGGGCCCAGCCCGAGGCGATGATCGCCGCCCTGAAGCTGGCATCCGCCTGCGCCGGGCGGCTCGCAGCGGCGTGATTCCCCTGCCGCCCCTGCGCGAGGTGATCGCGCGGCACGGGCTCAGCGCTTCGAAGGCCCTCGGCCAGAACTTCCTGCTCGACGAGCAATTGCTCGATCGCATCGCAAGGGTGCCGGGCGATCTCGCCGGGCAGCTTGTCTATGAGGTCGGCCCCGGCCCGGGCGGGCTCACACGGGCACTGCTTAGAGCCGGCGCGGAGGTCGTCGCCGTGGAGCGGGACCGGCGCTGCCTGCCGGCTCTCGCCGAGGTCGCGGAAGCCGCCGACGGGCGGCTTCGGATCGTCGAGGGCGACGCGCTTTCGGTCGACGAGGCGAAAGAGGTTGGCGCCGGCGCCCATATCGCCGCCAACCTACCCTACAATGTCGGGACGGCGCTGCTGGTGCGGTGGCTCGGTGGCGAGGCCTGGCCGCCCTGGTGGGCGTCGCTGACCCTGATGTTCCAGCAGGAGGTGGCCGAGCGGATCGTCGCCAGACCGGGAAGCGGAGCCTACGGACGGCTGGCCGTGCTGGCCCAGTGGCGCGCAGAGCCGCGGATCGCGATGAAGGTCCACCGCTCGGCCTTCGTCCCGCCGCCCAAGGTTATGTCGGCGGTCGTCCACATCGTCCCGAAGCCCGCGCCCGAGGGAGTCCGCGCCGCGCTCCTCGAACGCCTCACCGCCGCCGCGTTCGGCCAGCGCCGCAAGATGCTGCGCCAGAGCCTCAAGGGCCTGCCGGGCGCGCTCGATGCGCTCGAACGGCTCGGGATCGACTCCCAGCGCCGAGCCGAGACGCTGTCGGTGGAGGAATTCGTCGCGATCGCCAGGGCGATGGACGAAGCTTAATTGGGCGAGGGAGCCGCGTCGGGACGCTGAGCGGTCAGGACCTCGGGCGGTGGGCCCTTGGCGATGATCGCGGCGAGCTGGTTGGCCTGCGGACAGGGATTGGCGCAGAGCGTCTTGATCCGCTCGAGATTCTGCTTGGCGCGCTCGACGGCGCCGCGCTGGACGAGAGCCTCGCCCTGCCCGGCGAGGGCGGCGACGTCGTTGGGCTCGAGCTGGAGCGCCTCGTAATAGAATTTGATCGCCTTGCCGGGGAGCTTGAGGCCCTGGGCGGCGCGGGCCAGCCCGATATAGGCCTGACGGTTGCGCGGATCGACGGCGAGCGCGCTCTCGAGCAGGTCGGTCGCCTCCTGGTAGCGGGCCTGCGCGCTCAGCGTCTGGGCCTGCTGGGTGAGCGCCACCGAGCGCGGATCGATCTGGTCGTCGGGCTTCTGGCCGAGGCCGGCGCTCGCCATGGTCGCCAGCGCGATCGCGGCGGACAGGGCGATTGGGGTGAGGCGCATCAAAATCTCCATAAGCGAAGTTGCCGGTCGGTTTAGGGTCCGTACTCAATACCCGCAATGGTCGTGATCGTCCGGAGAAGGCCGCCGGCAAGGAGGGCGGCGAAGGCCGGGCTGGTTGCCCGGACAAGCCGACCGACGTAG
>JBJMTX010000022.1:0-2433 GCA_045811485.1 Allosphingosinicella sp.
CCGAAGAAGATGGCGCTCGAGCTGTTCAAGCCGTTCATCTACTCGCGCCTCGACGCCAAGGGTCTCTCCATGACCCTCAAGCAGGCGAAGAAGTGGGTCGAGAAGGAGCGCAAGGAAGTCTGGGACATCCTCGACGAGGTGATCCGCGAACATCCGGTGCTTTTGAACCGCGCCCCCACTCTCCACCGCCTCGGCATCCAGGCGTTCGAGCCGGTGCTGATCGAGGGCAAGGCGATCCAGCTCCACCCGCTCGTCTGCGCCGCGTTCAACGCCGATTTCGACGGCGACCAGATGGCCGTCCACGTGCCGCTGAGCCTCGAGGCCCAGCTGGAAGCGCGCGTGCTGATGATGTCGACCAACAACATCCTGTCGCCCGCCAACGGCAAGCCGATCATCGTTCCGTCGCAGGACATGGTGCTCGGGCTCTATTATCTGTCGATGGAGCGCGAGGGCGAGCCGGGCGAGGGCATGCTGATCTCCGACATGTCGGAGGTCCACCAGGCGCTCAACGCCGGAGCGGTCACGCTTCACTCGAAGATCATCAGCCGGGTCCCGCAGACCGACGAGGCCGGCAACACCTACATGAAGCGCTTCGAGACGACCGCGGGCCGGATGCTGCTCGGCGAGACCCTGCCGAAGAGCCACAAGGTGCCGTTCGAGACGGTCAACCGGCTTCTGACCAAGAAGGAGATCGGGGACGTCATCGACGTCGTCTATCGCCATACCGGCCAGAAGGAGACGGTGCTGTTCGCCGACGCGATCATGGGCCTCGGCTTCCGCCACGCCTTCCGCGCCGGGATCTCGTTCGGCAAGGACGACATGATCATCCCGCACGAGAAGATTGGCCTCGTCGATGAGACCCGCGCGCTCGTGAAGGATTATGAGCAGCAGTATCAGGACGGCCTGATCACCCAGCAGGAGAAGTACAACAAGGTGATCGACGCCTGGAGCCGCTGCGGCGACCAGGTCGCCAACGCCATGATGGACAAGATCAAGGCCCAGCCCAAGGGCGAGGACGGGCGCATGGCGCCGATCAACTCGATCTACATGATGGCTCACTCAGGCGCCCGCGGCTCGCAGGCGCAGATGAAGCAGCTCGCCGGTATGCGTGGTCTTATGGCGAAACCGAGCGGCGAGATCATCGAGACCCCGATCATCTCGAACTTCAAGGAAGGCCTCACCGTCCTCGAGTACTTCAATTCCACCCACGGCGCCCGCAAGGGCCTCGCGGATACGGCGTTGAAGACGGCCAACTCCGGCTACCTCACCCGCCGCCTCGTCGACGTGTCGCAGGATTGCGTCATCGTCGAGGAGGATTGCGGGACCGAGAACGCGCTCGAAATGCGGCCGATCGTCCAGGGCGGCGCGGTGATCGCGTCGCTCGGCGACCGTATCCTCGGCCGCACGCCTGCGGAGGACATTGTCGACGGCAAGACCGGCGACGTGCTGGCGAAGGAAGGCGAGCTCATCGAGGAGGCCGCTGCGCTTCGGATCGACGAGATCGGCGTCCAGTCGGTCAAGATCCGCAGCCCGCTCATCTGCGAGAGCGAGCACGGCGTGTGCGGCAAGTGCTACGGGCGCGATCTCGCCCGCGGTACGCCCGTGAATATCGGCGAAGCGGTGGGAGTCATCGCCGCCCAGTCGATCGGCGAGCCCGGCACCCAGCTCACCATGCGCACCTTCCACATCGGCGGCGCCGCCCAGCTCAACGAAACCTCGAACCTCGAGGCTTCGGTGGACGGGACGGTCGAGCTTCGCGACTTGCCGACGATCATGGATCCGCGCGGGCGGCGAGTCGCCATGGCCCGCAACGGCGAGCTTGCCATCGTCGACATGGACGGCCGCGAGCGGGCGTCGCACCGTATCCCCTACGGCGCCCATCTGATGGTCGACAACGGCCATATCGTCACCAAGGGCGAGCGGATGGCGGAATGGGATCCGTTCATGATGCCGGTCATCACCGAGAAGGGCGGAATCGTGAAGTTCCAGGATCTGGTCGAGGGCAAGACGCTCACCGAGCAGACCGACGAAGCGACCGGGATCGCCCAGCGGGTGGTCACCGAGTTCCGCGGCTCCGCCCGCTCGAAGGAGGATCTGCGTCCGCGCGTCACCCTCCTCGACGAGGAGAGCGGCGAGGCGGCACGCTACATGCTGGCTCCGGGCGCGATGCTCTCGGTCGAGGACGGCCAGCGGGTCGAGGGCGGCGAAGTGCTCGCCCGAGTCTCGCGCGAGGCCGCCAAGACCCGCGACATCACCGGCGGTCTGCCGCGGGTGGCGGAGCTGTTCGAGGCGAGGAAGCCCAAGGAGAATGCGATCATCGCCAAGGTCTCCGGCCGAGTGTCTTTCGGCAAGGACTATAAGGCGAAGCGCAAGATCGCGATCATCCCGGACGACGGTGGCGAGCCGGTCGAGTATCTGGTGCCCAAGTCCAAG
>JBJMTX010000023.1:0-87071 GCA_045811485.1 Allosphingosinicella sp.
CCAGATCAAGGGATCGTCGCCACCGTCGTTGCCGTGGATGTAGCGGTGGACCATGTAGCCGCCGGGCTCGTATTCGGCGACCAGCGCGTCGCCGTCATAGACCAAGCGGCGGATTCCGGCGCCTCCGCTCGACACCTGCGACAGGCGTCCGAGCGGGTCGTAGACGAGCTCGGCAATGCTCGCGCCGCTCGCCGAGACCAGCCGATTCTCGACGTCGTAGACGTAGCTCGTCGTCGAGGCGGGGTCGGTCACCGAGCTCAAATTGCCGTCGGCATCGTAGCCGAAACTCGCGTTCGGCACCCCGCCGACCGCGGTCGTCACATATTGGTTGAGCCCGTTGACGCCGTAGGCGCGCGAGACGTTGGCGGCGCCGGTCCAGGCATAGGCGTCGTTCGAGCTCGTCCGGCTGACGATCTGCGCGGCGGGATTGTAGGCGAAGCCGAGGGCCTGGTCGCGAGCGGTGCCGGCAAGGTCGTGGCTCAGCGTCTGAAGCCGGCCGGCATTGTCGTAGCCGTACGTGCTCAGCGCCGCATAGCCGCGCGAGGCGGTGCGGCCGGCGGCGTCGTAGCTGAACTGGACGATCGGGTCGCCGCCATTCTCGCGGATCCGGATTGGCCGGCCGAGCCCGTCGAGATCGTAGGTGAAGAAGCTGGTGTCGGGGTGGATGATGCGGATCCGGTTGCCGTCGAGGTCGTATTGATTGCCGACCGCGCGGGCGGTTCCGCCCATGTCGCTCGAGCTCGAGACGAGCTGGCCGAAGCCGTCGTACGTGTTGGTGACGCCCTCGCCGGCCAGGCTGTCGAACCGCGCCTTGGTCTGCAGCCCGCGATTGTCATAGGCGTAATAGACGTCGCGGGTCTGCGCCGCGGTCAGCCCCGTCCGCTCGGGGACGATCTTGGCCGACACCCGGCCCAGCGCATCGTACTGGTAGGTCAGCGTCGAGCCGTCGCGCTTCCTCAAGGACGTCCGGTTGGCGTTGGCGTCGTAGCCATATTCCTCATAGTCGGCCGCGTTCGCCGCCCCGGGCGTGGTCTTCGACGGGAAGGTCCAGCGAGCCTGGCGGTCGAGCCCGTCATAGCTCATCTCTGCCCGGTTGCCGTTGGCGTCGGTGACGCTCAGCGCCTTGCCGTTCTGGGAGTAGGTGTAGGCCGCGTAGACCTGCTGGAGGCCGGTGCCGACCGCGCGCTCGATCGTCTGCGGCTCGCCCTGCACGGTGTAGCCGGTTCGGGTGATCCGGTCGGGGCCGAAGGCGGCATGGGCGGGGCCGGGAACGCATTTGTCGGCCAGCGGGGTCGCCCAGGCGTCGGGGTTCATCCGCACCGCCGTGCATCGGGGCCGGCCGGCGAGGTCGTAGCTAAATTCGGTGACGCCCGTCGTCGCGCCGTTGTCGCCGCTCACCGCCTCGCGCACCTTCCGGCCCATCGAATCGTAGGCGGTGTCGACCTGGCCGACGATCGCGAAGCCGGTCCAGCTCGCCGGGGCGACCGCCTCGCTCTGCCAGGCGGCGAGCGTGCCGCTCTCGGCCCGGACCAGATAGCCGGACACGTCGTAGGTCTTCCTCGTGGCGAGGAAGGGGAGAGGACCCGCCCCGTCGGGATCGGGGGAGATGGTGCCCACCTCGCGGTGCATGAGGTCGTAGCGAACCGCGGAGGTGTCGGCCGAGGGCGAGGCCTGCCCCAAGGCCGCCGCGGCGGGCAGCGCCATGGCCAGGGCGGCCAGTCGGAGCAGGGCCCGGCCGCTCACTGGCACAGCCCGTTCGGACGGGTGGTGCTGATCCTGTTGCCCATCCAGTCGTAGCCGTAGCAGGTCCTCCGGCTGACTCCGCCGGCGGTTACCGTCTCGGAGCGCAAGAGCAGGTTGTTGGGCCCGCTGTCGGGGCCGTAATCGTAGGTCGTCACCACCTCGTCGCCGGCGATCGCGCAGCCCCAGCCGGAGGCGGCGCCGGTCGCGCAATAGGCTTTTCGGCTCGGAAGGTAGATCGACACGGCTTCGGGCGAATAGCCCGTGCCGTTGTACACCCAGGCCCGACGAAGCGCATATTCGGTGCGCACCTGCGGCCGGACGCCGTTCACCGCCGGTCCGGTCTCGGTCACCACGCCGCCATGGGCGGGATCGTAGGTGTAATCGGTGCGGTTGCCCCGGTAATCCTCGCGCCAGATCGGCTTGTTGCAGATCTTGCGGGGCAGGGTCGGGCAGTCGGGGCCTTCCGCGAAGCCCGCCGATTTGGCGACGTTCGCGAGCCCGGAGCCGGGCTTGGCCTGCCAGGTTTCGGACACCTGCTCCCCGGCGCGCCAGCCGTAGCTGACGTTGTTGCCTTCCGGATGGTAGAGCCGCGCCAGCTCGATCCCGTCCCACTGCAAGGTGGTGGAGCGGCCGTTCTGGTTGAGGGTGGTGAGCAGCCCGCCGCCGAACTCGGCGCCGACCGCCATCCCTTCCGGACCGGCGAAGCTCCCATAGCTGGGCGCCGGCGGCTGGCCGGGAAGCTGCTGATATTCGGGATCCGCAGGCTGGAAATTGTAGTTCCAGACGGCGCCGTCGGGGGTCGTCTGCTGGGTCACTTCCCGATTCGAGGTGCCCCCATAGACGTTGGCAATCTGACAGGCCGAGGAATTGACCTGCCTGACGCAGGTGAGCTGAACGGCGTTGACGCCGTAATCATAGCCCCAGTTCCGGCCGAGGACGTCGACGACGTTGGTGACGTTGCCGGAAGCGCCATAGCCATAGCTGACCGCCAGGGCGGCGCCCGTGCACGTGGTGGTCGCGGTGACGTAGGTGACGGCGCGATTGTAACCGCACGCCCTGGAGATCGAATTGGTCGCGCCCGAATATTCGAAGACCAGCGAATAGCCTTCATTGCTGGCGATCTGGCGGAGCTGCTGGCCGCTGTAGGTATAGGTCAGCGTGTGCCCGTCGGCATAGTCGATGCGGGCGACGCGCTGATTGCGCATCGTGTAGCTGGAGGACAGGGGCTTCACGGTCGCGCTGAAGGTGTAAACATTGCCCTGGGCGTCGGTGTAGACGAAGGCGCCCCCGACCAGCGCCAGGGTCGCTGAGTCGCAGTCCGGATTGCCGCAGAAATAGCTTCCGCCGCTGTAGGTGAAATGGACGACTCCGCGGCCCAGCACGACATAGACCCCGTCCATCTTGAACAGGTTCTTCTCGACCACGTAGATCGCGTAATTGTGGGTCCAGTTCGGCCCGAAATAATCGCTGCCGTCGATCGTCTGGCCGCCGAGGAAGCTTCGCTCGAGCGCAAGCGGCCCGATCGCCAGGTCGGTCGCCTTGTAGCTGAAGCGGCCGTCCGACAGGTCGACGCCCAGCGGGCTCAGGGTCATCTGCTTGGGCGGCTCGTACTGCGCGGCGGCGGGGGCGGCGACGAAAAGCGCGGCGAGGAGCGCAACGATCGTCCGCCACGCGGGCTTCCAGCTCGCGAAAGCGTCGGCACGGTTCCCCATCAGCACCCTCCCGGCCCGAGCTGGACGGTAAAGCTGCCGGTGGCGGTGCCGCCATGGCCGTCGCTGATCGTGTACGAGCCCGAAAAGGTGCCGCTCGAATAGCTCGCGGACCAGGTCAGCCGGTTGTTGGCGATTCCCATCAGGCCGACCTGCACGGCGGGACCCGACACCGAGGTGAGGGTGAGCGTGTCGCCGTCGGGGTCGCTGTCGTTGGCGAGCGCATTGAAAGTTGCCGCGGTGCAACGCTGGACCTGGAAGCTGTCGGCGGCGGCCACCGGCGGGCGGTTCGATGGCGGCGGCGGTGGTGGCGGGGGCGGCGGTGGAGGAGGCGGTGGAGGCGGGGGCGACGTACCGACTCCGTTCACCTGGTAGGAAGAGCGGTTGCCCGCCGGATCGTAGGCGATTCCGGTCGCCACCCCGTTATTGGCCCCGCCGCCGGTCGTCGTGGCCGTCAGCCGCCCGAGCGCGTCATAGCTGAAGGTCACGGTCTCGCTCGCCTGAGCGGCGCTCGCGAGGGCGACGGCGGAGGCCGTCAGCCATAATGCGTGGTCACGCCGCATTCTCATACCTCGATGGGTCACGACCGACTCGCCACCGCTCGCCCAATGGAACATGAGTAGAACCCATTGATTTCGATCCGGCGAATCTTTTCGGGTCCGATTCGGTTCCGCCACTGCCGAGAGCCCTATTTTTGCGCAAGACGTGCGCGCAATTCCCCCTTAAGCGGACCCTAAAAGGCTCGGGAGGAATTGCATGAAATATCGGGTGACGGCGGTCCTCGCCGCGGCGCTGGCGGCGGGGCAGGTCGGGGCTCAGGCGCCGGCGAAGCAGGGGCCGGACCCGACCCCGCCGGTCCAGGAGACTCAGGCGCCCGAGAACGAGGCGATCAACCCGGAGCAGAAGCCGACCGGGCTTCTGCCCCCCGCGGCCGCGCGCGCGCCGGCGACCCAGCCCGCCAAGCCCGACAAGTGGAACGTCAACGCGCCGCCCGGGATGACGACGCGCCAGATCCCGATCGACGTCGACAACGGCACCTGGATGAACGTCGACGTCTCGCCCGATGGGCGGACGATCGCCTTCGATCTGCTCGGCGACATCTACACCATGCCGATCGGCGGCGGGACTCCGACCCGGATCGCCGAGGGCCTCGCCTATGAGCAGCAGCCGCGCTTCTCGCCCGACGGGCGGCGGATCGCCTTCACCTCGGACCGGGGCGGGGGCGACAATATCTGGATCATGAATGCCGACGGCTCCGACAAGCGCCAGCTGACCAAGGAGGATTTCCGGCTCTTGAACCAGGCGACGTGGAGCCCGGACGGCCGCTTCATCGCCGCCAAGAAGCATTTCACCACCGGCCGCTCGCTCGGAACCGGCGAGGTCTGGCTCTACCACGTCTCGGGCGGGGGCGGCGTCCCCCTCGTCAAGAAGCCCAACGAGCAGCACCAGAAGGAGCTCGGCGAGCCGATCTACGCGCCCGACGGCAAGGCGATCTATTTCACCCGCAACGTCACGCCTGGGCCTATCTTTCAATATGGCCAGGATTCGAACGGCGACCTGTTCGACATCCAGCGTTACGACCTCGAGACCGGGGACGTCACCACCGTGGTCTCGGGCGCCGGCGGCTCGGTGCGGCCGACCCCGTCGCCCGACGGCAAGAAGATCGCCTTCGTCCGCCGCGAGCGCGCGCGATCGAAGCTCTACGTCAAGGATCTCGTCTCGGGCGAGGAGCGCAAGGTCTACGACTCGCTCGACCAGGACGTTCAGGAGACCTGGGCGGTCACCGGAGTCTATCCCAACATGGCCTGGACCCCGGACAGCCGGAGCATCGTCTTCTGGGCCGGCGGCAAGATCCGGCGGGTCGACTGGCAGAGCGGCGCGGCCGCCGAGATCCCGTTCCGGGTCAATGACACCCGGGTCGTGATCGATGCGACCCACCCGCAGATCGAGGTCGCCCCCGACCGCTTCCAGACGAAGATGCCGCGCTGGGCGACCGTCTCGCCCGATGGCCGCCAGGTCGTCTTCGAGACTCTCGGCAAGCTGTGGATCAAGCCCGCGGCCGGCGGCGCGGCGCGGCGGCTGGTCAAGGGCGACGAGCCCGAGCTCGAGCTCTTCCCGGCCTGGTCGCGCGACGGGCGGACGATCGCCTTCGTCGGCTGGACCGACCAGGGCCTGGGGCGGATCCGGACCGTCTCCGCGGCCGGAGGAGCCGCGCGCGACGTCACCACCCAGCCCGGCCATTATGCCCGGCCGCGCTTCTCGCCCGACGGCAAGATGATCGCCTTCGAGCGCGGGCAGGGTGGCTTCCTGACCTCGCCGAAATGGTCCGAGGATCCCGGGGTCTATCGCGTCGCCGCCAGCGGCGGTGCGCCGGTGCGCATCAGCCGCGACGGCGCGGAGCCGCAGTTCGGAGCGTCGAACGACCGGGTCTTCATGATCGCCAATGCCGGCGGCAAGCGGCAATTGGTCAGCACCGACATGAACGGCGAGGCGAAGCACGTCCATTCGACCGGCGATCTGGTCAGCGACTATCAGGTCTCGCCGGACGGGGAATATGTCGCTTTCCGCCAGAACTACCAGGCCTTCGTCATGCCGCTCATGCCCGGTACTCAGGACGTCTCGGCCGACGAGAAAGGCGGCCCGCTTCCGGTCACTCGGGTCAGCGGGATCGGAGCCGATTTCATCAACTGGTCGAACGGCCAGCTGCACTGGAGCGTCGGCCCGACCCTCTACACCGCCGACACCGCGGCGATGTTCGGGTCGGCGCCGCCGGCCGAGAACGCGCCCAAGTTCCGCGCCCCGGAGACGGGAGTCTCGCTCTCGATGGACGTGGCGGCGGACAAGCCGTCCGGCATCGTCGCCCTCACCGGCGCCCGGATCGTGACCATGGCGGCGGCCGACGGAGGGATCATCGACGACGGAGTCATCGTCGTCCGCGGCGACCGAATCGTCGCGGTCGGGCGGCGAGGGGAGGTGGAGATCCCCGCCGGCGCGAAGACGGTCGACGTCAGCGGCAAGACGATCATCCCCGGGCTCGTCGATGCCCATGCCCACGGGCCGCAGGGCGAGGACGATCTCGTCCCGCAGCAGAACTGGTCGTCGATCGTCAACCTCGCCATGGGCGCCACCACGATCCACGATCCGTCGGCCCGGGCGGCGGAGATCTTCGTGGCATCGGAGATGCAGCGGGCCGGCAAGATCATCGCGCCCCGGATCTTCTCTACCGGCGAGATCATCTACGGCGCCAAGGCAGCCGACGTTTACGCCGAGATCAACAATTTCGACGACGCGCTCGCCCACGTCCGCCGGCTCAAGGCCGAGGGCGCGCACAGCGTCAAGAATTACAACCAGCCGCGGCGCGAGCAGAGGCAGATGGTGGTCGCAGCCGGGCAGCGCGAGGGGATGGAGGTCGTTCCCGAGGGCGGCTCGCTCTACACGATGGACATCACCCTCATCCAGGACGGCGATTCCACGCTTGAGCACAATCTGCCGGTCTACACCTTCTACGACGACGTGGTCAGCTTCTGGTCGCAGACCAAGACCAACTACACGCCGACTTTGGTCGTGACCTATGGCGGCCTCGCCGGCGATCCTTACTGGCGCCAGCATATGGACGTGTGGCGCCATCCTTTGCTGTCGCGCCACGCCCCGCCGGCGCAGCTCGCCGCGCAGAACGTGCGCCGGACGATGGCGCCCGAGGAGGATTATGTCGACGCCGCCAGCGCCCGCGAGGCGAAGAAGCTCGCCGATCGCGGCGTCCAGGTGTCGATCGGCGCTCACGGCCAGCAGTCGGGCCTCGGTCCGCACTGGGAGATGTGGTCGTTCGTCCGCGGCGGCTGGAGCCCGATCGAGGCGCTTCGGGCGGCGACGATCATGCCCGCGACCTCGCTCGGCTATGCTCGCGACGTCGGTTCGCTCGAGGTGGGCAAGCTCGCGGATCTCGTCGTCCTCGACGCCGATCCCACCGCCGACATCCGTAACAGCGACAAGATCAACCGGGTGATGCTCGGCGGTCGGCTCTACGATCCGATGACGATGAACGAGGTCGTCACCGGAAGCCGGGTGAGGGCGCCTTATTGGTGGGAGGACGGCGGGGCCGGCAGCTTCGGCGCCTCGGCGCGAACCGCCCAGACCGCCACCGACTCCGACTGACGCGAACCGTGCCGTCGCGCCTTCCGGAGCCTCGCGGGCCCCGTTAGAGAGGCCCGGATGGTCGAGCTTTCCCCGACGGCGCTGGCGGCGCTCGCGCTCTTCGCCGGCGCGTGGCTGGCGCTCGCGCTCTGGGCGACGGTGCGCGGGCTCGGTCGGGCGCGTCTCGCCCGCGGCCGGATCGAATCGACTCGCCACCACGAATCGCTGCTCGAGGCTTCTCCGGCGCTTCCGCTGATCGTCCGGCGCGACGGCAGCCTCGAGGAAGCGGAGCGGGTCGCGGCGGCGCTCGGCCTTGCCGGGATTCCCGGGCGGCTGAGCGATCTCGGCCCGGCGCTCGACGAGGAGGATCTGGAGCGGCTGGAGGGCGAAGTCACCGCCGCGGCCGCCACCGCGGGAAGCTTTGCTCTGACCCTTCGGCCGCAGGGCGTAGGGCGGGTCTACCAGGTCCGTGGCGGGCCGGCGCCGCCCTCCTACCCGGCGGGGACCGTCCTCGTCTGGCTGACCGACGCGACCGCGAGCGAAGGCGAGGTGGCGGCGCTTCGCGAGCGAAGCGAACGCCTCGCCGCGGCGCTCGACGCGCTTTCCGGCCTGATCGAGGCGGCGCCCTTCCCGATCTGGCACCGCGGCCCCGATTTCCGGCTCGCCATGGTCAACGGTGCGTACGTCGCCGCGGTCGAGGGCGAGGACGCGCACAATGTGGTCGAGGCCGGCCTCGAGCTCGTCGACGACGGCGAGGAGGCGGCCAGGGCGGAAGCGGCGAACGTCCGCGAGACCGGGCGGCCCCATGCCCGGACCGTCCCGGCCACCGTGGCCGGCGAGAGGCGGATGATGCGGGTCGTCGAGGTGCCGCTCGGCGAAAGCGGAGTCGCCGGCTATGCGATCGACGTCGAGGACCGCGAGCAGGCCCGGGCCGAGCTCACCCGCTTCGTCCACGCCCAGCGCGACATGCTCGACCGGCTGTCGGCCGGAGTCGCCCAGTTCGCCCGCGACCGCGCGCTCATCTTCTCGAACCAGCCCTTTGCGCGCACCTTCGCGCTGAAGCCCGATTTCCTCGCCGACCGGCCCGAATTCAACCGGGTGCTCGATGCGATGCGCGAGACCGGCCATCTCCCCGAGGTGCGCGACTATCCCGAATGGAAGCGCGAGCATGGGCGCTGGTTCACCGGTGCCCTTGCGGCCGAGGAGGAAGACTGGCTGCTGCCCGGCGGACGGCACCTCCGGGTCGTCGCCCAGCCGCTCCCCGACGGCGGCCTGCTCCTCATCTTCGAGGACCGGACCGAGCAGCTCCAGCTCGCCTCGGCGCGCGACACATTGCTGAGGGTGCGGACGGCGACGTTCGACAATCTGTTCGAGGCGGTCGGGGTGTTCGCCTCGGACGGCCGCCTTCATCTCTGGAACAACCGATTCCGCGAGCTTTGGGAGTTCAGCGAGGAGGATCTGACCGGCCATCCGAGGATCGATTCCCTGACCGCTCAGATCGGCCGCAAGCTCAAGACCGCGAGCCATGCCGGACTGGTGCGCGAGCTGGTGCGAAGCGCCACGGTCGAGCGCAAGCAGCGCAGCGGGCGGGTCTCCTTCACCGACGACCGCGAGTTCGAGTTCGCCGCCGTCCCGCTTCCGGACGGGAACGCCTTGTTCACGATGCTGGACATCACCGCCAGCCGGACCGTCGAGGCCGCGCTCCGTGAGCGGGCTCAGGCGCTCGAGGAAGCGGACCGGCTCAAGACCGCCTTCGTCTCCAACATGAGCTACGAGCTTCGAACGCCGCTGACCTCGATCGGCGGCTTCGCCGAGATGCTCGCCGGGGGCTATGCGGGAGAGCTGTCCGCGACCGGGCGCGACTATGTGGCGGCGATCCTCGATTCGGTCGCCCGGCTGGGCGCGCTCATCGACGACGTTCTCGACCTCACCCAGAGCGACAGCGGAAGCCTTCTGCTCGCCGAGGACAAGGTCGAGCTGAGGAAATTGTGCGGCGAGGCCGCCGACGCCTTCCGCGAGCAGGCGCAGCGCAAGGGCATCGACTTCGCCGTCGAGATCGAGACCGGCGCCGGTCGGGTCGCGGGAGACCGGCAGCGGCTTCGCCAGTCGCTCGACAATGTCCTCAAGAACGCCTTCGCTTACACCGATTCCGGGGGGCGCGTCCTTCTCCACGTCTCGGGCAATCGCAAGGAGGCCCGCATCACCGTCTCCGACAACGGCCGCGGAATCGATCCCGTCGACCAGGCGCGGGTCTTCGACCGCTTCAACCGAAGCGCGGACACGCGTGGGGCCGACGAGGCGGCGCTGGGGCTCGGGCTTCCGCTGGCGAGGCAGTTCGTCGAGGCGCATGGCGGGAGCATCGAGCTCGTGTCCGAGCTAGGGGAAGGAACCACCGTCACCCTTCGGCTGCCGCGGCAGCGCTGATGCGTCTCGAGGGCGCGGCGACGACGGAGGCGTTGGGACAGCGCCTGGCGGCCGCGCTTCGGCCGGGAGACGTCGTCGCCTTGTTCGGCGATCTCGGCGCCGGCAAGACGACGCTGGCGCGCGGAATGCTCGCCGGTCTCGGTCACGAGGGCGAGGTGGCGAGCCCGACCTTCCCACTCGTCATTCCCTATGAGGGCCTCAGCGTTCCGGTGTGGCACGTCGATCTCTACCGGATCGAGCACCCGCGGGAGATCGAGGAGCTGGCGCTCGACGAGGCGCTCGACGAGGCCGCCTTGATCGTCGAGTGGCCGGAGCGGCTCGGCGACGGGCTGTGGCCGCATTCGCTTCGGCTCACCCTGCGGCGGGAAGGGGAGGGCGCCCGCGCCTTGACAGCCGAAGTGCCCGCCGCTTGGGAGGGGCGATGGCCGCCCCGATGATTCCGCCCGACGCGGCGCCCGCCTTTCTCGCGAAGCATGGCTGGGAAGGGGCCGAGATAAGGCCGCTGGCGGGCGATGCCAGCTTCCGTCGCTACTTCCGGGTGCACCGCGCGAGCGGCGAGACCGCGGTGCTGATGGACGCTCCGCCCGAGCATGAGGATATCGGCCCGTTCCTCAAGATCGCCGGTCATCTCCTCGACCGCGGCTTCCTCCCTCCGCGCCCACTCGCCGTCGACCGCGAGCAGGGGCTGCTCCTGCTCGAGGATTTCGGCGACGACCGGGTCGGACCGCTCCTCCAGCGCGAGCCCGGCCGCGAGCGGGAGATATACGGATCGGCGGTGGACATCCTGGCGCGCCTCGGTGGCGAGCCCGCCCCGGAAGACCTTGCGCCCTATGACGACGAGGCGATGGCGCGCGAAGTCTCGCTCTTCCCCGACTGGTATGCTCCGGCGCTCGACCTGGATGTGGATGTCGAGGGCTACTTCGCCGCCTGGCGCGAGGCCTGGGGCGATGTCCTCAGCGCCGCGGCCCGATCTCCGGTGCTGGTGCTTCGCGATTATCATGCCGACAATCTGATGGTCCTGCCCGGCCGCTCCGAGCTCGGCCTGCTCGATTTCCAGGACGCCCTCGCCGGCCACGCCGCCTACGATCTCGTCTCGCTTCTCCAGGACGCGCGCCGCGACGTGTCGCCCGAGCTCGAGGTCGCGATGATCGAGTCCTACTTCGAGCGGGCCGGAGTCGCCGACCGCGAAGCCTTCCGGGCCCAGTATGAGATCCTCGGCGCCCAGCGGAACACCAAGATCATCGGCATCTTCACCAGGCTCTGGAAGCGCGACGGCAAGCCTTTCTACCCGACCATGCATCCGCGCATCTGGGGCTATCTCGAGCGCAATCTCGCCCATCCCGCGCTGGCGCCGGTGCGGGCCTGGTTCGAATCCAACGTCCCCGCGGAATATCGCGGTGACGCCTGCTTGAGGAAGATCGACGCATGAACCGCCAGCGCCGGCCGCTCGCCCTCCGGCCGATGCCGTCCGGCGACGTCCCGAGGACGGCGATGGTCATGGCGGCGGGCCTCGGCAAGCGCATGCGCCCGCTCACCGCCACCCGTCCCAAGCCGCTCGTCGAGGTCGCCGGCAAGCCCTTGCTCGACCACAGCCTCGACCGCCTGCGCGCGGCGGGGGTCGAGAAGGCGGTGATCAACGTCCATTACCTCGCCGATGCCCTCGAAGCCCATCTCAGGAACATGGTCCAGGGCCTTGAAATCGCTATCTCCGACGAGCGCGACCAGTTGCTGGAGACGGGCGGGGGACTGGTCCACGCTTTGCCCCTGATCGATTCCGACCCGTTCCTCGTCGTCAATTCGGACAATCTCTGGGTCGACGGGCCGGTCGATTCGCTTCGCTTGCTCGCGGCGAGCTGGGACGACGCGCGGATGGACGCGCTCCTTCTCCTCGTCCCGCTCGCCCGGGCCCATTGCCACAAGGGCCAGGGCGACTTCCACATGAGCGCCGCGGGAGCGCTTCGGCGGCGAAAGCCGGGCGGCGTGGCCCCGTTCGTGTTCACCGGCGTCCAGATGGTCTCGAAGCGGCTTCTCGCCGGCGAGGTTCCGGAGGGGCCGTTCTCGACCAACTTGCTGTGGGACCGGGCGATCGCGGCGGGACGGCTGTTCGGCGCGGTCCACGAAGGCTTGTGGTTCGACGTCGGCGCGCCGGCCAACATCCGCAAGACGGAAGAAATCCTTGGGCTCGCCTGAACGGCTCGGCAAGGGTCCGTACTCAATACCGGCCCGTCGCTTCGCGGTCGTCCGGAGAAGGTCGCCGGCTACGTCGGACGGCTTGTCCGGGCAACCAGCCCGGCCTGCGCCGCCCTCCTTGCCGGCGGCCTTCTCCGGGCGATCCCGGCCATTGCCGGTATCGAGTACGGACCCTAACCTCCGCGAGTGAGCTCAGCCCGCCCAAGCGTCTTCACCATCGCGCCGCACCGGCCGTTCGCCGACGCGCTCGCGGCGGGGCTGATCGCCCGCCACGGCGGCGAGGAGATGGGGCTGGCGCGCGGGATCGTGCTGGTTCCCAACAATCGCGCGGCACGGGCGATCGCCGACGCCTTCGTCCGGCGCTCGGGCGGAGGCCTGCTTCTGCCGCGCCTCGTCCCGATCGGCGACCCCGAGCTCGACGAACGCCTCGGCGGCCTGCTCGAGACGCTGGGGGAGGGCGAAGCCCTTCCGCCTGCCGTTGAGCCGCTCGACCGGCTGTTCCTGCTCGCCCGCCTCGTCCAGCGCCAGCTCGACGGAATCGACGCCGCCGAGGCGATGCGGCTCGCCGCCGATCTGGCGCGGACGCTCGACCAGCTGCTCGTCGAGGAGGTGCAGCCTTCGCGCCTTCGCGCTTTTGCCGCCGACGTGGCCGAGCTGTCGCTTCACTGGCAGGCCTCGCTCGAACGGCTCGCGGTGATCCTCGACCAATGGCCGCGGCTGCTCGCCGCGCGCGGGCAGATCGACCTCGCCGATCGCCGTAACCGGCTGCTCGAGGCGGTCGGGAAAGCCTGGCGGCGCGGGCCGCCTCCCGGCTTCGTCGCCGCGGCGGGCATTTCGAGCGGCGGCCCGGCCGTCGGCCGCTTGCTCCGGATCGTCGCTCGGCTGGAGCGGGGGCTGGTCATCTTCCCGGGCCTCGATCTCGCCATGCCCGACGAGGAATGGGACTCGCTCGGGCCGCATGAGGCGGAGGAGGGACGCCCGAGGCGTCGGGCCACCGAGACCCATCCGCAATTCCACCTCAAGCAGCTGCTCGACCGGATGGGGATCGCGCGTCCGGAAGTCGAAACCTGGCGCTGGAGCGGAGGCGGCGGCGCTCCGGCGGCGCGAAGCCGGGCGCTCGCCAATGCGATGAAGCCCGCCGCCTTCACTGACAAGTGGCAGGACCTGCCGCCGCCCGACCGGCGCCTGACCGGAGTCCGAGCGCTCGAGCTGGCCGATCCGGCCGAAGAGGCGCAGGCGGTCGCCATCGCCCTGCGCGAGGCGCTCGAGACGCCGGGCCGCACCGCCGCCCTGGTGACCCCCGATCGCGGCCTGGCGCGCCGGGTCGCCGCCCATCTCAGGCGCTGGGGCGTCGAGGCGGACGACAGCGCCGGCCGGCCGCTGTCCCAGCTCGCGCCCGGCACCTTCCTCCTCGCGCTCGCCGGCGCGGCGGCCGAGCAGTTCGCTCCCGTGCCCCTGCTGGCCTTGCTCAAGCACCCGCTGACGATGAAGGGGGAGGAGCGGCTCGAATGGCTCGACGGAGCGCGAGCCGTGGATCACGCGCTTCGAGGCCCGCGGCCCGCGGCCGGCCTTGGCGGCATAAGCGATTATCTGTCGGACTGGACCGGACGCGACCGCGATCGCCGGCGGCGGGCGCTGGCCTGGTGGGAGACGGTGGTTCCCCGTCTGTCACGGCTCGAACGCGGATTCGCCGGCGAGCAGGCGGGCTTGCCGGAGCTGATGGCGCTCGTCCGGGAGACGGCGTCGGCGCTCACCGGAGACCAGGTCTGGGCGGGACCGGCGGGCCGAGCTGCGGCCGAGCTCTTCGCCGGGGCCGAAGAGGCCGCGTCGAACGGGCCGTCCCGGCTCTCCCCGGCGAGCTTCGTCTCGCTCCTCGAGCAACTGCTCGAAGGGGTGGCTGTCCGACCGCCTTACGGCCAGCACCCCCGGCTGTTCATCTGGGGCCTGCTCGAAGCCCGGCTGCAGTCCGCCGACCTGGTCGTCCTCGCCGGCCTCAACGAGGGCGTCTGGCCGCAATTGCCGATTCCCGACCCCTGGCTCGCGCCTCGCCTTCGCCACGAGCTCGGACTTGGCGGGCTCGAGCGGCGGATCGGCCTTTCGGCCCACGATTTCGTCGGCGCGCTGGGCGGACGCGAGGTGCTGGTGACGCGCGCCCGGCGCGATGCGCGCTCGCCCGCCATCGCCTCGCGCCTGTGGCTTAGGCTGGAGGCGATGACCGGCGGGCTGACCCGGGCCCACGGCCATCGCCGCTGGGCCCGCGCGCTCGACCGGACGGGGGAGTATCTCCCCGCCGGCCGACCGGCGCCGCAACCTCCGGTGGAGCTGCGCCCGCGGCGGATCGCCGTGACCGAGGTCGACCGGCTGAAGGCCGATCCGTTCGCCTTCTACGCCCGCAAGATGCTCGGCCTTTCGGCCCTCGACCCGATCGACGCGGATCCGGGGCCGGCGTGGCGTGGAAGCGCCGTCCACAAGGTGCTCGAAGCCTGGATGAAGGAGGACGATTGCGAGCCCTCGCGGCTTCGGCCGCGGGCCGAGGGGCTGCTTGAGGAGGCTGCGGCGCATCCGCTCACCCGGGCGCTCTGGCAGCCCCGGCTGATCGAGGCGATCGACTGGATCGCATTGCAGATGGAGTCGAACCGGCAGGTCGGGCGCCGGCCGCTCGCCGCCGAGGCCAAGGGCGGCTTCGAGCTCGACGGAGTCACCCTCTACGGCGAGGCCGACCGGATCGACCGGCTCGCCGACGGCGGCCTCGCCATCGTCGATTACAAGACCGGCAAGCCGCCGAGCGCCAAGGCCGTGGCCGAAGGCTATTCGATGCAGCTCGGTCTCCTCGGGCTCATCGCGGAGCGGGGAGGGTTTCAAGGCATCGAAGGCCATCCGGCCTGCTTCGAATATTGGTCGCTGGCACGCGACCGGGCGGGGAAGCTCGGCTATGTCGCCAGCCCCGTCGGCGGCCGAAGCGGAATCGAGCCGGCCGAGTTCACCGCGCTGGCGGCGCGCAACTTCCTTATCGCCGCGGCGCGCTGGCTGACGGGCGACGCACCCTTCACCGCCAAGCTCCACCCCGAGCATGCGCCTTACGGCGACTATGACCAGCTCATGCGCCTCGACGAATGGTATGGGCGCGAGACGTAGCGTTCATCCGTCCGTCATTGCGAGCGAAGCGAAGCAATCCGGCGCGGCCTCCGAACCGTGGATTGCCGCGTCGCTTCGCTCCTCGCAATGACGGCGGTCAGCCGCGTTCGCCGGCGCGCATCGCGAGCTGGACCCGGCGGCTGGGCGCCGCGGTGGCGTGGACCGGAGCCGGAGCGGCAGCCGGAGTGGCGGCCGCGACGGCGACCGGCGCCGGAGCCGGTCTCGGCCTGACCGCGTCGGCGACCGAAGCGGGCGGCCCGGCGGCGACGACCGAGGACAATTCGCTCTCGCCGCCGGTCTGGGCCCGAGGCGCGGCGGGCGCGGCCGCCGGGGCGTTGCGCTCGTAGCTCTGGACGCAGCGGTCGGTGACCTTGCGCGAGCAGGGGGGATAGCCGCCGGACGGCCCCGGCGGCGGCGCGCTGGCGGTGGCGAGCAACAGGCCCCCCGAAGCGATTAGGACCAGTTTCATCATTCGGCTCTCCTTCGTCGGCCGCCCAACGAACGGCGGCGCGTTTCGCTTCCGTCGTCCTTGGCGCTTGTGATGTCGCCTCAACAGCTTATCACTGGATGCTTCAGTGTGCCACAGGGGGATGACGTGGTTGAAGAGGGCAATGTCGGGGCGGACGTTCTGGCCGAGCTGGGAGTCGAGGTGATCGGCGCCGAGACGGCTTCCGAGGAGTCGGCCTCAGAGGAAAATCCGACCTTCTCGACGCCATTCCTCATCCTCGACGACTTCCTCCCGCGCGGCGACGCGGTGGCGATGCGGCGGCAGATCAACGGGCATTTCGCCGAGCCCCACCGCCATATGCCGGACACCCACCAGGTCTGGAATTACTGGCACGTTCCCGGGCTCTACACCTATCTGAGGACCAAGCCGGAAAAGGTGATCGAGCGCGCGCTCGTCGCCCGCTTCCACGAGGCGCTGACCGTCTGGGCCCAGTATATGCTCGGCCTGGGGCACGTCACCTGGCCGATGCTCAGCCTCTATGTCGACGGCTGCGAGCAGAAGCTCCACAACGATTCGGTCAACGGCCGCTTCGGCTATGTCTTCTCGCTGACCTGGGACGAGCGCAAGACGATCGGCGGCGAGACGATCGTTCTGCGCGAGGGCGACCTCATGCGCGACAATATGGGCAGGGCCGCCGCGGGTTCGGGCCTGCTCGACCTGATCGAGCCCAAGTTCAACCGGCTTTCCTTGTTCGACGACCGCATGCCGCACGGAGTCCAGCGGGTCGAAGGGACGATGGATCCGCTCCACGGCCGATTCGTGCTCCACGGCCATATCAGCGAAAGCGGTCCGATGTCCGACGGGCCGCTCGACGCCGCCGACGTCGCCCGCACCGTCTATGCCGAGCTTGCCGGCCTGCTCTCGGCGCTGCAGGGCTCGGCGGTCCTCCACCACGGCCCGCTCGTCCTCAGGCTCGCCATCGCGCCGTCGGGAGCGGTGGAGCGGGTCGACCGCCTGCTCGACCGTCTCGCCCGAGCCGACGGCCAGCCGACGGCGGCGCTGATCGAGCAGGTGGTCCAGGTCGTCCGGCAAATCCAATTCCCGGCGGCGGGCGAGGAGACCGAGGCGATCGTTCCGCTCCTCTTCGGCGGCAACCTCCCCTGGATGAAGCCGGGCCGCTAATTCCGGCGAGCCCGAAAGCAAAACGCCCCGGCGGTGAGGCCGGGGCGTTCGTGAGGGTGACCGGCTTAGCGGCAGCGGCTGATCACGTTGCGCTGGACGTGGCGGCCGAGCAGGGCGCCGACGGCGGCGCCGAGCACGGTGCCGGTGGCGCGGCTGCCGCGGCTGTCGATCTGGCGGCCGATGAGAGCGCCCGCCGCGCCGCCGACGACGAGGCCGGTCGTCCCGCTCGGCTTGCGGCAATAGATCCGCCCGTCGGAGCCGCGCCAGGTGTGGCCGTGATAGGTGGCCTGCTGAGCGAAAGCCGGGACGGCCGGAAGCGCCGGTACCGTCAGGGTGGCGGCGGAAAGAGCCAGGAACATGGTACGCATCACAAACACTCCTTCTGGATGAAGGAGGGTCTAGGCCGAGTCCCTTGAGCCTCTCCTGAACTCCCTCGTTATCTCAGGTTCAGGCGCCATCGCAGCGGCTTAGCGGTCGTTCTTGCGGCTTCGATTGGCATAGAGCAGGGCCGCGACGATGGCCGCCGAGCCGATCCCGATGGCGGCGCCGGTGACGAGGTGCCGGGTCCGCTTGGGTGCCGCCGCCTTGGCGGCATCCGCCGCCGCGACGGCTTCGGCGCCGACCGCGGCCTCTTTGGGGTAGGAAGGCTGGCGAGGCATATCGGGCTCCGTCGTCGTTCGACGTCCATCTAAGCTGCGCCGGCCGGCTCCGCTAGTCAGTCCGCGCCTTGATTTACCGAGACGTCCCCGCTACATGCGCGCCCATCCCACATGCAGGGCCATCATACCGGTGGCTGGGCTTGCCCGGCTTCTCGGCCCTGCAGAGGCATAACCGGAAGGAGACTTACCATGGCGTCCACCGACGTCACCATGCAGCAATTGCTCGAGGCCGGAGCGCATTTCGGCCACCAGACCCACCGCTGGAACCCCAAGATGAAGCCGTACATCTTCGGCGACAGGAACGGGGTCCATATCATCGATCTGTCGCAGACCGTGCCGCTGTTTGCGCGCGCGCTCGATTTCGTGCGCCAGTCGGTCGCCGCCGGCGGCAAGGTGCTGTTCGTCGGGACCAAGCGCCAGGCGCAGGATCCGATCGCCGAGGCGGCGCGCCGCTCGGGCCAGCATTTCGTCAACCATCGCTGGCTTGGCGGGATGCTCACCAACTGGAAGACGATCTCCAACTCGATCAAGCGCTTCAAGAGCCTCGAGGAGCAGCTCAGCGGCGACACCGCCGGCCTCACCAAGAAGGAGGTGCTCCAGCTCACCCGCGAGCGCGACAAGCTCGAGCTCTCGCTCGGTGGAATCCGCGAGATGGGCGGTCTTCCCGACGTCATCTTCGTGATCGACGCCAACAAGGAGGAGCTCGCGATCAAGGAAGCGAACGTGCTCGGCATTCCGGTCGTCGCGATCCTCGATTCGAACGTCAGCCCGCAGGGCATCGCCTTCCCGGTCCCGGGCAATGACGATGCCAGCCGAGCCATCCGCCTCTATTGCGACGCGATCGCCGACGCGGCGCTCGCCGGCAAGTCGGGCGGAGCCCAGGCCCGCGGCGAGGATATCGGCGCGATGGACGCCCCGCCGGCCGAAGCGGCCCTGGCCGAGGCTTAAGCGATTGTGTCCCGGCGAAGGCCGGGACCCAGATTTTTCAAGAAGCTGCACCCCAGCCTTCGCCGGGGTGCAGTAAAGCACGAGGATATGAGACATGGCTGAGATCACGGCCGCCACCGTCAAGGAACTGCGCGAGCGCACCGGCGCCGGCATGATGGATTGCAAGAAGGCGCTGGGCGAGACCCAGGGCGAGATGGAAGCGGCGATCGACTGGCTCCGCGCCAAGGGCCTCGCCGCCGCCGCCAAGAAGGCCGGCCGGACCGCCGCCGAGGGCCTCGTCGGAGTCGCCGTCGAGGGCAACCGCGGCGCCGTCGTCGAGGTCAACAGCGAGACCGACTTCGTCGCCAAGAACGAGCAGTTCCAGGATTTCGTCCGGACCGTCGCCGGCCTCGCCCTCCAGGGGAGCGGCAATGTCGAGGGCATCCTCGCCGCTCAGTGGCCCGAGGGCGGCACCGTCGAGGAGAAGCTGACCGCCAACATCTCGACGATCGGCGAGAACCAGGCGCTTCGCCGCTCGGCGGTGCTCCAGGTCAATGACGGAGTCGTCGTCTCCTACGTCCACAATGCGGTGAAGCCGGGCCTCGGCAAGATCGGCGTCCTCGTCGCGCTCGAGGGCTCGGGCGACAAGGAGGCGCTGACGGCGCTCGGCAAGCAGCTTGCGATGCACATCGCCGCCGCCAGCCCGCTGGCGCTTCGCGGCGAGGGGCTCGATCCCTCGCTGATCGAGCGCGAGCGCGCAATCGCCTCGGAAAAGGCGGCCGAGAGCGGCAAGCCGGCCGACATCGTCGCCAAGATGGTCGACGGCGCCATGGCCAAGTTCCGCAAGGAGAGCGCGCTGATGAGCCAGCTCTTCGTCATGGACAACAAGACGAAGGTCGAGGACGTCATCGCGGCCGAGGCGAAGCGGACCGGAAGCGCCATCTCCTTGAACGCCTATGTCCGCTTCCAGCTCGGCGAAGGAATCGAGAAGAAGGTCGACGATTTCGCCGCCGAAGTCGCCGCAGCCTCCGGAGTCGGCAAGCCCGAGCCGGCCGACGCCTGACCCTTGGCAGGGTGGCGCGCCCCGATTAAGGTGCGCCACCCTTCCGTTTCCCTCGCCGATCGGACCCGAAAAACCATGTCGCGCCCGCGCTTCAAACGGATCCTGCTGAAGCTTTCGGGCGAGGCTCTGATGGGGGAGGGCCAGTTCGGCATCGATCCCGCCGCCACCTCCAGCCTGGCTGAGGAGATCGCCGAATCGCGAGAGGGGCACGAGCTCTGCCTCGTCGTCGGGGGCGGCAACATCTTCCGCGGTCTCGCGGCGGCCGCCAAGGGCTTCGACCGCACCAGCGCCGATTATATGGGCATGCTGGCGACGGTGATGAACGCGCTGGCCGTCCAGAATGCGCTCGAGAAGATCGGTGTCGACACCAGGGTCCTCTCCGCAATCCCGATGGCGACGGTTTCCGAGCCCTACATCCGCCGCCGTGCGCTCCGCCATATGGAGAAGGGGAGGGTGGTGATCTTCGCCGCCGGCACCGGCAATCCCTATTTCACGACCGACACGGCCGCGGCGCTGCGGGCCGCCGAGATGGGCTGCGACGCCCTGTTCAAGGGTACCAGCGTCGACGGCATCTACGACGCCGATCCCAAGAAGAAGAGCGACGCCAAGCGCTACGACAGGCTCAGCTTCCAGCAGGTCCTGGCCGACGACCTCAAGGTCATGGACGCCAGCGCCGTGGCCCTGTGCCGCGACAACAATATCCCGATCGTCGTATTCAACGTCCGCGAGCAGGGCAATCTCGCTCGCGTTCTGGGCGGCGAAGGCATTGCGACGATCGTCCAGAACGAGGAGTGAGACCATGCCCGCCTACAACAAGGCCGACATCCAGCGCCGAATGCAGGGCGCGCTCGAGGTTCTGAAGCACGATCTCGGCGGGCTTAGGACCGGCCGCGCCTCGACCAGCCTGCTCGATCCCGTCCATGTCGAGGTCTACGGCGCCAACATGCCGCTCAACCAGGTGGCGACCGTTTCCGCCCCCGAGCCGCGTTTGCTGTCGGTTCAGGTGTGGGATCGCGGCAATGTCGGCCCGGTCGAGAAGGCGATCCGAAACGCCAATCTGGGGATCAACCCGATCGTCGACGGGCAGAACATCCGATTGCCGATTCCCGACATGACCGAGGAGCGCCGCAAGGAGCTCGCCAAGCTCGCCAGCCAATATGCGGAAAAGGCGCGGATCGCGGTCCGCAACGTCCGCCGCGACGGCATGGAAGGGCTCAAGACCGATGAGAAGAAGCACGAGATCAGCGAGGACGAGCACAAGCGCCTGTCGGTCGAGGTCCAGAAGATGACCGACGACACGATCAAGGAGATCGATTCCGCCGCCGCCGCCAAGGAAAAGGAGATCCTCCAGCGGTGACCCTGAGCTCCGCCACGACGGCGCCGGAAACCCCGGGCGGCTCCCCCGTCCCCCGGCACGTCGCGATCATCATGGACGGCAACGGCCGCTGGGCGAAGGCGCGGGGCCTGCCGCGCGTCGCCGGCCATCGCCAGGGCGCCGAGGCGGCGCGAAGGGTGCTTCGAGCGGCGGGCGAGGCGGGGGTCGAATGCCTCACCCTCTACGCTTTCTCGTCCGAGAACTGGCGCCGGCCCGAGGACGAGATAAACGACCTGATGGGGCTTCTGCGCTTCTACATCGGACGCGAGCTCGAAGCTCTGCACCGGGAGGGCATTCGGATCGTAATCCTTGGCGATCACAAGGCTTTCCAGAGCGATGTTGCGAAAATGGTCGATGCCGCCGTGACCCGCACGGCCGGCAACCGGCGGATGACTCTGGCGATCGCGCTCAACTACGGCTCTCGAAGCGAGATCGTGCTGGCCGCCCGGCGCCTGGCCGAACGGGCCGCGACCGGAGAGATCTCGGCGGCCGATATCGACGAGGCGGCGATCGAAGAGTCGCTCGACACGGCCGATCTGCCGCCGCTCGATCTTCTCATCCGAACCTCGGGCGAGAAGCGCCTCTCCAATTTCCTGCTCTGGCAGGCGGCCTATGCCGAATTGCTCTTCGTCGACACTCTCTGGCCCGATTTCGACGGCGAGGCGCTTCGCTCGGCGTTGAGCGAATATGCCGGGCGCGAGCGAAGGTTCGGCGGGCGATGAGCGACCCCGCGGCCCCCGCCCAGTCCTCGGACCTGCTGACCCGCTTCGCGGCCGGGGTGGTGATGATCGCGGTCGCCTGCGTCGCCATCTATCTCGGCGGCTGGCCGTTCCGGCTGCTCGCCGCCGGGGCGGCGGCCGTGATGATGCTCGAATGGGGCGACATGCACAAGGCGAAGCGGGGCTGGACCTGGCTCGGGATCGTCCTTCTCGCGGCGCCCGCCCTCATCCTTCCCGAATATCTCTTTCCCGCCGCCGACCGCGATCCCGCCGAAATCTCGCCCGACCTTTTCGACGGAGTCTGGATGGGCTTTGCGGGGATCGCTGCGCTGGCGTTGCTCTACACGCTCGTCAGCCGCCGGCTGAGCCTCGGCTGGGGCTTCCTCTACATCGCGCTTCCGACCTTCGCCCTGCTCGTCCTGAGCTGGGCGTGGTTCGAGCTCGTCTTCTGGCTGATGCTGGTCACCTGGGCGACCGACATCTTCGCCTATTTCGCCGGCCGATCGATCGGCGGGCCCAAGCTCGCCCCCAGGGTCAGCCCCAACAAGACCTGGTCCGGCCTGATCGGGGGAATGGCGGGCGCGGCGGTCATCGGGGCGGCGGCGGCCTGGTTCTTCGATCTCGGCGCCCCCTTCGTCTTCCTCGGCGCTCCGATGGGCCTGCTCGCCCAGCTCGGCGATCTTTACGAGAGCCGGGTGAAGCGACGTCATGGCGTCAAGGACAGCGGCTCGATCCTCCCCGGCCATGGCGGCGTGCTCGACCGCCTCGACGGCCTGCTTCCGGTCGCCCTCGCCACCCTGCTCGTGCTGATCGCCAGCCTCGCGTGACGGACAGCCGAAGCATCGCCATCCTCGGCGCCACCGGCTCCGTGGGCCGATCGACGCTGGACCTGATCGAGCGGAATCGCGAGCGCTACGACGTCGTCGCGCTCACCGCCCATCGCGACGTCGCCGGCCTCGCAGAGGCGGCGAGGCGTGTCGGCGCCCGGCGCGCCGTCGTCGCCGACGAGACCCTGCTGGACGCCTTGCGAAGCGCTCTCGCGGGGACGCCAACCGAGGCGGCCGCCGGCGAGGCCGCGGTGCTCGAAGCCGCCGGGGCCGGAGCCGACTGGACGATGGCCGCGATCGTCGGCTGCGCCGGCCTTCGTCCGACCATGGCCGCGATACGCGGCGGTCGAACCGTCGCCCTCGCCAACAAGGAAGCCCTCGTCTCGGCCGGTGGGCTGATGACCGAGGCGGCGAAAGCGAGCGGCGCCGAGCTTCTACCGGTCGATTCCGAGCATAACGCCATCTTCCAGTGCTTCGACCGCCGGCGGCCGGAGACGGTCCGGCGAATCATCCTCACCGCCAGCGGCGGGCCGTTCCGCGAGGCCGGGATCGAGGCGATGCGCGCCGCCACGCCGAGCGAGGCGATCGCCCATCCCAACTGGTCGATGGGGGCGAAGATATCGGTCGATTGCGCGACCCTGATGAACAAGGGGCTCGAGCTGATCGAGGCCTTCCATCTCTTCCCGCTTCCGGCCGAGGCTTTCGAGGTCGTCATCCACCGCCAGTCGGTCGTCCACAGCCTCGTCGAATATGTCGACGGATCGGTTCTCGCCCAGCTCGGTTCTCCCGACATGCGGATCCCGATCGCCTACACGCTCGCCTGGCCGGAGCGGATGCCGACGCCGTGCGAGCGCCTCGATCTGGTGCGGACCGGCACCCTGAGCTTCGAGGCGCCCGATCCGGAGCGTTTCCCGGCGCTCGGCCTCGCCCGCCAGGCGCTGAGCGAAGGAGGCGCCCGGCCGGCCGTCCTCAATGCGGCCAACGAGGTTGCCGTCGAAGCCTTCCTGAGCGAGAGGGTCGGCTTCCTCGATATAGCTTCCATCGCCGCCGAGACCCTGCAATGCTACGCGCCGGCGGCGCCCGCCTCGGTCGACGAGGTGCTCGAGATCGACCGTGCCTCGCGGGCCGCGGCCGAAGCGATCGTTAAGAGGGTAAGGCGTTGAACGACAATCCCAGCTTCATCTGGACCGTGCTCAGCTTCCTGCTGGTTATCGGGCCGCTGATCTTCGTCCACGAGCTCGGCCATTATTTCGTCGGCCGCTGGTTCGGAGTCAAAGCCGACGCCTTCTCGATCGGCTTCGGCCAGGAAGTCTTCGGCTGGACCGATCGTCGCGGAACGCGCTGGAAGGTGGGCTGGCTTCCCCTCGGCGGCTATGTGAAGTTCGCCGGCGACATGAACGCGGCGGGCCAGGCGTCCCCCGAATGGCTTTCGCTTCCCGCCGAGGAACGTGCCGCGACCTTCCAGGCGAGGCCGGTGTGGCAGCGCTTCCTGGTCGTCGCGGCGGGGCCGGTCACCAACTTCCTCGCCGCCATCGCCATCTTCACCGGCTTCAACCTCGCCTACGGCGTTCCGCAGACGCCGGCGGTGATCGGACTGGTCGAGCCCGGTTCCGGAGCGGCCCAGGCCGGCCTGAGGCCGGGCGACCGCATCGTTCGCATCGACGGCAACCGGATCGGCCGCTTCGAAGACATCATGCCGATCGTCATGCTCAAGACGGGCGGGCCGATGGCGATCGACGTGGCGAGGGACGGCAGGCCGCTGCGCATCGACGTTCAGCCCCATATCATGGTCGAGAGGGACCGCTTCGGAAACGAGATGCGCCATCCGGTGATCGGAATCCATCCGGGCGATCAGGTGCTGGTCCCGGCCTCGCCTTTAGGCGCGGTGGGCGCCTCCGTCCGCCAGTCCTGGGTGGTGGTCGCGACCACGGTCAAGGGCCTTGGCCAGATCATTACCGGGCGACGGTCGGCCAAGGAGCTGGGCGGGCCGCTCAAGATCGCCAAATTCTCGGGCGAGCAGGCGAGCATGGGAGCGCTGCCCTTCCTGTGGTTCCTGGCCGTGATCTCAATTAATCTGGGATTCATCAACCTGTTGCCAATCCCGATGCTCGACGGCGGCCACTTGCTCTTCTACGGGATCGAGGCCGTCCGGCGAAAACCCTTGCGGCCGGAGGCACAGGAATGGGCGTTCAGGACCGGCTTGGCTGCCCTGCTCGCCCTCATGATCTTCGTCACCTTCAACGACCTGGCGTCTTTTGGCCTGTGGTCGAAGCTTGGCGGCTTGATCGACTGAGCATGATCGGGCAGGGCAGGGGCGACAGGGAAACAGGGCGGCCGCTCGTGCCGTCCGTTCAGTCTAAGGGCGGGGACGCGTGACACCCACAAATTCATTTATCAAGGGCCGGCGGCTTTGCTCTGCCTTGCTCGTCGGAACCATATTGGGCGGCATGGCGCTGCCCGCCCACGCCCAGCAAGCCACCCCGCTGCCGCCGGAGCCGGTCGCTGCCGCGCCGGAGGCGCAGGCGACGGTTATCCGGTCGATCAGGATCGTCGGCAACCAGCGGCTCGAGCCCGAGACGGTCATCTCCTACGTCAAGATCCGCGTCGGGCAGCCCTACGATCGCGAGCGGCTCGACGAGGCGCTTCGCGACCTTTACGGCACCGATCTCTTCGCCGACGCGAAGATCCGCGACAATAACGGCGACATCGTCATCGAGGTTCGCGAGAGCCCGGTCGTCAACCGAATCGTGCTCGAGGGCAACAAGCGCCTCAAGGACGACAAGATCACCCCCGAGATCCGGCTCGCCCCGCGCCAGATCTTCAGCCGCGCCAAGGCCCGCGCCGACGTCGCCCGGATCATCGAGCTCTACCGCCGCCAGGGCCGCTTCGCCGCCACCGTCGAGCCCAAGATCGTCCAGCTCGAGCAGAACCGGGTCGACGTCGTCTACGAGATCAACGAGGGCCCCAAGTCCCGAATCCGCGAGATCAACATCCTCGGCAACGAGAAGTTCGGCGACGGCGAGCTGCGCAGCCAGATGGTGACGAAGCGCACCAGCATGTTGAGCTTCCTCGGCTCCGGCGACGTCTACGATCCGGACCGCCTGGCCTTCGACCAGCAGAAGCTCAGGATGTTCTACCTGACCCACGGCTATGCCGATTTCCGGGTCGTCTCGGCCGTCGCCGAGCTCACGCCGGATCGGCGCGACTTCATCATCACCTACGTCGTCGAGGAGGGCGAGCGCTACAAGTTCGCCGACGTCAAGGTCGAGAGCGCGATCCGCGACTTCAAGGGCGAGGGCTTGACCCGGATGCTGCCGATGAAGGCGGGAGACTGGTACAACGCCAAGCTCGTCGAGGACACCGTCACCCAGCTCAACGAGAGCGCCGGCCTGTTCGGCTACGCCTTCGCCGACGTCCAGCCCGATTTCCACCGCGACAAGGAAGCGCGCACCATGGCGGTGACCTTCCAGCTCGCGGAGACTCCGCGGGTCTATGTCGAGCGGATCGACGTGACCGGCAACACCAACACCCGCGACAAGGTCATCCGCCGCGAGTTCCGACTCGCCGAGGGCGATCCGTTCAACAGCGTTCGGGTCAAGCGCTCGCAGGACCGAATCCAGTCGCTCGGCTTCTTCCAGGAGAATCTGGAGATCGAGCAGACCCAGGGCTCGGCCTCCGACCGGGTCATCCTCTCGACCGCGCTCGAGGAGAAGGCGACCGGCCAGCTCCAGATCTCGGCGGGCTTCTCGAGCCTGGAGCGCTTCCTGCTCAACCTGTCGATCGAGCAGCGCAACTTCCGCGGAATGGCGCAGACGCTTCGAGCCGCGGTCAATTATTCGAGCTACTCGAAATCGGTCGAGCTCGGCTTCACCGAGCCCTACGTCTTCGACCGCAACATCGCGATGGGCTTCGACCTGTTCCGGCGCGATTATTCGAGCTTCAACTTCGTCAACAACAGCCGCAACACGACCTACAAGCAGATCACCACCGGCGGGCAGCTGCGCGGCGGTGCGCCGCTCACCGAATATATGCAGCTGGGGCTTCGCTACGGCCTCAGCGCCGACGAGGTCACGCTGGACGAATCCCAGTTCTTCACCGATCCCGACGGGGCCGGGCCTCTGCCGGCCTTCTGCGATCCGCTTCGAGTCGGCCGCTATCTTTGCCAGGCGATCGGCACCCGCACGACCTCGTCGATCGGCTATTCGCTGCTCTACGACACGACCGACAACCGGATTCGGGCGACCCGCGGCCAGCGCTTCACGATCAACCAGGATTTCGCCGGCCTCGGCGGAAGCGTCAAATATCTTCGAACCCGAATCAACGCCGCCAAATACTGGCCGCTCGGCAAGGGCTTCGTCTTCTCAGCCTTGTTCGAGGGCGGCTACATCCACAGCTTCGAGAAGGATCCGGGCAACGGCGACGACAAGGTCCGCATCGTCGACCGCTTCTTCCTCGGCGAGCCGGAGATGCGCGGCTTCGACATTCGCGGAATCGGCCCACGGGTCCAGCGAGTCCCGTTCATCGACGACGGCACCGGCACCCTTGTGCCCGCCACCGACCGCCGCTCCATCTCGGACGACGCGCTCGGCGGCCGGGCTTATTATACCGGCCGAGCCGAGCTCGAGGTTCCGGTCAGCTCGCAATTCCGCGAAATGGGCCTTCGCCCGTCGATCTTCGTCGACGTCGGAGCTTTGTTCGCGCTGACCAATCCGGTTCTCACCTCCGTCCTTCCGGGGGATCCGCGAACCATCGCCCGCTGCTTCGACACCGGCGGCAATTCGACCACCGCGCCTTCGGACAATTCCTGCCCGACCGGTTCGACCCTGGTCGCCGGGATCGCCCCGTTCAAGGAATTCTATCTCGGCGACACCGCCAAGCCCCGGGTCTCGGTGGGCTTCGGAGTCAATTGGAACTCGCCTTTCGGCCCGTTCAGGATCGATATAGCAAAGGCCCTCTTAAAGGCCGACGGGGATGACACCAAGCTTATCACTTTCAACGTAGGAACCGCATTCTGATGAACAAACTCGCACTCAGCGCGGCGCTCGCCGTCGTTTCCGTTGCGCTACCCGGCGTCGCCCAGGCGCAGCGCACCCCCAATCCGGTCATCGTCGTCATCGACACCGATCAGGTCTTCCGCGAATGCAACGCCTGCAAGGCGGCGCAGACCCAGCTCCAGGGCATGATCACCTCGGCCCGGACCCGCGCGCAGCAGCTCGGCACGCCGCTTCAGACCGAAGCCCAGTCGATCGAGCAGGCCGGCGCGGCGCTGAGGAACCAGACCGGCGCCGCCCGCGCCGCGGCGGAAACCGCGCTCAACGCCCGGGTGCAGCAGTTCCAGACCCGGCAGACCACCGCCCAGCAGGAGGTCGCTCGCCTGGAGCAGAACATCCAGTCGACCCAGGCCAACGTGCTTCGCCAGATCAACGAGCGCCTGAACCCGATCTTCACGACGGTGATGAACGCCCATAACGCCAATATCGCGCTCGACACGAACGCGACGCTGGCGCGGTCGAGCACGCTCGACGTCACCGGCGAAGTGCTGGCCGCGCTCAACCAGCAGCTACCCTCGGTCAGTGTCACGCCGATGCCGCAGCAGGCCGCGCCGACGCAGCCTCAGCCCCAGGGCCGGTGAGCTCCGAAGCCGGAAGCGCCGCTATCGGCCCGCTCGACATCAGGCGGGTGATGGCGGCGCTGCCGCATCGCTATCCCTTCCTGCTCATCGATCGGGTCGAAGAGCTCGTCCCGAAGCAGCGGATCGTCGCCATCAAGGCGGTGACGATCAACGAGCCCTTCTTCCAGGGGCATTTCCCGGGACGGCCGATCATGCCTGGAGTCCTCCTCGTCGAGGCGATGGCTCAGGCCTCCGGAGTCCTGGCGGTCGAGTCCCTCGGCCTCGCCGGGACCGGCAAGCTCGTCTATTTCATGGCGATCGACAGCGCCAAGTTCCGACGCCCGGTCGAGCCCGGAGTGCTTCTGCGCATCGAGGTGGAGCTGGTCCAGGACCGCGGCAGCGTCTGCAAGTTCGCCGGCAAGGTCCTGGTCGACGGCAAGGTCGCCGCCGAGACCAACTTCACGGCAATGATCGCCGATCCGCCTTCCGATTGAATTGGCCTCCCCATCGCCAGATGGGGAGGGGGACCACCCGAAGGGTGGTGGAGGGGTGATCTGCCTCGACGCCGGCGTTCCGTCCTAGAACCTCCGCTTCCGAGCCTGGTCACCCCTCCACCATGCTACGCATGGTCCCCCTCCCCACCGCTTCGCGGCAGGGAGGCAGAACGGGGCCGCCAGCCCTCCGGGCCGCGCTCGATCCCGAACACTTCCCCCAGGCGCTGCGATCCCATGATCCCTTGCGGCTCGCCGTCGGCCGCAATCGCTCCGCCCTCCATCAGGATGAGACGGTCGGCGTAGCGGGCGGCGAGGTCGAGGTCGTGCATCGCGGCGATCACCGCTTGGCCGCGCTCGCTGGTTGCCGAGCGAAGCATCTCCATCAGCCGCAGCTGCCAGAGCGGATCGAGATTGGCGACGGGCTCGTCGAGCAGGAGCAGGCGCGGGCCCGGCGCCAGCGCGCGGGCGATGAGCACCCGGCTTCGCTCGCCCGTCGAGAGGCGGTCGACGCGGCGGTCGCGGAAATCCTCCAGCGCCAGCGCCGCCATCGCTTCGTCCGCCTCATTCTCTTCCGCGCCGCGCGGAAGTCCGAGCAGGACCAGGTCGCGCGCGGTCAGCGGCCAGGCGATGTCCCTCGACGCGGGAAGGAAGGAGACTTGCCTGCGCCGGCCTGCCGCCGCCAGCGGCCGGCCCTCGATCAGGATCTCGCCAAGCGGCGCGCCGATTCCGGCCAGGGCATGGAGCAGGCTGGTCTTGCCGCTGCCGTTCGGCCCGATCAGGGCGACGAGCTGGGGCGCCTCGACGACGAGGTCGGTCGGACGAAGCCGGTTCGGGAGGCTTGCCGCCCGTGCTTCGAGCAGGGGAGTCATCGCGACAGCCGCCAGCGCATATGGGCGACCAGCCACAGGAAGAAGGGCGCTCCGAGCATCGCCGTCACCACCCCGATCGGCAGGGTCCGCCCCAGCGGGGCCGAGCGCACGGCAAGGTCGGCGGCGAGCAGGAGCAGGGATCCGATCAGCGCGGCGGGACCGATCGCCCGTCCCGGATGGCCTCCGGTCAGCCGCCGGGCGAAGATCGGCGCGACCAGGCCGACGAAGCCGATCGCGCCGCATATGGCGACGCAGGCGCCGACCCCGAGCGCGGTCAGCCAGACGATCTCGGCCCGGAGCCTGCGAACGTCGTGGCCGAACGATTGCGCCACCTCCTCGCCGAGGGTCAGGCTGTCGAGCGCCCGCGACCGCCTGAGGAGGAGCAGGATCGCGAGCAGCGCGGGCACCGCGGCGAAAGCGGCCTGCTCGAGGCTTCGGTCGACCAGCGAGCCCATCAGCCATTCATAGGCGTCGTAGAAAGCGAAGGGGGAGGGGGCGAGGGCGAGGGCGAGGGTGGTCAGGGCGCCGGCGAGGGCGCTGATCGCGAGCCCGGCCAGCAGAAGCGTCCCGGTCTCGGCCCGCGGGCCGGCCAGAGCAAGCAACAGCGCCAGGGCGGCCAATGCGCCGCCGACCGCTCCAAGCGAGAGGGCGAGCGGAGCGGTGAAGCCGAATATGTAGGCGGTGAGGACCGCTCCGAGCGCCGCGCCGCTGGTCGTTCCGGTGAGGTCCGGAGAGGCGAGGGGGTTGGCGAACAACGCCTGGATGGCCGCGCCCGAGGCGCCGAGCATCGCCCCGTAGGTCAGCGCGAGCAACGCTCGGGGCAGCCTCAGCTCGCGAAGCAGGGCGAAGGCGAGCGGCCGGTCCTGGTCGAGCAGGGCCGCGATCGGCGGCCAGGGCAGGAGCAGGGCCAAGGCGAAGGCGGCCGCGACGGCGGCGACCAGCAGGATGAGCGCGCTCCGGTTCACCGCGCCCCCTCGCGCTTCAGCCGCTCGATCTCGCCCGCAAGGGCCGGGCCCATGCAGGTCCACAGCCGGCCGTCGGTGACCAGGGTGCGCGACGCCCGCACGTTCCGCGCCAAAGGATGCGACAGCCAGCGCTGCTCGCTCGAATATTGGCCGCTTCGATAGTCGCTGCGCAGGATCACCGCCGGCGGCCGAACCAGCAATTGCTCGAGCGAGACCCGGTCGCCGACGAGGGCGCGCTGGCGAAGGCCGGCCAGCGCCATCCACTGCGCCGCCAGCCCGGTCGCCGCCACGGTCCGGCCGCCGCCGCCGAGCCAGATCGTCTCGGCTCCCGCGGACGGCCGGTTGCGCTTGAGGGCTTCGATCCGCTCGACCAGGGCCGCGCCCGCCGCAGGGCGGCCGAGTGCGGCGGCGACGGTCCGGGCCGCCGCCTCGATGTCGCCGATCGACTGGGGATAGGGGAGGTCGAGCGTGCGGATCCCGAGCCGCTGGGCGATCCGCACCCGGTCGCGCGCGCCGCCGCCCATGCTCAGCACCAGGTCCGGCCGGAGCTCCGCCACCGAGGCCAGGCTGCCGTCGTTGCGCGGGTAGCGCCGCGCCTGCCGCCAGAACGGGGTCTCGGCCGGCTGCTGGGCGAGATGGGTGACCGAGACGATCTGGCGAGGATCCGCGATCGCCAGCAGCAGCTCGTCGGTGCACAGGTTGAGCGACGCCGCCCGCCTGGGCGCGGCGTCCGCCGTCCCGGCGAGCGCCAGGCTAAGGGCCGACGCGTAGACGAAGGCCCGCATGGACCGTCCTCCCTTCGGTTCGGTAGCCGAACGCGTCCTGATAGTCGGCATCAAGCGCATTCTCGGCGCGGGCGAAGGCATCGATCCGCCTGGTCAGCCGAAAGCCGAGCTGGAGCGAGCCGAGCCAGTAATCGTCGAGCCGGACGGGGCGCGCCGGAAAGGAGTCGAAATCCGTGTCGCGGCGGGCCCCCACATAGGCCAGCGTCGCCCCCCAGCTCAGCCTGCCGATCTCGCCCTGGCCGCCGAAGCCGGCGCTGTGCCTCGGCCTGCGCACCTCGCGGACGGCCAGCGATCCGGCGACCTGGCGCTCCTCTGCGTCGAGATAGGTGTAAGAAGCGAACAGCCTTTGCACCCCCCGGAAGTGCGGCCTCAGCTCGAGAAGCGCATCGACGCCCTGGCGGCGGCTCGCCCCGGTCGCGTTGGCGGCGGTCGAGCGGAAAGTGACTGGATCGAAGACGTCGACGATCTCGTCCTCCAGCCTCGCCCTGAAATAGTCGACCCCCAGGGTCAGCCGTTTCCACAGGCCGAGCTGTACTCCGCCGACCCATTCCTTCGAGCGTTCCGGCCTCAGCGCCGGATTGCCCGCGAACGCGCCGGGAAAGAAGCCGTAAAGGTCGTAGAAGGTCGGCTGGGCGATTCCGTCGCCGTAGCGGGCGAGCAGCTGCACCCGGCGGACGGGCTCGAACGTCGCCCCCGCCCGGATCGTGGTCGAATCGCCGAAGGCGCTGAAGCGATCGCGGCGGACCGCGACGTCGGTCGAGAACCGGCGGCTCCATTTCGCCTCCCACTCGCCGACGAAGGCGGTGAGCGCCCGCGACCGGTCCTGCCGGGTCGCTCCGCCGAAGGCTTCGTCGCGCGCCCGGAAGGTCTCGGCCTGGTGCTCGGCGGCGGCGGTGAGGACATGGCCGCCGATCGTCTTCGAGGCGCGTGCGGAGACGGTGAAGCGCTTCCCGAACGTTCGGTTGAGCGGCGCTCCGGCGAGGAGGTTGCGGTTCGCGCTGGCGAGCAGGCTTCCGTCGAGGGTGAGGGTCCAGCCGCCGGTCTGCGCCTTCGCCCAGGCGCGGAGCGCTCCGATCCGGTTGCGGGTCGAGTCGGCGGTGTCGGCGTGGCGGAAGGTGAGGGGGTCGAAGCCGTCATATTCGCTCCGTCCCTCGATCCAGTGGCCGACCAGCCCGAATTCGATCGGGACTTCGGCCGCGTAACGGTCGCCGGGGATGAAGACGAGCTTCGCGGAAGCCGAGCGATTGTCGAAGCCGTCCTTGTCGCCGGCGCCGCTGAACGAATCGATGCCGTCGCTGTGCATTCCGGCCGCGGTTGCCGCGATCCCGACCTTGCCGGCCTGGGCCGAGAGCGAGGCGCTGCCCCGGGCGCTGTCGAGGCTGCCATATTCGGCGCGGGCGCCGAGCGTGTCGGCGCCGGGCTCCAGCGTCTGCGCGACGACGACCCCGCCGATCGCCTCCGAGCCCCAAAGGGCCGAGCGGGCGCCGAGCAGGAGGGAGAGCGATTCCGCGAAATCGTTGGACAGCAATTCGAAGCGAGGCTCGTTGCCGCTCGCCGGATCGTTGAAGCGGATGCCGTCGACGACGAGCAATGTATGGTTGGCCTCGGCGCCGCGAAGGCGGACCTGGGTCTGGCTCCCGCGCGGCCCTGAGGTCGCCACCGACACGCCCGGGAACAGCCGAAGTATGTCGGTGGCCATGGGGAGGCCGGCCGGGTCCGAAAGGCGGGGTGTGACCTCAACGGGCGCCGAGCTCTCCACCATGGGCTTGCCCGTCTCATCCTGGCTTTCTCGCGCGGTGACGACGATGTCGGAATCTCCGGGGAGCGGGGCAGGGGGCGGTCCGGCTGCGGCGGCGGCCAGGATCAGGATCGGGTGCATATTCGGGTCCTCCTTCAACGACGGATTGTCGTCGCGGAGGAATCGCGGGCGGATGGGCCGCCCCCGACGCCACGCACTTCGGCTGGTCCCGGCCGGGTGCGGACGACGGCGAAGGCAGGTCTCCTGGCTTGCGGGTCGCTGCCGGTCCGATTCCGTTGTGGAAAAGGCGGCTCGCCGCTTACAGTTGCGGGCACAGCGCCGGTCTTCAACCGGCTTCCCATTTTCACCGCCCCGCGAGGGGCGGCACCTTCGCTACGGCACTGCTATTGCGCCGCAGCATGGCTTGTCAATCGGGCCGCCAGAGCGTAGAGCGGCGCGACTTTTCCGGCAGGCTGGTCGGAACCAGCCAACATTTCAAGGAAATCAACGACATGAAGAGCGGCGCCCATCCCGATTACCACACGATCAAGGTGCAGATGACCGACGGCACCACGTTCGAGACCCGCTCCACCTGGGGCAAGGAGGGCGACACGCTCACCCTCGACATCGATCCCAAGGTCCACCCGGCCTGGACCGGCGGCCACGGCAAGATGGTCGACAGCGGCGGCCAGGTCGCCCGCTTCAACAAGCGCTTCGGCGGACTGACGCTCGGCAAGAAGTGACGGCGGCGCCCGTCCTCGAAACCGCGCGGCTGCGGCTGCGCGGCTTCCGGGCGAGCGATCTCGACGCCCAGGCCGAGGCGATGACCGATCCCGAGGTCGTCCGCCATCTCGGCGGATCGCCGATGTCGCGCGAGGACACCTGGCGCAAGATCCTCGCCTCGCCCGGCCTTTGGGCTTTGCTCGGCTACGGCTATTGGGTGATGGAGCGGCGCGAGGACGGCGCCTATCTCGGCCAGATCGGCTTCGCCGACTTCAAGCGCGACATGAAGCCCAGGATCGAGGGCCTCCCCGAAATGGGCTGGATCGTGGCTCGCAGGGCTCACGGCCAGGGCTATGCCACCGAGGCCGCGCTCGCCGCTTTGGCCTGGGCCGACGAGGCGCTCGGCCGGCCCGAGATCACCGCCATCATCAGCCACGAGAATGCGCCCTCGATCCGGGTTGCCGAGAAAGGCGGCTTCAGCGTCCGCGAGGAAGCCGTCTACAAAGGCGAGCCGATCCTCCTCTTCCGCCGCCCGGCCTGATTGTCCGATCCCGGACGCGCCCTGTCCGAAGACGCACGCCCTTTCGCTCATCCCCCGTTCACGAAAACAGACGTAATCGTATAAAAGCCGTCACGTTCAGGGTCTTGGCACGACTCCTGCTACAGACGTGGCAGGCACGGCCGCGAGAGCCGAACGAGGGGGATGCATGAGAAGAGCGAACCGCCGCGCGCAGGTTTCGAGGCTGGCCCTCGTTCTGGCCACGCTGGGGAGTGCCACGGCCGCCTTCGCCCAGGAAAAGACCGGCGACGCGCCGCCGCCCGCGCCGACGCTCCCCGCCGCGGTCGAGGGCTCGAAAACCTACACGCCGGCCGATTTCACCCGCTTCGCGCCGCGCAACGCGCTCGACATGCTGCGCAACGTCCCCGGCTTCGTCATCCGCGAGGCGGATCAGGAACGAGGTCTGGGCACCGCGACCGGCAACGTCCTCATCAACGGCCAGCGGATCTCGGGCAAGTCGAACGACGTCCTCACCGAACTGGGCCGGATCCCCGCCTCCAACGTCGTCCGGATCGAGATTCGCGACGCCGCCACCTTGAACGTCCCCGGCCTGTCGGGCCAGATCGCCAACGTCATCGTCAAGGCCGACAAGATGAGCGGCCAGTTCGCCTGGCGGCCCGAATTCCGCCAGCGCAACACCGATCCCCTGCTCACCCGCGGCGAGGTGTCGGTCAGCGGCAAGCTCGGCAAGCTCGACTACACGCTCGGCCTCCAGAACCAGTCCTCGCACAGCGGCGCCGGCGGGCGGACCAACATCTTCGATCCCGACCACGCCTTCATCGAGCATCGCGAGGACGTCTGGACCGGGAGCGTCGAGAATCCCCGAGCCAGCGTTCGCCTCACCTGGGACGGTCCCGGAACCTCCGTCGCCAATCTCAGCGCCCTCTACCAGCTGCTCTATTACGATTATCGCGAGCTCGGCGAGCGGACCGGGCCGGGCCTCGTCGATCGCCTCCGCCATGTCGGCAACGACGAGGATTACCGGCAGTGGGAGGTGGGCGGCGACTATGAGTTCGCTCTGGCCGGCGGCCGGCTGAAGTTCATCGGCCTCGCCCGGACGGACCATGACCTGTTCGGCCAGGACCTTCGCACCGCCTTCGCCAGCGGTTCGCCGGACACCGGCAGCCGCTTCGCCCAGATCGCCGACACCAGCGAGCGGATCGGGCGCGCCGAATATCGCTGGAAATGGGGCAAGTCGGATTTCCAGATCTCGGGAGAGGGTGCGTTCAACACGCTCGATAACGTCACCCACCTCTTCTCGCTCGATTCGGTCGGCGATTTCACCGAGATTCCGCTTCCGGGTGGGACCGCGACGGTCAAGGAGGATCGCTACGAGGTGATGGCGAGCATCGGCCAGCCGCTCTCGCCCAAGCTCACCGTCCAGCTCGCCGCCGGCGGCGAATATTCGAGCCTCCGCCAGATCGGCGCCGGCGGCCTCGCCCGAACCTTCTGGCGCCCCAAGGGCCTGTTCTCGGCGGCCTGGAAGGCGACTCCGCGGCTCGACGTCAACTTCAAGCTCCAGCGCCGGGTCGGTCAGCTCAACTTCGGCGATTTCCTCGCCACCGTGAACCTCACCGACGACCGCCAGAATGCCGGCAATGTCGAGCTCGTCCCGCAGCAGAGCTGGGAGGCGGACCTCGAGGCGACCCGCAACCTCGGCCGCTACGGAACGACGACGCTGCGCCTCTACGGGCGGCTCTACGAGGACGTGCTCGACATCATCCCGATCGGGGCGGACGGCGAGTCCCCGGGCAATATCGATCATGCCTCGGCCTGGGGCGCCGAGTGGAAGACGACCTTCAACTTCGATCCGATGGGCTGGCGCGGCGCCAAGCTCGACGCCCGCTTCCAGTGGCAGACGTCGAGCGTCAAGGACCCGCTCACCGGCGAATCCCGGCAGATCTCCAACGCCCTTCGCCAATCGGTCGACATCAGCCTCCGCCACGACATACCCGACAGCGACTGGGCCTGGGGCGCCAACGCCAATTACAATCTGAGCGCCCTCAACTATCGACTCACCGAGGTCGGGCGGCAGTGGGAAGGGCCGGTCTGGATGAGCCTCTATGTCGAGAACAAGGACGTGCTCGGGCTGACCCTGCGGGCGACCGTTACCAACATCTTCGCCGCGACGAGCATGTGGGATCGGACCGTCTACCAGGGACGGCGGACCGGCCCGGTCGCCTTCTTCGAGCACCGCGACCGCCTGATCGGCCCGATCTTCAGCTTCCAGGTCCGCGGCAAGTTCTAGCTCCCCGGCGAAGGCCGGGGCCCAGTCTCTCCGGTCAGCGAGGCTGGACCCCGGCCTTTGCCGGGGAACAAGGGAGGTTCGGAGCGCCGCCCTCGGCAACCTGACGGACTCCATCGATCACGATAGGCGACGCGAGGCCCGGCATGTCGCCCTCGATCCGAAGCCCGCGATGGACGACCTGGGGGTCGGCGAAGACGGCGTCGATCGCATTGATAGGGCCGGCGGGAATTCCCGCCGCCTCGAGGGCCGCCGAAAGCTCGTCTAGGCGCCGCTCTCGGATCTTGCTTTCGAGCAGCGGGATGAGGACCTCGCGGTTGACCACCCGCGCCGGGTTGGTGGCGAAGCGCTCGTCCGCGGCCAGCCCGGGCAGGCCGAGGATCGCGCAAAGCCGCTCGAACTGGCCGTCATTGCCGACCGCGACGACCAGCTCGCCGTCGGCGACGCGGAAGGCCTGGTAGGGGACGAGGTTGACGTGGCCGTTGCCCATACGGTGCGGGACCTCGCCCGAGACCATCCAGTAGAGCGCCTGGTTGCCGAGCACGGCGACCTGGGTGTCGAGCAGCGCCATGTCGATATGGGCGCCGCGGCTGGTTCGCTCGCGCTCGCGAAGCGCGGCGAGGATCGCGACGGTCGAATAGAGGCCGGTGAACATGTCGGCATAGGCGACGCCCGATTTCTGCGGCGGGCCGTCCGGCTCGCCCGTCAGCGACATGGCGCCGCCCATCGCCTGGATGATGAAGTCGTAGCCGGGCCGGTGCGCATAGGGCCCGGTCTGGCCGAAGCCGGTGATCGAGCAATAGACGAGGCGAGGGTTGATCTCGGCGAGGGAAGGGTAATCGAGCCCGTATCTGGCGAGCGCGCCGACCTTGAAATTCTCGATGAGAACGTCGGCCTCGGCCGCCAGCGCGCGGACCTGAGCCTGGCCCTCCGGCGTCTCGAGCGCGATCGCGACCGACTGCTTGCCGCGGTTGCAGGCGTGAAAGTATGCGGCGGCCCCGTCGGGCGCGAAGGGCGGCCCCCATTGCCGAGTATCATCGCCGGTCCCCGGCCGCTCGACCTTGACCACCTCGGCGCCGAGATCGGCAAGCAGCTGCCCCGCCCACGGCCCGGCGAGGATGCGGGCGAGCTCGAGCACCTTGAGGCCGGCGAGGGGCTTATTCATTCCGCGTCATTGCGAGGAGCGAAGCGACGAAGCAACCTACCCGCCTCCACCCCCGCAGCTGGATTGCCGCGCTTCGCTCGCAATGACGGGTTCGGTCAAAACGCCGAAATCCCCGTGATCGCCCGTCCGAGGATCAGGCCGTGGACGTCGTGCGTGCCCTCGTAGGTGTTGACCGTCTCGAGGTTCATCGCGTGGCGCATGACCTGGAACTCGGCCGAGATGCCGTTGCCGCCGTGCATGTCGCGCGCCACCCGGGCGATGGCGAGCGCCTTGCCGACATTGTTGCGCTTGATGAGGCTGATCGTCTCGGGAATCAGCTCGCCTTCGTCCATCCGCCGCCCGACCCGAAGCGCCGCCTGGAGCCCGAGGCTGATCTCGGTCGCCATGTCGGCGAGCTTCATCTGGACGAGCTGGGTCGCCGCCAGCGGCCGGCCGAACTGCTTTCGGTCGAGCGTATAGCGGCGCGCCGAGTCGAAGCAGGATTCGGCCGCGCCCATCGAGCCCCTGGCGATCCCGTAGCGGGCGCGGTTGAGGCAGCCGAAGGGACCGGCGAGGCCGCTCGCATTGGGGAGGAGGTTCTCCTCCGGCACCTCGACCCCGTCCATCACCACCTCGCCGGTGATCGAGGCGCGCAAGGACAGCTTCTGGCCGATCTTGGGGGCGGAGAGGCCCTTCATGCCCTTTTCGAGCAGGAATCCGCGGATCCGGCCGTCATGGGCGTCGGACTTGGCCCAGACGACGAAGACGTCGGCGATCGGCGAGTTGGTGATCCACATCTTCGAGCCGGAGAGCACGTAACCGCCCTGAACCGCCCGCGCCCGGGTGCGCATGCTTCCGGGATCCGAGCCGGCGTCCGGCTCGGTGAGGCCGAAGCAGCCGATCAGCTCGCCGCTCGCCAGCCCGGGCAGCCACTTGCGGCGCTGCTCCTCCGATCCGTAGGCATGGATCGGATACATGACGAGCGAGGACTGGACGCTCATCGCCGACCGGTACCCGCTGTCGACCCGCTCGACGGCCCGGGCGACCAGCCCGTAGCTGACATAATTGAGCCCGGCCCCGCAATATTCGTGGGGGATGGTCGCTCCGAGCAGCCCCAATTCGCCCATCTCGGACATGATGTCGCGGTCGAACCTTTCCTCGAGAAACGCCTCGGTCACCCGCGGCTGCAATTTCTCCTGCGCATAGCCCTCGGCCGTGTCGCGGACGATCCGCTCCTCGTCCGAAAGCTGAGCATCGAGCGCGAACGGATCGGCCCAGTCGAACGTCCCTCTTGCCGCCTCGGCCATCTCATTTCCTTCGCAAGCCCGGACAGGGTGGGATTCGAACCCACGGTGGGCGTGAACCCACGGCGGTTTTCAAGACCGCTGCCTTAAACCACTCGGCCACCTGTCCCCGTAAGCGCGCCGCTCTAGCCTACCCGTCACTCCCGCGAAAGCGGGAGTCCAACGGCCTCGAAGCCAGGCGGAGAGTCAGCCTGGATTCCCGCTTTCGCGGGAATGACGGGGACCTCAGGGCGCAGCAAGGCCGCTCGTGCAACCCGCGCGGCGAGCCGAGTATCGGCGGGTGCGCCCCTGTGGCATCAGAAGCCAAGCGGGAGATTGAAGTATGCGTTTGTCGAGGGTGTTGGCGGCCTTGGCCCTGGCGGGGGCGGCCTTGCCGCTCGCCAGCTCGGCGCCGGCTCAGGGCAGCGGGCTCAGCCAGTCGGGCTTCGTCGCCTATCTCCCGCAGCTTGAGGCGCAGGCGCTTCGCTCAGGCGTGAGCCGGGCGACGATCGCCAGCGTCTTTCCAAATCTCGTCTTCAGCCCGCGGACCGTCGAGCTCGACCGCGCCCAGCCCGGCGGGCTTCCCGGAAGCAATCCCAATCCGCCCTTCGCTCCCTATCGGGCGAAGCATGTCAGCCCGGCCCTCATCGCCACCGGCCAGCGCCATTATGCCGCCAACCTGTCGCGCCTCCAGGAGATCGGGCGGCGTTACGGGGTGACTCCCTCTGTCCTCGTCGCGATCTACGGCCATGAGACGAGCTACGGCGCGGTGACCGGCGATTTCGACCTTTTGAACTCGCTCGCCAGCCTCGCCTATGAAGGCCGGCGCCGCCAGCTCTTCGCCGACGAGTTCGTCGCGGCCCTGAAGATGATCGACCGGGGCGTCCCGCGAAGCCGGCTGAAGGGCAGCTGGGCGGGCGCCACCGGCTATCCGCAATTCCTCCCGAGCGTCTGGCTTCGGGTCGCTGTCGACGGCGACGGCGACGGCCGGGCGGACATCTGGCACAGCGAGCCCGACGCCGCCGCCTCGATCGCCAATTATCTGCGCAATGCCGGCTGGAAGCCGGGCACGCCCTGGGGCTTCCCGGTGCGGGTTCCGGCGGGGCTCGACCGCGACTCGATCCGCAACCGCCTCAAGGCGCCGCGCTGCCCCCAGGTCCACCAGCGCCACAGCCGGTGGATGACCGTCGCCGAATGGAAGCGGCTCGGCCTCGTCTCTCAATATGGAAGCTGGCCGAGCGACAGCGAGATGGCCTCGCTGATCGAACCCGACGGGCCGGGGGCGACCGGCTATCTGCTCACCACCAACTACCGCGCCATCCTCGATTACAATTGCTCCAATTTCTACGCTCTGTCGGTCGGCCTGCTCGCCGACGCCATCGCCCGCTGATCGCTCTGGCGCGCGGCGGGGCGAGGGGTTAACAGAGCCGTGATTGCATTGAGCTTCGTCATTGCGAGCGGAGCGAAGCAATCCAGTACGGCGTCGGAGGCCCGCTGGATTGCCGCGCTTCGCTCGCAATGACGGACTAACATTCACAGGAATGATCTCAACCATGATCCGCAAGACCCTGTTTTCGCTAGCTTTGGCAGCCGCCGCCGGTCTTCCCGCGAGCGCCGCCGCGCCGCCGTTCGAGACTGCGGCGCCGGTCGCCTACATGGTCGATCTCTCGTCGGGCGCGGTGCTCTATTCCAAGGACGCGGACCGGCGCATGCCGCCCGCCTCGATGGCCAAGATGATGACCGCCCACATCGCCTTCAACCTGATCAAGAAGGGCGAGCTGAAGCTCGACAAGATGTGCCAGGTCCGGCCCGAGACCTGGCAGAAGTGGCACGGCCCGGAGGCGGGCTCGACCATGTTCCTGTCGCCCGGCGAGCAGGTCAGCGTCAGCAATCTCCTGAAGGGCATCGTCACCCTGTCGGGCAATGACGCCAGCGTCGTTCTCGCCGAGTGCATCGCCGGCACCGAGCCCGCCTTCGCCGCGCTGATGAACCAGGAGGCCAAGCGCCTCGGAATGGCCAATTCCAATTTCGGCAATTCGAACGGCTGGCCGGACGAGGGCGTCACCTACACCACCGCCCGCGACCTCGCGACCCTGGCCCGGGCGACGATCGAGACGACGCCCGATCTCTACAAGGAATATTATTCTCTGCCTTCGTTCACCTGGGGCAAGACCATGGGCAAGGGCGAGGACATCACTCAGGCCAACCGCAATCCTCTGCTCGGGCGGGTGCCGGGCGCCGACGGCCTCAAGACCGGCCATACCGACGACGCCGGCTACGGCTTCACCGGCTCGGCCCAGCAGAACGGGCGGCGGATCATCATGGTCGTCTCGGGCCTCGGAAGCTTCAACCAGCGCATCGAGGAATCGGTCAAGTTCATGGACTGGGGCTTCGCCGCCTGGAAGTCGCAGCCTCTGTTCAAGCAGGGCGAGAAGGTCGCCGACGCCCGGGTCCAGCTCGGCGGCGACGACAAGGTCGCTCTGGTGGCGCCGCGCAACATCGCCGTTACCCTTCCGGCCGGAGCCGCCGCCAACATCCGGGTCAAGGTCGTCTACCAGGGCCCGGTCAAGGCGCCGATCGCCCAGGGCCAGCATATCGCCGACCTCGTCGTCTCGACCCCCGACACGCCGCCGCAGACCATGGACCTGGTCGCCGCCGAAGCGGTCGGCGAGGCGGGCTTCTTCGGCCGAATCTGGTCCGGGCTGACCTCGCTGTTCGGTTAGGGCGGAGGTGAAAGGCCGCTTCATCAGCCTCGAAGGCGGGGAGGGGGCGGGCAAGTCGACCCAGATGCGGGCGCTCGCTTCCGTCCTGCGCGCGCGGGGCCTCGACGTCGTCGAGACCCGCGAGCCCGGCGGAAGCCCCGGCGCCGAGGCGATCCGAGCCCTCCTGCTCGAAGGCGGCGACGATCGCTGGACGCCCGAGGCCGAGGCCCTGCTCTTCGCCGCCGCCCGCGCCGACCATGTCGCCAGGACGATCCGGCCGGCACTCGAGCGCGGCGCCTGGGTACTCTCGGACCGGTTCCTCGACAGCTCGCTCGCTTATCAGGGCGGCGCGGCCGGAGTCGGGATCGAGACGGTAAGGCGTCTCCACGAGATCGGCAGCCGCGGCTTCCTTCCGGACCGGACGTTGCTGCTCGAGCTTCCCGCCGAGGCGGTGGCGGAGCGGCTCAAGGTGCGCGACTCCGCCGGCTCGGACCGGATCGGAGGCCGGGGCTCGGATTTCCACGGCCGGGTCGCGGACGCGTTCGGCCGGCTGGCCGACGAGGAGCCGCAGCGCTTCCGCAGGATCGACGCGAGCGGCCCCGCCGAGGCCGTGACCGCCCGCCTGCTCGCCGCGGTCGAGGATCTGCTGTGACGCGCCAAGCCTTCGCGAGGTTGGTTCCTGTTACGTTCCCGGGTTTCCAAGGTCGTCCGGAAACCATGCCGACCCCGCACCCCAACCTCGCATCGAGCCCAGCCAGGCCGCTCGTAACCTCTCCGACTGCCGCCGGGAGGAGCGGGCGTGTCGGCGTCGGAAGGGCGGCGAAGGGGACAACATCGCGCGGCTCTCGCCAACCCTCAACTTCCTCAACTTTGTCTCGTGATCGACGCTTGCCGGAACTCTTCTGGAGCGCACCGCAATGACCCCGCTTTACGGGCACGACGAGGCCGTCTCCGCCTTCCGGGACGCGCTCGATTCGGGCCGCCTCCACCACGCCTGGCTGATCGCGGGGCCCCAGGGCGTCGGCAAGGCCCTGTTCGCGGCCAAGGCGGCGCTGCGCGTGCTCGCACAGGGGCAGGGGAGGGTCGAGGCGCCCGGCCTCGACGTTCCCGACGACCATCCCGCAGCGCACCTCGTCGCGGCCGGAAGCCATCCGGACCTGATGCGCCTCGAGCGGCTTCCGCGCGAGAGCAGCACGACCGGCGAGCTCGCCCGCTCGATCACCGTCGACCAGGTACGCGGCCTCCAGCGCCTGTTCACCACCACCGCCTCGCTCTCGCCCTGGCGGGTGGTGGTGATCGATTCGATCGACGATCTCGAGCGCGGCGGCGCCAACGCCCTGCTCAAGAATCTGGAGGAGCCTCCGCCCCGGAGCGTCTTCCTCCTCGTCAGCCACGCGCCGGAGCGGCTTCTGCCCACCATCCGCTCGCGCTGCCGCCCGCTTCGCCTCTCGAGCCTCGACGACGACGCCATGACGTCAGCCTTGCGCGCCGCCCTGCCCGAAGCGGAAGACAAGGAAATCAAGGATCTGGTCAAGGCCGGCAAGGGCTCGCCGGGGCGCGCTCTGGCGTGGCGCGGGCTCGACATCGCCGCGCTCGACAAGGCGATGGCCGATCTGGTGCGCGACGGCGACCCGACCAACGCCCGCCGGGCCGCCCTCGCCCAGAGCCTGGCGCTCAAATCGGCCCAGCCGCGCTACGAGGCCTTCCTGGCGAGAGCGCCGTCGCTGATCGCTTCCGAGGCCAAGAGCCGGAGCGGCCCGGCCCTCGCGGAGGCGCTCGCTTTGTGGGAGCGCGCCCAGGGCCTCGCCGCCGGCGCCCGCGGACTCTCGCTCGAGCCGGAGAGCGTCGCCTTCGAGCTTGGCGGAATGCTCGCCTCGCTCGCTCCAAGCCGCTAAGGCCGGCGCATGGCCGAGCCTTTCTACATCACCACCGCGATCAGCTATCCCAACGGCCTGCCCCATATCGGCCATGCCTATGAGGCGATCGCGGCCGACGTCATCGCCCGTTTCCAGCGCGCCATGGGCCGCGACGTCTACTTCCAGACCGGCACCGACGAGCACGGCCTGAAAATGGCCCAGGCGGCGCGGGAGCGGGGGATCAGCCCGCTCGAGCTTGCGGACGAAATGTCGTCCATCTTCAGGGAGATGGACGACTATCTTGATATCTCGTTCGACCGCTTCATCCGGACCACCGAGGCCGACCACCACCGCGCCAGCCAGGCGATCTGGTCGGCCATGGCCGAGCGCGGCGATCTCTACCGCGGCCGCTACGAAGGCTGGTACTCGGTCCGCGACGAGGCCTATTACGACGAGGGCGAGCTGGTCGAAGGGGAGGGCGGCGCCAGGCTCTCGCCACAGGGCACGCCGGTCGAATGGACGGTCGAGGAGAGCTGGTTCTTCCGTCTCTCGGCCTACCAGGACCGGCTGCTCGCGCATTATCGCGACCATCCCGAATTCATCCGGCCCGAGAGCCGGCGCAACGAGGTGATGCGCTTCGTCGAAGGCGGGCTCTCCGATCTCTCCGTCTCGAGGACCAGCTTCGACTGGGGGGTGAAGGTGCCGGGCGACGAGCGCCACGTCATGTACGTCTGGCTCGACGCGCTCACCAACTATATCACCGGAGTCGGCTATCCCGACACCGATTCAGAGGCTTACAGGCGCTTCTGGCCGGCCGATCTCCACGTCATCGGCAAGGACGTGGTGCGATTCCACGCCGTCTACTGGCCCGCTTTCCTGATGTCGGCCGGGCTCGAGCTGCCGCGAACGGTGTTCGGCCACGGCCACGTCCTTCTGCGCGGCGAGAAGATGTCGAAATCGGTCGGCAACGTCGTCGATCCCAAAGGCCTGGTCGAGGCGTTCGGGGCCGATTCCGTTCGCTACTTCCTCCTTCGCGACGTCGTCTTCGGCCAGGACGGAAGCTACAGCCCGGAAGCGATCGTCACCCGGGTCAATGCCGATCTCGCCAACAGCTTCGGCAACCTCGCCCAGCGGACGCTCTCGTTCATCGTCAAGAATTGCGGCGGAACGCTTCCGCTCGGCGGCGAAGGCGATCCGGCCGACGAGGCCCTGCTCGCCTCGGTCCGGCGGGCGACGGCGGAGGAGCTTCCGGCTTTGTTCGGCGAGCTCCAGCTCAGCCAGGGCATCGAGGCCTGGATCCGCGCCGTCTTCGCCTGCAACCAATATATCGACGCCCAGGCGCCCTGGGCGCTTCGCAAGACCGATCCCGAGCGGATGACGGCCGTGCTCGCGACCCTGTGCGAAGCGATCGCCGATCTCGCCATCGCCATCGCGCCTGTCGTCCCCGGCTCGGCGGCGAAGCTGCTCGACCAGCTCGGCGTTCGCGCGGAGGAGCGGAACTACGCCGCGCTCGCCGATCGCGGCCGCTACCGCCGGCTCGCCGAATCGGGCTTCACGCTGGCGCCGCCGACCCCGATCTTCCCGCGGCTCGAAGCGCCGGCCGAGGCCTGAATCGCTTTGCTGCTCCCCGGCGAAGGCCGGGGCCCAAGCTTACTCTCGAAGGACTGGGCCCCGGCCTGCGCCGGGGAACGGCCTAATAAGGATCGAAGTCGAGCGCCCGGAAGACGAAACGGTCGGGATCGGGAAGCTGGCTCGATCCGCTCAGATCCCTGAAGACGAGGTTGAGCGGCGAGGGGCGAAGCGCGAGCGGGATCGGAAGGAAGGCGGATCGCCCCCAGTCCAGGTTCGGATCGAGCCCCAGATAGAGGCGAAGCGGCCCCGGCGCGCCGCCCGCGGTTGCCGCGACGGCGCCGGGCCTGTCGTGGAGAATGGCGCCGATCCCGGGCGCGCCCGCCGGCGCGACGATGCCGCCCGGCGTGACCGCGTAACGGGCCTCGGGATTGGCGAGGCGCCAGCGCAGCGCCTCATCGCTCCACACCCGCTCGAAGCTGGGCTCGACCGAAGGCTCTCGCCGCCGCAGGCGACCGAAGCCGAGCCTCGCCTCGAGCGGCCGGACCATCCTGAAGCGGGTGAGCAGCGGGCCGGTGCTGTAGCGGTTGCCGGTGCCGAGGATGAAGGCATAACCGAGCCGCGCGCCGTCCTCGAACATCGCCGCGCTGATCCGGCTCTGGAGCCGCCGGCCGCGATGCCCGGGATGGACGGCGCCGTTGACCATGAACAGCACCCGAGTCTCGACGCCCTCGGCCCGAGCGATCATCGGCAGCGCCGCCATGTGGCCGACGAGCTGCGCGCCGGCGAAGGCGTTGCAGCCGACCGCCGGCCCGTCCGGCCCCTGCGCGTAGAGCCAGTCGATATAGCGGGGCGTCAGGTGCCGCGCCTTGGGGAAGACGGTTCGAAGCAGGCCCGAGATTCGAGCGCATCCTTCTGGGCTGAGGTCGAGCGGCTCGAAGCGGTAGATATCGTCCATTTCAGCTCGCCAGCGCGGCGCGCAGCCGCTCGGCATGGGGGCCATAGGCCTGGAACTCGAAGCCCATTTCCCGCGCCATGCTGAGCCGCGGAAAAACGGTCCCGCGCCCCGACCGCATCAGCCGGTCGTAGAGGCCGCCCTTGCGGAATTCGGAATGGGTGAGGCGCTGCTCGGTGTCGATGTCGTAGGGGTGGAAATAGCTCGCCACCGGCTCGCCCCGCGCTCGCAGCCGGCGAAGCGCGTGCCGGATGAGCGCTCTGGGAAGGACCCGGAAATAGAGGCCGCCCGCCGGCAGCGGAAGCAAAGGGAAGGGGAGGAGGCTGACCGGAAGCTCGACCAGCCCCTGGACCAGCCGCGGCGCCGTTCCGAATCCCGGCCAGCCGTAGCGCGGGTTGCGCGCCGGAAGGACAGAGCTCGAATAGCTGAAGCCGAGCTCGGCGAGGACGTCATAGGCCCAGCGGGTCCGCTCGGTCAGCGAGAAGCAGGGCGCGCGATAGCCGGCAATGGCGGTCGCCCCGGCCTTCCCGAGCGCGTCGAGATTGCGGCGAAGATCGTCCCGAAACGCCGCCGCGTCCTGCCGCTCGAGCGGGATGTGGGCGTCGGAATGGCAACCGACCTCATGGCCGGCCTCGGCGACCCGGCGCACCGTCTCGGGATGGTACCGAGCGACCTCGCCGACGACGAAGAAGGTCCCCTTGCCCCCGGTCTCGTCGAGAAACCGGAGATAGCGCTCGATCATCGCCGGGACTCGCGGCTCCAGGCTTCCGCCGCCGGCAAGCGCCAGCCGCGGATCCTCGACGTCGACGCTGAACAGAAAGGCGCTCATCGCGGCTGCAACCGCCGGACCAGATCGGCCGCGCCGCCGGCGGCGAGAAGCATGAGGTGGGGCAGGATCGGCCCCCGGTAGCGCCAGTCGAAATCGACCTGGATGAGGCCGTGGAAGACGGCATAAGCGAGCACGGCGCCGATCGCGGCGAGGAATACCTTGCGCTCCGGCGCGGCGAGCCCGCTGTCGCCGCGCCAGAGGGCGACGACCATCCATCCCGCGAGCGCGTAGCAGGGAAGGAAGAAGGCCAGCTCGACGAGCCAGTGGGCGAGGCTGAAGCCGGCCAGCCCGATCGCGAAGAAATGGGCGAAGCGATCGGCGGAGATCAGGATGAAGTCGCCGAGCGCGTGCGGAGGCGCGTGGTAGGTGCCCGTCTGGGCGCTCACCACCTCGCCGAGCGCATATTCGGCGGCGACGGTGCGGAAAGGGCCGGAGAGCGGCTTGAACGGCCAGCGCGCGGGGTCCTGCATCAGCCAGGCGAAGGCCAGGGCGAGGGCGATGATGGCCGCGGCCAGCGCCGCGAGCAGGATTGCGCGCCGCCATAGCCGGTTCCAGGTGCGGGAGAGGAAGATGGCCCAGGCGAGGTCCGGAAGAAGGACCATTCCGGTCGGGCGATAGACGACCCCGGCCGCCGCGACGGCAAGCACCTTCGTCCAGCCTTTGGCCTCGCCGAGGATCCGCCGGGCCGCGAGCGTGAAGATGATGAAGGCGAGGCAGACGAAGCTGGTGTCGGAGAGGATGAAGGGCATCCAGCGCAGAAGGTCGAAGCAGGCCAGGAACAGCGCCAGCGCCGTCCAGCCCGCGACGCCTTTTCCCGTCAGCCGCGAGGCGAGCCGGACGATCAGCAGGGCGAGCCCGGCATGCGCCGCGAAGTTCAGGGCGACCACCGCCGCGCCCCAATGCGCTCCGAAGATCAGCCGAAGCATCGCGACGACGGTCGCGAACAAGGCGTAGAGCAGGGCCGGAAAGCCGGTATCGGCCTGGGCGAGCAGGGTGGGATAATCGAAGCCGCTCTCGATCAGCCGCTGCGACCAATAGGCATAGGCCCGGCTGTCGGGCGCGATCATCACGCCGTGGGCGAGGAGATAGGCGCCGTGGAACACAAGGACGACCAGCAAGGTCGCGATCGCGGACGGCGGCCGCAGGCGCGCGGCACGCTCCGCCACGAAACGGGCCGTGTCCATCTAGCGGGAGGCGCTTCGCCGCTGAGCGGGCGGCCGCTTGCGCCGCCAGGGTCCGGCCAGCCAGCGAGTCCCGATTCGCCGGAGGCAGCGGCTCGCGATCAGCGCGGCGAAACGCGGCGCCACCCGCCGAAGCCGCAAATTGCTGCCGTTGCCGGGATAGCGCGCCGGCAGCGGCACGTCGGCGACGACGGCGCCGATCCGATTGAGTCGGAAGAGCATGTCGGTCTCGAAGAAGAAGCAGTCGGCCAGCCCCTCGATCCCGATTGCCTCGAGCGCCGAGGCATGGATGGCGGTGTAGCCGTTGGCCGGATCGCCGATCCGCCAATAGCCGGTCGCCGCCTTGTGCGCGGCCGACAGGGCATGGTTGGCGATCCGCCGGCGAAGCGGCATCTCGCGAAGCGCTCGCGGCGAGCTTCCCGGTGGCATCAGGCGCTGCGGGGCGAACCGGTTGCCCTTCGTATAATCGGCTTTGCCGGCGAGGATCGGAGCGATCAGCCGGGCGATGTGCCGCGGATCCATCTGCCCGTCCGCGTCCAGCTTCACGACGATCTGCGCGCCGTCGCTCAACGCCCGCCGATAGCCGTTCTTCACCGCTCCGCCGACACCGAGGTTGCGAGCGTTGCGCAGGACGACGATTCGCGGGTCGCCCGCATCGTCACCGGCGCGCGCGCCGCTGCCGTCCGGACATGCGTCGTCGACCACGTAGATTCGGTCGACCTCGGGCCCGATCGCCCGAAGCACCTCGGCGATCGTCCGGGCGGCTCGAAACGAAGGGATCACCACGGCCAGCGTCGGCCGACGATCGGCGTGCGCAGGCACGGGAGGAATATCAGCGAGGGCGAACCCCAAGCAATCCGGCGCCATTAAATTCCCCGCCGCGCCGTCCGTCCCCCCAAGGAGCCTTAACGCAGATTATGTTTTCGAGGGCATCCCTAGCACAAATCGTTCACGACGCCAGCGACCGACTCGCTCCGGCGGCAAAAAGGCGAGCGACGTCCCACGTTGAGCCATTCCCATGCCTCGAAGGAGGGCTTGCGCGGAGGGGAGGGGATTCGGCTAAGGGAAACCATGCTCACCGACAGCCACTGCCACCTCAACTACAAAGGCCTGGTCGAGGACCAGCAGGGCGTGCTCGAGCGCGCCCGGGCGGCGGGCGTGGCGACCATGCTCAACATCTCGACCCGCGAGAACGAGTGGGACGAGGTGATCGGCCTCGCCGAGCGCGAGCACGACGTCTGGGCCTCGGTCGGAATCCATCCCCACGAGGCCGATGCTCATCCGGATGTGCAGACCGCGATCCTGGTCGAGCGGGCGCGGAACGAGCGGGTCGTCGGCATCGGCGAGAGCGGCCTCGATTATTATTACGACCATAGCGATCGCGACCGTCAGCGCGACAGCTTCCGGGCCCATGTCGCCGCCGCGCGCGAGACCGGCCTTCCGATCATCGTCCACACCCGCGACGCCGAGGAGGACACGCACTCGATCCTCGCCGAGGAGATGGGGAAGGGGGCCTTTACGGGCGTCATCCACTGCTTCACCGCGAGCTCGGATTTCGCCCGCAAGGCGCTGGATCTGGGCCTTTTCATCTCGCTGTCGGGGATCGTCACCTTCAAGAACGCCCGCGACCTTCAGGAGACGGCGAAGACCATCCCCGCCGACCGGCTCCTGATCGAGACCGATTCGCCCTTCCTCGCTCCGGTCCCGCATCGCGGCCGCCCCTGCGAGCCCGCCTTCGTCGCCGACACCGCGCGCTTCCTCGCCGGCCTGCGCGAGACCGAGTTCGAGACGCTCGCGGCGGAAACCTCGGCCAATTTCCGCACCCTGTTCGGCAAGGTTCGCTGATGGAAGTGACGATCCTCGGCAGCGGCACCTCCTCGGGCGTTCCCCGCGTCGGCAACGACTGGGGGCAGTGCGACCCCTCGAACCCTAAGAATCGTCGGCGGCGCGTGTCGATCCTCATCAGCCACGAGGGCGCCCGGATCCTCGTCGATACCGGGCCGGACCTGCGCGAGCAGCTGCTGGACGCCGACGTCGCCGACGTCGACGGAGTCATCTGGACCCACGACCATGCCGACCATTGCCACGGCATAGACGACCTTCGTCAGCTCTATCACGGGCGCGGCCGGCCGGTTGCGGGCTATGCGCGGGCCGACACGCTCGCGAGCCTCAGGCGGCGCTTCGCCTATGCCTTCGAGGGCCTTGGTGGCTATCCGCCTGTCGTGGCCGCCAACCTGCTTGCGGACCATATGAATCTCGGCGGCATTTCGGTGCAGGTGGTCGACCAGCCGCACGGCGACATCACCACCGCCGGCCTGCGCTTCGACGCGGGCGGTTGCTCGATCGTCTATTCCACCGATTTCAACGAGTTGACGCCGGAGATGGCGATCCGGTTCGAAGGGGTCGACCTGTGGATCGTGGATTCGCTCCGGCGCCGACCGCATCCCACCCATCCCCATCTCGCCCTTGCGCTCGAATGGATCGAGCAGGTGAGGCCGCGGCGCGCGCTGCTCACCCACATGGACAATACGATGGATTATGAGACGTTGCGGGCGGAGCTGCCGGAGGGGGTTGAGCCGGCCTATGACGGGCTGGAGATAAGGCTTTGAACGACGGGGATCAGGCGCTCAGCTTCGTCTACCTCGTCGGAGTCCTCATCCTCGTCGTCAGCGCGCTCCTGGTCCGCCGGATTCCGCTCGGCCAGGGCCTCAAGATGTTCGCCGGCTGGGTGCTCATCTTTCTCGCCGCCTTCGTCGCCTTCGCGCTCAGGGACGATTTCGCCGCGCTCGGCCGACGGGTGATGAGCGAGGTGCGCGGCGAGGGCGAAGCGGTCGGCCAGGGCCGCGAATTGCGCATCCGCAAGGCGCTCGACGGCCATTTCTGGGTCAATGCGGAGCTGAACGGGCGCCGGGTGCGCTTCCTCGTCGACAGCGGCGCCACCGTGACCAGCATCTCGACCGAGACCGCTCGGCTCGCCCATGTTCCGGTCGGCGACGGCTTTCCGGTCCTGGTCGAGACCGCGAACGGCATGGTGACCGCCCAGAGCGCCCGGGCGGAGCGCCTCCGGGTCGGAACGATCGAGCGGCGCGACCTGGCGCTTCAGGTCTCCGAGGCGTTCGGAACCACCAACGTGCTCGGGATGAACTTCCTGTCGTCCTTATCTGGCTGGGGGGTCGAGGGGGAATGGCTGGTGCTTAAGCCGTGACCAAATCGCGCTGAAATACCAGGCGACCCGGCCCCGTCTTGCTTCTATGCTCGGCGAGAAAAGCGGGGAGGGGCAAGATGATAAGGACAAGTTCCGCCAAACATGGCGGCGAGTATCATATCGATCCTCATGATCTCGACTTGGTGGCGGTGGAATCGAATCCGGTCACCCGGGCCCGGGAACGGATTTTCGACATCGATACGGCGATGCGGGGCAATTACGATTCGCTGAGAGCGAAGGTCGCCGCCGGTCTCTCTCCGGTGCTCATCGTCGAGCCCGACCTTGGGGGAGGGACCTATACCCTCATCTGCCAGGGCCGGCGGACGTCGACCCGGCCGGTGGCGCCGTTGTTCCAGCTGGTCAAATCCGTCTGCCATCTTCCGCTCGGCGTCTACGCCATTCTCGCGCCTTATCTGAACGGGCCGCGCACCAGCGACTGGCGAGCGGACCTGGAGTCCTTCCAGGCGACGGCGGCGACCGCGCTCGCCGCCCTCGACGAGGCCGAGCTCCCGCGCAAGGCCGAGCAAGCGTCGCGCAGGATCCTGTTGGCCGGCATCGAATTCATGCAATCCTGCCTCGAGCAATCCGATTTCAGCCTGGCCGGCTTCAAGCTTTTCGCGGTCAGCGTTCTTGAGCCGATCCTCGCCAATATGAGCTTTGCCGCCCAAGCCCTTGTGGACGGGGTCGAAAAGCAGCTGGCAGCGTGGCGCGAGGAGATGGGCGAGCGGGCGTGGAAGGAACTCTACGCCGTCATCCTGGTGATCTGGACGACCGAGGCGCAGAACCAGCATCACGAGATATTGCGCCGCCTCATGCACCAGAAGACCGTCGACGAGCGGCTTCTCGCCATCGGGGTCGGCGAGCAGGAAGCTGACATGGTGGCGGTCGCGCTCGATAACCTGGCGCGAATCGTCCAGGACAATGTCGCCGCCGGGTTGATCCTTCCGACCGATTCCGAACTGGCGAAGACGCTCGCCGGAACCAAGGACCTGCTCGCCGATGCCGTCGACAAGATCATGAAGTCCTGCCCGCGAAGCGATCCGCACCGGCGGCGCTAGCCGCTCGACGCCTTGCCGACCGCTGGCTTCTCGCTCGCGCCGCGCTAGAGAGGGGGCGCCCTCCTGCACGGGCATGCTTATGCATTTTACATAATGTATATTATCACACTTTGAGCCATAGCTGAAAAGGCCATTCCGTGGCACCTTCGCCAACTTCCCTCTCCGATCTCGTCGCGATCATGGCCCGCCTGCGCGATCCCGAGACCGGCTGCGAATGGGATACGGCCCAGAGCTTCGCAACCATCGCGCCCTACACGATAGAGGAAGCCTATGAAGTCGCCGACGCGATCCGGCGCGGCGACATGGAAGCGCTTCAGGACGAACTCGGCGATCTCCAGCTCCAGGTCGTCTATCACGCCCGAATGGCCGAGGAGATCGGAGCCTTCGCGCTCGATGACGTCATGGCGTCGATCTGCGCCAAGATGATCCGCCGTCACCCGCACATCTTCGGCGACGCCGCCGAGAGCCCGGGCTGGGAAGCGCTCAAGGCCGCCGAGCGGCACGAGGGCGAAGACCGGAGCGCGCTGGCCGGGGTCGCCCTCGCGCTTCCGGCGCTGAAGCGCGCCGAGAAGCTCCAGCGCCGGGCCGCCCGGATCGGCTTCGACTGGCCCGACGCCTCCGGACCGCGCGCCAAGATCGACGAGGAGTTGGCCGAGATCGATTCCGCCGCGACCGATGCGGAGCGCGCCGCTGAGCTCGGCGATCTGCTGTTCAGCGTCGTCAACTACGCCCGCCACCTCGACATCGACCCCGAAACCGCGCTTCGTGATGCCTCGTCGCGCTTCGAGCAGCGCTTCCGCAAGGTCGAAGAGATAGCCGACAAGCCTCTGAAAGATATGGATATCGAGGCGCTCGAAGCACTCTGGCAGCGGGCGAAGCGCCTGCTCTAGCCCCTCTGCCGGCTCTGCAACCTCGCCCAGTCGGCGTCGGAGAGCCTGACCTCGAACACCGTCTCGATCCCGTCGGTGCGCTGGCTCTCGATCCGGCCGTTGGCGTGGAGCCACGCGATCGACTCGCCGTCGGAGGCGCCGAGAGTCACCGTCCTCAGCCTGGCGCCCTTGCTGAGCTTGGTCGAAGCGCATTCGAGCAGGTCGTCCATCCCCTCGCCCGTCAGCGCAGAAATGAGGATCACGTCTTCCCGCCGGGCCGCTTCCGCGCGAACCCGCTCGGCTTCCTCCCCTTCGAGCAGGTCAATCTTGTTCCAGGCTTCGAGACGGGGCGCCCCCCCTTCCCCGCCGGCGCCGATCTCCTGGAGGACCTGCTCGACGTCCTCGCGCTGGGCATCGCTGTCGGGATGGGAGATGTCGCGGACGTGGACGATGAGGTCGGCGGAGATGACTTCCTCCAGGGTCGCGCGGAAGGCGGCGACGAGCTGGGTCGGAAGCTCGGAGATGAAGCCGACCGTGTCGGAGAGGATCGCCTTGTCGAAGCCGGGCAACGGGATCTCCCGCATGGTCGGATCGAGGGTCGCGAAGAGCAGGTCCTCGGCCATCACCTCGGCGTGGGTCAACCGGTTGAAAAGCGTAGACTTTCCGGCATTGGTGTAGCCGACCAAAGCAATCACAGGCCAAGGCGCGCGCTGGCGGCGGGCGCGGTGGAGCGACCGCGTTCGGGTGACCTGCTCGAGCTCACGGCGCAATTTGGCCATTCGGTCGCGGATCAGCCGGCGGTCCGCCTCGATCTGGGTCTCGCCGGGACCGCCGAGGAAGCCGAAGCCGCCGCGCTGCCGCTCGAGGTGGGTCCAGCTCCTCACCAGCCGGCCCGCCTGATAGTCGAGATGGGCGAGCTCGACCTGGAGCCGCCCCTCGGCGGTCGCGGCCCGCTCGCCGAATATCTCGAGGATGAGGCCGGTCCGGTCGATCACCTTGGCCTTGGTCGCGGTCTCGAGGTTCTTCTGCTGGATGGGCGTGATCGGGGCGTCGACGATGACGAGATCGGCCTCGTCGCGCGCGACGGCGTCGGCGATCATCTGGACCTGGCCGGATCCGAACAAAGTCGCGGGCTTGGGCGAGCGGATCCGGAAATGGAGCCGGTCGGCGACGTTGAGCCCGATCGCGCCGGCGAGCCCGGCGGCCTCCTCCAGGCGCGCGTCGACATCGCGCAGCGCCTTCCCGCCGGACATGTCGGGAAGCGCGACGATTGCCTGGGCGCCGCGGGTGAACTCGCCGTCCGATTCTCTTGCGAAGCTCAGGCCGCCGGCTCCTCGTCTTCATGCTCGGCGAAGCTCACCGGCCGCTCCGGCTGGACGGTCGAGATGGCGTGCTTGTAGACGAGCTGCGACAGGCCGTCGCGCTCGAGCAGCATGCAGAACAGGTCGAAGGCGACGATCTCGCCCTGGAGCATGACTCCGTTGACGAGGAACATCGTCACCGGCTCGCCGGAGCGACGGACCGCGCCGAGGAAGGCTTCCTGAAGCAGAGCGGGCTTGCGCGCGGCGCCCCCCGCCCCTTCCTCGAAGGCGCGTTCGATATCGCCGATGTCGAGCGGGTGGGAGGGCATGATCGTCGAGATTGCGTGCTTGTAGATGAGCTGGGCCTGGCCGTCTCGGCGAAGGAGCACCGAGAAATTGTCGAACCAGGTGATGATGCCCTGGAGCTTGACGCCCTTGACGAGGAACATCGTGACCGGCGTCTTCGAGCGCCTGAGCCCGTTGAGGAACATATCCTGGAGGTTGTTGACCTTGTCGGCCATGTCCCGGTCTCCTTATTGGCGGATCGTTGCCCGCGGAGGCGCCCACGCGGGGCGTCTTTCACTGACTGAGGACAGCCGCCGGCATCATAGCACCCGCCGCGTCGGCACGCCAGCGACGGAAAAGGCCGTCATTGCGAGCGTAGCGAAGCAATCCAGAGTGGCGCCTGTCCCGGCCCTGGATTGCCGCGTCGCTGCGCTCCTCGCAATGACGGGCTAGTCGCCATTCTCTCCCTTGGTATCGCCGATTCCGAGCGCCTTGAGCTTCCTATGCAAGGCTGACCGCTCCATCCCGATGAACGTCGCGGTCCTTGAAATATTACCGGAGAAGCGCCGGATCTGGACCTTGAGATACTCGCGCTCGAACGTCTCGCGCGCCTCGCGGAGCGGAGTCCCCATGATCGCCTTGACCGCCTCGCCCGAGCTCAGGCTCGCCTGCTCGTTGAGGATCTCGGGCGGAAGCATGTCGAGTTCGATGCAGCCGACCCGGGCCCCCGGCGCGAGGATGATCGTGCGCTCGATGACGTTCCTCAGCTGGCGGACGTTGCCGGGCCAGTCATAGGCCTGGAGCGCCGCGATCGCGTCGGTCGAGAAATCGGGGGTCGGAAGCCTCTGCTCGGCAGCGTAGCGAGCGGCGAAATGCGCGATCAGGGCCGGAATGTCCTCGCGCCGCTCGGCGAGCGCGGGAAGGTGCACCGGAACGACGTTCAATCGGTAGAAGAGGTCCTCGCGGAAGCGACCGCCGGCGATCTCGTCGGCGAGGTGGCGCGAGGTCGAGGAGACCACCCGCATGTCGACCTTGACCATGCGCTGGCCGCCGACGCGGGTGAAGCTCTGGTCGGTGAGGACCCGCAATATCTTGGCCTGCGCCGGGATCGGCATGTCGGCGATCTCGTCGAGGAAGAGGGTCCCGCCATGGGCCTGCTCGAGCAGGCCGGGCCGGGCGAGCTCGCCCCCCTCCTCCACCCCGAACAATTCCTCCTCGACCCGCTCGGGGGTCATCCGCGCCGCGCTGACGACGATGAACGGCGCCCGCGCCCGGTTGCTCCAGTCGTGGAGAAGCCGGGCGGCAACCTCCTTGCCGACTCCGGCGGGCCCCGAGATCAACACCCGGCTCCCGGTCCCGGCGACCCGCTTCAGGGTGGCGCGGACCGCGTTGATCGCGACGCTCGAGCCGGTCAGCTCGGTCTCCTGGCCGACCTGGGCGCGAAGGCTGGCATTCTCGCGGCGGAGCCGGTCGGTCTCGGTCGCCCGGTCGACGAGATGGATGAGGTGACCGGCCTCGAACGGCTTCTCGATGAAATCGACCGCCCCCTGGCGGATCGCCGCGACGGCGGTGTCGAGATTGCCGTGGCCCGAGATCATCAGCACCGGAAGCGAGGCGTCGCGCTTCTTGACCTCCTCGAGCAGCTGAAGCCCGTCGAGCTTCGAGCCTTGCAGCCAGACGTCGAGCAGGAGCAAGGACGGCCGCCGGTCGGCCAGCGCCTGGAGCGCCTCGCCGCTGTTGGCGGCGGTTCGGCAGGCATAGCCTTCGTCCTCCAGCACGCCGGAGACGAGATCGCGAATGTCCTGTTCGTCGTCGACGATGAGTATGTCGAGGGCCATGGCTAAATGTTCACCGCATTGTCCTGGGTTTGACCCGTCCCGCCGAGACGGGCGAGCGATTCTGAGTCGAAGACGAGCCGGACGAGAGTCCCGCCGTTCGCGGCATCGTCGAACTCGATGCTTCCGAAATGCTCCTCGACGATCTTCTTGACGATGGCGAGGCCGAGCCCGGTGCCCTTGGCGCGGGTGGTCATATAGGGCTCGGTCAGCCGGCCGCGCTCGCTCGGAAGGCCGATCCCGGTATCGCCGATGTCGATGCAGACCCGGTTCTCCGCCTCGCGGATGGTGATCGTCACCCTGTCCTCGCCCTTGCGTCCGTCCTCGCGCTTCTGGTGGATCGCCTCGACGGCGTTCTTGACGACGTTGGTCAAAGCCTGGCCGAGCTGGCGCCGGTCGCAGACGAGCATCGGCGAGGACTCGGGGGCGTCGAGGGTGAAGCCGATGTCGGGATGCGCCACCTGGTGGAGGAACAGGGCCTCGCGGGCGATGTCGGCGATCGCCTCCTCGCGGAACACCGGCTTTGGCATCCGCGCGAAGGAGGAGAATTCGTCGACCATCCGGCGAAGGTCGCCGACCTGGCGGACGATCGTCCCGGTGAGCTGCTCGAAGGTCCCGGCGTCGGACTTGATCTCGCCTCCGTAGCGCCGCTGGAGCCGCTCGGCGGCGAGCTGGATCGGGGTCAGCGGGTTCTTGATCTCGTGAGCGATCCGCCGCGCGACGTCGGACCAGGCGGCTCGGCGCTGGTCGAGCAACTGTTCGGTGATGTCGTCGAAGGTGAGGACGTGGCCGCCCTCGACCCGGACCCTCTTCACCGCCAGGGTCCGCGGCTCGCCGGCCGAGGCGAACTGGACGATGTCCTCGCGCTCGTCGCCGTCGAGATGGGCGTCGAGCTCGGGCGCCAGCTCGGCGAGCTTGCGGCCGACGGCGCGGTCCTTGTCGGTCTTGAGCAGGGCCTCGGCCGAGCTGTTGATCAGCCGGACGTTGCGCTGCCGGTCGACGGAGATGATCCCCGCCGTCACCCCCGACAGCACCGCCTCGATGAAGGCCCGGCGGCTGTCGAGCTGGGCATTGGCTGAGACTAGATCGCCGGTCTGCTCCTCGAGGCGTTCGGTCATCCGGTTGAAGGCCCGGCCGAGTATGCCGATCTCGTCTTGGCCGCGCATGCCCGGAACACGGCCGGAATGCTTGCCGGTCGTTACTCGCGCGGTGAGATCGCCCGCGGTGATGCGCCGGGCAGCCCCCACCAGCTCGCCCACCGGCCGCACCAAGCGGTCGGCGAGCTTCAGCGCGATCCAGATTGCGAGGCCGACGATCAGCAGTGAAACGAGCAGCATGATGGCGTTGAACCGGAATTGCAGGGCGCGGGCACGGGTGAGCGTCTTTTGATAATCACTCGCAGCGCTTTGAGCCTCCTCCGCCAGTTTCAAGAGCCGAGGATTTACGGCGCGAGCGCCGTAGACATAAACCTGGGCCTGGGGGTCCAACCGCACGACTGCCTCGACGCGATCGCCACCCTCCTCCTTAGCAATCGCCTGCCCCGCCTTCAGCTTCATCAAGGTGGCCGCGGCGAAACGATCCTCGAGTGGTCGGTCGTAGAGGTTCACCCCCCCCTGCATCTGGATTTCGCCTTTGCGAGTTATCGTAAGCAGCGCCGTTTCGAGGAGACCGCGTCGAGCCGTCTGATCGACCATGAAGTCGATGAATTGCGGATCGTCGATTCCACGCTCATTGACCCAACTGACGACATCCCTGCCCATCGTTTGCACCTCGAGCCGGACATCGGCCACCTGATCCCGCCGATATTGCCTGGCCACTTCTTGGGCATTCTCGATGACTGTTTCAGTCCGCTTGGAATCTAGACCGCTCTGAAACAGCAGTGATGCAAAGATGACGACGAGCAAAACCGGAACGCTGGCCAAGACCGAAAACAGGGCAACTAGGCGAACGTGAAGCCGCCCCTTTCCTCCCATCGGGGAGTGCGCCGCCCGGCGCATCGCCATTCGCCGGGCCGCCAGCACCATCAACGCCATTGCTGGCACGAGATTGGCGACGAGCAGTACCGCCACCACTGGCGGCGTCAGCAAAGTCTCGGGAGACCCCTCCTCCGTGATAATGAAATAGCCGATCGTCGCCACGACCAGCAGCGCGATAAGGGCCAAACCCTCGATCAGCGGCATATAGCGCCCGCGCCGCAACCCCACCGAAAGCCGCCGGCGCCACCGCGATTTGATATCTGGGAGGATTGGTAGCTCGGCGTTCACCCAACAGGGCTACCACAATATTGTGGCAAAAAGAACACAGTATGTAGCGTCAGCGGCTCGTTTGGCCGCGCTGCGAACGGCCGTCGTCGCCAGCGCTCGTTGAGAGACTTTGCTGCCCCCCAATTCAATCTGGCGGGGGGTTTGCCGATCGTAAACGTCGCGCCAGTGAGGTGAGCATATTTGGATCAACGTTGGTGGTGTACTGCCCGCCATCGTTGAAATGATACGTCATCATGCTGTGGTCATAGTCCAGCGTAATTGCGTTATACTCCCGACCATTAAAAATGCCCGAAGAGGCAAACGTTTACGTGCCGGTCCGCTGCGCCCAAGCCATTTGGACGGGAGCTACAACTACCGAGAGTCCAGAAAACACGAAAAACGCAAATGTCAGATACGTTTCATCGTCTCTCCTCCAACGCCGATATATTTAGAGGTAAGTGTAGTTAATTTTTGATGTGAAATCGACCTTGGAAAGGTTCGTTTCGGAGGGAATGAAACGTCGGTCTGCTTACCGATTCAAGCTGCGGCTTTCCTTAAACAGGGCGCATAGAACTCATAGAGCATCGCCTCGGCGCGCCCAGCGTCCGGCTGCTGATTGAAGGCGTTCCGGAACTCGGCCGAGCCGTGCAGGCCGCGCGTGTACCAGCCGATATGCTTGCGCGCGACATTGACCCCGATCTCCGTCCCGTAATGGTCGAGCATCGAGCGATATTGTTCGAGGATGACGGCGAATTGCACGTCGAGGCCGGGATCGGGAAGCCGCTCGCCGGTCCTGAGCCAATGCATGACCTGGCCGAGGAGCCAGGGCCGCCCATAGGCGCCGCGGCCGATCATCACGCCATCGGCGCCCGACTGGTCGAGCGCGGTCTCGACGTCCTCGATCGAGCATATGTCGCCGTTGACGATCACCGGCACCTCGACCACGTCCTTGACCCGGCGGACGAACGCCCAGTCGGCTTCGCCCTTGTAGAGCTGGCAGCGGGTGCGGCCGTGGACGGTGATCATCTTGACGCCGAGATCGACCGCGATCCGGGCGAGGTCGGGCGCGTTGAGGCTGGCATGATCCCAGCCCATCCGCATCTTGAGAGTGACCGGGACCTTCACCGCTTTCACCGTCGAATCAACGATCTGCGCGGCCAGTTTGAGGTCGCGCATCAGCGCCGAGCCGGCGTCGCCATTGACCACCTTCTTGACCGGGCAGCCCATGTTGATGTCGATGATCGCCGCGCCGCGATCCTCGTTGAGCTTCGCGGCCTCGGCCATTTCGCGCGGGGCGCAGCCGGCGAGCTGCATCGAGACGGGATTCTCGACCGGATCCCAGGCAGCCTTCTGGAGCGACTGCCGGGTCTCGCGGATCATCGCCTGGGACGCGATCATCTCGGTGACGGTGAGGCCGGCGCCGAAGCGCTTGACCACCCGCCGGAACGGCCGATCGGTCACGCCGGTCATCGGCGCGAGGATGACGGGCGCATCGATGCGCACGGGTCCGATCGAGATTGGGGCCAGCCGGGTCATGGGAGGGCGGGAGATAGGGGCAAAGCCGCTGGCGGGCAAGGTTTGGGTCCGCTACACGGGCGCGATGCCGTCCACCGCCGCGCTCATCGTCGCCGCCGGATCGGGAACCCGCGCCGGGTTCGACATTCCCAAGCAATATCGCCGTGTCGGCGGCAAGTCGGTGCTCCGCCACGCCTACGAGGCGCTCGCGGGCCACCCCGCGATCGGCGAGGTGCGGATCGTGATCGGCGCGGGCCAGGAAGCGGCCTATCGCGAGGCGATGGCCGGGATCGAGCCGCCAGAGCCTGTGCTCGGCGGCGCCGAACGGGCCGCCTCGGTCGCCAACGGCCTCGCCCGGGTGACGGCCGATCGAGTCCTGATCCACGACGCCGCCCGCCCCTTCTGTCCGCCGTCGGTGATCGACAGGCTGCTCGCGGCGCTCGACACGCATCCCGGCGCCGTGCCGGTGCTGCCCGTCGCCGACACTCTCGCCCGCGCTTCGGCGGGCCTGGGGGAAGCCGTGGACCGGGCCGGGATGGTCCGGGTCCAGACCCCGCAGGCCTTCGACACCGCCGCCGTCCGCCGCGCCTATGCCGGCTGGCGCGGGGAAGCGGCGACCGACGATTCGACCGTCGCCCGCGCCGCGGGGCTCGACGTCGCGGCGGTGGCCGGCGATGAGGCGCTCGACAAGCTCACCTTCGAGGCGGATTTCGCGAAGGCGGAGCGGCGCCTGGCGAGCGGCCTGACCAGCCGCACCGGCCTCGGCTTCGACGTCCACGCCTTCGCGCCCGGCGAAGCCCTGTGGCTGGGCGGGCTCAGCATCCCTCATAGCCGCGGCCTCAGCGGCCATAGCGACGCCGACGTCGCCCTCCACGCCCTCACCGACGCTTTGCTCGGCGCGGCCGGCGAGGGCGATATCGGCGATCATTTCCCCCCTTCCGACCCGCAATGGCGTGGCGCAGCCTCTTCCCTGTTCGTCGAGCATGCGCGAGGCCTGATCGAACGGCGCGGCGGGCGAATCGACCATGTCGACCTCACCCTGATCTGCGAGGCGCCGAGGATCGGCCCGCACCGGGCGGCAATGCGCGAGCGGATCGCGGCCCTTCTCGGGCTCGCCGAGAGCCGGGTCAGCGTCAAGGCGACGACGACCGAGCGGCTCGGCTTCGCCGGGCGCGGCGAGGGCATCGCCGCCCAGGCCGTCGCCACCATCCGACTTCCGGAGGACCTATGAGCGAGCATCGCGATTTCTGCCTGCCCGAGGCCTTGGTCGCGGCGGCGACCCGGGTGGTCGAGGCGAACCGCGCCGCCGGGCTCAGGGTGGCGGTGGCGGAAAGCTGCACAGGCGGCCTCGTCGCCGCGGCGCTGACCGAGGTCGTCGGCTCGTCCGACGTCTTCGAGGCCGGCTTCGTCACTTATTCGAACGAGGCCAAATCGCAGCTTCTCAAGGTCAGCGAGGACGTGCTCGACACGTTCGGAGCGGTCTCGGTCGCAACCGCCTGGGCGATGGCCCAGGGCGCGCTCGCGCGCACCGGCGCGGACACCGCAGTCGCGCTCACCGGAATCGCCGGCCCGGGTGGGGGAACCGACAAGAAGCCTGTAGGAACCGTCGTCTTCGCCCGCGCCCGGCGCGGCGCCGACCCAAAGGAGATCGTCGCCGACAAGAAGCAGTTCGGGGATCTCGGCCGAGGCGGCGTGAGGCTCCAGGCGGCGCTCTGCGCGCTCGAGCTGCTGATGCCTGTGGAGAAGTAAGGGCGACGAGTTCAGGCCGCGCTTTGCTCCGCCTTCGGTCCGTAAAGCTCCTTCGCCCGATCCTCGAACGCGCCGATCATCCGCCGCAGCGCGCGGTCGAACATCTGGCCGGCGAGGCTTTCGAAGATCCGGTTCTTGAAGGCGAAGTCGACGCAGAAATCGATCTCGGTGCCGCCCTCCCCGTCCGGCCGGAACACCCAGCTGTTCTGGAGATATTTGAGCGGGCCCTCGATATATTCGGTGTGGAGCCTGGTCGGCCGCTGCTTCTCGACCCGCGAGGTGAAGGTCTCCTTGATCGATCGGAAGCCGACGACGAGATCCGCGATCATCAGGGTCTCGCTGTCCGATCGCACCCGGGTCGCCGCCACCCAGGGCAGGAATTCCTGATAGCGCTTCACGTCCGCGACCAGATCGAACATCTGCTCGGGCGTGTAGGGCATACGCCGGGTTTCGGTATGGCGCGGCATGGCCCCTCTAACGCAGGGCCCCCAGCTTCGCTTCCCGCGCCGCCTTCATCTTCGCGAAGTCGTCGCCGGCATGGTAGCTCGAGCGGGTCAAAGGGCTCGCGGCGACGAGCAGGAAGCCCTTGGCCCGGGCGATGGCGCCGTAGGCAGCGAAGGCGGCGGGGGTGATGAACTCCTCGACCCTCGCATGACGCGGAGTTGGCTGGAGATATTGCCCCATGGTCAGGAAATCGACGTCGGCCGAGCGCATATCGTCCATCACCTGGTGGACCTCGAGGCGCTGCTCGCCGAGCCCGACCATGACGCCCGACTTGGTGAAGATGGTCGGATCCTGCCTTTTGACGCTCTCGAGCAGTCGAAGCGAGGCGTAATAGCGGGCGCCGGGGCGAATGGTCGGGTAGAGCCTCGGGACGGTCTCGAGATTGTGGTTGTAGACGTCCGGCCGGGCGGCGACGATCGCCTCGATCGCGGCGTCCGGCTTGTTTCGGAAGTCGGGCGTCAGGATCTCGATCGTCGTCGAGGGCGTGTTCCGCCTCAGCGCCTCGATCACCCGGACGAACTGCTTCGAGCCGCCGTCGGGAAGGTCGTCGCGATCGACCGAGGTGACGACGATATGGGTGAGGCCCAGCTCGGCCGCGGCGGTGGCGACATGCTCGGGCTCGAGCGGATCGACGGCTCGGGGCATCCCCGTCTTGACGTTGCAGAAGGCGCAGGCGCGGGTGCAGGTGTCACCGAGGATCATCACCGTCGCGTGCTTCTTGGTCCAGCACTCGCCGATATTGGGGCAGGCCGCCTCCTCGCAGACCGTCGCGAGGTTGAGGCTCCGCATCAGCCGCTTCGTTTCGGCAAAGCCGGCGCTGGTCGGCGCCTTGACCCGGATCCAGTCCGGCTTGCGCGGACGGGGCGGAGTCAGGATCGGATCGGCTTCGCTCATGCCGGCCAGATAGCGATGCCGGCCCGTCTTAACAACAAGCCGGGCGAGTCATTCCTTCGGCCGGAGCGAGGTGCCCGAGCGACCGGATCGGAAGTCCGACAACCAGGTCAGCGGGTTCCAGGACGCTTCTCCGTTGAGCGAGAAGGTGACGAACTCGGCCCTGCCTCCGATATCCTCGACCGGAACGGCGCCCCCCAGCCCGTTCAACGCCCGCGGCACCCGGCTGTCGGCGCTGTTGTCGCGATTGTCGCCGAGCAGGAAGACGTGCCCCGCCGGCACCCGGTAGGGCGCCGTGTCGTCCTGGCTGCTCGAATAGAGATCGAGGACCTCGTAGGAGGGTCCGCCCGGGAGGGTTTCCCTGAGGACGTGCATTCGGCAATAGGCGCCCTCGGCCGCGCGCCCGCTCAGGTCGCAGCGCAGGTTCGCGTCGGTCGGCACCATGCGATAGCCGAGGTCGCGCGTCGCAACCGGCTTGCCGTTGAGCCACAGCCGGCCGTGGACCATCTGCACCGTATCGCCGGGCAGGCCGATCACCCGCTTGATGAGGTCCTCGGTGTTTCCGCCTGCGGATCTCGACACGATGACGATGTCGCCCCGCTTGGGCATCCGCCCGAACAACCGCCCCTCGATGAAGGGCAGGAGATGAAAGTCCGGCGACGCGTAGGACCAGCCATAGGGATATTTGCTGACGACGAGACGGTCGCCGACCATCAGCCCCGGCATCATCGATTCGGACGGGATGTAGAAAGGCTTCGCGACCAGGCCCTGGAAGGCGAATACCATCAGGGCCAGAGCGGCGAGGCCGCGTATTTCGGCGAACCAGTTGGTCCGCGGCTTTGCTTTGGGGCTATCGGTCATGGCCCCGGTCAAACCGCTCGCTCGGCCTCACGCCAGCGATACCGTGTCCGGACAAGCCGAAAACCGCGTCCGGACAAGCGGCCGGCGTCTATCGGGAACGAAATTCCTCGTAGGTGAGCACGCCGTTGCGGTCGCGGTCGAGCGCGTGGAAGGCGGAGCGCGTGTTGCCGCCCGACGCGGCGATCGACGGCGCCGCGAGGCCGCCGCCCAGCACCGCTCCGGCCGCGACCGCGGCGCCAATACGCCAGAGCGACCTGCGGCGGGCGCTCCGTTGCGGTTCGAGCTGCTCGTCGATGAAGGATCGAACCGCGTCGCTGGCCGTGCGGCCTTCCCGCCGGCATTTCTCCCTGAATGCCGCTTTCGTCTCGTCCGGCAGGCGGATCTCGATCGAGTCGTTCTTCTTGCTGAATTTCACAACGGCCATGGCACGCTCCCGGTGTTGCGGCCTCATTAGCGCGACTGGAAGAATTGCGCCACTCGACAAGCGCCGCCCGGGCGGTATTGGGCTTGGCCCCAACGGAAGGAGACGCCTTTGTCCGGCCTCGACACCCTCATCGACGGCTATCGCCGCTTCCGCGAGAGCAGCTGGGCGCGCCAGCGCGAGCGCTGGTCGGAGCTCGCCGAGGGGCAGAGTCCCAAAGTGATGGTGATCGCCTGCTCCGACAGCCGGGTCGACCCGAGCCAGATTTTCGACGCGGGCCCGGGCGAATTGTTCGTGGCCCGCAACGTCGCCGCCCTCGTGCCGCCCTACGAGACCTCGGCCGGCCACCACGGAGTCTCGGCGGCCCTCGAATTCGCCGTCACCCAGCTCGAGGTCGAGGAAGTGGTCGTGATGGGCCACGGCTTTTGCGGCGGCTGCGCGGCGGCTTTGACCGGGCAGTTCGACGACGCCGCCCACGGCGAGGGCCATTTCATCGCCGACTGGATCGAGATGCTGCGCGACGCCCGCGACAAGGTCCGCGCCGAGCATGGCGAGGATTTCCGGGCGATGGAGCTTGAGGCGGTTCGGGTCAGCCTCGCCAACCTGCGCACCTTCCCCTGGGTCGTCGAGCGCGAGGCAGACGGCCGGCTGAGGCTTCGCGGCGCCTATTTCGCCATCGCCGACGGGATCCTCCATTTGCTCGACGAGGCCAGTGGCCGCTTCGCCCCCGCCTGACCGGCCCTGGTCGCAGCCGCGTTGACTCCCGCCTCCGCGCCCCTAGGCTCGCGGGCATGATCGTCGCCCTCCTCCCCCTCGCCATGCTGCTTGCCGACGCGCCGTCGAAGCCGAGGCTGATCTGCCGCGGCGCCCAGCCGACCGTCGGAACCCGGATCAAGAGCCGCAAGGTGTGCCACACCGAGGAGGAGTGGAAGGAGCTGGACGGCGAGCGCCGCGGCGCCGACATCCACGTGCAGACCCCCCAGCCCGACCCTTGGGAGCGCACGCGCCCGCAGTGAGCTCAGGCCCGGCTGGCCACGCTCTTTCGCGCTCCATAGGCGAAATAGAGGACCAGCCCGACGACCTGGGCGATCATGAAGTAGCGCTGGGTCGCCCAGGGCAGGCTGTAGAGCAGATAGAGACAGCCCAGGATCCCGAAGATGCCGACCGGCCAGGCGAGCGGAGTGCGGAACCTGCGCAGCGCTCCCGGCGCGCGGACGCGCATGATCAGCATGCAGACGCAGACCGCGATGAAGGCGGTCAGGGTGCCGGCATTGGCGAGCGCCGCGAGTTCGGCGAGCGGGATGATTCCCGCGAGGGCGGCGACGATGAGCGCGGTGAACAGCGTGATCCTGACCGGCGAGCCCCGCCCCGAAACCTTGGCGAGGCTGCGCGGCAGAAGGCCGTCGCGCGCCATCACGAAGAAGATCCGGCTCTGGCCGTAGAAGAAGGCGAGGATCACGGTGGGCAGCGCGATCACCGCCGAGGCGGCGAGGTAGCGCGCCGCCCAGGGCCGGCCGATCTCGCGCAGGATCAGCGCCAATGGCTCGGGGCTGTTGGCGAAACGGGTGAAGGCGAGCGCTCCGATCGCCGCGCCGGCCACGGCCATGTAGATGATCACGCAGGCGATCATCGAGCCGACGATCCCGATGGCGAGGTCGCGGCCGGGATTCTTGGTCTCCTCGGCGGCGGTGGCGATGGCGTCGAAGCCGTAGAAGGCGAAGAAGATGATCGCCGCGGCCGCCATCACCCCGACCTCGGCCCCCGGAGGGCCGCTCTTGGGGAAGCCGTAGGGCATGAAGGGATGGAAATTGGCTTCGTTGAAATAAGGCAGGGTCACCGCGACGAAGACGATCAGGGCGACGATCTTGACCAGGACGAGGAGGGCGTTGATCGTCGCGCTCTCCTTGGTCCCGTAGATGAGCAGGCCGGCGACGACGGCGATGATGAAGACGGCGGGAAGGTTGACGATCCCGCCAAGCTCGGGCCCCTGGGCGAGAGTCATGGGGAAGTGGAAGGCCTCGGCCAGAAGCGGCGCCGCGTAACCCGACCAGCCGACCGCGACCGCGCTCACCACCAGCGAATATTCGAGGATCAGGCTCCAGCCGATAATCCAGGCGATCAGCTCGCCGATGACGACGTAGGTGTAGGTGTAGGCGCTGCCCGAGGCCGGGATCATCGTCGCCATCTCGGCATAAGCGAGGGCCGCGCAGGCGCAGATCAGGCCGGCGATGGCGAAGGAAAGGATGACCGCCGGCCCCGCCTTGGCGGCGCCGACCCCGGTCAGGGTCAGGATCCCAGTCCCGACGATCGCTCCGACCCCGAGCGCGATCAGGTGCGGCCAGCCGAGGCTCCGGTGGAGCCGGTGCTCCGGCGCCATATCCTCGTCGGCCACCACCGCCTTGCGCGCGAACAGGTTCATTGAAGGCCCCTTCCCTATTTCGGGCCAAGTTGAGACGATTTGCTTTCCCTGCGCAAGCAGGGGCTCAACGACCCTCGTCAGTCTAGGGCACCCCTTGCCTCACCACGTTGCCCGGCGGCGAGTAGCGGCAGATGAGGAAGTCCCAGTCCCGGCTCCGGTGGAGGGCGCAGCCGATGCGGGTCGAATCCTTCCAGATCATCTGGGTGTAGTGGGCGACGTCGCTCCAGTTGCCGCTGGCGCTGACCCGCGGGAAGATGCCCGGCCTGAACAGGCTCTTCTCGCCCGCCCAGCCGCCGACCATCTCCTCGAGGCTGTAGGCGCCGCGGGTGCCCATCCACAGATTCTCGCCTTGTCCGATCCGCGTCGCAGGCGGCGAATGTTCGAGCTTGCCGAGGCGCTCGAGCGAAGGGCCATAGGCCGCCGCGGCGGCGGCGAGGCTCGCATCCCATGCCAGCGGCGGAGCGCCGGTCGCCGCTCGCTCGCGATTGTGCAGAGCGAGCATCCGCGCTTCGAGGCGCGACAGGTCCTGCGGCGCGGCGCCCGCCCGCCTTTCTTCGCGAACCATTCGGCCGTCGGCCCATTCCGGGCGCGAGCCGCAGCCGGCGAGCAGGCAGGCGATCAGGAGGATTGCGAGAGATCTCATCACTGGCTCCTTCGGCCCATCAAGTTGCGATCCGCAGCGACCGATGCAAGAAGGCGTCAATGAGATTGGCCTTCTCCGCTTTCGCCGCGTGCGTGCTCGCCGGCTGCACGGCGCAGGTCTCGCACCCGACCAAGTCTATGGCCGAGCAGCAGGCCGACATCGATTACTGCACGCGCTGGGCCAATCACAAATATTGGATGGATCCAGTCGCGGCCTTGCTCAACGCCTATGACTGCCTCGAGGCGAAGGGGTACAAGAAGGAGAAAGGCGGCCTTTCGCAGCGGGTCGAACGCGCGGTGAGCGACGATCGCGCCCGCAACGGCCGGGGCGAGCCGCCCAAGCCCTGCACCGTCCCCTGCCGCCGGTGACCAAGGCGTCATTGCGAGCGAAGCGTGGCAATCCAGCGCTGAGCCCGTATCCAACGCTGCCGCTGGATTGCCGCGTCGCTTCGCTCCTCGCAATGACGGAGAAGGCCCACCAGCCTAGTAGATATAGCCCTCGCGCTCGCGGAAATCGTCGTCCTTGCGCGGCTGGGTCCGGGCGCGCGGCGCCGGCCGGGCGCGGCGGTCGCGCGGGGGCGAGGTCGCCCGGCCGAGCTCGGCCAGCACCGGCGCCCGCATCGCCGGCGGCTCGTGCTGACGGCGGACCTGCAGGATGACGGAATCGCCGGAGGGGAAGCTGGCGCGATCGTGGGCCTCCTCGGCGGCAGCGGCCTTCGTCGCCGCGGCGCGGGCCGGGGCTTCGGCCACGTCGGGCTCCGAGGCGGCGGTCCCCTGCGGCGTGCGAAGCGGCGGAACCAGGCTTTGCCCGAGCGCCATCGCGCCGACCGCGCAGGCGAGCAGGCCCGCCACCAGCCAGCCGCCCCAGACCGACAGTCGCGAGCCTCGGGCGCCGTCCATCGCACGCAGCTCGGCGAGGCGGATGGCCTGCTGCTTGTTCCACAGTCGATGGTCGTAATCGGCCCGCCGCGCCGAATCCTTCAAGACCGCATAGGCCTCGTTGATCGCGGCGGCGTCCTTGGGCACCGGAGCGTCGGAGGCCTGATCGGGATGGTATTTCTTGATCAGGGCGCGATAGGCGGCCTCGATCACCACCGGCTCCGCTTCGGAGGACAGGTTGAGGACGTCGTAGAGGGTGCGGGGCCGGGCCGGGGTCATCGCGATCCGCTTGTGCCTGAGAAACGGCGCTTTTGCGAGTCTCTCGCCGCTGCGCTACAGCCGGGCCCATGCCCGACAACGACCATCAGGCCCGGCCAAGCAACATCGCTCTGCTGATCGACGCCGACAACGCCTCGCCCGACAATCTCGACGCGGTGCTCAACGTCCTCGCCGAGCTCGGCAAGGTCAACATCCGCCGGGCCTACGGCAACTGGCAGAAGCCGGCGCTCAAGGGCTGGTCGGCCATGGTCCATCGCCGGGCGATCGAGCCGCAGCAGCAGTTCGACCTGACCAAGGGCAAGAGCTCGACCGACATGAAGATGATCATCGACGCCATGGACCTCCTCTACGGCGGGCGCGTCGACGGCTTCGGGATCATGTCGAGCGACAGCGACTTCATGCCGCTCGCGATGCGGATCCAGCAGGACGGAATTCCGGTCTACGGCTTCGGCACTTCGCGAACGCCCGAATCCTTTCGCGAGGCCTGCACCCGCTTCATCGACGTCGCCGCGCTCGCCAAGGCGGAGATCGACGAGCCGGAGGACAAGCCGACGCCCGCCGCCGAGAAGAAGACGGTGGACGACGAGCTGATCAAGTTGCTCGGCGCCGCCTTCCGCGCCTCGAAGCGCGACGACAGGGGCTGGGCGAGCCTCTCCGAGGTCGGCCAGCGCGCCGGCAACCGCTCGTCCTTCGATGCGCGAAGCTACGGCTATCGCGGCCTCGCCGAGCTGATCGAGGCCATCCCGATCTTCAGGACCGAGCGGCGCGAGGACGGACGGATGTTCGTGAAAAGGGTCCGCTAGCGGACGGCGACGATCGCTTCGGCCGGTTCGGAAGCGGGCTCGAGGGCCGCGCTCTGCGGCGTGCCGGCATGGATTCGCACCGCGACTTGCGGCGCGTCCGAGCCGCGATGGATCCGCACTTCGCCGACTGCCTCGGTCGCCGCATAGGCCTCTTCCGTGCCGCCGCGATGGACGCTGACGCCGAACCGGTCGCGAGCCGCGGGAGCGGTGGCGGCAGGTTCGTCGTCCCGACGTGCATATTCGGCACCGACATAGGGACGGCGGAACGACTTGGGATCGCCCCACTCGCCGCGCCAGCGGTAGAAGACGTGCGAGCCGATCGTCACCGCTCGGGTCAAACTGTCCGCCCACCAGGGATGGATGGCGGTGGTGTGATAGTGGGTGGCGAGGCCGACCGGGCCGAAGACGCTTCCGGCGAGCGCCGCGGCCGCGATCCGCCGTGCCTTCGCCCACGCCTCCGGCTCGCGCCGGGCCCGGGTCGAGCCGTCGCAGGTGAAGCTGAACTGGCAGCCGGTGCTGCGCTGCGAGCCCTGGTAGACGACTCCGCAGACGCTGTTCGGAAAGGCGGGATGGCGGACTCGGTTGAGCACCACCTGCGCGACCGCGCGCTGGCCCTCGGTCCCTTCCGAACGCGCCTCGTAATAGACGGCGGCGGTGAGGCAATCGAGGGAGGCGAGCACGTCCTTCTCGCCATGGTCGCCGATGTCGAAAGGCGCGGCGGCATGGCCGGGGGCGATGGCTTCGGGCGCGGGAAGCGGGAGCAGGACCTTGGCCGGAGGGGCCTCCGCGGTTCGCGGCGCCGCGACGGACGCCAAAGTCACCGACCCCTGCCCCGCCGCCACCGGCGGAACGCACGAAGCGCCGAGCAGCACGACCGGCAGTCCCAGCAACGATTTGTGCAGCATCGGTAAAAGCGCCCCGCGAAACAGGCGGTCCGCTCTAGTGGGCCGAGGTTATAAGATGGTTAACTCGAGAGGGCGCTACGCTTCGGCGATATCCTCGAACCAGAGCTCGGGCCGCTCCGCGATGAATCGCGCCATGAGATCGATGCAGCGCGGGTCGTCCACGACCGTCACCGCGACTCCGTTCGCCCTCAGGAAATCCTCGTTACCGCCGAAATTCCGGTTCTCGAGGATGACCACGGCCGGGATCTTGAACTGCACGATCGTACCCGAGCACATCATGCACGGCGACAGCGATGTGTAGAGGATGGTGTCGCGATAGCTCGCCTGACGCCCGGCGCGGCGAAGGCAGTCCATCTCGCCATGCGCGATCGGATCGCCCTGCTGGACCCGCCGGTTCCAGCCCTCGGCGACAACCTCGCCGCCGCGGGCGAGGAGCGAGCCGACGGGGACGCCGCCTTCCTCATAGGCCTTGAGCGCGAGGGCGTAACAGCGATCGATAAGTGCAGGGTCAGGTTGGAGAACCATCCTATCCCACTACCGAGTCAGCTTCCGGTACGTCACCCTATGCGGCCGGTCCGCCTCAGGCCCCATGCGCCGCCTCTTGTCCTCCTCATACGCCTCGAAATTGCCTTCGAACCATTCGACGTGGCTGTCGCCCTCGAAGGCGAGGATGTGGGTGGCGAGGCGGTCGAGGAAGAAGCGGTCGTGGCTGATGACGACCGCGCAGCCGGCGAAATTCTCGAGGGCGTCCTCGAGGGCGCGCAGAGTCTCGACGTCGAGGTCGTTGGTCGGCTCGTCGAGGAGGAGGACGTTGCCGCCTTCCTTGAGCATCTTGGCCATGTGGACCCGGTTGCGCTCGCCGCCCGACAATTGACCGACCTTCTTCTGCTGGTCCTGGCCGCGGAAGTTGAAGGCGCCGACATAGGCGCGGGTTCCGATCTCGTGCTTGCCGAAGCGGAAGACGTCGGAGCCGCCCGAAATTTCCTCCCAGACGTTCTTCTTCGCGTCGAGGGCGTCGCGCGACTGGTCGACATAGCCGAGATGGACGGTGTCGCCGATCCGGATCGACCCGTCGTCGGGCTCCTCCGCGCCGGTGATCAGCTTGAACAGGGTGGTCTTGCCGGCGCCGTTGGGGCCGATCACGCCCACGATCCCGCCGGGCGGCAGGCTGAAGCTCAAGTCGTCGAACAGCAGCTTGTCGCCATAGGCCTTCGAAAGGCCCTTGGCCTCGATCACCGTTCCGCCGAGCCGCTCGGGGACCTGGATGAGGATCTGGGCCTTGCCCGGAGTCCGGTTCTCTTGCGCCTCGACCAGCTCGTCGAAGGCCTTGATGCGGGCCTTGGACTTGGTCTGGCGGGCCTTGGGCGAGCGGCGGATCCAGTCCAGCTCCTCCTGGATCGCCTTCTGCTTGCCCTGCTCCTCGCGCTCCTCCTGCTCCAGCCTCTTGGCTTTCTTCTCCAGATATCCGGAATAATTGGATTCGTAGATGTAATAGCGGCCGCGATCGAGCTCGAGCACCCAGTTTACGACGTTGTCCAGGAAGTAACGATCGTGGGTGACGAGGATGACATTGCCGGCATAGTCGACGAGATGCTTTTCGAGCCATTGGACGCTTTCGGCGTCGAGATGGTTGGTCGGCTCGTCGAGGAGGAGGATGTCGGGCTTCTCGAGAAGCAGCCGGGTCAGCGCGACCCGGCGCTTCTCGCCGCCGGAGAGGTTGGCGACGGCGCTGTCGCCCGGCGGGCAGCGCAGGGCGTCCATCGCGATCTCGAGCTGGTTGTCGAGCGACCAGCCGTCGACCGCGTCGATCTTCTCCTGCAATTCGCCCATCTCGGTCATCAGGGCGTCGAAATCCACGTCCTCGGGCGGATCGCCCATGATCGTCGAGATCTCGTTGAAGCGGTCCATCATGTCGGCGACGGGGCGCACCCCGTCCATGACGTTCTCCTTGACCGTCTTCGAAGGATCGAGCTGCGGCTCCTGCTCGAGATAGCCGACCCGGATCCCCTCGCCGGGCCAGGCCTCGCCGGTATACTCCTTGTCGCGGCCGGCCATGATCTTCATCAGGGTCGACTTGCCCGAGCCGTTGGGCCCGATGATCGCGATCTTGGCGTCGGGGTAGAATTGCAGGTGGATGTTGTTGAGGATGGGCTTGGGCGCGCCCGGGAAGGTCTTGGTCATGCCCTTCATGACGAAACTATACTGTGCGGCCATGGCGGCGCCTGTCTCCGGTAGGTTGCGGGATTTGGCGCCTAACTAGTGGCGCGGGCGGCGATTGTCACCCGTTCCTCGCGCGGCTAGGGCCGCTCACATGAAAAAGCTTTTGCTCTCGGCGATTGCCGCCGCCCTCGCTGTGCCCGCTTCCGCCCAGAACCAGGCCGAGCGCCTTCGCGACTCGGCCCTGAAGGACGATGTCGCCTACGATATCGTCGAGGGGCTGACGACGGAGGTCGGGCAGCGGCTCGCCGGCAGCGAAGCGGAGGCGCGGGCCCGGGACTGGGCGGTGCGGCGGCTGAAGGCGCTCGGCTTTAAGAACGTCCATGTCGAGATGACGACGATGGCGGCCTGGGTGCGCGGCGCCGAAACGGCGGAGATCGTCTCCCCCTTCCCGCAGCGGCTTGTGGTGGCGGCGCTCGGATCGAGCGGGGCCACCCCCGCGGAGGGGCTGACGGCTCAGGTGGTCGGATTCGACAGCGTCGACGATCTCAAGGCCGCGGCGCCGGAGGCCGTGCGCGGCAAGATCGTCTTCGTCAGCCATGCGATGAAGCCGGCCCAGGACGGGTCGGGCTACGGCTATTACGGCGCGGTGAGGCGGAACGCGCCCGCGATCGAGGCGCAGAAGGGCGCGGCGGCGATCGTCATCCGCTCGCTCGGCACGGATTACCATCGCAATCCGCATACCGGCCAGACCAACTGGGCCGGGGCCACGCCCATCCCCGCCGGCGCGCTCACCCTTCCCGACGCCGAGAATCTCCAGCGCATGCTGAAGCGGTCCCGGCAGGTGACGATGCATCTCACCCTCACCCCGCGATTCACCGGCGACCAGCCGACCGGGAACGTCATAGGTGAGATTCCGGGCACCGACCCCAAGGCCGGGATCATCCTCGTCGGCGGCCATCTCGACAGCTGGGACCTCGGCACCGGCGCGATCGACGACGCCGCCGGAGTGGCCATCACCACGGCCGCGGCGAAGCGGATCCTCGATTCGGGACGGCCGCGGCGGACGATCCGGGTCATCTGGTTCGGCGACGAGGAGACGGGCGGGGCCGGAAGCAAGGCCTATTTCGCCGCCCACAAGGACGAGAAGGTGGTGTTCGTCGGGGAGTCCGACTTCGGCGCCGACCGCGTGTGGCGCATCGACACCAATTTCGCTCCGGCCAACAAGCCGCTCGGCGACCGAATCGCCACCGCCCTGTTCCCGCTCGGGATCACCCACAAGGAGGGCAATGTCGAGGCGGGCGCGGATCTCGGCGCGTGGGTCGAGGCGGGCTCGCCGGGCGCGGATCTCCAGCAGGACGGAACCCGCTATTTCAACTATCACCACACGCCCGACGACACGCTCGACAAGGTCGATCCCGAGCAGCTCGCGCAGAATGTGGCGGCATGGACGGCGGTGCTCGCGCTGGTGGCTAACGCGCCGGAGGAAATCGAGCGGCTTCCGGCCAAGCCGGCGGAGTGAGGCCGTCCGGCGGACGCTTGGCTCAGCCAGTCCCCCGGACTGGCTGAGTCCGATCAAAAGGCCGCCCTGTCCCCCGGACAGGGCTAAGCAGTGCCGGGCACTGCTTACCTTTTGATGGTCGGGGAGACAGGATTCGAACCTGCGACCCTCTGCTCCCAAAGCAGATGCGCTACCAGGCTGCGCCACTCCCCGAACGATCGGGTGAAAGTGGTACTTTCACCCGGGGCAGGAAGGAAGAGGAAAGGCTCCCCCTTCTTCCCGGATCAAAGTACCACTTTGATCCGATATCTGGTGGGCCCGGGAGGATTCGAACCCCCAACCTAGCCGTTATGAGCGGCCGGCTCTACCATTGAGCTACAGGCCCGAAGCTCGGCAGCGCCCCGGATAAGGAGGCCTCGCGCCGATGGCAAGGCGAGCGGTGTATCCCGGCGAAGGCCGGGACCCAGTCGCGCCGAATATAAAGCTGGGCCCCGGCCTTCGCCGGGGAACCGCGGGTGATCAGGCCGCTTTCGCCGCCGCGACCACCTCTTCGATCGACGCCGGCGCCACGCCCTCGGCCTCGAACAGGTCGATGACTCCGTCCCACCAGGCGTGGAAAGCATCGAGATCGGCCTGGGTGCGGACGAACGGCGTATGGCCGGGCTCGACCGACGGCGAGTGGAAGGAGAGGCTGAACCAGCGCAGGCCGTCGGCGAGCAAGGTCTTGATCGCCGCCAGCGCCTCGGCCAGCGGAACGCCCTCCGGAGTGAGCGGAACGCGGTTGAGGAGCCCGCTCCGCGAGAGGATTCCGTGGCCGCGAGGGATGCGCGCGGCCGCCTGGTAGAGGCCCCTGCCCTTCATCCTCAGGGCGCCGAGATAGGCGGCCGTCAGCGGCAGCTCGACCAGCCCGCCCCCGCCGATCCGGTAGGGTCGAGGCTCGATCCGGGTGAAATCGGGGCCGCCCTCGTCGCTGTATTCGTGAAGCGCTCGAACCGAGACGTCGGAGTCGTAGCCCGCCTCGGCGAGCAGTTCGGCCGTGTTCGGCCCGACCCCGTAGCGGCCGGCGCGATAGACTTTGGGGCGGCGGCCGAAGGCGGATTCGATCGTCTCCGTCAGATTGTCGATCTTGGCCTTTTCCAATTCCCTCGGAAGATTACCGGCGAAGCTGTTGATCGTAATCACTTCTTCATCGTGCGGGGGGTTGACCCAGGGATGGAGCTGGGTCCCGATCCCGCACTCGCCGCGCTCCAGCCATTCGCGCAGCATGGCGATCGAAGCGGGGTCGGTCGCGATCGGATGGTCGACCAGATAGACCGGTTTCACCCCGCGCCGGCGGAAGCGCTCCTGCATGTCCGGCATCGCCGCCATGTGGGTGCAGGCGCGATTGTCGCGGCTTCGCGGCTTGCCCCAGTCGAACTCCTCCTCGGTGTCGCAGAAGATGGTGAAGCGGCGCCCGAAGCTCTCCGGAAGGTCGATGTAGTTATCGTCCGGCGGCGGCCGGTCGAGGCGGTCTTCCGAGCCCATCCGGTCAGCCGTTCCAGCCCGACGAGCGCTCCGCCGGCTCGAGCGGCGGGAGATAGAGGAAGAAGCGGGCCCCGCCGATATGGAGCGCGCCGCCGACGGCCTCGGCGAGGTTCCTCACCAGGCGAAGCGCGAAGCCGAGGCCGAGCGCGGGCGCGCCGGGCCAGTCGCCGTCGGGGCTGTAGCCCGGATCGAGCAAGGCGGCTTCGCTGAGGCCCTCGATCGCCTTCGGCCGGTCGATCGACAGGCACAGCATCTTTCGGCCGCTCTCCTGCCCCATCGCCATCGTCGCGGCGATCGTCTCCCCTTCCCGGGCGAGGCCGATGGTGGCGGCGAGCATTCGGGCGAACATCCGCTCGGCCGCGTCGAGCTCGACCTTGGCGGCGGGCAAATCGCGCTCGATCTCGACGATGATCCGGCTTCCGCGCTGCTGCGCGACCCGCTCATAGGCGTCGTGGAGGCGGCAGAGCAGAGCGACGGCGTCGACCGAGCTTTCGGCGAGCTGGAGCCGGCGGGTCTCGATCCGGGCGGCGGTATCGAGATCGTCGACGGCGGAGAGAAGGCGGCGGGCCTGGTCCATGATGTCGGAGGCGCGGGCCCGGTAGCCGAGCGCGGCCGGGCCCATATACTGGCCGTCGATCATCTCGGCGAAGCCTATGATGGCGTTCAAGGGCGTCCTCAGCTCGTGGATGAGCTGGCGAAGCGAATCGGCGGGAAGATCGGTTCCGAACAGGCCGGCCGGCGCCTCGGCGGGCGATCCGCCATGGGCGACCTCGTCGAGCCTGGGCCGCCGCGCGCTTCCGCGATAGCCGAGGAAATTGCCGTGAGCGGCGTCGAAGAAGGGCACGCCTGAAATGCGCCAGTCGCCGGAGGCGGCGCCGGTGCCGGGAACGCTGAAGCGCGCGTCGCGGAACGGCGCCCGTTTCTCGAACGCCCCGGCGGACTGGCCGTCGACTCCATATTGGCCGCGCTCTGCGATCGAGGCGATGCTCTGGCCGACGAGCGGGCCGCGCGGCGCGCCCTCGACCCACAGGATGGTCCCGTCGGGGCCCGTTTCCCACTGGAATTCCTCGACCCGGACGCTTTCGGCGGCGGCGGCCGCCGCTCCGGCCGCTTCGCGGCGGCGGCGGAAGCTCTCGATCCGGGCGACGAGATCGCGGATCTGGGCCTCGCTTCGAGCGGCGGCCGGGCTGGCGGCGTCCGCCGCCGGCTCCGACACTTCGCCGCTGAGAGCGAAATCGCTCGCCCCGAAGCCGGAGAGGGCGTGGACGACCTCGGGTGGAAGGTCGCGGCGGTGGCGCAGGAGTCCGCGCGCCAGCGGGCCGAGGCGAGGCAGAAGCTCGAGCCATTCGGCGCCGTCGAGCCGTGCCCCGGCAAGCAGGGGCGCGGCGACCGCGGCTTTGTCGTCGGCGAAGAAGGCGACCACGTCCTGGCTCACCCGGCGTCCGGCCATGGCACCGCCGACCTCGCGCCGGATCGGCTCGGGGATCCGATCGCGATGCTCGCGAAGCCAGGCCAGGGCGGCCTCGTGGGCGCCATCGGCGTTGCGCCGCTGGGCGAGCAGATCGACGAGCTGACGCCATTTGGCGGCGAGCGCGGCCGGCCTCGCCTCGCTCTGTCTCAGCACCGTCGCGATCATGTCGTCGAAACGCAAGCGGCCAGCCCTTCGCGAATGGGCCGAATGCCGGCCCGACAAAACGTTAACGCGCGCTCAGGGCAAGCGGAAGGGGCCGATTCACCGGCCGTCGCAATATGGGACGTCCTTCGATACGGGCCTTCGCCTTCGCTCAGTCCCTACTCAGGATGAGCGGTCGGGCTAATTCGTTGCCGCTCATCCTGAATGAGGGCCTGGACCTGTCCCCCGGACAGGTCCTTAGGTCGGCCCTCATCCGCTGAGCGAAGTCGAAGCGGCGTATCGAAGGACCTCACCTTCGCATGGTCCCCCTCCCATCTTCGATGGGGAGGATCAATCAGGCGCCGCTGCGCGCCAGCCAGGCGAGCCAGAAGCCGCCGAGGTCGCCGCGAGCGCCGGTCAGCGACTTGAACACCGTCTCGGCGCCGGCCCGGTCGCCCGAGGCGAGAAGGGCCATGGCGAGGCGGGTGTTGACGAGGTTGGCGTCGACTCCGCCTTTGGCCAGAGCCGCCCGGTAGAGGGCGATCGCCTTGGCATTCTCGCCATAGCCGTAATAAGCGTCGCCGATCTTGAGCGCATTGACGCCGGTGGCGGCGGCCATCGCCTTGGTCTCCTCGCCGCCGAGCGAGGCGCGGTCGCCGGCCATGCGTGCGTTGGTCAATCGGAAGAGCTCGGCGAAGGCGGCCTTCTTGGGATCGATCATCTTCTTGGCGACGCCGTCGTCGAGCACCGTCTTGGCCTCGGCGTAATTGCCCGCCTTGTAGAGGCCGTCGACGAGGTCGTACCAGTCGCGCTCGCCGGCCAGGGCGCCGCTCGCCCGCATGAAGCGAAGGACGTCGAGCTCGGTCGCCGGATCGAGGCCGGTGGTGTCGCGGAAGATGAGCAGCGAATCGCGCCAATTCTCCTTGGTCGGGTAAGCGGCGACGAGCTGGCGGCTGAGCGTCTGCGACGCCTGGAGCATCGCCGGATCCTTGCGTCCGTCGAAGGCCAGCTTGAGCGCATATTTGTACCAGCTCTCGTCGACCGGCTGGCCGGCCTTGCGCTTGAGGTCGATCGCGCGGGTGATCAGTTGCACCGCCTCGTTGGGCTTCCTGAGGTCGTTCTTGACCTGGGCGAGGTTGATCAGTGCATCGGCGTCGTTCGGGCTCAGCTCGACGACCTTGGCGAACGCGGTCTCCGCCTTCGCCTTGTTGCCGGCGTTGTTCGCCAGCACCGCCTGGTTGCGATAGATGACCGGAAGGTCGCCGGCCGGGACCTGGCCGCTGGCGAGGAGGTTGTCGAGCCCCTGCGCCTGCATCGCGACGTCGTTGGTTCCGACCCCGATCTCGAGCTGGAAGCGGCCGACGGCGTAGCGCGCGTCGGGGCTCTGGGCGGCGGCGACTCCGGCGGGAAGAAGGCTCTTGGCCGTCGCCCAATCCTTCGCCGTGACGGCGGCCTGGAGCGGCTGCAGGGCGGCTCGCTCCTCCTTGGTGATCGAATAGGTGCGGCCGGCGGGCTGGGCGGCCGGCTTGTCCTTCTTGGCGTCGGCCGGAGCCGTCGCAACCACGGACGCGCCGCCGAGCACGAGCAGGGCGCTGAGCGCGATCCTGGACACGGATTTCATAGATTGCCTCCTGTTGACTCGCCTCGAGCCGGCGGTCCTGCTTTGAAATGGCGATGGAGCGGCCTCTACCGCCAAACGCTCGCACTTTCTAGCGGTGCCGCGCTGAACGGCCCTTGAACCGCGCCGCGCCTGAAAAGTTCGTATTTACAGCGGTTTGACCGGTAACATTTCAGTCTGGCGTCACTATATGCTTAGCGCCCCCTCGCGCGCGTACGCGCAGGCGTGCGCGCGGGGTGGCGCCCGGCCGATGCTTCCGCTAGGCCGTCCCAACCGGCAAGTCCTTCTCCCGCGCGCCGGCGCATCACGAAAAGCAGGAACCCCAATTGGCCAGCGCACCGCCGACCATCGACACCCACGACATCTCTCCGATCTCCATCGTCGAGGAGATGAAGACCTCCTATCTCGACTATGCGATGTCGGTGATCGTCGCTCGCGCCCTCCCGGACGTTCGCGACGGACTCAAGCCCGTCCACCGCCGGATCCTCTACGCCTGCCAGGAAGGCGGCTTCGTCCCCGGCCGGCCCTATCGCAAGTCGGCCAAGATCGTCGGCGACGTCATGGGCAATTACCACCCGCACGGCGATTCGGCGATCTACGACGCTCTCGCGCGCCTCGCCCAGGACTGGTCGATGCGCGTCATGCTGATCGACGGCCAGGGCAATTTCGGCTCGATGGACCCCGATCCGCCCGCCTCGATGCGCTACACCGAGGCCCGGCTCGCCAAGGTCGCCATGACCCTGCTCGACGATCTCGACAAGGACACGGTCGACTTCACCCCCAATTACGACGGCTCGCGGATGGAGCCGCAGGTGCTTCCGGCGCGCTTCCCCAACTTGCTCGTCAACGGCGCGGGCGGGATCGCGGTCGGAATGGCGACGAACATCCCGCCGCACAATCTCGGCGAGGTGATCGCCGCCTGCAAAGCCTATATGGACGACCCGGCAATCACGGTGGAACAGCTGATGGAGCATGTGCCGGGGCCGGATTTCCCGACCGCTCCGCTGATCCTCGGCCAGGCCGGCGCCCGCAGCGCCTATCAGACCGGCCGCGGCTCGATCATCATGCGCGCCCGCCACGAGATCGAGGAAGGCCGGGGCGACCGCCGCTCGATCGTGCTGACCTCCATCCCCTACCAGGTCGGCAAGAACGGCCTCGTCGAGAAGATCGCGGAAGCCGCCAAGGACAAGAGGATCGAGGGCGTCTCGGACATTCGCGACGAATCCAACCGCGAGGGTGTCCGCGTCGTCATCGACCTCAAGCGCGACGCCACGCCGGACGTCGTCCTCAACCAGCTGTGGCGGCACACGCCGGCCCAGTCGAGCTTCCCGGCCAACATGCTCGCCATTCGCGGCGGCCGGCCGGAGACCCTCAACCTTCGCGACATCGTCGAGAGCTTCGTCCGATTCCGCGAGGAGGTGATCACCCGGCGGACCAAGTTCGAGCTCGCCAAGGCCCGTGACCGCGCCCACATCCTGCTCGGCCTCGTCATCGCCGTCACCAACATGGACGAGGTGGTACGGATCATCCGCGGCTCCGCTTCGCCCGCCGAAGCGCGCGCCGCGCTGATCGCGCGCGACTGGCCGATCGCCGAGATCGCGCCGTACATCGCCCTCGTCGAGGCGATCGAGCAGGAAGTCGAAGGCGATTCCTACCGCCTCAGCGAAACCCAGGTCCGGGCGATCCTCGACCTGCGCCTGCACCGCCTCACCGCGCTCGGCCGCGACGAGATCGCCGGCGAGCTCCGCCAGCTGGCCTCGTCGATCGGCGAGCTCCTCGCCATCCTCGGCGACCGGACCCGCCTCTACGCGGTGATGCGCGCCGAGTTCGACGAGATCGCCGAGCAGTTCGCAACGCCTCGGGTCACCGAGATCGCCCCCGCCTGGGACGGCATCGAGGACGAGGATTTGATCGAGCGCGAGGACATGGTCGTCACCGTCACCCATGGCGGCTACATCAAGCGCACCCCGCTCGACACCTTCCGCGCCCAGCGCCGCGGCGGCAAGGGCCGCGCCGGAATGGCGACCAAGGACGAGGATGCGGTGACCAACCTGTTCGTCACCTCGACCCACACCCCGGTGCTGTTCTTCTCGACCGCCGGCAAGGTCTACCGCCTCAAGGTCTGGCGGCTTCCGGAAGGAGCGCCGCAGGCGCGCGGGCGGCCGATGGTCAACCTGCTCCCGCTGGCGGAGGGCGAGACCATCTCGACCGTGCTCCCGCTCCCAGAGGACGAGCAGGAGTGGAAGGAGCTCCATGTCGTCTTCGCCACCGCCCATGGCGGGGTCCGGCGGAACTCGATGGACGCCTTCGCCAACGTCCCCTCCAACGGCAAGTTCGCCATGCGCTTCGACGAGGACGCCCCAAAAGGAAAAGAGGGCGATCGCCTGATCGGGGTCGCCCTGCTCACCGAGGAGGACGACGTCCTGCTCGCCACCCGCCACGGCAAGGCGATCCGCTTTGCCGCGACCGACGTGCGCGAGTTCCAGAGCCGGACCTCGACCGGCGTTCGCGGTATCTCGCTTCGCAAGGGCGACGAGGTCATGTCGCTGTCGATCCTTCGCCGGGTCGGCACCTCGCAGGAGGAGCGGGAGGAATATCTGCGCTTCGCCCCCTGGAAGGGCGAGCGCGAAGGCGAGACCAGCCTGGCTTCGGATCGCTTCGCCGAGCTCCAGGACAAGGAGCAGTTCATCCTCACCGTCACCGAGAACGGCTACGGCAAAAGAAGCTCGGCCTACGATTATCGCCGGACCGGCCGCGGCGGCCAGGGCGTCACCAACATCGAGACCTCCGAGCGCAACGGCTGCGTCGTCGCCAGCTTCCCCGCGTCCAACGGCGAGCAAATCATGCTGGTCACCAACCAGGCCAAGATGATCCGCACCACCGTCGGCGACATCAGGATCATGGGCCGCAACACCCAGGGCGTGACCATCTTCAACGTCGCCGACGGCGAGACGGTCGTCTCGGCGGCTAGGATCGACGAGGACGAAGAGCCTGAGAACGAAGCCGAGGAGATGATCGCCGAGGAGCTCGGCGAGGCGCCGCCCGCGGCGGCTTCGGATACGGTCCAGCTGGACGATGGGACGGGCCCGGAGACGCTTCCGGACAGCCAGGATGAAGGGGAATGAGGTTTCTCGTCATTCCCGCGAAAGCGGGAATCCAGCGCTGATTCAGGAGTGGATTCCCGCTTTCGCGGGAATGACGGTTGCCCTCAAACCGCGGCGGACTCCCCGGAAGATCAGCAGCTGGCCGGAATAATAGAGATACCAGATCGGCCAGCTCAACCAGCCGGCGCCGCTGCCCAGCCGAAGCGCGATCAGCATGTCGCTGGCCAGGAAGAGCATAGCGCCGGCGCCGGCGAGGGGCCGCGGGAAGCGGCTCATCCAGGCGGCGGCGGCCATCGCTCCGACCAGCGCGCCGTAGAAGACGAAGGCAATCGCTTCCGGCCGGCCCGGCAGAAGCAGGAAGGGCAGCGCGGCTGCGGTCGCCGGAAGAAGCGCCGCGACGGCCCGATCGAGGCGGCCGGAGACGCCGCGCCGGTGTCGCACATAGAGCGCGATCGCGACGAAATGGCCTGCCGCGAAGGCGGAGGCTCCGGCGGAGAAGTCGATCTCGAGCAGCACGTCGCCGAGCGCTCCGAGCGCCATCACGGCCGCGAGCAGCCAGCCGTCGAGGCTTCGGGCGCGGATCGCGGCGGCGAGCGCGAGCAGGCCCACGCCCGCTCCCTTGGCGGCGATCAAGGCCGCCGGCTCCAGCGGCCGGCCCCAGAGCAAAGGATAGAGGAGGCCCGCGACGAGGCTCATCGCCACCAGCCACCGCTCAACGCCCGCCATCCGCTTCCTCCCCGCCGCAAAGCCGACTATCGCACCGGCCATGGCTTACCAAGTCCACATCATCGGCGGCGGGCTCGCCGGATCCGAGGCCGCCTGGCAGCTCGCCGAGGCGGGGGTGAAGGTGCGCCTGTCCGAGATGCGCGGCTCGGGCGAGACGACGCCCGCGCATCACACCGACTCCCTCGCCGAATTGGTCTGCTCGAACAGCTTCCGGTCGGACGATGCGGAGCATAATGCGGTCGGGCTGATCCATGCCGAGATGCGGCGGCTCGGCTCGCTGATCATGGCGGCGGGCGATGCCCACAAGGTCCCGGCCGGCTCGGCGCTGGCGGTCGATCGCGAAGGCTTCGCCGCCGCGGTCACCGAACGGATCGCCGCCCACCCCAATATCGAGCTGGTCCGCGAGCGGGTCGACGCCCTGCCCTCGTCCGGCCCGACCATCGTCGCCACCGGCCCGCTGACCGCCCTCAAGCTGGCGGAATCGATCGGCGGGGCGACCGGCACCGACGCCCTCGCCTTCTTCGACGCGATCGCCCCGATCGTCCACCGGGACTCGATCGACATGGACGTCGCCTGGCTCGCCTCGCGCTGGGACAAGGGCGAGGCCGCCTACATCAACTGCCCGATGACCAAGGACCAGTATCTCGCCTTCCACCAAGGGCTGGTCGAGGGCGAGAAGACCGAGTTCAAGGATTGGGAGCGCGACACGCCCTATTTCGAGGGCTGCATGCCGATCGAGGTGATGGCGGAGCGCGGAGTCGACACCCTGCGCTACGGCCCGATGAAGCCGGTCGGGCTCGACGATCCGAAGACGGGGCGCTGGCCCTGGGCGGTCGTCCAGCTCAGGCAGGACAATGCGCTCGGCACCCTGTTCAACATGGTCGGCTTCCAGACCAAGCTGAAGCATGCCGAGCAGGTGCGCCTGTTCCGCACCATTCCGGGGCTGGAGAAGGCGGAGTTCGCGCGGCTCGGCGGCCTTCACCGCAACACCTTCATCAATTCGCCGAAGCTGCTCGATTCGACGCTGAGGCTGAAGAAGGCCCCCCATATCCGCTTCGCCGGCCAGATCACCGGCTGCGAAGGCTATGTCGAATCGGCCGCGATCGGGCTGCTGGCGGGGCGATTCGCCGCGGCGGAGCTCGGCGGCGGGACGCTGGCGCCGCCGCCGCCCGAGACGGCGCTCGGCGCCTTGCTCGGCCACATCACAGGCGGCGCGGAGGCCGCGACCTACCAGCCGATGAACGTCAATTTCGGGCTGTTTCCTCCGGTCGAGGGCCGAGCGAAAAAGGCGGACCGCAAGCGAGCCTATACGGAGCGCGCGAAGGCGGCGCTGGAGGGATGGCTCGAGACTTTGCCTCCCCATGGCGAAGACATGGGGAGGGGGACCAGGCGAAGCCTGGTGGAGGGGTGACCTAACGCCGGGCGGCGAGCAGGATCGCCGTAACCACCGACTCCAGGGCATTCATCACATCCCGGGCATCGAAGCGAAGCACTTCGAGACCTCGAGCCCGCAGCCAGGCGTCGCGTCGCGCATCACGCTCCGGATTGTCGCCCATCGAGTGGCCGTCGCCGTCGACTTCGATGACGAGCTTCGCGGCAGGACAGTAGAAGTCGACCGTGCAGCGCTCGAACGGATGCTGCTTGCGGAACTTCAGCCCGTCCGGCCGTTGCCGGAGATAGAGCCAGAGACGATATTCGGGCGGACTTGGTTCTCTGCGCAGCTGGCGGGCTCTCATTATCGAGCTGTTCCGGCGTGTGAACGGTTTTCGCCGTGCCATGTCACCCCTCCACCACCTTCGGTGGTCCCCCTCCCCATCGCTCCGCGATGGGGAGGCAGATCGTCAGCACCCGCATTTGGGCTTCGGTTTGGGTTTCGGCCTCGCCGCCACATATTCGGCGCTGTCGAGCCAGCCGGAGCGGTCCTTGTCGGCCTTGGCGAAACGTTCGGCCGCGGCCGTGGTCCATTCCTCGAAGCTCAGAGCGCCGCTGCCGTCGCGGTCGAGCTTGGCGAAGGCCTTGCGGCGGGGCTGGAGCTGCTCGTCGAGCGTGATCCGGCCGTCGCGGTTGCGGTCGGCGCGGGCGAAGCGTTTGCGGTCCTGACTCTGCTCGGACGCGGCGGGCGGCTCGGCGGCATCGCCCTCCGCGAGCGGGCGGTAATCGGCGGCCACCGCCGGCGGCGCGGGCGGGATCGGATCGTCGGCGTCCGCCCTTCCCTTCCAGATCAGCAGTCCGGCGGCCGCCAGCAGAAGCGCCGCGGTTCCTGCGGCGAACAGACGTCGCATGGGCATTCCTCCTCCACGTTGGAAGGAGCATATTCAGCGAAAATCACGGATTTTGTCGACAGAAGATTCCAGAAAACGCCTAATATCCGGTAATTCTATGCCGCAGCATTCGCCACATCCGCGCCGGCGATCCGCGTCTTTCCCACGGAGGGCGGGCCGGATCGGAATCCCGCGCCGCAAGCGCGGTGAGCATTCCGAGCGGTCGAAGCGATGCCGGCCAGCGAGCCGGAATCCCTCGCTCGCGCGCGGCGGCGAGCGCGACGTCGGAATCCTCGCTGGTGGTGCAGTGGCGGGCGAGTTCGACCAGGGCCCAGGCCTCGCCGGCCTCTTCCAGCCCGGGCTGCGTGCCGCCAAGCAGGCGCGCGGTGAGGGCGAAAAGGCGCCCGCCCCGAGCCGAAGCATAAGCGGCGAGATCTTCCGCGCCGAGCGCCTCGGTGCTGGGAAGGACGGCCCAGCCCTCCTCCATTCGCGCCAGAGACTCACCCGACAGATGGGGGAGCACATGCTCGGCGAGATCCCGAAGCACCGGCTCGGCGGGCGCCGGCTCGCGGTCGAGCCTTTCGAGCGCCTCGCGCCACCAGGCGAGCTTGATCCGGGCGATCATCGGCTCGCGGCCCGCGGCAAGCGCATCGCCGAGCGCCGCGTCGAGTCGCCACAGCGCCCCGACGGCGGCGCGGTGACGGGCGGGGACGTAGGCCAGCGCGAGAATACGGTCGGGATCGAGCTGGGCCATGGAGCCAACTAGCCGTTCGGGCTGAGCCTGTCGAAGCCCTCAGAGGCGCGACAAGAAAGGGCCTTCGACAAGCTCAGGCCGAAAGGAGGGGGAGGAGAGTCCCCCCATTCCCTTTAGCGGTAGCAAACCTTCTTCGCCGCCTCGACGACCTGCTCGGGGCGGATCAGCGCCATCTTCTCGAGCTTGGCGGCGTAGGGCAAAGGAACGTCCTCGTCGGTGACCCGGAGGACGGGCGCGTCGAGATCGTCGAACCCTTCCTCCATCGCCACCGCCATCAACTCGGCCGAGATCGAGCAGACCGGCCAGCCTTCCTCGACGCAGACCATGCGGTTGGTCTTGGCGAGCGACTTGAGCACCGTCGCCTTGTCGAGCGGGCGAAGGGTGCGAAGGTCGATCACCTCGGCCTCGATCCCCTCTTCGGCCAGCTTACCGGCGGCCTCGAGCGCGACTCCGACCCCGATCGAATAGCTGACCAGGGTGACGTCAGTCCCTTCCCGCGCGACCCGCGCCTTGCCGATCGGGAGCACGTAATCGTCGAGCTTCGGGACGTCGAAGCTCTGGCCGTAGAGCAATTCGTTCTCGAGGAAGACGACCGGATCCTCCGAGCGGATCGCGGCCTTCAGGAGCCCCTTGGCATCGGCCGCCGAATAAGGGGCGATGACGATCAGGCCGGGGACGGCGGCGTACCAGGGGCCGTAATTCTGGCTGTGCTGGGCGGCGACCCGGGAAGCGGCGCCGTTGGGGCCTCGGAAGACGATCGGGCAGCGCATCTGGCCGCCCGACATATAGTTCGTCTTCGCGGCCGAATTGATAATGTGATCAATGGCTTGCATGGCGAAGTTGAAAGTCATGAACTCGATGATCGGCTTCAATCCGCCCATCGCCGCGCCGGTGCCGACGCCGGCGAAGCCATATTCGGTGATCGGCGTGTCGATGACCCTTTTCGGCCCGAACTCGTCGAGCAGACCCTGGGTGACCTTGTAGGCGCCCTGATATTCGGCGACCTCCTCGCCCATCACGAAGACGCGCTCGTCCTTGCGCATCTCCTCCGCCATGGCGTCGCGCAACGCCTCGCGCAGCGTCATGTTGACCAGCGGAGTGCCTTCGGGA
>JBJMTX010000024.1:0-219211 GCA_045811485.1 Allosphingosinicella sp.
CTTCCTGATCGTGCTGCTGATCGACGAGCGGCCGGAGGAAGTCACCGACATGCAGCGCTCGGTGAAGGGCGAGGTCATCTCCTCGACCTTCGACGAGCCCGCCAGCCGCCACGTCCAGGTCGCCGAGATGGTGATCGAGAAGGCCAAGCGGCTCGTCGAGCACAAGAAAGACGTCGTCATCCTGCTCGATTCGATCACCCGTCTCGGCCGCGCCTACAACACGGTTGTGCCATCGTCGGGCAAGGTGCTGACCGGCGGCGTCGACGCCAACGCCCTCCAGCGCCCGAAACGCTTCTTCGGGGCCGCGCGGAACATCGAGGAAGGCGGCTCGCTCTCGATCATCGCCACCGCCCTCATCGATACCGGCTCCAAGATGGACGAGGTCATCTTCGAGGAGTTCAAGGGCACCGGCAATTCCGAGATCGTCCTCGACCGCAAGGTCAGCGACAAGCGCATCTTCCCCTCGCTCGACGTCGGCAAGTCCGGCACCCGCAAGGAGGAATTGCTCGTCGACCAGGCGACGCTCTCGAAGATGTGGGTGCTGCGCCGGATCCTCATGCAGATGGGCACGGTCGACGCGATGCAGTTCCTCCTCGACAAGATGAAGGACGCCAAGTCGAACGAGGATTTCTTCGCCTCGATGAACCAGTAGGCGCGGCGCGGGCGTTCCGGACGGCATGTTCGACTTCGCCGACATCTTCACCGCGGCCGGCCTCGTCACGCTCGGCCAGGTGATCCTGATCGATCTCACCATGGCGGGCGACAATGTCGTCATCATGGGCACGCTCACCTCGGGCCTGCCGGCGAAGCAGCGGCAGAAGGTGATCATGCTCGGCGTCGGGATGGCGCTGGTCTTTCTGATCGGCTTCGCCCTCGTCGCCACCCAGCTGCTGCAGCTGACCGGCCTCGTCCTCGCCGGCGGCCTTCTGCTGCTCTGGGTTGCGTACAACATGTACCGCGAGCTTCGTCAGGCGCCGGTGGTGACCGCGGACGATCCGGAGACGACGGCGGTCGAAGGCCCGCCCGCGAGCAAGACCTTCCTCCAGGCCGCGATCCAGGTCACGCTCGCCGACCTCTCGATGAGCCTCGACAACGTCCTCGCCGTCGCCGCCACCGCGCGCGAGCATCCGGCGGTGCTGTTCGTCGGCCTCGCTCTGTCGGTGACCCTGATGGGCCTCGCCGCCAACCTCGTCGCCAAGCTCGTCCAGCGCTACCGCTGGATCGCCTGGGGCGGGCTGGTGATGATCCTCTACGTCGCCCTCAAGATGATCTACGACGGCGTGGTCGACGAGCGCTACGGCGTCCTGAGGCTCTTCGCCTAGGGAATCAGCACCGTCGACCCCGTCGTCGCCCGCGATTCGAGCGCTTGGTGGGCCTCGGCCGCCTTGAGCAAGGGGAAGGTGGCGCCGATCCGGATCTCCACCAACCCCTTCTCGACCATCTCGAACAGCCGCGCCGCGGAGGCGCGCATCTCCTCGGGCGTCTTGCAATAATCGGCCAGGGTCGGCCGGGTGACGAAGATCGAGCCGGCGCTGAGCAGGTCGAGGGCGGTGAAGGGCGGCACCGGGCCCGAGGCGTTGCCGTAGGTGACGAGGAGGCCGCGCCGAGCGACCGAGCCGAGCGAGGCTTGCCAGCTCGCCTCGCCGACGCCGTCGAGCACCACCGGAACCCCCTGGCCGTCGGTCAGGGCGCGAACCTCGGCCGCGAGCGATTCCATCGGGCAGCAGAGCGCATGGTCGGCACCGAGCTCCGTCGCCAGGGCCGCCTTTCGGCTGTCTCCGGCATGGGCGATCACGATCGCGCCGACCGCCTTCAGCCATTGCACCAGGATCGAGCCCATGCCGCCGGCCGCGGCGTGGACCAGGACCGCCTGCCCCGCCTCCACCTTGGCGCAGCGCTCGACGAGATATTCGGCCGTGCAGCCCTTGAGCAGCGCCCCCGCCGCGATCTCGGAGCTGATCGAATCGGGCAGCTTGACCAGCCGGTCGGAATCGATCGTCCGGTGGGTCGCGTAGGAGCCGAGCGGACCGGTGAAATAGCCGACCCTGTTGCCCTCGCGGAAGCCGGTGACCCCTTCCCCCACCGCCTCGACCACGCCCGCCGCCTCGCCGCCAAGGCCCGAGGGCAGAGGCACTTTGTACAGGCCCGAACGATGGTAGGTATCGATGAAGTTCAGCCCCACCGCCTCGTGCCGGACCCGAACCTCGCCGGGTCCTGGCGCCGGCGCGTCCATATGCTCGGCCTCGAGCACCTCGGGCCCGCCGGTCGAGCGCAGGCAGAAGGCGTAGGGATCGCTCATCCGAGATTCTCGGCGAAGAATTCCTCGGTGCGCCGGTCCGCCAGCTGCGCGGCTTCCTCGCTGCGCCTCTTGCCCATCTCGGCGGCGAAGCCGTGATCCTCGCCGGGATAATCGTGGAGGGTGACCCGGGGATGGTCGTCGAGGCCTTCGTGCATCACCTTCTGCTGGTCGGGGCCGACGAAATGGTCGGCGCCGGCGATGTGGAGCATCAGCGGCCGGGCGATGGCGTGCTTCTCGCCGAGCAGCCCGGGAAGGCCGACCGCATAATAGCCGACGCTGGCATCGGCGTCGGTGCGGGCGGCGACCATGTAAGCCAAGCGGCCGCCGAGGCAGTAGCCGACCGCGCCGACCTTGCCGCCGTCGCCGAGCCGGGCGCGGGCGGCGCGTATCGTCGCTTCGAGATCCTTGACGCCCTGGTCCTGGTCGAAGCGTCCCATCAGCTCGATCGCGCGCTTGAACTCGTCGGGCACGTCGGGATCGAGCTCGACGCCAGGCTCGAGCCGCCAGAACAAATCGGGGGCGAGGGCGAGATAGCCTTTCTGAGCCCATTTATCGCACTTGCGGCGGATGCCTTCGTTGACCCCGAAAATCTCCTGGATGACGACGATCGCCGCGCGTGGGGCCCCTTGCGGCTCGGCGACATAGGCGTCGAATCGGCCGTCGCCCTCGAACGTGTCGATGCTGATCGTCCCCATTTCGGCTCCTCCTTGTGTCGCGGCGCGCTTCTATACACATAGCGAAGACCAGCGGAAGGACTCCCGCCATGAAGATCAACGTCGACGTCGACTGCACGCCGGAGGAGGCGAGGCGCTTCCTTGGCCTTCCCGATCTCACCCCCGTCCACCAGGCCTATATCGAGCGGATGACCAAGCTCGCCGGCGAGGGCGTCACCGCCGAATCCGCGGCCGAGATGCTGAAGAGCTGGGGTCCGATGAGCGAGGCGGGAATGGGGATGTGGCGCTCGATGCTGGAAGGCATGAGCGGCCGGCGTGACGGCTGACACGATCTTCGCTCTGTCGTCCGGAACGCCGCCGGCCGCGGTGGCGGTGGTTCGGATCAGCGGCCCGCGCGCGGACGAGGCGCTCGAGCGGCTGGCGGGGCGGCTTCCGGCGCCGCGGACGGCGTCGCTGGTCATCTTGCGCGGCGCGGGAGAGGCGCTGGATCGCGCTTTGGCTTTGCGCTTCCCGGGGCCGGGTAGTGCGACCGGGGATGATGTCGCCGAACTCCATCTTCACGGCGGCCGTGCGGTCGTCTCGGCGGTGCTGGAGGCACTCGGGGCGATAACGGGTCTCCGCCCCGCCGAGCCCGGGGAATTCACCCGCCGCGCTTTCGAGAACGGCCGGATCGACCTTGCCGAAGCGGAAGGCCTGGCGGATCTGCTCGCGGCCGAGACCCAGTCGCAGCGCCGCGCCGCGCTGGCCGTTGCGGGAGGCGTGCTCAGCCGCCAGGTGGAGGCATGGCGTCAGCGCGTGCTCGAGCTCGCGGCGGCGCTGGAAGCGGCGCTCGACTTTTCCGACGAAGGGGAGGTAGGCGAAGCCTGGCCGCCTTGGTGGCGGGAGGGGGTCGAGGGACTGGCGACCGAGGTCGGAGCCTTGCTGGCGCGCCCGCCGGCGGAGCGACTGCGCGACGGGCTCCGAATCGTCATCTCAGGTCCGCCAAATGCTGGGAAGTCCAGCCTTTTCAACGCCTTGGCTCAGAGGGATGCGGCCATCACCTCGTCCATTCCGGGAACGACCCGGGATCTGATCGAAGCGCCGGTGGCGATCGCCGGCCTGCCGCTGGTGTTCGTCGACACGGCGGGCCTTCGCGAGAGCGACGACGAGATCGAAGCGCTGGGCGTCGTCCGCGCCCGCTCTGCGCTCGACTCGGCCGACCTTCTGCTCTGGCTCGGCGACCCGCAATCCGCGCCCCGGTCGGCGCCCGTCATCCGGGTCCAGACCAAGGCCGACCTGCCGATACTGGACAATGGCGCCGACATCCGCGTGTCCGCCGTGAGCGGCACTGGAATCGATCGCCTCGTTGCGCTGCTGGTCGAGCGGGGACGCGATCTTCTTCCGGCGGAGGGGGAAGTGGCCGCCAACGCGCGCCAGCGGTCGGCCCTCGCTTCGGCCCACCATTCTCTCGAAGAAGCGGCTATGGCTAACGACATGCTGATTTGCGGCGAAGCGCTGCGCTACGCCCGGACGGAGTTCGACCGGCTTCTTGGGAGGGCTGGAGTCGAAGATATGTTGGACGCGCTCTTTGGCCGCTTCTGCATAGGCAAGTGACATGTTCCACGTGGAACATGTAGAGAGCGCGGCATGAGCGGTACTTACGATATCATCGTAGTGGGAGGTGGCCACGCTGGCTGCGAGGCGGCCGCGGCGGCGGCTCGGCTCGGCGCCCGAGTCGGGCTCGTCAGCTTTAGCCGCGCGCAGATCGGCGCCATGTCGTGCAATCCGGCGATTGGCGGTCTCGGCAAGGGCCATCTGGTCCGCGAGGTCGACGCGATGGACGGTCTGATCGCGCGGGCCGCTGACCAGGCGGGCATCCACTATCGCATGCTGAACGCCAGCAAGGGCGCGGCGGTGCGGGGCCCTCGAGTCCAAGCCGATCGCCGGCTCTTCCGTGCCGCGATCCACCGTCTCCTCGACGCCCAGGCCCGCCTCGACATCGTCGAAGGGGAAGCCGCTGCGTTGCAGCTCGGCGGACGCCGCGTCACCGGCATTGAGCTTGCCGACGGGCGGCGCCTCAATTCGGCGGCGGTGGTCCTCGCCACCGGCACCTTCCTCGGCGGCAAGCTTCATTTCGGGATGACCAATTGCGCCGGCGGCCGGATAGGCGAGCGAGCCGCGACGGCGCTTGCAGGCCAGCTCCGGGCACTCGGACTTCCGCTCGCGCGCCTCAAGACCGGGACCCCGCCGCGGCTGGACGGGCGGACGATCGACTGGGCCGCTCTCGAGCGGCAGGAATCGGACGAGTCTGATTGGACCCTGTCCTCGCTCAGCCCGGGCCGCCCCGCGCCGCAACTGTTCTGCGCGGTGACGCGGACCAATGCCCGCACCCACGCGCTCATCCGCGCCAACCTCGACCGCTCGCCCCTCTTCGCCGGGCAGATCAGCGGAGTCGGCCCGCGCTACTGCCCGTCGATCGAGGACAAGGTCCACCGCTTCGGCGACCGCGACGGGCACCAGATCTTCCTCGAGCCCGAGGGCCTCGACGATTCGGCCGTCTATCCCAACGGAATCTCGACCTCGCTTCCCGAGGACGTCCAGCGCGCCATGGTCCGGACCATGCCGGGCCTGGAACGCGCCGCGATCGTCCAGGCCGGCTATGCCGTCGAATATGACCATGTCGACCCGCGCATCCTCGAGCCCACCCTCGCGGTGAGGGCGGACAGCGTCGAAGGCCTCTATCTCGCCGGTCAGATCAACGGCACCACGGGCTATGAGGAGGCGGCGGCGCAGGGGCTCGTCGCCGGCCTCAACGCGGCGTTGTGGGCGGCCGGGAGGGAGCCGCTCCGGCTCGACCGCAGCGAGAGCTATATCGGCGTCATGGTTGACGATCTCGTCCTCCACGGAGTGACCGAACCCTACCGGATGCTGACCGCCCGGGCCGAATATCGGCTCCGCCTCCGCGCCGACAATGCCGAGGCCAGGCTCACGCCGACCGCCATCGCCATCGGCTGCATCGGACCGGAGCGGCGGCGCCACTTCGAAGCGTCGCGAGCGGCACGGGAAGCGGTCGAAACGCAGCTGGCGGCGGTCCACAGCGGAGCGGCGCTGGGCAAAGATGGGGCGAAGCGGACGCTCGCCGAATGGCTGCGCTTCCCGGAGGTCGATGGAGACATATTGCTGCGGGTGGACCCGACTCTCGCACAATATCCAAAGTCGGTCCTTTCGGAAGCGGTCGAAGATCACCGCTACGCGCCCTATGTCGAACGGCAGCGCGACGAGATCGCCCGGCTGCGGAGCGACGAGAATGTCCGACTGCCGCCGGAGATCGATTATGCGGCCATTCCCGGCCTCTCCATCGAGATGGTTGAGCGCCTGAACGCCGCCCGGCCGTCGACATTGGGCGCGGCGCGTCGGATCCGGGGCGTCACGCCTGCGGCGCTTGCGGCGATATTGGTTCACGCAAGGCGCAAAGCAGCGTGATCAGCGAGACCAAAGCGCAAACGCTTCTAGATGTTCCACGTGAAACAATTGCTAGGCTGGAGCAGCTCGCGGACCTCCTGCGCGAAGAGAATCAGCGCCAGAACCTGGTTTCTGAGGGCTCTCTGGCAGAAATCTGGTCCCGCCACTTTCTCGACTCCGCCCAGCTGGTCCGTTTCGCACCGCAACATGCTCAGACCTGGCTCGATCTCGGCAGCGGCGCTGGCTTCCCCGGCCTGATCGTCGCGCTGGTTGGCCCTTTCTCCGTGACACTGGTGGAATCGCGCCGCCTGCGCGCCGAATTCCTCCGTCGCGCAGTTGCCCTGCTCGGCCTGGGCGATCGAGTAGAGATACTCTGCGCGAGAGCGGAGACGATCGAGGCGCGCGCCTTCGACGTGATCAGCGCCCGCGCTTTCGCCCCGCTGGAGCGCCTGCTCCCCCTCGCGGGCCGTTTTTCCAGCCTTGGGACAGTCTGGATACTGCCAAAAGGGCGAAGCGCTGAGTCGGAACTGGCAGCCGTGCGTTCTTCGTGGCAGGGTGAGTTTCGTCTCGAACCCAGCCTCACCGATCCCGACGCGCGGATCATCGTCGCCTCGGGGGTCCGGATGAAGGGGAAGAAGCACCGATGATTCGAATCGCCGTAGCCAATCAGAAAGGCGGAGTCGGAAAGACGACGACGGCGATCAACCTCGCCACGGCGCTTGCCGCCACAGGCTGGCGCGTGCTGCTCGTCGATCTCGATCCCCAGGGCAATGCCTCGACCGGCCTCGGCATCGGCCAGGCCCTTCGCGAGCGCTCGAGCTACGACGTCCTCACCGGCGAAGCGACGGTGGAGGAAGCGACCGTCCCCACCCGCGTTCCCCGCCTCGACCTCGTGCCCGCAACGGTCGACCTTTCCGGCGCCGAGATCGAGCTCGTCGCGCTCGAGGAGCGCACCCACCGGCTCGACCAGGCGCTCGACGCCGTGCCGGGCGGCAAGTGGGACGTCTGCCTGATCGACTGCCCGCCGAGCCTCGGCCTTCTCACCATCAACGCGCTCGTCGCGGCCGAGTCGATTCTCGTCCCGCTCCAGACAGAATTCTTTGCTTTAGAAGGACTTAGCCAGCTTCTTCAGACGATCGAGCGGATCCGCGCGCGGTTCAATCCCGAACTCTCCATCCTCGGAGTGGCGCTGACCATGTACGATCGCCGAAACAACCTTTCCGCCCAGGTCGCCGACGACGTCCGCGCCTGCCTCGGCAAGGTCGTGTTCGAGACGGTGATCCCGCGCAACGTCCGGCTGTCGGAAGCGCCGAGCCACGGCATTCCGGCGCTCATCTACGATCATCGCTGCCCCGGCTCCGAAGCCTATATGGCTCTGGCCCGGGAGACGATCGGGCGGCTTCCAAAGAAAGCGGTGGCGGCATGAGCGACGACGCGCCTCCCGCCCGCAAGCGGCCCTCCGGGCTCGGCCGGGGCCTCTCCTCGCTGCTTGGGGAGGTGGCGCAGGAGGCGCCCGTGTCGGGCGGCGCCCAGCCGGCGCGGGGCGGGATCCAGATGATGCCGATCTCCTCGATCGAGCCCCATCTCGACCAGCCGCGCCGCCATTTCGACGAGGAGGCGCTCGAAGAGCTGGCCGGCTCGATCAAGTCGCGCGGCCTCATCCAGCCGATCGTCGTCCGCCCCCACGGCCATCGCTACCAGATCGTCGCCGGCGAGCGGCGCTGGCGCGCGGCGCAGCGCGCCCGGCTCCACGAGATTCCGGTCATCGTGCGCGATTTCGACGATATCGAAACCCTCGAAGTCGCCCTCCTGGAGAACATCCAGCGCCGCGACCTCAACGCGATCGAGGAAGCGGAGGGCTATGCCCGCCTCATCCACGAATATGGCTATGCCCAGGAGCCGCTCGCCAAGCTCGTCCACAAGAGCCGGAGCCACATCGCCAACCTGCTCCGGTTGCTCGCCCTTCCCGAAAGCGTCCGCCAGATGATCGCGACCGGCGAGCTGAGCATGGGCCACGCCCGCGCGATCGTCGGGGCGCCGGGCAATCCGGAGGTCCTGGCGCGCGAAGTCGTCGAGCGCGGGCTCTCGGTTCGCGAGACCGAAAAGCTCGCCCGCTTCGGAAAGCCGGGCCGCGAACGCCAGGGCCGGCTCGAGATAAGGGGCGCCGGCGCCGACATCGAGGCGCTCGAACGCCAGCTCGGCGACATGCTCGGCCTCAAGGTCAAGATCACCTACCGGCCCGACGGCGGCACGGTCACGATCGGCTACACCACGCTCGACCAGCTCGACATGATCTGCCAGCGGCTGTCGGGCGAGAAGATCTGACGGCGACTTTGCCGTCATTGCGAGCGAAGCGAAGCAATCCAGTCAGCGGCGGTGGAGACGGGTAGATTGCCGCGTCGCTTCGCTCCTCGCAATGACGAGGTTTAGCGCAGCCTCGCCGCCTGGCGGCAGATGGCGAACAATTCCTCGTCGACCGCGGTCGGGCCGAGGCCGCCCGAGGCCTTGACCTGCCGCTCCGCCTCGACGAGGCGGCTGACGCTTCTCGCAAGGGCGTCCGAGCGCCAACGCGAGAGTTGCCGGCCGACCGCGTCCTTTTCCTTCCAGAACAACGACCTGCCCTGTGACGCCATGACGGCGTCGGGGCTGTTGCCGCGTTCGACCTGGCCACGCAGCCGGGCGAGCAGGGTCATCCGCCGAAGCACGGCCCGGATCAATGGGATGCCTTCGACGCCTTCGCCGGCGAGCCTCATCAATTCGGCCTGGAGCAAGGCGGGATTGCCGCCCGCGACGCTGTCGACGAGGCGGCTGAGCTCGCCTTCCTCGGCGACGGCGCCGACCGCGTCGAGCGTCTCGTGCTCGAGAGGCCGCGGACGTTCCGGGGCGGCGTCGAGGAAGAGCGCGAATTTCTGCAGCTCGAGCGCGAGGATCGCGCGGTTGCCCGCGCAGGAATCGGCGAGCCGGCGGACGACGTCCGGTCGGACGACCAGCCCTTCGGCGCGCGCCATGTCGAACACCAGCCGCTCCGCCTCCTGCCCTTCCGGGGCGTAGCTGGCGAAAGCGAGCGCGGCCGGCTCGGCGAGGGCGAGCTTGAGCAGCTTCGAGGCGGGCTTGAGCGCGCCGGCGACGAGAAGGACGGGATTGCCCGCGGCCGGCGCCTGCAGAAGCGCCTCGACGGCGGCGAGGCTCTCCTCGCCGGCGGGCTGGACGACGATATAGCGGGCGCCGCCGAACAGGGAGATCGAGGCCGCCTCGTCGGCGAGCCGCGCCGGATCGGCCTTGAGCTCGGCGCCGGTCAGCTCGACCCGTTCGGTCTCGGCTCCGGCCGCCGCGGCCGCGAGCTTGACCAAGGCTCGGGAGCCGGCCTCGTCGGGGCCGTAGAGCAGGAAGAATCGGTGGCCCGAGGGGCTTTTCAGAGCCCGTTCGATCTCGGGCCTTTTCGCCTTCACGGCGCCTTGCCTCCGCGCCGGGCGTAGAGGGCGACGCGAGTGACGATCTGGTCCGCGATCTCCTTCGACAGCCGCTCGAGCGCGGTCTGCTCGGCGGCGACGGTGGCATATTCCGAGCTGACGACGTCGATGCCCGCATCGGAGCCGGCGGTGGCGTCGAGAAGCACCGTGCCCTTGGCGGCGTCGACCAGCCGGTAGCGCGCGCGAAGGGTCCGCCGCTCGCGGGTGACGGCGTCGTCGGAGCGGATTCCGAAGCCGGTGATATCGTCGTCGAGAAGCACTTCGAGCCGGTAGCGGGCGGCGCCGCCCGGGGTCCCGAGCCGGTCCTCGAGCGCGGTTCGAACCAGCCATCCGGCGCGGCCCTCGATCGGCGCCACCGCGACCGTTCGAAGCGACTGGGCGACGGCGCCGTTGCCGCCTCCGCTGTAGAGCGGCTGAAGGCCGCAGCCGGCCAGAAGCAGGGTCAGGGGAAGAATGCGCTTCATGCGACGAGGTTCACGAGCCGGTCGGGAACGACGATCACCTTGCGCGGCGGCTTGCCGTCGAGGATCCTGGCCACTTTCTCCGAGGCGAGGGCCATCTCCTCGAGCGTCTCTTTCGCGGCGCCCCTCGGCGCCGTCAGCGTGTCGCGCAGCTTGCCGTTGATCTGCACCGCGATCGTCACCTCGTCCTCGACCAGGAGCGCCAGATCGGCGGTCGGCCATTGCGCCTCGGAGACGAGGCCTTCGCGGCCCAGCGCGTGCCAGGCTTCCTCGGCGAGGTGGGGGGCCATCGGCGCGACGAGGAGGACAAGCGCCTCCACCGCCTTGCTTCGCGACGGCGACGGGGCCGCCTTCTCGATCGCCGCGGTCAGCTCGTAGAGATTGGCGACCGCCTTGTTGAAGGCGAGCGCCTCGATGTTCGCGCCGACGGCGGCGATGGTCCGGTGGAGCTTGCGGTCGAGCTCGCGATCCTCGCCCTCGCCCAGCCAGGTCGAGCCGCCGCGGTCCGATTCCTCCGACGCCAGCCGCCAGATCCTCTGGACGAATCGCCAGCTGCCCTGGATTCCGGCCTCGCTCCATTCGAGGTCGCGCTCCGGCGGGCTGTCGGAGAGCATGAACCAGCGCACGGCGTCGGCGCCGTACTGGTCGACGATCGGCTCGGGATCGACGGTGTTGCGCTTCGACTTGGACATCTTTTCGACCCGGCCCTTCGTAACGGGCCCGCCATGACCTTCCGCCTCCTCCGGGGTGAGCCATCGTCCTTCCGAATCCTGGTAGGTGACGTGGGTCACCATCCCCTGGGTGAACAGGCCAGCGAACGGCTCGGCGACATCGAGCCGCCCGATACGCTGGAGCGCCCGGGTCCAGAAGCGGGCGTAGAGCAGGTGGAGGATCGCATGCTCGACCCCGCCGATATACTGGTCGACCGGAAGCCAGCGTTCCGCCTCGGCGCGGTCGAACGGGGCATCCCTGGGCTGGCTGGCGAAGCGGATGAAATACCAGGAGGAATCGACGAAGGTGTCGAGCGTGTCGGTCTCACGCCGGGCCTCGCCGCCGCACGACGGGCAATCGACCTTCGCCCATGTGGGATGGCGGTCGAGCGGGTTGCCGGGAGTCTGGAAATCGACGTCGTCGGGAAGAACGACCGGAAGCTGGTCGCGCGGCACGGGGACCGGTCCGCAGGCCTCGCAATGGATGATGGGGATCGGAGTGCCCCAGTAACGCTGGCGCGAGACGCCCCAGTCGCGAAGCCGCCAGACCGTCGTGCCCTCGCCCCAGCCTTCCTCCTCGGCGCGGGCGATGACCTCGCGAATGCCGTCCTCGGCGGTGAGGCCGTCGAGGAAGCGGCTGTTCACCAGCCGGCCGGGCCCCGTATAGGCCTCGTCCCCGATGGGCTCGGCGGCTTCTTCGGGCGAGGGCGCTACCACCCGCGTCACCGGAAGGCCGTATTTGCGCGCGAAATCGAGGTCGCGCTGGTCGTGCGCCGGGCAGCCGAAAACGGCGCCGGTGCCGTAATCCATCAGCACGAAGTTCGCGACATAGAGCGGTAGCGTCCAGTCGGGATCGAGCGGGTGGATGACCCGGGCACCGGTATCGAAGCCCTTCTTCTCCGCCGTCTCCAGCTCCGCGGCGGTGGTCCCGCCCTGCTTGCACTCCGCGATGAAGGCGGCGAGCGCCTCGTTTTCCCGCGCCAAAGCGAGCGCGATCGGATGATCGGGCGAAATGGCGGCGAAGCTCGCCCCGAAGATCGTGTCGGGGCGGGTGGTGAAGACGCTGAACCCGGCTTCGCCGGCCACCGGCTCGGCAAGCCCGAAATAGAATCTCAGCCCCTGGCTCTTGCCGATCCAGTTCTCCTGCATCAGCCGGACCTTGTCCGGCCATTGGTCGAGCTCGCCAAGGCCGTCGAGCAGCTCGTCGGCGAAGTCGGTGATCTTGAGGAACCACTGGTTGAGCTTGCGCCGCTCGACCAGCGCTCCCGAGCGCCAGCCGCGGCCGTCGATCACCTGCTCGTTGGCGAGCACGGTCATGTCGATCGGGTCCCAATTGACCTCGCTCTGCTTGCGATAGACGAGGCCCGCCTCATAGAGGTCGAGGAAGAGCGCCTGCTCGTGGCCGTAATAGGAAGGGTCGCAGGTGGCGAACTCGCGCGTCCAGTCGATCGCGAATCCGAGCAGCTTCAATTGCGCGCGCATCGTCTCGATGTTCGACCAGGTCCATTCGCCGGGATGGACCTTCTTCTCCATCGCCGCATTCTCGGCCGGCATCCCGAAGGCGTCCCAGCCCATCGGGTGGAGGACGTCGAAGCCGTTCATCCTTTTGTGGCGGGCGAGGACGTCGCCCATCACATAGTTGCGGACATGGCCGATGTGGATGCGCCCCGACGGATAGGGGAACATCTCGAGGATGTAGGCGCGAGGGCGGGCGCCGTCGCCGGCGGCATGGAAGGTCCCCTTCTCCTCCCAGACCTTCTGCCAGCGCGCGTCGGCCTCGAGCGGGTTGAAACGCGCCGCCATGCGAACTCCCTTAGCTGGCGATGGCGTTCCGGCGGAGATCGCGGGCACGGGTGAGGATGATCTCCTCGAGCTTCTGGACGGTCGCCGCCGCCACCGGCGCGTCGATCCACTGGCCGCCCTGCAGCACCTGGCGCGAGGCGGCGACCCGAAGCGCGTCGGCGCGAAGGTCGCGGTCGAGGATGGTGGCGGTGACCTTCACGCGCTCGTCGGGCGATTTGGGGTTGGTGTACCAGTCGGTCACCATCACGCCCCCGTTCGAATCGACCTGGGCCATCGGCGCGAAGGACAGGGTCTCGAGGGCTGCGCGCCAGAGGTAGGCATTCACTCCGATCGTCGTCACCTGCGAGGCGGCGAGATCCGCCTCGTGCACCCGGTCTCCGCTGCTCTTGCCGAGCGTCTTGTTGATGTCGTTGCGGACGAAAGCGCAGGAGGAGAGGCCGATGGCGCCGACGATCGTCAGGGCCAGGATTGCAGCACGTCGCATGGAAGCATGTGTCCTTGGAAACTACGGGGGTCGAGCGCCGTTATAGAACGCGTCGCGCAGGCGGCAAGCCGTCTCTCCATTCGGGGGGAGTCCGACGTGGGTTGTGGAAAACATGCAACATGCCGGAACGATTCGTGTGCTGCGCCGCCGCATCGCTGGTTTGACTGGTCCGGACGTACTACATCCGGTGGGTTACCGGAGTCGCATGCGATGCTCGTGAAGCTCGGAGGGATGGCTGCAGCAGGGGGGACCGCGCTCGTCGCGCTGTCGCTGATGCTGACTCCCGCCCTCGCCGCGAGCACCCAGCCGACCAAACGGATCCGTCCTCCCGCCGCCTCGTTCCGGTCGGGCACCTTCACACCCGCCGTCGCCGATCCGCGCCTCGCCGCCGAGCTTGCCCGCCGGGGCTACCAGGCGAACAGCTTCCGCTTCACGCCGGCGCCGACCGTCGTCAACCGCAGCCAGTCGATCCGGGTCGCCATCCGCGCCCGCGCCGACACCCCGGCAGGTGCCTTGCGCCGCGCCGCCGACGTCTCGGCCACTCCGGTCACCGCGATCACGCCCACCGTCTACAATCTCGGCGCGTCCGTGGGCTGGAAGCGCTTCGCCATTTCGGGCGACGTCGACAGCGTCAAGGGCGGCACCATTCCGGGCGGCCGCCAGGCGGCGGAAGTGGGCGTGAGCTATTCGGGCGACCGCTTTACGACCCGGGTCGATGCGGGCGCCAGCCGGGTCGATCCGACGACTCCGCGAATCATCGCGCATGACGAGAGCTACAGCGTCGGGGTCGGCGGCTCCTACCGGATCGCCCGCAACCTCGATGTCACGGGCGGCGTGCGTTACAAGATCCAGCGCGACCGCCTCGAGGCCCTCGCCGACCAGCGCCGCGACAGCCAGGCCGTCTATGTCGGCACCGCCTTCCGCTTCTAGCGCGACCAGGCGTCGATCCCCGCCCAACCGTAGATATGCGGCAATCGCCGCGCCTTGAGCGCGTCGACGCCGCCCAGTGCGATCACCGGCACCCGCGCCTGGCGGGCGATGAGGCCGAAGCGGACCGGGCCCAGAAGGCGGGCTTTCGGGTGGGATCGGGTTGGGAACGCCGGTGAGAGGAAGACGAGCCGGGCGCCGGACCGCTCGGCCGCCTTGAGCTCGCGCAAATTGTGCGCCGAGCGGCTGACGCCTCGAGGCGGGCCATGCGCCCCGTCCGCCCGCAAGCTCCTCCCCGTGGCGAGAAGCAGGAGGCCGCGTCGCCGAGCGACCTTCCTCACCCGTTCGAATAGCCGACGCCGTTCGGCCTTCCCGAGACCGTAATGGCGAAACACGATGCCCGCGCCCCTCGGAAGCCGCTCGAGCGCTTCCCACAGGCCCTCGCCCTGGCGCTCGTCAGTCATCAGCCAGACGCGCGGGAGAGGCTGGCGGCGGTGCATGGCGCTTCCTATAGCAGCCGCCATGAGCGGCGCATCACCCTCTCAGAGGCTTGACGAGGTTCGGGAAAGACTCGCGCGCGCCGCCCGCCTGGCGCGGCGCGACCCGGGCGAGATCGCGCTCATCGCCGTCTCCAAGACCCAGGATGCCGAAGCGATCCAGGCCCTGATCGACGCCGGCCAGCGCCTGTTCGGGGAGAATCGGGTGCAGGAGGCGCAGGCCAAGTGGCCGGACCTGAAGGCGCGGTCGCCCGACGTCGAGCTCCATCTCATCGGCCGGCTCCAGTCCAACAAGGCGGAGGATGCCGTCGCCCTGTTCGACTCGATCCATTCGGTCGACCGCCCGTCGCTGGTGACGGCGCTCGCCGCCGCGATGGCGAAGCTGGGCCGCCGGCCCCAATGCTTCGTCCAGGTCAATATCGGCGACGAGCCGCAGAAAGGCGGCTGCGCCGTCGGCGACCTTCCCGGACTGCTCGACGAGAGCCGCCGGGCGGGGCTTGCGATCACGGGCCTGATGGCGGTCCCGCCCGTCGGCGTGGAGCCCGCGCCCTATTTCGCTTTGCTCGCCAAGCTCGCCCGCCGCCACGGCCTCGAGGGGCTGAGCATGGGCATGTCCGCGGACTATGAGACCGCGGTCATGATCGGCGCCACCCATGTCCGGGTCGGAACCGCCTTGTTCGGAGAGCGGCGCTGAGGTTCGAAGCCCTTATCTTCGACTTCGACGGAGTCATCGCCGACAGCGAGATCCTGTCCAACGCCGTGCTCGCCGAGGCCTTGACCGGGCTGGGACACCCGACCACGACGGCGGAGGCGATCGAGCGCTATATCGGCCTTCACTGGGCCGACACCTGCGCGGCGATCGAGGCGCGCATCGGCCGGACCCTGCCGGAGGCGTTCAAGGCGGACACCGGCGCCGCCTTCGCCTCGCGGGTGGATGAGGTTGTTGCCGTCCCCGGAATCCACGCCTTCCTCGAGGCGCTGCCGGGCCTGCCGAAAGCCGTCGCTTCGTCGAGCCCGGTTTCCTGGCTGCGATCGTCGCTGGAGCGGTTCGGTCTCGAGCGGCATTTCGGGGCTCACCTGTACAGCGCCGCCGAGCATGTCGGCCGCGGCAAGCCCTACCCGGACATCTACCTCCACGCCGCCCGGGCGCTCGGGGTTGAGCCCTCTAAGGTGCTCGTCCTCGAAGACACGGCGCCGGGGGTGAAAGCGGCGCGGGCCGCCGGAATGACCGTCGTCGGTCTCTGTGCGGGCACCCATTGCGGCTCGGGTTACGGCGAACGGCTGAGCGCGGCGGGGGCCCGCCGGATCGCTTCGACCTATACGGAAGTGCTTGAATTCATTGAGCGTTGAGCGACGCCATGGCGTCAGAGCGTGTGCCCGCTGCGCGTCCGCTTGGTTTCGAGATAGGCGCGGTTATGGGCGTTGTCCCCGGCCGCCAGCGGTACCTGCTCGGCCACCCGTATGCCCGCGGCCTCAAGCCCGGCGACCTTGCGCGGGTTGTTGGTCAGCAGGCGTATCTCGTCCAGGGCGAGCGCGGCGAGCATCCGCGCGGCGACGGTGAAGTCGCGCTCGTCGTCGGCGAAGCCGAGGCGCAGATTGGCGTCGACCGTGTCGAAGCCCTGGTCCTGAAGCGCGTAGGCGCGCAGCTTGTTGACGAGGCCGATTCCGCGTCCCTCCTGGCGCAGGTAGAGGAGGATGCCCCAGCCCGCCGCCGCGATCGCGGCGAGCGCGCCGTCGAGCTGCGGGCCGCAATCGCATTTGAGCGAGCCGAGCACGTCGCCGGTCAGGCATTCGCTGTGCAGCCGGACCAGCGGCGGCTGCCCGGTCGGGGCGCCGATCAGGAGCGCGACATGCTCGGCGCCGTCCTCGTCGGAGCGGAAGGCGACGATCTCCGCCTGCTCGCTATACCGGGTCGGGAGCCTTGCCCGCGAGGCGATCCGAAGCGACGGGGCGTGATCGAACGCCTCGACATCCCCGGCGGCGAGCGAAACCGTGTCCGGATCCGCCGCTCCGCCCAGGAACAGCGCTGGCAACAGCCCCGCCCGGCGGGCGAGAGCGATCGCGGCGGCCCCGGCCCGGTCGCAATCGAGCTCGGCCGTCCGGAACGGGCCCTTGAGTGGATGGGCAAGATCGAGGGCGGGATCGGCGATCGCCGTGGCTTCGGCGAGGCCGATCGAGGCCAGCCGGCCGATCCGGACCGGGCCGGTCGGCACCGCCTCGCGCTGGTTGGCGAGCTTCAGAGTCACCGCCCGATTTCCCGAGATGAGAAGATCCGCGGGCTTCGCCCCGTCAAAAGTCGCCAGCGCCGCTTCGTCGGCCGTCTCCACCGCGAGGAAAGCGATGCCCTCGATCCGCACCGGCCAGCCGCGGCGGAGCGCGTCGATCGCCCGGGCGACGTCGCGGCCGCCGCTCAAACCTCGAATTCCGTCACCAGCGGCACGTGATCCGAGGGGCGGGTCCAGCTCCGGACCGGCTCGTGGACGACGTGGCGAAGCGCCTGGCGGGCGACGTCGGGCGTCGCCCACATATGGTCGAGCCGCCGGCCGCGGTCGTTCTTGGTCCAGTCCGGCGAGCGATAGCTCCACCAGGTGTGGAGGCGCTTGGGCGCGGGGTGGAAGTGGCGGCCGAGGTCGATCCAGTCGTTGCTCGCCTGGAGCTTGCCCAGCGCCTCGACCTCGATCGGCGTGTGGCTGACGACGGTGAGCAATTGCTTGTGGCTCCAGACGTCGCATTCGAGCGGAGCGACGTTGAAATCGCCGACCATGATCGTCGGGCAGGCGCAGGCTTCCGACCAGCGGGTCATCCGCTCGAGGAAGTCGAGCTTCTGGCCGAACTTGGGATTGACCTCGCGATCGGGGACGTCGCCGCCGGCGGGGACATAGACGTTCTCGAGCCTGATCCCGCATTCGAGGCGGACTCCGATATGGCGGGCCTCGCCATTGGCCTGCCAGTCGTGGCGCTCCTCCTCGCGCGCCGGGATCCGGCTGAGGATCGCCACGCCGTGATGCATTCGCTGACCGCAGATGATCTGATGCTTGTAGCCGAGCCGCTTGAAGCCGCCGCCCGGAAAGTCCGCATCGCAGACCTTGGTCTCCTGAAGGCAGAGGATGTCGGGCGCTTCCTCGCGGAGAAATTTCTCGACGATCTCGAGCCGGGCTCGGACGGAATTGATGTTCCAGGAAGCGATCTTGAGGATCATGGCGAGGATGTAGCGGTCGCGGCCCCCAACGCAAAGGCCCCCGCTCCGGGGGCGTGGAGCGGGGGCCAACCCAGCGTGGTGTACGCGAGGCTCAATTGCGGAGGCTGAAGCCGGGCAACAGGGGGAAAACCCGGACGGCGACCACCCGCAATCGCACCTTATGTTTTAGTGTCTCATTCCTGTCGCGGGGATGAATGATCTAGCCCTTACGCCCCTTGACCGGCCGCTCGAAGGTGAAGGCGCTGTCGGCCACCGCGACGTTGAATCGCTGGTCGGAGAGCTTGACGATGGTTCGGTTGTTCTGCGCGTCGACCACCGTCCAGCCCTGGAGCAGGAGCCCCGCGGGGCCGCTGGAGACCTTGGCGAAGCCCAATGTGATCGTTCCGAATTCGGGCTTCTTGGGATCGCGGGCCTGGACGAGCAGCGTCTGCGAATCGTCGCGGATCACCCGGGCGATGCGGCTGAGGTCGGGATTGGGGTTGAGCAGGATTCCGAGCGGCGAGTTGCCGATCGGCCAGCCGTCGACCCGGCCGGTTTGGTAATCGATCATGTTGAGGCGCCGCCCGTCGGCGACGATCAGCAGGGGCACGCCCTTCTGATACTGGAAGCGAAGCTTGCCCGGCCGCTTCAGGGTCATCGTTCCGGTCAGCGACCGGCCCTTGCGGTCGGTCTGGGTGAAGCCCGCCGTCATCGTGTTCACCGCCTTGAGGTGCGCCGTCACCTGCGCGAGCGGCGAAGCGGGCTGGGCGACGACCGGCGCCTGCGGCACCAGCATCGCGACGGCGGCAACCGGCGCGGCGGCAAGGGCGAGCGTCTTCAAACGCAACATCGTACAGTCTCCATCGGATGGATTTGGGCAGGCGCTAGCCTTTCGCGCTTGAATGTCCACTGAACCCCCCCGGTTCCGTTGCTCAGCCGAAGCTGAGCCGGCACCCGCCGGCGCGCTCCATAGAGAAGTCGCATTGGGCCAACACATCCATCCCGACAAGAGCATTGAAGTCGAACAGGTCGGTGAGCTCGATTCCAATCACTTCGTCGAAGACGAATGGAAAGCTGGGACGCTCCCCCATGTCAGGATCGGGCAACAGGCCGATACGGAAGGAGTACCATTTTACATCTCCCGCCCCTGAGCCGAGGGTAGAGGGCGCTTGCCGAGCCGTTTCAGTCGCAGTTTCTCTGCCAGGGCCGCTGAGACGCCGCTGATCGAGGAGCCTGTATCCAGAAGAGCAGTCGCCTCAATTCCCGTGAGGTCCGTGACTGGGAAGGGAAGCAATATCTGAACGGGGAGGAGGATTCGACGCCGCTCGCGTCGCCACTCAATGTTCCGCATCCGACCAATAGCCCATGAAAAGGGGCTCGTCGGTGACCTCCTGTATTGTGAAAACACTCCATCGGGAAACAGACCTGTGGCGGCTTCGAGCGCCGAACGTGGGGTGTCGAAATATCCTACGATCCTGCCGTCCTTCATGAGGGCGAGCTGGTCTCGATGCTCGGGCAGGAGGGAATCGAGCACGGCCATGAAGGCATCGTAGTTCCGGTCGATCTCTTCCTGTTGCCGTTGCGAAGTCATGTGACGCCTTTCGCCTCACACGTAGAATCGCAAAATTTCGCGCCAATGCAACAGGGAAAACGACGACTCTCAGCTAAGCGGCCGCCCCTCCGGGTCGACGAGCACCTCGCGCCGGCCGACATGGTCGGGGGCGCTGACGAAGCCGTCTTTCTCCATCCGCTCGATCAGGCGGGCGGCGTTGTTGTAGCCGACGCGGAGCTGGCGCTGGAGGTAGGAGGTGGAGGCCTTCTGGCTCTCGGCGACGGTCTGGATCGCCTTTCGGTAGAGCTGGGCCTCGGGATCGTCCTCGCCGGTCGGTTGGCCCTCGAACATGTAGCCGCCGTCCTCGGGCTCCTCGGTCACCGCCTGGACATATTCGGGGCGGCCCTGAGCCCTCCAATGGTCGGCCACGCGGCGGACCTCGTCGTCGGAGACGAAGGGGCCGTGGACTCGGGCGATCTGCTTGCCGCCCGGCATGTAGAGCATGTCGCCCTTTCCGAGCAGCTGCTCGGCGCCCTGCTCGCCGAGGATGGTGCGCGAATCGATCTTCGAGGTGACGGCGAAGGAGATGCGGGTCGGCAGGTTGGCCTTGATCACGCCGGTGATGACGTCGACCGAGGGCCGCTGGGTCGCCATGATCAGGTGGATGCCCGCCGCCCGCGCCTTCTGGGCAAGGCGCTGGATGAGGAACTCGACCTCCTTGCCCGCGGTCATCATCAGGTCGGCGAGCTCGTCGACGACGACGACGATCTGCGGAAGGACCTCGTATTCGAGCTCCTCCATCTCGTATTTGGGCTGGCCGGTCTCGGGGTCGTAGCCGGTCTGCACCCGTCGGCCGAGCGACTGGCCCTTGGCCTTGGCCTCGCGCACCTTGGCGTTGAAGCTGGAAAGCTGGCGGACGCCGATCGAGGCCATCATCCGGTAGCGCTCCTCCATCTGCTCGACCGTCCATTTGAGCGCTCGGATCGCCTTGGCGGGCTCGGTGACGACCGGGGCGAGGAGGTGGGGGATGTCGTCGTAGGTGCTGAGCTCCAGCATCTTGGGATCGATCAGGATCATTTTGCACTGCTCGGGCGTCAGCCGGTAGAGCAGCGACAGGATCATGCAGTTGAGGCCGACCGATTTGCCCGAGCCGGTCGTTCCGGCGACGAGCAGATGCGGCATCGGCGCGAGGTCGGCGACGACGGGGTCGCCGGCGATGTTCTTGCCGAGAACGATCGGAAGCTGGGCGACCTGGTCCTCGAAGGCGTGGCTGGCGATCAGCTCCGAGAGGACGACCATCTCGCGCTTGGGGTTGGGAAGCTCGATCCCGATCACGCTCCGGCCGGGGATGGTGGCGACCCGGGCCGAGAGCGCCGACATATTGCGCGCGATATCGTCGGCGAGCTGGATGACCCGGCTCGCCTTGATTCCGCTGGCGGGCTCCAGCTCGTACATGGTGACGACCGGGCCGGGGCGGACCTCGACGATCTCGCCCTTCACCGAGAAATCGTCGAGCACTGATTCGAGGAGGCGGGCGTTGCGCTCGAGACTGGCCTTGTCGAGCGCTCCGCCGACCGGCGGCGGCGGCGGCGCGAGCAGATCGAGGCCGGGCAGCTGGTAGCTGTCACCGAGCGCGAGCGAGGCCTGGCGCTCGCGCAGCGGGCGCTTGGCCTGGGCGGGCGAGCGCACCCGGTCGGCGATGACGGTCCGCGACGGCTCCGCCGGGGCGACGATCGGGTTGCGGGCGGGGCGGTCTTCGGGCTCGGGAAGCTCGTCTTCCTCCTCCAGCGCCCGCCGTTCGCGGCGCGGCAGACGGCGGGTGGCGAGCCAGGCGCGCTCGTCCGGCCGAAGTCCGAGGCCCAGCCAGTACAGGCCGAGCCCGAGCGCGGCGCACAGGCCGAGGGCGACGATCCGGAAAGGCTCGGCGATTCCGGGCTCGCCGATCGCCGACAAAGCGAGATCGATCAGCCGGGCGAGCGACAGGCCGATCGCTCCGCCCCAGCTCGCCGGAAGCCCGTTGACCGCGTCGCCGACGAGCAGGGCCGCGGCGCAACCGATCAAGGCGAGGCCGGCGACGGTGAGCAGAAGCGAGCGAAGCCAGCGGGTCGGCTCGGTGCCGGCGGCGACCCGAAGGCCGATCAGGGCGAGAAGCGGCAGGAGAAGGCCGGCGGGCGGCCCGAACAGGCTGAGCAGGAGGTCGGCGAGCCAGGCGCCGGGCGCGCCGATCCAGTTATGCACCGGCCCTGCGGCGGCGGTGTTGAGCGAGGGATCGGTCGGATGGTAGCTGACGAGCGCGAGCAGCATCAGCAAGGCGGCCGCGCCGAGCGCGCCGCCGATGAGAAGCGCCCAGCTTCGGCGCATCCCGCGCTTCATCCCGGACCGCCACTGCGCCAGCCTGTTCGGGCGGGCGCCCTGCGCAACTGAAGCCGCCATCCCCGTGCCCCAAATGTTCTGAGAGAGACAATGCGCCCGCCGGGAGTCCCCGGTCAAGCGCTTGGCGTTGCACCTTTGCATCGGTAGGGCGGGAAAATCGTTGGAAGGTAAGCCATGGATCGCGCTGACGTCATCATCCTGGGCGGGGGGCTGATCGGCCTCACCCTCGCGGTCGCGCTCGATAGCCATGGCCTGACGACGATCGTCGTCGATCCCGCCGATCCCGAGCGCCAGGTCGCGCCGGCTTTCGACGGCCGCGCGACCGCCGTCGCCAGCGCGTCGTGGCGGATGCTGGAAGCGATCGGAGTTGCCGACAGGCTCGAGGGCGAAGGCTGCCCGATCCGCTCGATCCGGGTCAGCGACGGGCTCCAGCCGGGCGGGATCGTGTTCGATTCGGCCGAGGACGACGATCCGCTCGGGATCATGGTCGAGAACCGGCGGCTCCGGCAGGTGCTTCGCGAGGCCGCGCTCGACGCCGGGAAGGTCACCCTCCTGATGCCAGCCCACGCGGCCGACACGGTTCGCGACGGCGCCGGGGTCCGGGTCGCGCTGGACGATGGGCGGGTCGTGACCGCGCCTTTGCTGATCGGCGCCGAGGGGCGAAGCTCGCCGACGCGCGAAGCCGCGAACATCCCGATGGCGCGCTGGCGCTACGATCACGCCGCGATCGTCCTGACCGTCGAGCATGAGCGCGGCCACGACAATGCGGCCTATGAGATATTCTATCCGACCGGTCCGTTCGCGGTGCTTCCCCTGCTTCCCGGCAACCGTTCGGCGATCGTCTGGTCGGTTCCGGCCGCCGACGCCGCGGCGGTGATCGATCTTCCCGACCGGGCGATGGCGCACGAGATCGAGAAAAGGATGGGCGGCTTCCTCGGCGCGGTTCGGCTGGCCGGGCCTCGCTGGAACTATCCGCTCGGCTTCCATCACGCCGCGACGATGACGGCGGAGCGGCTGGCGCTCGCCGGCGACGCCGCCCACGGAATCCATCCGATCGCCGGCCAGGGCCTCAATCTCGGCTTCCGAGACGTCGCCGCGCTCACCCAGGTGCTGGTCGAGGGCGCCCGGCTCGGCCTCGATCCCGGCGATGCCCAGCTCCTCGCCCGCTACGAGCGCTGGCGGAGCCTCGACACCCTGACCGTCGCGGCGGCGACCGACAGCCTCACCCGCCTCTACGGCATCCCCGGCCGAACCGCCTCGGCGATCCGCCGCCTCGGAATGGGCGTCGTCCAGCGGACGGGGCCGCTGAAGAGCCTGTTCATGGCCGAGGCGCGGGGCGAGAGCGGGGAGCTGCCGCTGCTTCTGAGGGGGCTGGCGATCTAGCGGTCCCGCTAGCGCTGGGGAGGTAGGGCTCGGGCTTCCTCGACCAGCATGACCGGAACCCCATCGCGCACTGGAAAAGCCAGTCCCGCAGCCTCCGACACCAGCTCCTGCCGCTCTTCGTCCCACTTGAGCGCCGTCCGGGTCACCGGGCAGACGAGCAGCGCCAGCAATTCCGGCGTCACTGCAGGGTCTCCGGCCCGTCCGCCCCGCCCGGCACCATCCGCTGGAACTGCATGAACTGGACGAGGAGGTCGCAGCGAAGGGCGATGTCCGCCGCTTCGAGCAGGGCCTGCTTCGAGCCGACGTCGAGCGGCGCGACCTGGGCGATGGCGTTGACGAGAAGCTCGTCGTCGAGTCGGGTGACGGCGTCCCAGTCGACCGAATAGCCGAGGGCGTCGGCATAGCGGCGGGCTTCGCGCTCCAGCTCGGCGCGCTGGGCGAGTCCGAGCGGCTCGGGCTCGGCCATGTCGTCGAAGCCGGTGCGCTCCGCGTCGACCTGGCGGTAGAGCGTTTCGACCCTCGCCTCGCGGACGATCCGGAATCGGCCGAGGCCTTCGAGGACGATGTTGAAGCAGCCGTCCTCGAGCTCCTCGGCGCCGGCGATCCGGCCGAGGCAGCCGACCTCGAACAAGGGCGCAGGCTCGCCGCCGCCGCGCGGCTGGACCATTCCGATCAGCCGGTCGCTCGCAAGCGCGTCCTTCACCATCGCCCGGTAGCGGGGCTCGAAGATGTGGAGCGGCAGCTGGGCGCGCGGGAAGAGCAGGGCGCCCGCGAGCGGGAAGACGGGGATTCGAAGGATATTCTCCGCCATCAGGTGAACAGGATCGCGGACAGGCGCCGCCGCTGGGCGCCGGCCCAGGGATCCTCGAGGCCCACCACCTCCATCAGCTGGAGGAGGCGCTTGCGGGCGGCGCCCTCGTTCCAGTCGCGGTCGCGGCTTATGCTCTCGAGCAGCTGGTCGGCGGCGCCGTCCCGGTCGCCCGAGGCCATCAGGGCGCCGGCGAGCTCGTAGCGCGCCTCATGGTCGTCGGGATCGGTGGCGATTCGCTGCTCGAGGGCCGCGGTGTCGGCGCCCGGCTTCGCCACCTCGGTGAGGGCGAGCGCCGAACGGGCGCGGGCGACGGCCGGATCCTTGGATACCGCCTCCGGAGCGCCGTCGAGCAGGGCGCGCGCTTCTTCGGCGCGGCCGGCGGCGATCAGCGTCCGGGCGAGGCCGCCGATCACTTCTGCGTTGTCGGGCGCCATTTCGAGGATCTGGCGGAAGATGTTCTCCGCCCGCCCCGAATCGCCGCCGGCGAGCACCTCTTCGGCCATCGCGATCAGCGGCTCGATCTCCGCCTCGAGCTGCTGCACCTCGCCCTCGACCGGAAGCTGCTCGAGGATCTGGTCGAGGAAGCGCGTGAGCTGCCCCTCGGTCCGAGCGGGAGTGAGGTCGGCGACGAGCTGCCCCTGGAAGATGGCGTAGACGGTGGGGATGGACTGGACCCGGAACTGGGCGGCGATGACCTTGTTGGCGTCGACGTCGATCTTGACCAGGCGGACTCCGCGATCGGAATAGTCGGCGGCGACCTTCTCGAGCATGGGCCCCAGCTGCTTGCAGGGGCCGCACCATTCCGCCCAGAAATCGACGATGACGAGCGAAGTCATCGACGGCTCGATGACGTCCCGCCGGAAGCTCTCGAGCGCTTCCTTCTCAGCCGCGCTCATTCCCAAAGTCGCCACGATCCGCCTTTCCGCGCAAGTCCGATGCGACGCCTATGTGGTATTGTCCCCGCTCCTGCCAAGACTATCTAGGCCCTTGCCGGGTCGCGGGCCATTTGCTAGCGCGCCGCCTTACCTCAGCCGGACGCCTGTTTTCCGGTTCGCTCAGAGCGGGCGTAGCTCAGGGGTAGAGCACAACCTTGCCAAGGTTGGGGTCGAGGGTTCGAATCCCTTCGCCCGCTCCAGTCTTTTTCGGCGGTCACCATGCTCAGCCTTGCCCTTCTCCTCGCCGCCGCCGCTTCTGCCCACAAGCCGGTTCCGCCGCATTCATTCATCCCGCCGGTCTCGGTCCGCGCCGTCGTCACCACGCCGTCCGGCCTTCGCTTCGAGACCCTGAAGCCCGGCCTCGGCGCGAAACCGACGACCGCCGACGCCGTGCTCGTCACCTATGAAGGCCATCTCGCCGACGGAACCCTGTTCGACGCCAGCCCGCGGCCGACGGCCTTCCCGGTGTCGGGCGTCGTCCCGGGGTTTGCCGAGGCGCTCCAGCATATGCAGAAAGGCGGCCGCTACCGCTTCTGGATCCCGGCCGCGCTCGCCTACGGGGCGGAAGGCGTGCCCGGCACAATCCCGCCCAACGCCGAGCTCGAGTTCATCGTCACCCTCGTCGATCTGCGGCCGGCCGCCGAGCCGAACCCCGCCCAGCCCCGGCCGGAGCTTTAAGCGCCGGGCATAGCCGCGGACGGGCTCGTCCCCGCCCGGCGATTAGCCGAATGTTCTCTTCTTGTACTCGTTCTTTCAGCCCCATATAGACGATAGGGGTTGGCTCGCGGTGCTCTCGAAAGTTTGCATCCAAGCTCGGGAGAACGAACATGGACGAAGCCGATTTCAGCGCCACGCTGACCGGTCTGGGCGCCGTTCCCGACCTTCGCGAGCTGCGCGACGTCGCCATGGCGGCAAGCTCGAGCAGCCTGACCAGCCCAAGCGCCGCCTTCGCCGACGAAGATGTCGGCAAGACCGTCGTCGTCGGCGGCGCGGGCGCTTCGGGCGCCAAGCTGATCACGACCGTCGCGTCGATCGTCGCGCCCTGCGAAATTCTCCTCGCCGACTCCGCGTCGAACGCCGTCGTCGCCGGCGGAGCGGTTTACGGCACGGATTGCTCGGCGGCGCTTCAGGCCGGCCTTGAGGCCATCGCCGCCGCGGCTGGGGGCACTCTCCTCGTCGACGGGCTGTTCCTTCTGGCGGCCCCGGTCTCGGTCGATTTCAACGGGGAGGCCGGCGGCATCGCCGCCCGGCTGCTTGGTTCCGGGACGGACAGTGGGCTGTGGATCGGCACCGCGGACACCGACGACGCGATCACTCTCAGCAGCGGCACCGTCGAGCTCCAGGATCTCAATTTCGTCGGCGTGCCGGGTGCCTCCCTCGATGCCCGGCGAGTCCTCAACCTGACATTGCTCTCGGCCGCGATCGAGCGGTGCGGCTTCTTCGGGCTGATGGGGCGCGAGGCCATCGTCTATGCCAGCGATTCCTATCTCAAGACCCAGAATTGCCATTTCGGGGGCTGCTTCGTCGGGCTGGGGAGCGCCAGCTACACCCATAGCGTGATCGAGAATAAGAGCTGGTACGGCTATCGCGACGAGGACAGCCAGTTCATCGATTACGGTCATTTCTGGGGACAGACCTACAGCAAGAGCGGGACCGGGCAGAATCTGGGCTGGATCCGCGCCGACACGCCGAACGGTAATGACGGCGCCCGTGGCGAAGGGGTGTTCCAAATGAGCGGTACCCGGCTCGACGAGGGCGCCCTCCACGGCGTCGTCGTCAAGCCGACCAGCGGCACCGTCAACCACGTCCATCTCGACGGCTTGCGGCAGAACGTCACTCCCGCCACCTCGGCCCGAGGCGTTCATTGCCAGAACGTGCAGTGGGTGGTGATGGAGCGATGCTGGCAGGGCTGGGCGAACCTTCCGACGCTTTCGGCCCATTTCCAGGATTGCGGCACCGTCCTCATCGACAGCCTCAAGCTCAGCGACTCCGTCAACAGCCTCTCGGCGACCAACGTCACCTCGCTGACTCTGAAGGACACGACCGGAATCACCAGCTTCGCCTTCACCAACGTCAACTTCCACCCGGTGACGAGCCGCTATCAGGGCGTGTCGCTGGTGAAGACCGGCCCGATCGCCGATTCGGACTTCGTCGCTCCTCCGGCGCTCGGAACGCTCGCTTTCGACCGGACCGCCAACCGCCTCTACATGAAGCGGGGAACGTCGGAGGGCTGGATCTATTTCGACATGAGCGGCGGCGACGTCTTCGGCCCCGAGCTGGTCGTCAACGGCACTTTCGCCGGGGGCACGACGACCGGCTGGACGCCGGCCCAGGCGGCGACTCTCTCGGTCGTCGACGGCGCGCTCAGGATCACCAACACCACGCTCTACGCCCGCGCCTATCAGGGCGTGCCGACGGTCGCCGGCCAGCAATATCAGGTCGGGGTGACGATCGTCGGGGGCACGGCCGGCCGGCTCGTCCGGGTGGGCACCAACCAGGGCGAGGGCACCTATGCCACGCTGACCGGAAGCGGCGGCACCACAACCTTCACGGCGACAAGCGCCGTCGCCTACATCAGCTTGATGGTCGATACCGAGCAGCCCGGCAAATATGCCGATTTCGACAACGTCACCCTTCGCGCGATCTGAGGAGGCCGGTTCGGAAGGGATGCGCCCGGGGCGGGCGGAACGCATTCCTTCCGGCCCCGTTCTCGGGCGGTGAGCAATAGTCTCGACGCCCTCGATTCCTCGATGTTCGAGCCGCCGGAAGCGGCGGTCGGCTTCTATGAGGAGAGCCTGAAGCTGCTCAAGGAATCGGGCATCCCGTTCCTTCTCTCGGGGACCTACGCCCTCGCCTGCTTCACCGGGATCGTCCGCCCGACCAAGGATCTCGACGTCTTCTGCAAGCCGAGCGACGCGCCCAGGATCCTCGCCTTCTTCAAGGGCCGCGGCTACGAGATCGAGATGGAGGACGAGCGCTGGATCGGGAAGGTCTGGCGCGGCGACTATTTCTTCGATGTCATCTTCAACATCTCCTCGGCCTCGATCCCGATCACCGACGAATGGTTCCAGGAGGTGTGCGAGGCGGAGGTCTACGGGACGGTGGTGAGGGTGACCCCGCCGACCCAGTTCATCCTCTCCAAGCTCTTCCTGCAGACCCGCTACCGCTACGACGCCGCCGACATCGTCCACGCCATCCTGATCAAGCATGACGAGATCGACTGGAAATGGCTGCTCGCCTCGATGGAGCTCTATTGGGAGGTGCTTCTGATCAACATCCTCAACTTCCGCTTCGTCTATCCGACCGAGCGCGACCTCATCCCGCGCTGGCTCTACGAGGAGCTGCTCGATCGCCTCCGGGCGCAGGACGAGATGCCGCCGGCCAGCATCAAGATCTGCCGCGGCCGGCTGATCAGCCCGACCGACTATGTCGTCGACGTCACCGAATGGGGCTTCGCCGACGTGGTCGGCAAGGGAGTGGACGAGAAGCATGAACGACCCCACCACCACTGACACGATCAAGGTCGCCGCGATCGGCGATCTCCACGTCACCGAAACCTGCCACAACCGTTACCGCGGCCTGTTCGAGGAGGTTTCGGAGGCCGCCGACGTGCTGGTCCTGACCGGCGATCTCACCAATTTCGGCAAGCCTGCCGAGGCCGAGATCCTCGCCGAGGATCTGCGCGCCTGCACGATCCCGGTCGTCGCCGTGCTCGGCAACCACGATTACGAATGCGGCGCCGCCGGCGAGGTGTCGACCATCCTCCAGCAGGCGGGGGCGGTGATGCTCGGCGAGCAGGCGACGGTGATCGACGGGGTCGGCTTCGCCGGCGCCAAGGGCTTCATCGGCGGGTTCGGCCGCGGCGAGCTCGGTGCGTTCGGGGAGGAGGCGATCAAGGTCTTCGTCGACGAATCGCGCAACGAGGCGCGGATGCTCGAGAACGCGCTTCGCTCGCTTCGCACCGAAAGGGCGGTGGCCGTGCTCCACTACGCGCCGATCCCGGAGACGGTCGAGGGCGAGCCGCTCGAAATCTACCCCTTCCTCGGCTCCTCGCGCCTCGCCCACGCCATCGACCGCTTCGACAACGTCAAGGCGGTCGTCCACGGCCACGCCCATCGCGGCGCCTATTCGGGCCGAACGCCGGGCGGGATTCCGGTATTCAACTGCGCGCAGTTCGTGGTCGAGAGCGCCTTCGGGCGGCCTTACGCTTTGCTGGAGATCTGATTGTTCCCCGGCGAAGGCCGGGGCCCAGCTTCACGGCAGAAGGGCTGGGCCCCGGCCTTCGCCGGGGAACAGCAGACAGCTAGCGCGGTCGCGCCACCGGCTCCGGCTCCCTCGGCTCGAGCAAGGCAGCGCTTTCCAGCCGGTCCAGCGAGCGATGGGCGGCGACGTAGTTGCGGGCGTCGGCGATCCATTTGTCTGCGCGCTCGTGGCCCGGCAGGCGCAGCACTTCGAGCAGGGCGACTTCGACCTGCCCCGCCTCCAGGCTCTGGCCGGCGCGGCGGAGCCGCTCCGCCGGCTGGGTCGAGGGCGTGTTCTCGCGGCGGATGGTGACGAGCCCGGCCATCTCGGTCTTGAACGCCCCCCACCAGCTCTGGCCCTGGCCGCCGCCGGAGAGATGCGGCGCGACCTCCTGGAACTCCTTCTGGAGGCTCTGCACCGTCACCGGCTGCCGGGCGACGGTGAGGACCGTCGCCACCGACTGCGGCTCGGTCGCCGCGAAGCGCTGGCGAAGCAGGGTCTCGATATAGCCGAGCGCGACCCCGCGATCGAGCGCCCGGCGTGCCGCAAAGGCGACGAGAAGGCCCTCCGCGCGATCGGCATTGCCGACCGCCGCCCGCGACTGGAGATCGAGCAGAGCGAGCCGCTCCTCGAGCCGGTTGACCCGCCGCGTCGTCTCCGGATCGATGACCAGCCGTTCGGCCGACTGCGGCTCTCCGGCGGGTTCCGCGGCCGGCTCGCGCTCGACGGCGATGGCGGGGGGCGGCGCAGCCGCGGCCGGGGGCGGCGCGGGCGCGACGCCGATGAAGGCGGCGGCGACGCTCCAGCGGGCGAGCAGCCAGCCCATCGCCGCCACGCCGGCGACGAAGGCGAGAAGCGCCAGGACCGCGGGCGTCACCCACGCCCGTTTCGGCCTCGCCGCCACGCGTGGGGGCTCATATTCCATCGCCGCGGTCCTTCGCGTCCATCGCGCCATGATTGCACAGCTGCGCCGCAACCTCCAGCAAAGCGTCGTCGCGAGGCTCGGCCGCGACGACTTTGGCGGACCAGCCCTCGCCGGCCGCCGCCGCCGCGCCGGCGCTGATCGCGGCCAGGGCGATCGTCGATCGGTCCGACGCAAGCTCGGCCAGCCGGGCGCCGGCGCGGGCGGAATGGACCAGGGCCACCGCCGGCCCGGTTATGGGCCCGGTCGCCAGAGGCTCGGCCGCGTAGACGATCCGCCGTTCGATGCTCACGCCCGGCGCTTCGAGCGCGACATGGTCGCGGCCGCACAAATGGAGGGCGCGCTTCATCCCGTCCCGCGCCACCATCGCGGCGGCCGCGGCGCCATCCGAAGGGCCGGTCCTGACGTCGGCGAATCCCGCTTCCCGCGCCGCCGAAGCGGTCACTTCGCCCACCGCGAAGCAGGGCAATCGCTCGAGCCCCGCGCGAGCGAAACGAGCGCCGTTCGCGCTGGTCAGGAGCACCGCGTCGTATCGGCCCGGGTCCGGCGCCGGGCCGGGGACCGCGGAGACGGAGAAAAGCGGGATGAGGACCGGATCCAGCCCCCGCTCTCGCGCACGCACGGCCGTTCGGGACGCGCCCGGCTCGGGCCGCAGGACGAGCAGCTTCACGGCCCGAACAGGCTCCTCAGCCCGGGTCCGGCGCGGGCGAGCAGCTCGGCGGCCAGCTCCAGCGGCGCCGAGCCGTCGTCGGCGGCGAAGACCCGCTCGCCGCGCTCGAATTCGCTCCCGTCCTCGGTGAGGATCTCGGCCCTCAGCCGGATCCGCTCGCCCTCGAGCGTGGCGAGCGCCGCGACCGGGGAGCGGCAGCTTCCGCCCAGCCCTTCGAGCAGCCGCCGCTCGGCGGCGACGCAGGCATGGGTCGAGCGGTCGTCGATCGCGGCGATCAGGGTCCGGACGCGCCTGTCGGCCGCGCGAACCTCGACTCCGATCGCGCCCTGGGCGGGGGCGGGCAGGAAATCCTCCAGCACCACGCCGATCTCGCCATGGCCGAGCCGCTCGAGCCCGGCGGCGGCGAGCAGGGTGGCGTCGGCCTCGCCTTTGTCGATCTTGCGAAGCCGGGTCTCGACGTTGCCGCGCAGCGGGACGATGGCGAGGTCGGGGCGCCGGGCGAGAAGCTGCGCCGCTCGGCGGGGCGAGGAGGTGCCGAGGCGGGCGCCCTCGGGCAGGGCCTCGAGGCTTTCGGCGCCGACCAGCCGGTCGCGAACGTCGGCGCGGGGCAGGATCGCGGCGATCGCGAGCTCGGGCGGCCGAAGCGTCTCGACGTCCTTCATCGAGTGGACGGCGAGGTCGATCCGGCCTTCGATCAGGGCAAGGTCGAGCTCCCGGGTCCACAGGGCCTTGCCGCCGAACTCGGCGAGCGGCCGGTCGCGAAGCTGGTCGCCGCTCGTCGCCATCGGCTCGATCTCGATCAGCTCCGGTCCCCAGTCATGCGCCTCGCGCAACGCCGTCGCCACCAGCCGCGCCTGGACGAGCGCCAGCGGCGAGCCGCGAGTTCCGAGGCGGAGGATGGGCTGCATGGCGCTTGTGCTAGCGGGTGCGCGGGTGGCAGGGAAGCTTAGATGGCGCTGATACTCGGCATTGAATCCAGCTGCGACGAGACGGCGGCGGCGCTGGTCGCCTCCGATCGGCGAGTGCTCGCGCACTGTCTCGCCGGGCAGGAGACGGCGCATCGGCCGTTCGGCGGGGTGGTTCCGGAGATCGCCGCGCGGGCGCATGTCGAGATTCTTCCGTCGCTGATCGAGCAGGCGCTCGGCGAGGCGGGGGTCGGCCTCGGTGAGGTCGACGCGATCGCCGCGACCGCCGGGCCGGGCCTTGTCGGCGGCGTGATGGTCGGCCTGGTCGCGGCCAAGGGGCTGGCGCTGGCGGCGGGCAAGCCTTTGATCGCGGTCAACCATCTCGAAGGGCACGCCCTTTCGCCGATGCTGGGCGATCCCGACCTCGCTTTCCCCTATCTCCTCCTCCTCGTCTCGGGCGGCCATTGCCAGTTGCTCTCCGTCGAGGGTCTGGGCCGCTACCGCCGTCTCGCCACCACCATCGACGACGCTGCCGGCGAGGCGTTCGACAAGACCGCCAAGAGGCTCGGCCTCGGCTTTCCCGGCGGGCCCGCGGTCGAGCGCGCCGCCGCCTCGGGCGATCCGCGCGCGGTGCCGCTGCCGCGGCCTTTGGTCGGGTCGAGCGAGCCCCATTTCTCGTTCGCCGGCCTCAAGAGCGCGGTCCTTCGGGCGAAGGAGAGCGGCCGTTACGCCGACGCGGACATCGCCGCCTCCTTTCAGCAGGCCGTCGTCGATTGCCTCGTCGACCGCACCCGCAGAGCCCTCGACTCGGCACCCGAAGCCACCGCGCTCGTCGTCGCGGGCGGGGTCGCCGCCAATGGCAGCGTTCGCTCGGCGCTGGCCGAGCTCGCCGAAGCGCAGGGCCTGCGCTTCGTCGCCCCGCCGCTTTGTCTGTGCACCGACAATGCGGCGATGATCGGCTGGGCCGGCGCCTTGCGCTTCGAGGCCGGGCTCGTCGATTCGCTCGACGCCCCGGCTCGTGCCCGCTGGCCGCTCGATCCCGAAGCGGAGAAGGTCCGCGGCGCGGGGGTGAAGGCGTGAGGATCGGCGTGATCGGCGGCGGCGCCTGGGGGACGGCGCTGGCGCAGGTCTCGGCCGAGGGCGGCGAGACTTTGCTCTGGGCCCGCGAGAGCGAGGTGATCGAGAGCGTCAACGAGCGGCGCGAGAACAGCCTCTTCCTCCCGGGAACGGAGCTCAGCCCCGCCATCCGGGCCACCGCCGAGCTTGCCGAGCTCGCTTCGTGCGAGGCTCTGCTGGTGGTGACTCCCGCCCAGCATATGCGCGGAGTCCTCGCCAGCCTGCCGCCGGTGGCGATCCCGCTCGTCCTCTGCGCCAAGGGCATCGAGGAAGCGACGATGAAGCTGATGCACGACGTCGCCCGCGAGGCCCAGCCCGAGGCGCCGCTCGCCGTGCTCTCCGGCCCCACCTTCGCCCACGAGGTCGCCGCCGGCCTTCCCGCCGCCGTCACCCTGGCGGTCGAGGATGCCGAGGTCGGGGCCCGGCTTCGGGCCCGGATCGCCCGGCCCTGGTTCCGGCCCTACCTCTCCGACGACGTGATCGGCGCCGAGATCGGAGGGGCGGTCAAGAACGTGCTCGCCATCGCCTGCGGAGTCGTCGAGGGGCGGCGGCTTGGCCAGAACGCGCGAGCCGCGCTCATCTCGCGCGGATTCGCGGAGATGACCCGGTTCGGCCTCGCCCGCGGCGCCCGCGCCGAGACCCTTGCGGGCCTGTCGGGGCTTGGCGACCTCGTCCTCACCTGCTCGTCGACCAGCTCGCGCAACTTCAGCCTCGGCAAGGGCCTCGGCGAAGGCAAAAGCGCGAGCGAATTGCTCTCGGACCGGCGAACCGTCGCCGAAGGCGCCTACACCGCGCCGGTGCTCGCCCGGGCCGCCCGGGCGGCGGAGGTCGACATGCCGATCGTCTCGGCGGTCTGCGCGCTGCTCGCCAGCGAGGCCTCGGTGGACGAGGTCGTCGAGCGGCTGCTGGCCAGGCCGCTGCGGAGCGAGGGGGTGTAATCGTCATCCCGGGCTTGACCCGGGACCCAGGAGCACCGCGCTACGGGGCTTCGTCCGACAGTGTTCCTGGGTCCCGGCTTTCGCCGGGATGACGCCGCCGGCGTCAGAAGTCCCAGCACCGTCCCCCGCTCTCCCAGTCGCCATAGCGGGTCGGCTCCTCCCCCTTCGGGCCGCCGCTCTCCTCCGCCTCGACGGAGGGTCCGGGCTCCGGCAAAGGCGGGCTCGGCGAGAGGCTCGCCGGCGCCTTGAGGTGCGCCGGCCGGACCCTCGCCCGGCCGATTGAAGAAGACGCGCTCATTCCCCACATTTCAGCCTTGGGAGACGGACGCGCAAGGATGAACGGCTTCAGGACGACGATGATGCTGGCGGCCCTGACCGCCCTGTTCATGGGCCTCGGCTTCACGCTCGGCGGGCCCCGCGGCGCCGTCCTCGCGCTCGCCGTCGCGGCGGCGATGAACCTCGTCACCTACTGGAACGCCGACCGGATCGTGCTTTCGATGCACGGCGCCAAGGAGGTGACCCGGAGCGATTGCCCGCAGCTGGTCGGAATGGTCCACGGCCTCGCCGGGCGCGCCGGGCTTCCGCCCCCGCGGGTCTTCCTGATCGATTCGCCGCACGCCAACGCCTTCGCCACCGGCCGCGACCCGGCCCATTCCGCCGTCGCGGCGACCACCGGCCTCCTCGCCATCCTCGACCGCGAGGAGGTGGCCGCGGTGATCGCCCACGAGCTCGGCCACGTCCGCAACCGCGACACTTTGGTGATGACGATGACGGCGACGATCGCCGGCGCCATCTCGATGCTCGCCAATTTCGGCTTCTTCTTCCGCGGCGGCGGGCGCGGCAATCCGCTGGCGATGCTTGCGGCGGTGCTGCTCGCCCCGTTCGCGGCGATGCTCGTCCAGCTCGCCATCAGCCGAACCCGCGAATATGGCGCCGACCGCGCCGGCGCCGAGATCTGCGGCAACCCGCGCGCGCTCGCCTCCGCGCTCTCCAAGCTTCAGGCCGGCGCCGCCCGCTTCCCGAGCCCGGTCGCCGAGCGCGTTCCGGCCGCGGCTTCGCTCTACATCGTCCCGCCGGGCGGCGGCCGCGACAGCCTCTTCTCCACCCATCCCGACACCGCCAACCGCATCGCCTTGCTCAACGAGATGGCCGGCCCGCCCGCTTCCGCCGTGCCTCCGGCCCGACGCCGGGCCAGCGCGCTCGATCCGCTCGGCCGTCGCTGAGGTGGCGAGGAACCCGGACGAGGTCGCGGGCCTGCCCGCCCGCCGCGCCGCCCTCGGCCTGCTCGATGCGGTCCTGCGCAAGGGCCTCCCGCTCGAGGCGGCGCTCGACGTCGCCGCGCGCGGGCTCGCCCAGAACGATCGCGGCCTTGCCCATGCCATCGCCGCCGAGGCGCTTCGCCGGCTTCCCGATCTCGACGCCCTGATCGACGGCGCGACCCAGCGGCCGCTTCCCGACGATTCCAAGGCCCGAGCCGCGCTCCGCATCGCGCTCGTCCAGGCGCTTGCGCTGGAAACGCCGCCGCACGCCGCCATCTCGACCGTCCTGCCGCTGGTCGACGGCGGCCCGAGAAGGCTGGTCCACGGCGTCTTCGGGACCTTGATGCGCCAGAAGGCCGCCCTTCCGCCGTTGCCCTCGCTGCCCGCCGCCGTCGAGGCGCGCTGGACCCGCCACTGGGGCGAGCGCGTGGCGGCCGAGGCCGCGCGGCTGCTCGCCGCGCCGCCGCCGCTCGATCTCGTCTTCGCCGCGGGCGCCGAGCCTCCGCCGGGCATGGAAGGCCTCAGCCTGATGCCCGGCCATTTGCGGCTTCCCGCCCGAACCGCGGTCGCCGGCCTCACCGGCTATGGCGAAGGCGGCTGGTGGGTGCAGGACATCGCCGCCTCGCTCCCCGCCCGCCTGCTCGGCAAGGGCGAAGGCCGAACCGCGCTCGATCTGTGCGCGGCGCCGGGCGGAAAGACGATGCAGCTCGCCAGCGCCGGGTTCGAGGTGACCGCGGTCGATGCGTCGGAAAGTCGTCTTGCACGACTTTCGGAGAACCTCGCCCGAACCCGGCTCTCGGCGAAAGTGGTCGCGGCCGACATATTGCGCTGGTCGCCGCCGGAGAAGGTCGCCGCCATCCTTCTCGACGCCCCCTGCTCCGCGACCGGGATCTTCCGCCGCCATCCCGACGTCCTCCACCGCGGCCGCCCGCGCGCCATCGCCGAGCTGGCCGAAGGGCAGAAGGCGATGCTCGCCCGAGCCGCGGGCTGGCTCGAGCCCGGCGGCACTCTGGTCTATTCGGTCTGCTCGCTCGAGCCCGAGGAGGGCGAGGCGGTGGTCGAGGCCTTCCTCGCCGAGCGGCACGACTTCGAGCCCGCCTACATCGAGGCCGGCGAGCTTCCCGCCGAATTTCCGGTCGAAGGCAATCGCCTCCGGATTCTCCCCGGCCTGTTCGCCGAGGCGGGCGGAGCGGACGGCTTCTTCATCGCCCGCTTCCGCCGCCGGGCTTAATAGGAATAAGGGTTCCGGGGGTCGTAGCCGCACAGATAGCCGTAGTTGGGCGGGCAGCGTATGCACTGCTCGTTCGGGACGCAATCCGCGTAATTGTTGTAGCCCCAGGCCTGCCACTGGCTGGCGCAAAGGTCGGCGACCTGCTGATCGCAGACCGGGTCCCTCTTGACGATTATCGCCGACGCGGATGAGCCCAAAGTCGCACCGACGAGCAAAAGCGACGCCGTCAGAATCCTTGTCCTGCTTATTATCCTGGCCATCTTCATCTCCACGGTTGGCCGGAGACCCGCTCGTACGACTCGCTCGAACGTTCGGTCCGGCCCCGCAATGATACCCGGCGCTCGGGTCCGAACGACCAAGATTGCGTCCGAAACTGTCCAATCTTCACTTGCTGAAGAGAAAATGAGCTTGCTCCCAAGCCCGACGAACTCAGCCGAATAGAGCCCAAGCTCGCAATATTACTTAGTCATCGTGGGAGAGCTTTTCTGAACCCGCGGCAAAGATCATCGGCTTCCGCACGCGCGGGCCCAATGGCGACCGATCGAAATCGGCCGGGGATAAGTCGCCCCGCTTCCTTGCCCCGCGACTCGGGCAGGGTTAATGATTCGGCGTGCCGCACCCCGTCCGCATCGCCCCCTCCATCCTCTCGGCCGATTTCGCCCGGCTCGGCGACGAGATACGCGCCGTCGACGAGGCCGGGGCGGACTGGATCCATATCGACGTGATGGACGGCCATTTCGTACCCAACCTCACCATCGGGCCGGCGGTGGTGAAGTCGCTGAGGCCGCACACCGCCAAGCCGTTCGACGTCCATCTGATGATCTCACCGGTCGATTCCTTCCTCGAGGCCTTCGCCGCGGCGGGCGCGGATATCATCACGGTCCATCCCGAGGCCGGGCCGCACCTCCACGGGACGCTGCAGGCGATCCGAGCGCTCGGCAAGCGCGCGGGGGTCTCGCTCAATCCCGCGACTCCGGCCAAGGCGCTCGATTACGTCCTGGAGGAAGTCGATCTGGTGCTGGTGATGAGCGTCAATCCCGGCTTCGGCGGCCAAAGCTTCATCGCCAGCCAGCTGCGCAAGATCGAATCGATCCGCAAGCGGATCGACAAGGAAGGGCTGGCGGTCGATCTCGAGGTCGACGGCGGCATCGACGCGGAGACCGCTCGCCAGGCGATCGAGGCGGGCGCCGACGTCCTCGTCGCCGGCACCGCCACCTTCAGGGGCGGCCCGGATCGCTACGCCGCCAACATCGCCGGGCTTCGCGGATGACCGTCGCCGCCAGGATCGACGCCCCCGAGAGCGAGGAGATCGAGCCGGGCAAGAGGCTGATCCGCGCCGGCGCCGGGCAAAGCGCGTCGCTTGGCGAAACCCTCTCCTCCATCTTCCATCGCCTCTCCTGGCGAACCCCGTTCCACAGCCTGCGCCTTCGCGGCCGCTATCCGCTCAAGCTGCTCGCGGTCCCCAAGGACCCGGTCGCCGGCGACAAGGCGGCGGGCGAGGCGATCCTCCACGGCCATTTCCTGCGCCGGGGCGAGACCCGGCCGATCGAAGGGCTGAGGTTCGACGATCCCGCCCTTCCCGCGGACCTCGCCGATTATCTGCAGAGCTTCGAATGGCTTCGCGACCTCGCCGCCGCGGCGACCCGCGAGCGCGCTGCCAAGCTGGCCGAGAAGATCGCCCACGCCTGGCTGGAAGCGCATGCCGAGACGATCGACGAGCGGGCCTGGCGTGCCGACCTGTGGGGCCGCCGGATCCTATTCTGGACGGCCTATGCGCCCTACGTGCTTTCGAGCCGCGACTCCGGCTACCGCGCGCTCCTGCTCAACACGCTCGCGCGCGGCGCGCGCCACCTCGACAAGGCCGCCGAGAAGGCCCGGCCCGGCCTCGCCCGGATCACCGCCTGGGCCGGCGTGATCGGCGCCGCTTTGCTCGTCCAGGGCGGGCCCGCCCGGCTCGGGCGCGGCGAGGCGGGGTTGGCGCGCGCCCTGGCCGCCTCGCTTCACGACGATGGCGGCCTCCTCAGCCGCTCGCCGACCGAGCAGCTGATGCTCGTCGAGCTCCTCGCCCAGCTTCGCGCCGCCTATTTCGCCGGGGATCGCGAAATGCCCGAGGCCGTGGCCGACGCGCTGTCGGGCGCCGTCTCCGCCCTCGCCGGGATCGTCTCCGGCGACGAGGCGCTGTCGAGCTGGCAGGGCGGCAACATGCTCACCAAGCGCCGGGTCGCCGCCGCCGTGGAAGGCAGCGGGGTCCGGGTCCGACCGCTCAGCCAGGCACGGGGCTGGGGCTATCAGCGGCTCGAGGCGAAGGGGACGGTCGTCCTGTTCGACGCCGCGCCGCCGCCGCCGACGCGCGCCTTCGCCGGCGGCTGCGCCTCGACGCTCGCCTTCGAGCTTTGCGAGGGCGCGAGCCGGCTCATCGTCAATTGCGGCGGACCGGGCGCGGCGACGGGCGCCCTCCCAGCCGAGCTCGTCCAGGCGCTGAGGAGCAGCGCCGCCCATTCGACGCTCACTCTGGGCGACCGCAACTCGACCGCCGTCCACGAGGACGGAAGCCTCGGCAAGGGCGTCAGCCAGGTCGAGCTCGCCCGCGACGAGACGGGGGGCGTCGTCATGGTCGAGGCGAGCCACGACGGCTATGTCCGCCGCTTCGGCTTCCTCCACCAGCGCCAGCTAACCCTCGCCGCCGACGGGCGCGAGCTTCGCGGCCAGGACATACTCATCCTCCAGGGCCGCCGCCGCCGCGCCGCGCCGCCCGCTTTCGCGGTCCGCTTCCATCTCCACCCGGACGTCGAGGCCGCCACCACGGCCGACGGCCAGGGCGCGCTTCTGAGGGTGCGCGGGCGGACCGTCTGGCAGTTCCGCTGCCGCGGCGCCCGGCTCGGCATCGAGGACAGCTTGTGGATCGACGGCGAGGCCCGCCTGCACGAGACCTCGCAGCTCGTCATAGGCGGCGACTGCCCCCCCGACGGCGCCAGCCTCGCCTGGCTGTTCCGCCGCGCCGGCTGAGCGGCGGCGGCGGCTCGGCCGTCATTGCGAGCGAAGCGCGGCAATCCAGTATTGCGTGCGTCGAATGCGCCGGACTGGATTGCTTCGTCGCTTCGCTCCTCGCAATGACGGGGTAGACTTGAGTCCAGGAGACTGACTTGCCCGACAAAGTGAAGATCGCCCGAGCCCTGCTGTCGGTGTCGGACAAAGCGGGCCTCGTCGAGCTTGCCCAGGCCCTGGTCCGCCGCGGCGTCGAGCTCGTCTCCACCGGCGGCACCGCCCGGACGCTTCGCGAGGCCGGGCTCGAGGTGAAGGACGTCGCCGAGCTGACCGGCTTTCCCGAGATGATGGACGGCCGGGTCAAGACCCTCCACCCCAAGGTCCATGGCGGCCTTCTCGCCGTCCGCGACGATCCCGAGCATGCGGCGGCGATGGCCGAGCATTCCATCGGCGCGATCGATCTCGTCGTCGTCAACCTCTACCCCTTCGCCGCGACCGTCGCCCGGGGCGCGGACCGCGACGAGATCATCGAGAATATCGACATAGGCGGACCCTCGATGGTGCGCTCCGCCGCCAAGAACCATGCCTACGTCGCGATCGTCACCGATCCGGCGGATTATCCCGCTCTGGTCGAGGGGCTGGAGGCCGATGGCGGCACGACGTCACTGGCCTTCCGCAAGTATCTGGCGGCCAAGGCTTTCGCGGCAACCGCGGAATATGATTCGATGATCGCTTCCTGGTTCGCCTTCGCCGACCAGGGGCGGATGTTCCCGTTTACCCTGCCGCTGACGATGAAGCTCGGGCCGGAGCTTCGCTACGGCGAGAATCCGCACCAGAAGGCGGCGCTCTACCTCCCGGCGGGGCCGCACAGCCGCGGAATCGCCCAGGCCGAGCAGGTCCAGGGCAAGGACCTCAGCTACAACAATTACAACGATGCCGACGCGGCGCTCGAGCTGGTCGCGGAGTTCCGCGACTCCGGGCCGGCCTGCGTCATCGTCAAGCACGCCAATCCCTGCGGCGTGGCCGTCGGTGCGAGCCTGATGGAAGCGTATCGGACGGCTTTCGCCTGCGACAGCGTCTCGGCCTTCGGCGGGATCATCGCGGTGAACGGTCCCATCGACGCCGAAGCCGCGGCGGCGATGACCGAGATCTTCACCGAGGTCGTGATCGCCCCCGAGGCCGACGAGGAGGCGCGGGAGATCTTCGCCCGCAAGAAGAACCTTCGCCTCCTCCTCACCGGAGCGCTTCCCGATCCGGCGCGCGGCGGGCTTGCGCTGAAGTCGATCGCCGGCGGCTATCTGCTCCAGACGCGCGACAACGGCCGGATCGGCCGCGACGAGCTCAAGGTGGTGACGAAGCGGGCGCCGTCCGAGCGCGAGCTGGCGGACTGCCTGTTCGCCTGGACGGTGGCCAAGCACGTCAAGTCCAACGCCATCGTCTATGCCAAAGAGGGCGCCACTGCCGGAATCGGCGCCGGCCAGATGAACCGGCTCGAATCCGCCCGGATCGCCGCCTGGAAGGCCCGCGACGCGGCGGAGAAGGCCGGCTGGCCGGAGCCGAGGACGATCGGCTCGGCGGTCGCCTCAGACGCCTTCTTCCCCTTCGCCGACGGGCTGCTCGCCGCGGTCGAGGCCGGGGCGACGGCGGTGATCCAGCCGGGCGGCTCGATCCGCGACGACGAAGTGATCGCCGCCGCCGACGAGGCCGGTCTGGCGATGGTCTTCGCCGGGATGCGGCATTTCCGGCACTAGGTGGGCGGCGGCGCGGCTCCCGGCGGGGTGACGCCCGGCGGGGGCGGCAATTCCGGCTCCTCGCCTTTCTTGAGCCGGAACAGCACGCGGTCGTCATGGGTGAAGCCCTTCAGCCAGACGACGGTGCCGAAGGCGGCGAGGACGGCCGGGATTCCGACCGCCAGCTCCACCCATTCGAGCGAATGGGGAAGCATGGTGAAACCCTGCCCGACCACCACTGCGGCGGCGGCGGCCCAGACCAGCGGCCAGCGCCAGCCCTGGACGGGGGCGTCGAGCAGCCGGCAGAGCAGGCGCGCCTTAAGGACCGAGGCGAGGCCGAGCGCCAGCATCAGCGCCGCGGCCGCGCTCGCCGCCTGATAGGCCTGAACCCGCCCCGCCGGCACCGGAAGCAGCTTCACGCCGAAGATGAAAGCGAGGGTGAGCCCGGCCTGGACGAGGATCATCAGGGTCGAGATCATCAGGTTTCGGTGGCGGGCGACATAGACGAGCGCCGCCTCCGAGACCGCGGCGGTCGCCGCGACCACCTCGGCGGCGAGAAGGAAGGCGAGCGCTCCGGTGCCGCCGACGAACGCGGCGCCGACGAGGCCCATCACCGCCTCGCCCGGGATCCCGAGCGCGAGCGCGATTCCGGCCTGGGCGGCGATCACCCAGAAGCCGACTTGGCGGACTTGCTTGGCGACGGCCTTCTTGTCGCCCTCGGCGAGCTTCTGGGTGATCACCGGCGCGAGGATCGGATCGAAGCTGGTCTTCAGTTTCTGCGGCAGCGAGGCGACCTGCTGGGCGACATAATAGATGCCGATATAATGCGGCGCGACGAACAGGCCGAGGATGGCGATGTCGAGCCGGCGCGAGCCCCATTCGATGGCATCGGCGGCGGCCAGCGGAATGTTCTTGCGGGCGAGGTAGAGCAAGGCAGTCGGGTGCGGCTTCCAGCCCGACGGAAGGCCGTAATTGCGGTAGAGCCGCCAAAGCGAGGCGGCCAGCGCCGCGACGACCGAAAGCACATAGGCATAGATCAGGCCGTCGCGCGGGGAGACGAAATAGAGCAGTCCGGCGGCGATGCTGATCGTCCACGGCTCGACCAGCGCCCGGGCCGTCACTGTTGCCCGCACGTCATGGCGATAGGCGCAGCCCGCGAGCGCGATGTCGGCTCCGGCGGTGGCGAAGATGACCAGCGGCAAAAGCCACTCGGCGCCGTAGATGCCGCCCTTGGGAAACATCGCCTGGGGGAAGATCATCAGGACGATCGTCGCCGAAGCCGAGGCAAGCAGAGCCGCGAGCACCGCGTCCATCACGATGCAGGCGTGCGGCTGATCGGTGATCGAGAGCTGCTGGGCGAGCCCGCGCTTGAGCCCCAAAGTGGCGAGCTGCGCCGCGAACTCGATGACGATGACGGCATAGGCGAAGCGGCCGAGCAGCTCCGGCCCGTAGAGCCGGCCGGCGATGAACAGGAAGGGGAGCCGAGCGGCGAGGCGAAGGAGGAAGCCGAGGAAGTTGGTCCGGCCTCCCCGCGCGAGCGCGGCGATGTCCTCACCCTGCGCGGCTGCGGCGGTCAATGGGCGGCGCCCCAGTTCGGGCCGGTGCCGATGTCGACTCCGAGCGGCACGCTCAGGGTCACCGCCGGCTCCGCCGCCCGCTCCATGACATGGCGGATCACAGCGCTCGCACGCTCCACGTCACTTTCGCCAACTTCGAAGACAAGTTCGTCGTGGACCTGCATCAGCATCCTGACCGAGCCGAGGCCTTCGCGCTCCAGCGCCGGGCACATGCGGACCATCGCCCGCTTGATGATGTCGGCGCTGGTCCCCTGGATCGGGGCGTTGATCGCCGCGCGCTCGGCGCCCTGGCGCTCGTGCTGGGTCTTGCTCCGGATCATCGGGAAATGGGTCTTGCGGCCGAACAATGTGGTGGTGAAGCCGGTCTCCCTGACGCCCTCGAGAGTGGTGTGGATATAGTCGCGGATGCCGGGGAATCGCTCGAAATAGCGGTCGATCATCGCTTGCGCCTCGTCGGCGGTGATTCCCAGCCGCCCGGCGAGACCCCAGCGCGAGATCCCGTAGAGGATGGCGAAGTTGATCGTCTTGGCGCTGGCTCTCGTGTCGCGGTTGACCTCGCCGAACAGCTCCTGCGCGGTCAGGCTGTGGATGTCGTCGCCGCGCTCGAACGCCTCCTTGAGCTGGGGAACGTCGGCCATGTGGGCAGCGAGCCGGAGCTCGATCTGGCTGTAGTCGGCGGCGAGCATGACAAAGCCCGGCTCGGCGACGAAGGCGTCGCGGATGCGCCGGCCGATCTCGGTGCGAATCGGGATGTTCTGCAGGTTGGGGTCGGTCGAGGAGAGCCGGCCGGTCTGGGCGCCCGACAGCGAGTAGCTGGTATGGACCCGCCCGGTCTCCCTGTTGATCTGCTGCTGGAGCGCGTCGGTGTAGGTCGACTTGAGCTTCGAGAGCTGACGCCATTCGAGCACCAGCGAAGCGATCGGAACGCCGTCGCGCGAAAGCCGCTCGAGCTCGTTGACGTCGGTCGACCAGGTCCCCGACTTGCCCTTTCGGCCGCCCTTGAGGCCCATCCGTCCGAACAATATCTCGCCGAGCTGCTGCGGGCTCCCGATCGTGAACGTGCAGCCCGCCTCGCCGCAGATCCTCTCCTCGAGCGCGGCGATCTGGGTCTGGAACTCCTGGCTGAGCCGGCCCAGCTCCTCGCGGTCGACCTTGACCCCCTCGCGCTCCATCCGCGCGACGACGGGGACGAGCGGCCGGTCGACCATCTCGTAGGCCCTGGCGACGCGCTCGTGCGGGAGCCGGGTCTTGAAGCGGGTCCACAGCCGGAGGGTGACGTCGGCGTCCTCGGCGGCATATTCGGTCGCGCGGTCGAGCGGCACCTGGTTGAACTTGATCTGTTTCTGGCCCGAGCCGCAGACGTCCTTGTAGGCGATGCATTCGTGGTCGAGATGCTTCTTGGCGAGATCGTCCATCGAATGGCTGTTGAGCCCGCCGGCGTCGAGGTTGAAGCTCATCACCAGGCTGTCGTCGACCGGCGCGACCTTGATCCCGCGGCGATCGAAGACGATCCAGTCGAACTTGAAATTGTGGCCGATCTTGAGGACCGCCGGATCCTGGAGCAAAGGCTTGAGCTTCGCCAACGCCACCTCCGCCGGAATCTGCTCCGGCCGCTCCGAGAGCAGATCGTGACCGCCATGCTCGAGCGGGATGTAGCAGGCCTTGCCGCATTCGGTGGCGAGGCTGATCCCGACCAGCTTGGCGGTGACGCAGTCGAAGCCGTCGGTCTCGGTGTCGAGCGCGACGAAGCCGTTTCGCGCGGCCTCGGCGATCCAGCGGTCGAGCTCGGCCTCGTCGGTGACGGTGACATAGGCCGAGCGGTCGATCTTCGGCTCGGGCCGCACCTCGCGCTGGACGGGCGTCACCGCATCCGAAGGCGGCTTGACCTGCGAAGTGCCGTTGAGTCGGGCGAGGAGCGATTTGAACCCCTGCTCCTCGAGGAACTCGCGCAAGGGCCCGTCGGGAATGCCCTTCATCTCGAGATCGCCGAGCGGCTCGGGAAGCGGCGCGTCGCAGACCAGGGTGACGAGCTCGCGCGACAGCCGGGCGGCGTCGGCATGCTCGATCAGATTCTGCTTGAGCTTGGGCTTCTTGATCTCCTCGGCATGGGCGAGGACGCTTTCGAGGTCGCCATATTCCTGGATGAGCTGGGCGGCGGTCTTGGGGCCGATGCCGGGGACTCCGGGGACGTTGTCGACGCTGTCGCCCATCAAGGCGAGCACGTCGCCGAGCTTCTCGGGCGGGACTCCGAACTTCTCGATGACGTAATCGCGTCCGATCCGCCGCTCGTTCATCGTGTCGTAGAGGTCGAGCCGGCCGTCCTCGACGAGCTGCATCAGATCCTTGTCGGAGGAGACGATCGTCACCTTCCAGCCTTCTGCCAGCGCCGCCTTGGCGTAGCAGGCGATGATGTCGTCGGCCTCCAGCCCGTCCTCCTCGATGCACGGCAAAGAGAAAGCGCGGGTGGCGTCGCGGATCAGCGGGAATTGCGGGACGAGGTCGGGCGGCGGCGGCGGCCGCTGCGCCTTGTACTGGTCGTACATCTCGTTGCGGAAGGTGTGCGAGCCGGCGTCGAAGATCACCGCGAGGTGGGTCGGCCCCTCCTCCTTGTGAAGGCTCTCGGCGAGCTTCCACAGCATCGTCGTGTAGCCGTAGACCGCGCCGACGTTGAGGCCGTGCCGGTTGGTGAGCGGCGGAAGCCGGTGATAGGCGCGGAAGATGTAGCTCGAGCCGTCGACGAGATAGAGGTGCTGGGAGGGCATGGAAGGTGCGTCTAGCCTAGTCGCGCCGCGTGACAAACCGGTAAGGCGAGGTTCAAGCGCATGGCGCTAGGCGGCGCGCGATGAAATGGCCCATTCTCAGCGCCGTGGCGCTTGCTTTGGCGGGCATCGGCTCGGCCGCGCCCGCGCCCGTCGCCGTCCCGGTCGCCGCCAGGCCGTTCGCGCCGACGCGATTCTCGGTGCAGGTGGTGGGCACCGGCCCGGATGTGATCCTGATCCCCGGCCTCACCGGCTCGCGCGAGGTCTGGCGGGGAGCGGTCGCGGGCGTGCCGGGCTATCGCTACCATCTCGTCCAGGTCGCCGGCTTCGCCGGCACCCCGGCGCGCGGCAACGCCCGGGGCGATGTCGTCGCGCCGCTGGCCGAGGAGATCGCCCGCTACATCGCCGCCTCCGGCCTGCGCAAACCGGCGATCGTCGGCCATTCGATGGGCGGCACGGTGGCGATGATGGTCGCGGCGCGCCATCCTTCGCTGGCCGGCAAGGTGATGGTCGTGGACATGATGCCGCAGCCGGCCGGGATCCTCGGCGGCACCGCCGAGGGCATGCGCGGCCTCGCCGACAGCCTTCGCGAACTCAGCGAGTCGCCGGGCGGCAAGGCGCTCGTCGAATCGGCGATCCGGCTGTTCGGCAATCCGGAGAGCGGCGCAGATCCGGACGTCACCGCCCGGGCCACCCACGAGCTGGCGCTGACCGACCTCACGCCGGAGCTTCCGCGAATCGCGGCGCCTTTGACCGTGCTCTACGCCAGCCTCGACCCGACCCGTCACGCCGCCGACGATGCCCGCTACCGCTCGGCCTATGCGAAGAAACGGGGAACGAAGCTCGTCCGAATCGACGATAGCGGCCACATGATCATGTACGATCAGCCGGCGCGGTTCCGCAGCGAGCTGAAGGCGTTCCTGGGGCCTGGGGGCTAGGCATCACTCGACCACGGTCCATGCCTCCATCGCAACCCTTCGCACCTCCAGGGTCTTGGGCAAGGGTTGGAGCCTCGTCGCGTCGGTCGTCAGCCCGATCCTCCAGACCTTCTCCTTATCCTCGGTGCCGCCCGGGCGGGTGAAGGTGATCTCCGCGCAGAAGGTCGAGGGGTCGCCCTTGCAACGCTCGAGTGCGACGAACGAGACGTCTGCCAGCTGAAGCTGCCGGAACAGGCTGGAAGGCTCGGCGCACAGTCGGCCTTTGGGCTCGCTGGGGTCCTCCGCGCAGGTCAGGGCAACGCTCCCGCCCTCGGCGAGGGCGTGCTGGGCCGTCTCCAGCGCCCATCCCGCGAAATAGGCGTGAACCGCGGGCAGGTCGTCGGTGTAGTCGTTCTTGCCGTAGAAAAATCTGGCACCGAAATGCGTGCCTGGAGGGTGAAAAACAGGCCCGGCCCTCCGGCAGGCCTCTTCCTGTGTTGAGTCGTCGGAAGCCGACGATGGTCTGCCGCGCTCAGGAGGGCCAATGAAACGATAGGCCTGCGCTGTGCTTATTCCCTGGACGACCATCGGCGAATTCCGGTGCGGCGGTTCGATGTCGTTCGGCCGGACCAGGGTCAGGAACACCGTGTCCGCGAAGCACAGACCGTAGAGGCCCGACCAGCGCGGCGTGGTGGCGAACCGAAGCGACTGCAGCTCGGGATCGTGACCTGCAAACGGGCCGCTGGGTTCGCCGGGCCGCTCGACCTCGGAATAAGGCGCGGCGGAAGCGCCCAGCATCCTGTCGGCCAGCTGGGAAACGGGAAGCGTTTGGGCTTCCTGCCGGGTCACGGTCTTCTCGGCCCCAAGCAACGGGGAGGAAGCGGCGACGAGGAATGTCCACAGGACCGGCCAGCGTGCGGCGGCCAGGCAAGTCTCGCGCATGGGCCCTCCCGATCAGGCGGCGGGATCGAGTATCGTGTCCACCGCCTCGGGCAGCAAGTCCGGATAATCGAGCGTGTAGTGGAGGCCTCGGCTCTCCTTGCGGGCGAGGGCCGAGCGGACGATCAGCTCGGCGACCTCGACCAGGTTGCGCAGCTCGACGAGGTCGGGCGTGACCCGGAAGTGGCGGTAATAATCGCGGGTTTCCTGCTTGAGCAGGTTGATCCGGTTGAGCGCGCGTTCCAGCCGCTTGGTGGTCCGGACGATCCCGACATAATCCCACATGAAGCGGCGGATCTCGCGCCAATTGTGGTGGACGACCACCTCCTCGTCGGAATCGGTGACCCGGCTCTCGTCCCACGGGTGGATGGCGGGCGGCGGCGGCAGATCGCTCCAGCGGGAATTGATATGCTCGGCGGCGGCGACTCCGAAGACGAGGCATTCGAGCACCGAATTGGAGGCGAGGCGGTTGGCGCCGTGGAGGCCCGACATCGTCACCTCGCCGGCGGCGTAGAGCCCCTCCGCGTCGGTCCGGCCGTCGAGGTCGGTCATCACGCCGCCGCAGGTATAGTGGGCGGCGGGGACGACGGGGATCGGCTCGCGGGTGATGTCGATTCCGATGTCGGGCTCGGCGAGCCGGGCGGCGATGGTCGGGAAGTGGGCGAGGATGAAGTCCGGCTCGCGGTGGCTGATGTCGAGATGGACGAAATCGAGGCCGAGGCGCTTGAGCTCATGATCGATGGCGCGGGCGACGATGTCGCGCGGCGCCAGCTCCTCGCGCGAATCGAAGCGCTTCATGAAGCGGCGGCCGCCACCCTTTACTCCAACCGGCAGTTTGAGCTTACCGCCTTCGCCCCGCATCGCCTCGGTGATCAGGAAGTTCTTGACGTCATGGTGGTAGAGGCAGGTCGGGTGGAACTGGTTGAACTCCATGTTCGCCACCCGGCAGCCGGCCCGCCAGGCCATGGCGATTCCGTCGCCGGTCGAGCCGCGCGGATTGGTCGAATAGAGCCAGGCCCGGCTTGCGCCGCCGGTGGCGAGGATCGTCGCCCGGCCGGCGATCAGCTCGACATGGCCCGTCTCGCGATTGAGCGCATAGACTCCCCAGACTCGCTTGCCCGAGCCGCCGCCGACGGCGTGGCGGTCGGTGACGAGGTCGATGGCGACCCGGTCGGGGATGAGGGCGATGTTGGGATGCTCGGCGGCGGCTTTCTCGAGCGCCTGCTGGACCGCCCAGCCGGTGGCGTCGGCGACGTGGACGATCCGGCGGTGGCTGTGGCCGCCTTCGCGGGTCAGGTGCCAGCCCGCCTCCTCGCCCTTGTTGAACGGGACTCCGAGCGCCGCCAGCCGCTCGATCGCCGCCGGCGCGCCCTCGACGACGAACTCGACCGTCTCGCGCCGGTTGAGGCCGGCGCCGGCGACGATCGTGTCCTCGATATGGCTCTCGAACGTGTCGCCCGGCTCGAGCACCGCGGCGATCCCGCCCTGGGCGAGCGCGGTCGAGCCGGCGGAGAGGCCCCCCTTTGCGAGGACGGCAACCTTGAGGCGAGGGGCAAGGGTAAGCGCCGCCGAAAGCCCGGCCGCGCCGGAGCCGATGACGACGACGTCGAAGGCATGGGCGGTGCCGGTCACGGGTGGGTATCCACCATCCGTTCGGGCTGAGCTTGTCGAAGCCCTTTCATTCCCTGGGCTTGGAGCGAGAAAGAAGGCCCTTCGACAGGCTCAGGGCGAACGGTGGTCTTCATCAGCGCGGGCGCCTCACGCCGCCGCGTCCGAGGCCCGCGTGAGGTTGAGGAACACATCCTCGAGGTCGGCCTCGCGGGTCGAGACGTCGACGATTCCGAGGCCGTCGCGCTGGAGGGCGGCGAGCACCTCGCCGGCATTCACCTTGTCCTTGCGGTAGGTGATGGCGAGGGTCCGTTCGCCCCTCAGCTCGATCTTGTCGAAGCAGGACGCGTCGGGAAGCGCGGCGATGTCGCGGTCGACGGTGACCTCGACCGCCTTCTCCTGCGCCATTCCGACGAGGTCGCGGGTCGTCTCGTTGGCGATCACCCGGCCGTGATTGATGATCGCGACCCGGTCGCAAAGCTCCTCGGCCTCCTCGAGATAATGGGTGGTCAGCACGATGGTGACGCCCTCGGCATGGAGCTCGCGGACGTAGGACCAGAGCTGCTGGCGAAGCTCGACGTCGACTCCGGCGGTGGGCTCGTCGAGGACGAGGATGGGCGGCGAATGGACCATCGCCTTGGCGACGAGGAGCCGGCGCTTCATGCCCCCGGAAAGGGTGCGCGAATAGGCCTCGGCCTTGTCCTCGAGGCGCACGGCGCGGAGCAGCTCCTGGGTCCGCCGCCGCGCCTTGGGAACGCCGTACAGGCCGGCCTGGATCTCGAGCGTCTCGCGCGGCGTGAAGAAGGGATCGAAGACCAGCTCCTGGGGGACGATCCCGATCGAGGCCTTGGCGTTGCGAGGGTGCTTCTCGATGTCGAAGCCCCAGATGCAGACCCGCCCGCCGCTCTTGTTGACGAGCCCGGCGAGGATGTTGATCAGGGTGGACTTGCCTGCCCCGTTCGGCCCGAGAAGCCCGAAAATCTGGCCGCGCGGCACCTCGAGGCTGACCCCATCCAGCGCCCGCTTGCCGCCGGCATAGGTCTTCTCGAGCTCGGAGATCGAAATGGCGGACGCGGTCATGGGGCGGGCTTTAGCGGGTGAAGCTGGTTCCGCATAGGAGCCCACGTCGCCGATGAAGCCGCCGGCGAGCCGGATGGCTCGACGATGCATTATCGATCCTGCTAGCTGAGCGGACCTAGCGACGGCAATCTAACGAATATCTGCTTCTGGTAAGTCTCCCGGCATTTATTGAAGACCAAATTTCGCGCTTAGCAGAACGGTCGGAGCTGGCCGTGAGGCGACAGTCGCTTTCCGGTTGAGAGTTCGTAAGCAGACATTTGCTGTTGGCTTCGATGCACTTCGGTCCAAAAAGCGCCGAGCCGAGTCCATCGATCATTGCTCGCGCCACATTTTCTAGGCTACCAAGCGCCTATGTCGAAAGCCCTGAAGGACACAGATGTGCGGCACGCCGCGCATCAGCGTTTGCTGGGGCCTGCCCGACGCTGCCCGGATACCTTGGTTGTCCACGAGCTTGGCCTCGAGCATGGCGCATCGCGCGTCGATATCGCGGTCATCAACGGCCATATTCGTGGCTTGGAAATCAAGGCAGAAACCGACACGCTGCGGCGGTTGCCGCGGCAAGTGGTCGCGTATGGCAAGGTGGTTGATCGCGCAACGTTGATCGCAGCGGAGCGGCACGTCGCCGCCGCGACCGAACTGCTTCCATCTTGGTGGGGCATCATCGCCGTGTGCCGGACCGCCGGTGGCGCCATCAAATTTCGCCGCGTGCGTGCCGAACGCATCAATCGCGAGCTCGATGCCCTTGCTCTGGTGCGTCTATTGTGGCGACCCGAGGTCGTGGACATTCTTCGTGCGCTGGGCTGCGACGAACGGACCCTCAAAGCCCCCCGCTCGATCTTGTATCCGACATTGGTTTCGGCCGTGTCGAAGACGCGGCTGCGGTCGATCGTTAGGACCACGCTTAAAGCCCGTGAACGCTGGCGAGATCGTGCACCACCTTCGCAATATGGTGGTTCGTTCCGACCCACCGCCAGGTCGTGAGACTCCCGGTGCTTGCCTTTCCGGCTCTGCAACGATCGACATAGTCGCTGCCCATTGAGAACGCAGCGCCCAAATAGCGCCCGGAATCGACCACCGATTTGCAGCGGTCTTTATACTGGGCGAAGCCATTGTCGCGCACGTTCGTGCCCTTGGCGATGACCCAGCCGTCGTCGGTAGCGTAGCGGACGGTCGCCGAAGGCTTGATTAGCCTCATGTCGCCTTGGAACAGGTCCGGAGCGGCGATGGCATAATCACCAAACGCCGGCCGCCGCGTGCCCTGCGGTAGCAAAGCGATCAAGCGCTTGTAGAGCTCCCACTCTCGGCGGCGGACAAACGCGAGTGGCGGCGTGACTTCGGCCATCGATGCGGGGAAGGCGGTGGCAAGGATGGTCACGCTGCGGGCGGCGTTGAACACGTTCGAGCCGGATAGCACGGCGATCATCAGCTGGGCGAGCCCGTCAATCGGCTCAAAGTTCGGCGATCGGAGATCGATTAAGATGTCGAGCTGATAGATCTCGACATCGATTCGCTCGAGCAGCGTTGCGACATTGTCCTCGAAGTCGGTGTCCGATGCGTCTTCCAGGCTGCATCGCAACGCCGCGCCGCGGCCGTCGACCTGGTTCGCAATCCGCACCGCATCCTGATAGCCGACATCGCGCTCCAAGGCGGTGACGGGAACAAGATTCCCACCTTGCGGCCGCACCGCGTCCATTAGCCATAGCAGCGGATGCGTGCCTCCGATCATACGCTCGGCTGGGTCGAGAAGGCCAGCATCCAGCAATGCCGGGCGAGCCTCCCATTTCGCCTCCAGACGCTTGGCGAACTCGGCGAGGTGCGCGTCGATAGTGCGCCTGGGCTCATTCAATTCGAAATCGAAGTCCGGCGGGGTGATCTCCAGCAGCGGCACAATCGCCGTCTTTTGCTCGGGCCGGAGCCGCAGCAAGGCCTGGTATTCGCCCTGGCGCCATTTTAGCACCGGCACATAGTCGAAATAAGTGATCGCCATCGCCAGTTCCTTAATCGCTCAGCTGTCGACGCGGCTCGCCTGCGCCCACCAGCGCCCGCAACAGCGTATAGTCATTGGCTTCACGGCGGATGCGGCCCGCAATGATCGAAGGGCTGATCCCAAATCGCTTTGCATCTGCGAGCACCGCCTTTTCAGTCCGCGTGAATCGCGAGACACAAGCATGCCACCGTGACGATGGCAGCAAGGCCTCCTGTGCGAACTGATCTGCTTCGTTTTCGGTTTTGCTGCCAGCCGGGCTTTCCGTGTCGTCGAAGATCGCCGAATAATGATCGACGTCGATATGCAGCTTGAGGTGTGCGACCTCGTGCAGCAGCGTAAACCAGAAATTGTCGAGCCGATCATGGCGCAACGTCATGCCGATGATCGCAGTGCCAAACGCGCTGCGTAGCGCCGCGCCATCGAGCAGGGTGCCGGGCAGATGCGGCTCGATCACTAGCACGATGCCCACTTTGCGCAGATGGCCTCCGACACGCTTGGGACCGTCGGGCTCGGCGCTCAGATATACGAGCTGCTCAACCCAGCTTTCCGTCGCCTTTGCCGGCACGAACTGCTCCGCGGGACGATGCCGATCGGCCAACGTTAGCACGCGCGCTTCCCACGCCGCGATCGCCGGCTCATGCACTTGGCCGTTTGCGCGCATCGACTTGCGATGGAGCGCTGTCGGGGTCCAGCTCGCACAGGCGTTCTTGAGGAACGCTTGCACCAGAGAGCTGGCCTCCTTGCGCGCGGCGCTCAACGATCCTTCGAAATCCTCGAACCAACCGCGCTTGAACATCTCGGCGATTGGAAACGCGCTTGCTGCGCCAAGGTCGAGATCTTCGAACGCCCCGTTGCCGACAAGCTCACCGCGCTCCGTAATTTTGACATTCAGCGCATCGGCGATTTCGACCAGGCGTTCCAAGCTCGCCGAACGATAGCGCTCGGCTTCATAGCGCTGAACCTGCTGTTCCTTCATGCCGAGAAAGTCGGCCAAATCCCTCTGACTCATCGCCCGTGCGATCCGCGCGCGGATGAGGATGTCGGGAAGATCATGGAGGCCATCGGCCTCGAATGTCGTAATGAGTCCGCTTCTCAGCGCCTCGTACAAGGCGACATCCTCTTCCAGCTCCTCCATCTGACTGTCGAGCGCCGCACGTTGCGCGTCGACGAACATTGGATGCACGTCGGTGCTCGTCGCCAAAGCGTTGCGGCTTTCGCGCAACCCGTCGATCAAGGTGCGCGTCGAGCGGAGCTGTTTTTCATTGGTAATCATCATGCCGCTCCTTTCGGGGCCAGGCGCACCCGCAAGATCCCTTTCGGGCGGCCGGAAAATTTCTCGCGTTGAAAGAAGTCCAGGAAGGTCACGCCGGGCGCGCCAGGCCATTCGGCGATAAACATCTCTCCCGAGAATTTCAGCTTCTGAGCCTGGCGCTTGTTCTCAAAGCGCATCAGAACAGGGTCGAGCTTGGTGGGATCCACGCCCACTAGTTCCCAGCAGCCGTCAAAATCCGAGGGATGCGGCTTCCCAGTCACGAAGCTGCCGTCGAGATAGACTGTCGCACATCCCGCGCGCTCGAGCGCTGCTACCACGCGACCAAAGCCCTCAAACAGCGCGCGGCGATGTGGCGTGGTCGTGAAGGTCGCTTCGATTTCGGCCAGCGTCGTGTCGTGAATGCCCGGCGGCAACACTGGCCATGGCGTGGGGGAGCCTAGATCGATCAACGGCGGTATCATGAACACAACAATATCGTTGTGTATAGGAATGTCAACCTCGGCCCGCGAACAAAAAGGAGCCGCACAAGACAGCCACGGTGCCGTCTCGATCCAGAGTAGGCACCACGTTACACCAATAACCTGAACATTGACTCAGGTTTCAGCTTCGGCCATATGCTGTCTCGAGCCGCACCAAAGACTCCGTGAAGGAGCGCGTGGACGGGGGAGAGGGGTTGAGGCACTTCACGGCATCGGATGGCGCTCGAATCGCTTACTCGGACGAGGGCGAGGGGCGGCCGCTCGTGCTTCTTCACGGGCTGATGGCGAATGCCGGCTTCTTCGAGCGGCAAGGCGCGCTCGCCGATCGCTTCAGGGTCATCGCAATAGATTTGCGCGGGCACGGAGAGAGTCCCGCCGGACCGCGGCGGCCGACGATCGAGATCCTCGCCGACGACGTCGCCGCGCTCGCCGCCGAGCTCGGGGTCGAAGGCGCGATCGGAGTCGGCTGGTCCCTGGGCGCGGCCGTCCTGTGGCACGTGCTGGCGGGCCCCGCCTCGTCCCGCTTTGCGGCCGCCGTGGTGGTCGACATGACCGCCCGGGTGATGAACGGGGGCGACTGGCAGCTCGGCCTGTCGCGCGAGACGTGCGAGGCGCGAAGCCAGGCGATTCGCGACGATTTCCCCGCCTTCGCCGCCGCCGCCGGCCAGGCCATCTTCGCCGCGCCCGGCGCCCAGGCCGACCGGGCCGCTTCGGCCTTCGCGGCCAACGCGCCCGAGCCGATCGGCGCGCTCTGGGAATCGCTGGTCGACCAGGATTTCCGTGCGCTCCTCCCCTCGATCCGCCAGCCGACGCTCATCGTCCACGGCGCCCACAGTCATCTCTACGGCGTGGATACGGCGAGCCACCTCGTCGCCGCGCTGCCCAACGCCCGCGCGGTCGAATTCGATCGCTCGGGCCACGCGCCGCATCTCGAGCAGCCCGACCTATTCAACGCCGCCCTCCGCGATTTCGCGGCCAGTCTGCCGCCAGTCCGCCAACCCGAAGCCACCGTCTAGAATGCCAGGAGACACCGCCATGACCCGCAACCGCACCCTGACCGCCCTGAGGCTCGGCGCCGCCGTCGCCGCGCTCGCGTCTTTGCCCTCGCCGCTCTATGCGCAATATGCCCAGCCGCAGCCGGACGCGTCCGACGAGGATGCCGCCGCCGCCGCCAATCGGGCGCTCGACGAGTCCGGCACCGCGACTCCCACCGACGACGCCGACATCGTCGTCACCGCCCGCCGCCGCGAGGAGAATCTCCAGGACGTTCCGATCGCCGTCACCGCCTATCAGGGCGAGGCGCTCGAGCGGCAGGGCGCGACCGACATCACCGACATCTCCGACACGACCCCCAACGTCACCCTGGAGACTTCGCGCGGCACCAACACGACGCTGACCGCCTTCATCCGCGGAGTCGGCCAGCAGGATCCGGTCGCCGGCTTCGAGGCGGGCGTCGGCCTCTATCTCGACGACGTCTACTTGAACCGACCGCAGGCGGCGGTGCTCGACATTTACGACGTCGAGCGGATCGAGGTGCTCCGCGGGCCTCAGGGCACGCTCTATGGCCGCAACACGATCGGCGGCGCGATCAAATACGTCACCCGCCGCCTCTCCGAGCTTCCCACCGCCAGCGTCCGCGGCACGATCGGCACCTATGACCAATACGACCTCGTCGCCTCGGCCAGCGCGCCGATCGCTCCGGGCTTCAAGGTCGGCGGCTCGTTCGCCCGCCTCAGCCGCGGCGGCTTCGGCGACAACCTCACCAACGGCCTCGAGAATTACAACAAGGACATCTGGGCGTTCCGCGGGACGATCGAGATGGACCCGACCGACGCCCTCTCCATCCGCTTCACCGGCGATTACACCAAGGACGACAGCGATCCGCGCAACGGCCACCGGCTGATTCCGGGCCTGCTCTCCGGTGCGCCGGTGCTTCGCGACGTCTACGACACGCGCGCGGGGCTCAACACGCCGCAGCAGAGGATTCGCGCCTGGGGCGGGGCGATGCACCTCGATTTCAAGCTCAGCGACGCCATCACCCTGCGCGACATCGCCGCCTACCGCCAGGACCGGAGCGCAACCCCGATCGACTTCGACGCCCTTCCCGCGGCCGACGTCGACGTTCCCGCCATCTACAACAACCACCAATTCTCGAACGAGCTTCAGCTGCTCTACGAGGGCGATCGGCTGCAGGGCGTGGCGGGGCTCTATTATCTCAGGGCCGAGGCGCGGAACATCTTCGACGTGATCCTGGCGACGACCAGCCCGGTCGCCCTGCCAGGCCTCACCGCCTCGACCTTCGGCGACGTCCACACCAAGACCTGGGCGGCCTTCGCCGATTTCACCTACAGCTTCAGCGACCAGTTCCAGCTCTCGCTCGGCGGCCGCTACACCAACGACCGGCGCCAGGCGACGGTGATCCGCAAGAACCTGCTGTTCGGCGCCTCACCCGCGCTCGGCGGAACCGGCACCCAGCTCGGTGCGCTCACGTCGAACTTCACCGGCCAGAAGACCTTCAAGGAATTCACGCCGCGGGCCTCGCTGAGCTTCCAGCCCAACGACCAGAACACCTTCTACGTGAGCTGGTCGAAGGGGTTCAAAGGCGGCGGCTTCGATCCGCGCGGCCTGTCGACCGCGGCGCCCGACCTCAACGGCAACGGAGTCCGCGAGGCCGGCGAGATCTTCGACTATTTCCTGTTCGAGCCGGAAAAGGTGACAAGCTACGAGGCCGGCTACAAAGCCTCTTTGTGGGACCGCCGGCTTCGTATCGCCCTCGCCGCCTTCTACGCCGACTACAAGGACGTCCAGGTGCCGGGCTCGGTCGGCGCGGTGATCAACGGCGTCCCGACCTTCGTCGGAGTCACCACCAATGCCGGCAAGGCCAGCTTCAAGGGCATCGAGCTCGAGGCCCTCGCGATGCTCTACAAGGGCGACGACGGCTCGCGCTTCAACCTCGGGGTGACCGGCGGCTATCTCGACGCGCAATATGACGAGTTCATCACCAACGTGCCCGGCAAGGGACCGGTTGATGTGGCGGATTTCCGGCGGATCCAGAACACGCCGAAGCTGACGATGTCGACGACGCTCGATTTCTCGACCCCGGCCGCCGGCGGGGTCGTCGACCTGAACACCACTTTCTCCTACCGCTCGAAGACCTTCCAGTTCGAGACTCCGAGCCCGTTCCTCGACCAGCCCCGCTACGCCCTGTGGGACGCGAGCCTGGTGTGGACGAGCAACGACGATCGCTGGTCGATCGGCCTCCACGGCAAGAACCTCACCGACAAGCAGTACATCACCTCGGGCTACCAGTTCCTGGCGGTCGATCCGGTCACCGGCGCGCCGCTCCACGCCGCCAACGGCAACGTCATCCCAAGCCTTGGCAAGGAAGGCGTGGTCACCACCTTCTACGGCAATCCGCGCCAGGTCTTCCTCAGCGTCGGCCTGAAGTTCTGATCGCGTCATTGCGAGCGAAGCGAAGCAATCCAGATTCCCCCGCCGGAACTGGATTGCTTCGTCGCTTCGCTCCTCGCAATGACGGGATCGACGCATGACCCAGCGAGATTCTCATAGCCCTGGCGCCCGAGTGCTCGCCATCCTGCTGCTCGCCTACGTCTTCAACTTCGTCGACCGGCAGATCATCGGCGTTCTCGCCGTTCCGATTAAGACCGAGCTGGGCCTCACCGACAAGCAGCTCGGGCTGATGGGCGGGATCGCCTTCGCGCTCTTCTACTCCGGCCTCGCCATTCCGATCGCCTGGCTCGCCGACCGGAAGAGCCGGGTGAAGATCATCGCCGTCTCGGTGGCCTTGTGGAGCCTGTTCACCGCCGCCTGCGGCTTCACCCAGAATTTCTGGCAGCTGTTCGCGGCGCGGATGGGGGTCGGGATCGGCGAGGCGGGCGGAGTCGCGCCCTCCTATGCCCTGATCAGCGACTTCTATCCCAGGGAAAGGCGCTCCCGGGCGCTGGCCCTGTTCTCGCTCGGAATCCCGATCGGCTCGGCTCTCGGAGTCTTCTTCGGAGGCTGGATCGCCAGCCATCTCGACTGGCGCTCCGCGTTTTTGATCGTCGGCCTCGCCGGAGTGCCCGCGGCGCTGGCGGTATGGCTCGCAATTCCCGAGCCGGTGCGCGGAGGATTCGACAGCGAGGACGGAAGCGCGAGCGAGCCGGCGCCGCCCTTCCTCACCGTCGCCGCGGCGCTGGCCCGGACCCCGAGCTTCTGGCTGCTCTCCTTCGGCGCCGCCTCGGGCTCGATCCTCGGCTACGGCCTGATCTTCTGGCTGCCGAGCTTCTTCAGCCGGAGCTTCGGACTCGAGCTGGCGCAAGTGGGCTGGTTCTACGGCTCGATCGTGCTGGTCGGCGGAGTCGCGGGGACCTGGCTGGGAGGCTGGCTCGGCGACAGGGTCGGGCCTCGGCGCCCCGCCTCCTATGCCCTCATCCCCGCAATCTGCTTCCTGGTCGCCGCGCCGGTCTTCGCGTTCGGGCTGTTCGCGCCGTCGCTGGCGATCGGCTGGGTGCTGTTCGCCGTCGGCCAGATGCTGGCGCTGGCCTGGCTCGGCCCGGTCATCGCCGCCGTCCAGCATATCGTCCCGCCCAACATGCGGGCGACCGCTTCGGCGAGCTTCCTGTTCATCAACAACCTGATCGGGATCGGCTTCGGGATCTTCTTCCTCGGCTTCATGTCGGATCGGATGACGAAGGCCCACGGCGCCGACGCGCTCAAATATTCGATCCTCTACGGCCTCGTTTTCTACCTCTTGAGCGCCCTCATCTACGCCGTCGCGGCGACGCGGCTCCGGCGCGACTGGTTCGGTTCCTCGCCCGCGGCCTTCAGCAGCCGCGCCTGAAGGGTCTTGAGCCGGGCCGGATTGTCGATCTTCCCGCCCTGCTGGTCGGTCAGATAGAAGACGTCGACCGCCCGCTCGCCATAGGTGGCGATGTGTGCGGAGTGGATGGCGAGCTTCGATTCGTAGAGAGCGCCGGCGAGGCCGCTGAGCAGGGCCGCGCGGTCGCGGGCGTTGACCTCGACCACCGTGTAGCGGCTCGACGCCTCGTTATCGACGAAGACGGCGGGCTGGATCGCGAACGCCTCGGCGCGAAGCAGGGGCAGCGCCTTGGCTTCGAGCCGCTCCATCGCCGGCTCCTGCCCCTCGATCGCCCGAATCACCGCTTCCTCCAGCCGCTTGAGCTGGTGACGGTCGGCGAACGGGCCGCCCTGCACGTCCTGGACGAGGAAATTATCGACCGCCATGGCGTCGAGGGTGGTGTGGATTCGGGCGTCGATGATGTTGGCGCCGGCGAGGCTGATCGCGGCGCTCAGGCGATAGAAGAGGCCGGGCTGGTCCTTGGCGTAGACGCTGAGCAGGGTGGCGCCCCGTTCGTCCGCGACCGAGGTGGCGAGCGGCCTCGTCTTCGCCGGCGCCCGGTCGGCCGCCTCGATCAGCCGGGCATTGGCCTCGAGCACGTCGAACGGCTCGGCCAGCCAGTAGCTGTCGGGGAGCCGCCAGGCATGGCGGGCGAAGCGGGCATCCTCCCAGCCGAGGCGGGCGGCGAGCTCGGCCTGGGTCGAGGCGATCCTCTCGCTTCGCCCCTTCTGCTTGTGGCCGAGGCGAAGCGCCTCCTCGGCGGTCTCGAACAATTCGCGAAGGAGCTGGCGCTTCCAGCCGTTCCAGACTCCGGGGCCGACCGCCTGGATGTCGACGACGGTGAGGATGAAGAGCAGTCGAAGCCGCTCAAGGCTCTTCACCCGCTGGGCGAAATCCTGGATCGTCTGGGGATCGGCGAGGTCGCGCTTGAAAGCCGTTGCGGACATGAGCAGGTGCCACCTCACCAGCCAGGCCACCGTTCCGGTCTCCGCCTCGCTGAGTCCTAGCCGCGGGCAGAGCGAGCGCGCCACGTCGGCGCCGAGGACCGAATGGTCCCCGCCGCGGCCCTTGGCGATGTCGTGGAGGAGGACGGCGACGTAGAGCGCCCGGCGCGAGGCGATGTGGCGGAAGAGGGCGCCGGCGAGCGGATGGTCGTCCTTCGCCTCGCCCCGCTCGATCCGGGCGAGAAGGCCGATCGCGCGGATCGAATGCTCGTCGACCGTATAGTGATGGTACATGTCGAACTGCATCTGGGCGACCACTCGCCCGAAATCGGGAACGAAGCGGCCGAACACGCCCGCCTCGTTCATCCACCTCAGCACCGTCTCCGGGTCGCGCGGGCTGGTCAGGACGTCGAGGAACAGGGCATTGGCTTGCGGATCCTCGCGCACCTCGTCGACCAGCTTGGCGTCGCGAGCAGCGGCGCGCATGGCGAGGGGATGGATTTCGAGCCCGTAGAGGTCGGCGAGCGCAAAAATTTGCAGGAGGCGGACCGGGTCCTCGCGGAAAAAACCGTCGCTCGGCAAAGCGAGGCGGCCGCGGTCGAGGAGGAATCCTTCGAGCCGGCTCGGCCGCCGCCTTAAGGTCGGCAGCCCGAACCGGCTCCCCTTACGGGCGAACTTCTCGTCGAGATGGGCGAGGAAGACTCCGGTGAGGTCGCCGACCGTCTTCGCGTGCAGGAAATAGTGGCGCATGAAGCGTTCGACGGGCGAATTGCCCGGCCGGTCGGCGTAGCGCATGCGCTGCGCGATCTCGCGCTGATAGTCGAAGGTCAGCCGCTCCTCGGCGCGGCCGGCGACGAGGTGGAGGTGGCAGCGCACCGCCCAGAGGAAGCGCTCGGCGCGCTGGAACTGGCGAAGCTCCGCCTCCGTGAGAAGCCCGACCTCGACGAGGTCCGCCACCCGGGTCACCCGATAGGCATATTTGCCGATCCAGAAGAGGGTGTGGAGATCCCTGAGGCCGCCCTTGCCCTCCTTGACGTTGGGTTCGACCACGTAGCGGCTGTCGCCCATCCGCCGGTGGCGGGCGTTGCGCTCCTCGAGCTTCTCGGTGACGAAGCTCTTCGCCTTGCCGGCGACGACCTCCTTCCAGAACCGCGCCTGGACCTCGTCGTAGAGCGGCTCGTCGCCCCACAGCCAGCGCGCCTCGAGCAAGGCGGTGCGAACCGTATGGTCGGTGCCGGCGAGCGCGATCAGCTCCTCGACCGAACGGGTCGAAGGGCCGAGCTTCAGCCCGAGGTCCCAGAGCAAATAGAGGATCGATTCGACCGCCTGCTTCGCCCAGCGTCCCGGCCTGGCGGGGGTGACGAAGGCGATGTCGACGTCCGAATGGAGCGCCATCTCGCCTCGCCCGTAGCCGCCGACGGCAAGCAGCAGCAACTGGTCGGCCGGCCGCGGCGCGGACAGGGCGGCGACTGCATGGTCGTGGGCGAGGCGGACGATCTGGTCGGTGAGGAAGGCGTAGGCCGCCGCCGCCTCGCTTCCGGCATAAGGATGCCGCTCGAGACGCCGGGCGATCTCCTCGCGCCCCTCGCCCAAGGCCGACTTCAGGATTTGTGCCGCCTCGCCCGGCGCTCCGGCGAGCACTTCGGCGAGCGCGCGCCGGTCGACGATCGCCCTTTTGTCCGGAACCGAGGCGAAGCGGGTCGGCATCAGCCCTCGCCGGCGGCGAGCCGCTTCAGCCTGTAGACGAGGTCGAGCGCCTCGCGTGGCGTCAAAGCGTCGGCATCGACCTCCAGGAGCGCAGCCGCGAGCGGCTCGGGCGCCGGCTCCGGCTGCTGGAGGGCGGCGGCGAAGAGCGGCAGGTCGTCGAGGCCGGCGGCGATTCCGCCGGTCGCCGCGCGCCCCTCCTCGAGCTTGGCGAGCACCGAGCGCGCCCGGGCGAGGACCGGACCGGGGAGCCCGGCGAGCTTGGCGACGGCGAGGCCGTAGCTTCGGTCGGCGGGACCCTTGGCGACTTCGTGGAGAAGGACGAGGTCCCCCTTCCACTCGCGCGCCCGGACATGGTGGAGCGAGAGCGAGTCGAGCCGTTCGGCGAGGCGGGTGAGCTCGTGATAATGGGTCGCGAACAGGCAGCGGCATTTGTTGCGGTCGTGGATCGCCTCGGTCACCGCCCAGGCGATGGCGAGCCCGTCATAGGTCGAGGTGCCGCGCCCGACCTCGTCGAGGATGACGAAGCTGCGCTCGGTCGCCTGGCTGAGGATTGCGGCGGTCTCGACCATCTCGACCATGAAGGTGGAGCGGCCCCGGGCGAGATTGTCGGAGGCTCCGACGCGGCTGAACAATCGGTCGACGAGGCCGAGCGTGGCGCGGGTCGCGGGGACGAACGAGCCCGCCTGGGCGAGCACGGCGATGAGCGCGTTCTGCCTCAGGAAGGTCGACTTGCCGCCCATGTTCGGGCCGGTCACCAGCCACAGCCGCTCGTCCTCGGAGAGCGCGCAGTCGTTGGCGACGAATCGGGCCCCCGACGTCCGCAGCGCCTCTTCGACGACCGGGTGGCGGCCGCCTTCCACCTCGAAGCAATTGTGTCCGGCGAAGCGGGGCCGCGCCCAGCCGCCCTCGACCGCGCGCTCGGCCAGCGCGGCCGCCACGTCGAGCCGGGCGAGCGCGTCGGCCGCGGCGGCGATCGGCTCGGCGCGGGCGAGCGCGGCAGCGGTCAGCTCCTCAAGATGCGAGGCCTCCGCCGCCAAGGCATGCGCGCCGGCCTGGCCGACCCTTATCGCCTGCTCGTGGAGGTCGGGCGCGTTGAAGCGGACGACTCCGGCCAGCGTCTGGCGGTGGGTGAAGCCCGAATCCGCGGCCATCAGCGGATCGGCGTGGCGGGCGGGCACCTCGATATGGAAGCCGAGCACATTGTTGTGCCGGATCTTGAGGGTCGCGATCCCGGTCTGCTGCCGATAGCGCGCCTCGAGCCCGGCGATCGCCCGCCGGCCTTCCCCACCCGTGGCGCGAAGGGCGTCGAGCGCCGAATCGTAGCCCTCGGCGATATATCCGCCCTGGGCGGCGTCGATCGGCGGCGAGGGGACGAGGGCCCGGGCGAGCAGATCGGTGAGCGCGCCATGGCCGGTCAGGCTCGGCAGCAGGGCGGCGAGCAAAGGCGGCGGATCGGGGAGGGCGGCGAGCCGCGAGTGAAGACGTGCCGTCTCGGTGAGGCCGTCTCGAAGCTGGCCGAGGTCGCGCGGCCCGCCGCGGCCGGCGACGAGCCGCCCGAGCGCCCGCCCGAGATCGGGAAGCGCCTTCAATTGCCGGCGAAGGCTCTCGCGAAGCCCCGAATCGCCTTCGAACAAGGCGACGAGGTCGAGCCGCGCCTCGATCGCCGCCGAATCGAGCAAAGGCGCGCCGATATCGGCCGCGAGCAGCCTCGCGCCGGCGCCGGTGACGGTCCGGTCGACCGAGTGGAGCAGGCTTCCGGCGCGTCCGCCCGACGCCGCCTGGGTGAGCTCCAAGCTCTCCCGGCTCGCCGCGTCGATCATCATGTGATCGCCGGTCGCGCGCGCGACCGGCGGCCGAAGGAAGGGCAGGGATTCGCGCGCGACTTCGTCGAGATAGGCGAGAAGGCCGCCCGCCGCGCACAAGGCGGCGCGATCGAACGCGCCGAAGCCGTCCAGGGTCGCGACCCCGAAGCGCTCGCACAGGCGCTTCTCGGCCGAGAGCGAATCGAAGCCTGTCCGCCGCTCCTGATCGACGATCTCGGCCGCGGCCAGCCGCGCCAGCTCGGCGTCGAGCGCGTGCGGCGCCACCGAGCCGAGCTCGAAACGGCCGGTCGAGATGTCGGCGGCAGCGAGGCCGTGGCGCTCGCCGACCCTCGCCACCGCGACCAACCAGTTGGCGGCCCGGCTGTCGAGCAGGGCCTCTTCGGTCAGGGTGCCGGCGGTGACGACCCGGACGATGGCTCGGTTCACCACCGATTTCGCCCCGCGCTTCTTCGCCTCGGCCGGGCTCTCGACCTGCTCGGCGATGGCGACCCGGAAGCCGCCCCTGATCAGCCGGGCAAGATAGGATTCGGCGGCATGGATGGGCACTCCGCACATCGGGATCGGCTCGCCCTCATGTTCGCCCCGGGCGGTGAGGGCGATGTCGAGGCATTGGGCTGCCGCCTTGGCGTCATCGAAGAACAATTCGAAGAAATCGCCCATCCGGTAGAAGAGCAGGCAGTCGGGCGCCTCCGCCTTGAGCGCGAGATACTGCGCCATCATCGGCGTCGGTGCGCCGCTGCTCTTCGCCTGGGTGGCCATCGAAGGAGGGATAAGGCTTTGCCTTGCCCCCGTCACGAATGAAGTCCTACAGCAGCCGCAAAATTCGGGAGAGAGCCGCGATGAGCGAAGGCAGCAATGTCAAATTCTCCGAGCAGGAGGCGCTCGACTTCCACACCATGGGCGGCCGCCCGGGCAAGATCGAGATCATCGCCTCCAAGCCGATGGCGACCCAGCGCGACTTGAGCCTCGCTTACTCGCCGGGCGTGGCGGTGCCGGTACGGGCGATCGCCGAGGATCCGGGCAAGGCTTATGAATATACCGCCAAGGGCAATCTCGTCGCGGTGATCTCCAACGGAACCGCGATCCTCGGCCTCGGCAATCTCGGCGCTCTGGCCTCCAAGCCGGTGATGGAAGGCAAGGCGGTGCTGTTCAAGCGCTTCGCCGACGTCGACGCGATCGACCTGGAGCTCGATACCGAGGACAGCGACGCGTTCATCAACGCGGTGGCGCTGATGGAGCCGAGCTTCGGCGGCATCAACCTCGAGGACATCGCCGCGCCCGACTGCTTCGTGATCGAGCAGACCCTGCGCGAGCGGATGAAGATCCCGGTTTTCCACGACGACCAGCACGGTACGGCCATCATCACCGCCGCCGGCCTGATCAACGCCTGCCACCTGACCGGCCGCGAGCTTCGCGACATCCGGGTCGTCGTCAACGGCGCCGGCGCGGCGGCGATCGCCTGCACCGAGCTCATAAAGGCGATGGGAGTCCGCCACGACCATGTCATTATGTGTGACAGGAAGGGCGTAATTTACGAAGGGCGCGCCGGGCTCGACCAGTGGAAGTCCGCCCACGCGGTCGACACCGACCGCCGGACCCTTGCCGAGGCCATGGTCGGCGCCGACGTCTTCCTCGGCCTCTCCGCCGCGGGCGCCCTCAAGCCCGAGATGGTCAAGGACATGGCGAAGCGCCCGATCATCTTCGCAATGGCCAATCCCGATCCCGAGATCACCCCGCCCGAAGCCAAGGCCGCGCGGCCCGACGCGATCGTCGCCACCGGCCGCTCGGACTATCCCAACCAGGTCAACAACGTGCTCGGCTTCCCCTTCATCTTCCGCGGCGCGCTCGACGTGCGGGCGATGACGATCAACGACGAGATGAAAATCGCCGCCGCCGAGGCGCTGGCCGAGCTCGCCCGCCAGCAGGTCCCCGAGGAAGTCGCCGCCGCCTATGGCGGGCGCGCTCACAGCTTCGGCGCCGACTACATCATCCCGGCGCCGTTCGATCCCCGGCTGATGGAGATCGTCCCGGCCGCGGTCGCGCAGGCGGCGATGGACAGCGGAGTCGCCCGCATCCGGATCGACGACATGTCCGAATACCGCACCCGGCTCAAATCGCGGCTCAACCCGACCACCTCGGTGCTCACCCTCGCCTACGAGGCGGCGCGCGCGCAGCCCAAGCGGGTCCTGTTCGCCGAAGGCGACGAGGACATCGTGCTTCGCGCCGCCATCGCCTTCCGCGAGGGCGGCTACGGAATTCCTGTGCTGGTCGGCCGCGACGACGTCCACGACCGGCTCCGCGAGCTCGGAGTCGACGATCCCGCCAGCTTCGAACTGCTCAACAGCCGCACCTACGGCCGGGTGCCCGAGATGGTCGAGCATCTCTACGGCCGGCTTCAGCGCAAGGGCTATCTCCACCGCGAGATCGAGCGGATGGTCAACCAGGACCGCAACACCTTCGCGGCCCTTCTGCTCGCTTTGGGCGAGGGCGACGCCCTGATAACCGGAGTCACAAGGCCCTATGCGCAGAGCCTGAGGCAGGTCCAGCGGGTGCTCGATGCAAAGGCGGACATGACCCCGTTCGGGCTCCACGTCCTCGTCGGCCAGTCGCATACCACCTTCATCGCCGACACCACGGTCAGCGAGCGGCCGAGCGGCGAGCAGCTCGCCGACATCGCCCAGCATACCGCCCAGGTCGCCCGCCGGATGGGCCACGAGCCGCGCGTCGCTTTCCTCTCCTATTCGAACTTCGGAGATCCGGAGGGCACCTATCTCGAGCGGATCCGCGAGGGCGTCAAAGTGCTCGACCGCCGCGAAGGCGTCGATTTCGAATATGAAGGCGAGATGTCGCCCGACGTCGCGCTCAACCCGGCGATGGCGCGGGTCTATCCGTTCAGCCGCCTCACCGGGCCGGCCAACGTGCTGGTCATGCCCGGCCTTCAGACGGCGAACATCTCGGCCAAGTTGCTGCGGGAGCTGGGCGGCGACGCGGTGATCGGACCGATTCTGGTCGGGATGGCCCAGCCGGTCCAGATCGCGGCGATGACCGCGACCGCTTCGGATCTGGTGACTCTGGGTGTGCTGGCCGGCAGCGGGGTGGTGCGCTGAGCTGACGTCATCCCGGGCTTGACCCGGGACCCAGGAGCACCGCCAGCGTCAGGCTGTCACGGTTCGTGTTCGTGGGTCCCGGCTTTCGCCGGGATGACGGGATTAGTTCGGCGAGTTGGGGCCGCCGGTATTGGTCGGGGAGCCGGGCCCGCCCGCCGTTCCGACCGCGCCGATATTGCCGAACAGATCGTCCCAGATGCTTTCGTGACGGCCGAGCGTCGGCGTACGATCGTGCATTGGGGTGATCGAGACGACCTGCTCCATCCCCTTGCGCTCGACCGAGGCGACGTTGCCGGCGGAGTCGAAGCGGACGTGGAGGACGGTCTGGGTGTCCGGGTGCGGGTGATTGAAGGCGAAATTCTTGGTCGACCGGGAGACGTAATACCAGTCGTTCTGGTCGAACGTGCCGGTGAAGGTCGGTCGGCCGAGCGTGTTCTCGACCGAATCCTTGTTGTCGATTCCGGGCTGGACCTGGCTGACCAGGGTCTCGTCGACGAGATAACCCTGGATGTCGCGCGTCTTGGTGCACCCGCCAAGGGCGAGCCCCGCCGCCACGGCCATCAGCAACGCCGTCTTGCTACCCGAAACCATCATTCTGGAAAAACTCCCGAAATCGCCGGCGCAGCCTCGACGCGCCGCCGCCCGTCTTGCCGACGGACCCTGATCGTCCAATATCCGAGAAAAGCTGAACGGCGCAAGTACGCGCCCCATCCCTGTGAGGAGACCCGTCCTGGCCCTGCTGTCCCGCCTTTTCGGCGCCCGCCGCGAGCGCGACGCGCTTCGGCCGCTCTACGATTCGCTCGTCGCCGAGGCTCGAGCGCCGGCCTGGTATCTGGAAGGCGGCGTTCCCGACACGCTCGAGGGGCGCTTCGACATGGTCGCCGCAATCCTCGCAATCGTCCTGCTCCGGCTCGAGCGGGAAGGGGAGGCGGCGCGGACCGAATCGGTCCTCCTCACCGAAATCTTCATCGACGACATGGACGGGAGCCTGCGCCAGCTCGGAATCGGCGATTTCGTCGTCGGCAAGCATGTCGGCAAGTTGGTCGGAGCGCTCGGCGGGCGGCTCGGCGCCTTCAGGGAGGCGCTCCGCGGAGAAGAGCCGCTGGATGAGGCGGTCCGGCGCAACATCTTTCGCGGCGAAGAGGCGAGCGAAGCGCAGGTCGGCTTCGTCAGCGGCCGGTTGAGGGCTCTTGCCGCCCGCCTGGCCGCCGCTCCCCTGGAACCCTTGCTAGCCGGAAGGCTTCCGACGGCATGAACGAGCTCAGCCGACCCTACCGGCTCGACACGCTCGGCGCTGAGCCGCGCCGGGTGGCGATCGAGGCCGAACCCGCCGAACGCGAAGCCCTGGCGGAAAGGTTCGATCTGGTCGCGATCGACTCCCTCTCCGCCGAAGCGGAGCTGGTCCGCAAGGACGAGCGGGTGAGCGCGACGGGAATATTGCGAGCGCGCGTGACCCAGAGCTGCGTCGCCACCGGCGAGCCGGTGCCCGCCGAGGTGACCGAGCCCTTCCGGCTGGAATTCCGTCCGCCTCCGGCGGTCGCCCGGCCCGACGAGGAGATCGAGCTGGGCGAAGCCGAGCTCGACGTCGTCTTCTACGAGGGCTCGGCGATCGATCTCGGCGAGGCGATGGCGGAAACCCTCACGCTCGCCCTCGATCCCTACCCGCGCTGCCCCGCCGCCGAGGCGGCGCTGCGCGAGGCCGGGGTGAAGAGCGAGGAGGAAGCGCGGATGGAGTCGAGCCCGTTCGCGGCGCTGGCTGGGTTGAAGGACAAGCTCAAATAGCTCGTCGCCCCAGCGAAGGCTGGGGCCCCGGCGGGTGAAGACCGCGGCGCCTTTCACCCCTTGGGGTCCCAGCCTGCGCTGGGACGACGTTTGGCGTCAGAACGGAACGTCGTCGTCGAGATCGCTGTCGAAGGCTGGCTGCGGGCGGGACTGGGGCCGGCTTGAACTCCCGCTGCCGAAGCCGCCGGTGCCGCCGCTCTCATAGCCCCCGCCATAATCGTCGCCGCCAGCGCTGCCGCCGCCCCCGCCGCGGCTGTCGAGGAGGACGAGCTCGCCGCGGAAGCGCTGGAGCACGACTTCGGTCGAATAGCGGTCGGCGCCCGACTGGTCGGTCCACTTGCGGGTCTGGATCTGGCCTTCGAGATAGACCTTCGAGCCCTTGCGAAGATAGGATTTGGCGACCCGCCCGAGATTCTCGTTGAAGATGACGACCCGGTGCCATTCGGTCCGCTCCTGGCGGTTGCCGTCCTTGTCCTTCCAATTCTCCGACGTCGCGACTCGAAGGTTCACCACCTCGCCGCCATTATTGAGCGAGCGGCTCTCGGGATCGTCGCCGAGATTGCCGACCAGGATGACCTTGTTTACGCCCGCCATTCCTCTTCCTTCCGTACGTTTCGGGTTCGGGCGGACGATAAGCGAGGGACACGCGCGGCGCTACTGCTTAGGCCGCCTCCCGACGCACAAATCGTCATCCCGGCGCAAGCCGGGACCTAGGAACACCGAGTGATCCCATTCCGCGCTATCTGTGTTCCTGGGTCCCGGCTTTCGCCGGGATGACGGGAGGGAGTTAGGCCGCGGCGAGCTTTCCGGCGCCGCGCCGATTGCGGCCGAAGCCGACCAGGAGGATCGCCAGCGTCGCGGCCTGGGCGGCGAGGCCCTGGACGGTCGGATAGAGGCCGAGCATCGAAAGGCGCGGCGCCCAGGAGACCGGGAGCACGCCGACCAGGCCCGCTTCCTGGAGCGCGGCGACGCCCTTGCCGGCGAGGACGACGGCGAGCACCGCGATCAGCGCCGAGCTGTAGGCGAAGAACTTTGCGATCGGCAGCTTGCGGCTGAAGCGAAGCATCAGCAATGCGATCAGCGCGAGCACGCCAAGGCCCGCCCCGGCGCCGGCGATGAGGGCGCCGACCCGTCCCTCGGCGGACAAGGCGGCGAAGAACAGGATCGTCTCGAACACCTCGCGATAGACGGCGACGAAGGCGAGCATGAACAGGAACCAGCCCGACTTCCTCGACAGAGCGTGGCCGACCTTCTCGCGTATGTAGCGCTGCCATTCGTCGGCCTGCGCCTTGCCGTGCATCCAGATGCCGACGAAGAGCAGGACGACGGCGGCGAGGACCGAGCCGAAGCCCTCGGTGAGCTCGCGGCTGGCGCCGCTGATCGAAATGAGGTTGGCCGCCGCCCACCAGGTCGCGAAGCCGGCGATGAGGGCGACGATCCAGCCCCAGTGGACCGGACGAACCATCTCCGCCCGGTCGGCCTTGCGAAGGAAGGCGAGCATGGCGACGACGATGAGCAGGGCCTCGAGCCCCTCGCGGAGCAGGATGGTGAAGGCGCCGAGGAAGGTCGAGGCGGCGCTTCCGGCCTCGGGGGCGAGGGCCGCCTCGGATTCGTCGAAGAGGGAATCGAGCGCGGTCACGCGCTCGCGCACATCCGACGGGTCGCGGCCGGCGGCGATTGCGGCGCGAAGCTCGCCCATCGCCGTCTCCACCCTCGCCAATAGCCCGGGATCGCGCGCCGAGAGCATCGGCTCGACCGGCTCGAAGCCGTCGAGATAGGCGGCGAGCGCGAGATCCTTCGCCGCGCCGCGATCGCCGGCCTCATAGGCGGCGAGGCTTCGGCTAAGCTTTTCGCGGGCGATCGCGAGGGTTGAGCCGTCGCGCGCGGCGAGCGCCGAAGGATCGTTGCGCAGATAGGCGGTGACGGCCGCCGCCTTTTCGGCTCCGATCCGCTTCGCCAGCGCCGCCTCGGACAAGCCGGTGAGCGCCGCCGCATCCGGGACCAGGGCCCGAAGGCCCGCATCCGCCTCCCACAGCTTGCGGCCTTGAGCCGCCTCGGCGGCCGGATAGGCGAAGCGGCCGGCGCGGAAGGCCAGCGCCCATTTGTCGGCTTCGGGAAGCCGGCCGAAGCTCTGCATCGCCGTGCCCTCGAGCCCCTGGTCGATCACCTGGTAGAGGGCGAACAGGCTTCGCTCGCGGGCTCGGCCGCGTTCGGCGAAGGCGATGGGCGGCGGATCGAGGCCGGCCGCCATCGGCCCCTTGGCGTCGCCCGCGCTGCCGTGGCAGGCGGCGCAATTCTCCTGGTAGAGCGCGTTGCCGCGGGCGGGATCGGGGAGGGTGCGGGGCGCGAGCGGCACCGGATAGGCGGCGATCAGATCGGCGGCGAGGGCGTGGGCGAGCTTCTCGATCTCGGCCGGCGCCGCCTTTCGGGCGACCGCCGCCTTGAGCGTGTCCGCGCCGGCGGTCAGCCGGGCCTTGGCGGGATTGGCGGGGAGCGCGGCGATCCGATCGCGGACCGACCCGGCGAACTCGCCCATCTCCTTATATTCGGCCGTGCTGAGGATCCGGCCGTCCTTCACCGCGCCGGGATAGTCGACGGCGATATAGTCGAGCAGCCGCCAGCTGGTCTGGACGTCCGCCTGCTGGGCCACGGCCGGCGAGGCGCCGAGCAGGGCGAAAAGGCAGAGGAGGAGAGGGGCCAGGCGCCGTAACATGGCGCTGAGTTAATCTAATTGCAATTGATTATCAATAACGATTGAAGGCGCGAATGAGCGTCATCCCGGCGCAAGCCGGGACCCAGGGACGAGTGCCTTTTCCGGAGGTGCTTCTGTTCCCGGGTCCCGGCTTTCGCCGGAATGACGTTGGTTCAATCCATCAATTTCCGCGTCAGGTAGATCATCTCGAGCGCGCTGGTATGGGCCTGCTGCTTGAGATTGGCGCCCGCGGCGTGGCCGCCCTCCGTATTCTCGTAATAATAGAAGGGCAGGCCCATCTCCTCCATCCGGGCGGCGAACTTGCGGGCGTGCTGCGGGCCGACCCGGTCGTCCTTGGTGGTGGTGAAGATGAAGGGCTCGGGATAGGTGCCTCCGCGCCGGAGCGCATGGTAGGGCGAGACCTTCTGCCAGAAGGCGCGGACCGCCGGGTCGTTCGCCACGCTTCCATATTCGCCTTCCCACGAGGCGCCCGCGGCGATCTTCGAGATCCGGAGCATGTCGAGCAGCGGCACCTCGATCAGCGCCGCGTTCCACAATTCGGGATGCTGGGTGAAGGCGACCCCGGTCAGAAGCCCGCCATTCGAGCCGCCGCGAATTCCGAGCCGGCGCGGGGTGGTGATGTGGCGGGCGATGAGGTCCCGGCCGACCGCGACGAAATCGTCATAGACGATCTGGCGCTTGGTCCCGAGCCCGGCCTCGTGCCATTTCGGCCCGAACTCGCCGCCGCCGCGGATGTTGGCGAGGGCGTAGACCCCGCCATGTTCGAGCCAGAGCTTGCCGGTCGTCGCCGAATAGCGCGGGGTCTCGGCGGATTCGAAGCCGCCATAGGCGTAGAGCAGGGTCGGATTATTGCCGTCGAGCTTGATGTCCCTTCGGTGGACGAGGAAATAGGGGATCTTGGTCCCGTCGCTCGAAGTCGCCTCGAATTGCTCCGAGACCAGGTTGGACGCGTCGAACTTGGCCGGCTGCGACTTGAGCAGCCGCGCCTGGCCGGTAGCGGCGTCGGCGAAGTAGAGCGAGGGCGGGGTCAGGAAGCTGGTGACCGAGAGGAAGGCCTTGTCGTCGGTGGTGCTGGCATCGACCAGGCCGACGGTCGAATTGTCCGGCAGCTGAATCGACGAGCGCTTCCAGGTGCCTTTCGGTCCCGGCGTGAACAGCAGGGTCCGGCCGCGGACATTGTCGAGGATCGAGACGATGAGGACGCCCTTGGAGGCGGAAGCGCTCTGCATCGATTCGCGCGGGCCGGCCGCGTAGATCAGGGTCGGCCTGGGATGGGCGGGGTCGGCCTTGAGCTGGGCGAGATCGACCGAGACCAAGGCGCCGGCGGGGAAGGTCGTCGCGCTTCCGGCCGGCCTCCAGTCCTCGCGGGTCTCGATGATGACCCGGCCGTCGACCATGTCGCTGAGGCTCGCCTTGGCCGGGATTGCGACCCGCTGCGGGCCTTTCGGGCCGAGTATGTAGGTCTCCGAGGTGAAGGTATCGAGCGGACGGTCGAGCACCGCGAGGGTACGGTTCTGGCCGTCGCGAAGCACATAGGGGGTGACCCCGTAGCCGCCGTCCTTCGGATCGGCCCGATAGACCTCGGTCGCCGCCGAGAGCGGCTGCCCGCGCTTCAGGCGCTTGACGATATAGGGATAGCCGGTCCGGCCGAGCTCGCCGGGATTCCACTCGCGGGCGACGAGAAGGGTGTTCTCATCCTCCCAGGCGACCCTTTGCTTGCCCTTGGGAAGGACGAAGCCGCCCTCGACGAACTTGCCGGTGGGAAGCTCGATCTCGCGCACGGTCACCGCGTCCTCGCCGCCGTCGGACAGGCTGATCAGGCAGCGCCGCTCGGCGGGACGCGCGCAGCTGACGCCCTTGAACACCCAGTTGGCCTTCTCGGACGCGGCGAGCGCGTCGAGATCGAGCACCGTCTCCCAGGCCGGCTGGGCCGCCTCGTAGCCGGCCAGGCTGGTCCGGCGGAAGATCCCGCGGACATGGTCGGCGTCCTGCCAGAAATTGTAGATGCCGCCGTTGAGGAACTGGCCGAGCGGGATCCGGTCGCTCGCCTGGGCGATCTCGAGCGCTTCGTTATAATAGGTCTGGTAGCGCGGATCCGCCTCGAGCACCGCCTGGGTCTTGGCATTATGGGCGTTGACCCACTCCATCGAGCGCGGGGCGGAGACGTCCTCGAGCCAGACATAGGGATCGTCCGAATCGGCCTGGGCATAAGCGGCGGTCATCGCCGCACCGGCGAGCGCGGCGAAGAGAATCGGGGTCTTGAGCAGGCGCATGCGTGTCCCTCTCCAGGAAAGCGGCGGATCCTCAACAGCTTAACTCTCGTGTCAAGGCTCGTCGCGCGGGTTCGAATATTCTTGGCAAGATCGGTTCGGCCTCTAGTCTGGAGTCGAAGGGGAATCCACATGAAGCCTTATCTGCCAATCCTCCTCGCCGCCGCTCTCGCCGCGGGGCCGGCCGGCGCAAAGCCGCGAGCGCAGACTGCGGAAGAGCGGGTCTCGCGCGTGCTCGCGGCCACGCCGGTGATCGACGGCCATAACGATCTGCCTTGGGAGATAAGGGACAAATATGACAGCTGGCGAAAGCCGCTCGACCTCAATGCCGATACCTCGCGGCTGACCGACCGGCTGCAGACCGATCTGCCGCGGATGAAGGCGGGCGGGATGGGGGCGCAATTCTGGTCGGTCTGGATCCCCAACGAGATGAAGGGCGACGAGGCGATCAGGGTCACGCTCGAGCAGATCGACATCGTCCACCGCATGGTCGCCCGCTATCCGGCGCAGCTCGAAATGGCGTCGACCGCCGCCGACATCCGCCGCATCGAGAAAGCGGGCCGGATCGCCTCGCTGATCGGAGTCGAGGGCGGCCACCAGATCGGCAACTCGCCCGCCGCGCTTCGCCAGTTCTACGCGCTCGGCGCGCGCTACATGACCCTCAGCCATTCGAAGAACAACGACTGGGCCGATTCGGCGACCGACGATCCCGTCCACGACGGTCTCACCCCGTTCGGCAAGGCGATCGTCCACGAGATGAACCGGCTCGGGATGATGGTCGATCTGAGCCACGTCTCGGCCGAGACGATGCGCGACGCGCTGGCCGAGACGAAGGCCCCGGTCATCTTCTCCCATTCCTCCGCCCGCGCGCTGATGGACCATCCCCGCAACGTCCCCGACGACGTGCTGAAGCTGCTTCCGGCGAACGGCGGCGTGGTGATGGTGAACTTCTTCCCGGGCTTCATCTCGACCGCCTGGCGCGAGCGCTCCGCCGCTCGCGACGCCGAGGACGCGCGATTGAAGAACCTCTATTCGGGCCAGCCCGACCGCCGCAAAGCCGCGCTCGATGCCTGGGACGCCGCCCATCCGGCGGTCGACGCGACCCTCGCCGAGGTCGCCGACCATGTCGAGCATATCGTCCAGATCGCCGGCCACGACCATGTCGGCATCGGCTCCGATTTCGACGGAATCGACGGCTTCGCGCCGAAGGGGCTGGAAGGGGTCCAGACCTACCCCGCTCTGCTCGCCGAGCTGGCGCGCAGGGGCTGGAGCGACGCCGACCTGGCGAAGCTCGCCGGCGGCAATTTGCTGAGAGCGATGGAGCGGGTCGAGGCGGTGGCGGCGTCGATGAAGGACGAGCCCCCGATGATCGCGACGATGGAGGCGCTGGATAAGCCCTGAGGGGTTACGGCGCCACCATCGGCGCGGTATTCACCTCCCCCGCCAGCTCTGCTTCGCCGTCTTCCGGCAGAACCTCCCCGTCCAGCGCCAGCGGCGCCCCGATCCACACGGCATCGAGCAGGTGGTCGCGTTTCTGGTTGGCGGTGTTGGGGTGGATGAGGATCGACAGGCCGCGATTGTTGAGCATCAGCCACGGCACCAAAGTCGCGAACAGCGCGGGTTCGAAGGCAATCTGGTACATCGCCATGCTGTGCGGCCCGACCGGACGGTCCCAGACCGTGCCCATCCGCACCGCGAACCGCTCGCCCGCCGCCTCGCGGATCGCGAGCGCGTCGGCTTTCTGCGCCTCAGGATCGAAATAGACGTGCGCGTGGTAGCTCGCGATCTCCGCCACCCGGCGGATCATCTCAGCCCCACCAGGATTCGATGAAGGCGAGCGCGACGGTGGCGATCATTCCGAGCCAGACGAAGAGTCCGACGTAGAGCGGCCATTTGGGCTTGGGTTCGGCTTGTTCGGGTTTCATGTCACACCGCCGGGTAGCGCAGCCGGCCGAGGAATCGGCTCAGCGAGGGAAGCCGGTCGCGATTGCCGCGCCACTGCGCCTTGACCTTCTCGAAGCGCATGACGTCGTCGATCCGCCGGTCGAGGAAGGCGCGGGTCTTGGCCAGGCCCTCGCTGTCGTCGTCGAGATAGACGAGGCTGGTCGAGCCGTAGACGCCCATCAATATGGCGCGCTTCGAATAATGGTTGAAGTCGGTCGCCTTGTCGCCGGCGATCCGCCACATCCGGTCCGCAGCGCGCCAGCCCAGGCGGCCGGCGAGCGGCAGATTCTGCGGCTGGGCAAGGATTGCGAGCGCGCGGCGAAGCGCCTCCTTGTGCGGGTTGATCGTCTCGAGCCGGTACATGACCAGCTCGCGGATCCGCTTCCTGATCTTCATCGCCGCGATCCGCTCGAGCGGGAAGGCGGTCGCCATGCCGCGGTCGATCGCGTCGAACCAGGCGTCGATCATCTCGGTCGCCCCGCCGGGGAAGGCGAGCCGGGCGCGGGGGGCCGGTACGCCGAGCTCGGACGCGGCCATGCTGAGCGCCTTGTCCCCCCAGCCGTCGAACACCGCATTGCCGGGAATGAGCGGCGCCAGCGCCATCCTCAGCTCGTCGAGGTACATCTCGGTCGGAGCGATGTCGGCCATGGCGGAGTCAATGATCCTGAGCGAGGAAGGATGCAACGATAAACCCCTCTCCCTGCAGGGGAGAGGGAGGGGCCCGCCGCGAAGCGGGGGGAGGGTGAGGGCATAGTCCGCCGATGCTGCAGGCCCTCACCCTGGCGCGTCGCGCCTGTCCCTCTCCCCTTCAGGGAGAGGGGTTTTTCTCCGGCAGCCTGATCAGCACCAGCGCCACCGCGATCAGCGCCGCTCCGATGCCGTCGGCGAGGCTGAACGTCTCGCCATAGGCCAGCCGCCCGATCACCGCGCCCGCCGCCGGCTGGGCGAGGAGGCCGAGGCCGACGACCACCGGCGAGAGATAGCCGACCGCGTAGACGAGCAGGCCCTGGCCGACGACCTGGCTTCCGAAGGAGAGGATGAGGAGCGGGGTCCAGTCGCCCGGCATGGCCTTCTGGCCGAGCGCCAGAGCTAGCAGGAGCAGGGGCAGGGCCGCGGCCGCGCTGGCGATGGCGAGCACGGGCATCGGGGCCATCGTCTTGCGGGCGCGGTCGACCGCGATCAGATAGCCCGTGTAGAGCAGGCCCGCCGCCAGCGTGAACAGGTCGCCGGTGAAGTTCTTCGGCGACATCTCATAGCTCGATCCCATCAGCAGAGCGGCGCCGGCGACGGCGAAAGCGAGGGCGAGCGCCTGCACCTTGCGCGGCAATCGGCGGAGCATGACGAAGCCGTAGAGGACGAGGATGAAGCTCGAGGCGTTTCCGAACAGGCTGGCATTGGCGAGCTTGGTCATCCCGATGCCGACGTGCCAGGCGGCGAGATCGGAGGCGAAGAACAGGCCGCCGATCGCGACCGTCGCGACGAGGCTCCAGGCGGGCATCTCGCGCCCCGACTGCTGGCGCCAGGCGAGCAGGAAGAGGAAGGGCAGAGCCAGCGAGACCCGCCAGAAGCCCGACGCGACCGGCCCGACGTCGGCAAGCCGAACCATCCACGGGCCGAGCGCGAGGACGAGGTTGCCCGCGATCAGCGCCGGAAAGGCGAAGCGGCCGGTTCGCGCGGCGGAGGATGATCGATATTGCTGCATCTTCGCGTTCGGCCCGCTAGGGGTCCGCGCTCGTCCCCGTCAAGGAATGTAGATGCCCACCCTGTTCGAACCGATCCAGCTCGGCGCCACCCTCTGCCCCAACCGAATCGTCATGGCGCCGCTCACCCGCGGACGCGCGGCTCGCGATCATGTGCCGACCGAGCTGATGGTGGAATATTATCGCCAGCGCGCGGGCGCGGGCCTGATCATCACCGAGGCCACGGGAATGAGCCGCCAGGGCCTCGGCTGGCCCTACGCGCCCGGAATCTGGACCCAGGAGCAGATGGAGGCGTGGAAACCGGTCGTGGAGGCGGTCCACGAAGCCGGTGGGCGCATCTTCTGCCAGCTCTGGCACATGGGCCGGGTCGTGCACCCGAGCTTCCTGGACGGCGAGGCGCCCGTCTCCGCTTCCGCCACCACCGCACCCTACAAGGCCCACACCTATGAGGGCCGCCAGCTCTACGCCGAGGCACGACCGCTTCGGCTCGACGAGATACCAGGCCTGCTCGGCGATTATTCCCGCGCGGCCGCTTACGCGATCGCCGCCGGCTTCGACGGGGTCCAGCTTCACGCGGCCAATGGCTATCTGATCGACCAGTTCCTGCGCGACGGGACCAATTTTCGCGACGACGAATATGGCGGCCCGATCGAGAACCGGATCCGGCTGCTGGTGGAGGCGACGCAGGCGATCGCCGACATGGTCGGGCCGGAGCGCACCGCCGTCCGCCTGTCCCCGAACAGCGAGACCCAGGGCGTCCACGACAGCGACCCCGAGACGCTGTTCACCGCGGCCGCGGCCGGCCTCGCCGAGATCGGAATCGCCTTCCTGGAGCTTCGCGAGCCCGGGCCGGAGGGGACGTTCGGCAAGTCCGACGTTCCGCCCATCTCCCCGGCCATCCGGAAGGTCTTCCCGGCGCCGCTCATCCTCAATTCCGATTTCGACCTCGAGCGGGCCGAGTCGGCGCTCGCCGAGGAGCGCGCCGACGCGATCAGCTTCGGCCGGCCGTTCATCTCAAATCCCGATCTGCCCGCACGGCTGCTCAACCGGATTGGGCTTGCGGCGGACGAGATGGCCACTTGGTACAGCCAGGGGCCGGAAGGCTATACCGATTATCCGGAGGCGGAGGCCGTCGCCGCGTGAGCGGGGAGGCGCCCTCCTGCTTCCTGTGCGGCCGCCCGCTCGGCGAGCGGGTCGAGTGGCACCATCCCCTCCCGAAAAGCCGGGGCGGCCGCGAGACGGTGCCCGTCCATCCGATATGCCACCGAGCCATCCACCGGGCGATCGACAACAAGGCGCTCGCCGCCGGCTATTCGAGCCCGGACGCGTTGCGCGGCCATCCGGCGCTGGCCCGCTTCATCGCCTGGGTCGGCGGCAAGGATCCCGACTTCCACGCGCCGACGCGGCGGGCGCGCAGATGAGGTGGGTCCGCGCCCTTCTGCTCGTCCTGCTCTTCGCCGCGGCGGCGCTGCTCGTTTTGGGCTATTGGAGCGCCACCTCCGATCCGGTGGTTCGGACGACCCGGATCGCGCTTCCCGACTGGCCGTCCGGCGCAAGGCCCCTTCGCGTTCTGCTCGTCTCCGACATCCACGTCGTGGGGCCGGACATGCCGCCCTCGCGGGTCGCCCGGCTGGTCGAGCAGATGAACGCCCTCAAGCCGGACCTGATGCTGCTCGCGGGCGACTTCGCCAGCGACAGGAAGCTCGCTACCCGCCGCTACTCGCTGAGCGAAGCGATTCGCCCCCTCGCAGCGCTCCATGCGCCGCTCGGCCGCTACGCCGTGCTCGGCAATCACGACCACTGGCGCGACGCCGCTCAAGCGCGCCGCGCCTTGTCGGCAGCAGGCATCCGGCTGCTCGACAATGACGCGGTCGAGGTGGGTCCGCTGGCGCTGGGCGGCCTCGACGATCCCTTCACCAGACATCAGATTCTCGAACGGACGATCGCGCGAATGCGCGCTTTGCCGGGGGCGAAGCTGCTGCTCAGCCACAGCCCGGATCCGTTCGCGGACCTGCCCGCCGACGTCTCGCTGATGCTCGCCGGCCACACCCATTGCGGGCAGATCGTCCTGCCGTGGATCGGGCCGCTGGCGACCGCGTCGGATTATGGCGACCGCTTCCTCTGCGGGATCGTCCGCGAGCGCGGCCGCACTCTGGTGGTGGGGGCGGGCCTGGGGACCAGCCTGGTGCCGCTTCGCATCGGCGCCCGGCCCGATATGTGGCTGATCGAGCTCGGCCCTAGACGAGGCGAAGCGCGTTCACCGCAATGATGAGGCCGACGAGGAGGAAGAAGAAGCCGAGGCCGAGTCGGAGCGGCTTGAGCGGGACCGCCTTCGCCAGCCCCTCACCGAGCAGAGCGGCGGGGAGGTTCGACGCCATGACGCCGGCCGTCGCGCCCGCCGCCGCCAGAAGGAAGGAATCATATTGCGCCGCCAGAGCGAAGGTCAGGAACTGCGTCTTGTCGCCGAACTCGAGGACGAAAAAGGAGGCGGCGGCCACGAGGAAGGGGCCGGCCCGCGAGCTGGCGTCGGATTTGTAGGGCGTGGGCCGGATCAGCCCCGCCACCCCGGCGAAGACGAGCGCGAGCGCGACCAGCAGCGAGATGGCGCGAAGCGTGATCATGTCGTGGACGAAGATTCCGCCGAACGCCGCGATCAGGCTGTTTGCCAAGGCCGCGACGAAGATTCCGGCAAGGATCGGAAGCGGTCGGCGGTAGCGAATCGCCAGAGCGATGACGAGGAACTGGGTCTTGTCGCCCCACTCGCCCAAAGCGGCGGCGACGAATGTGGTGAGGAGGGCGTCCAAGGCTCAGGCGAGTCGGACTGAGATGGAGGCGAGCAAGGCCTCGGCGGCGCCCTCCTCCATCCGCTCGCAGCCGATCGCGTCCTGAAGCCGGCCGAGATAGAGGGCGCGCGGGCAGGCGCCGCGATCCTCTGCCACGGCCCGCTCGAGCGCCTCGGCGACGCGGACGACCGGGGTCAGGCCATAGGCCTCGGCGAGCCGCTTGAGGCTTTCGACATTGTCGGTGAAGTCGCGCGCCGAGAGCCGCCTCGACGCCTGCAGGCCGGCCAGCCGTTCGCACAGCTCGGCCCTGACCAGCATCATTCCGTCCGCTTCCGGTCGCATCGCCTTCGCTCCCCGCCTTGCGTCGAAGCGACGATGCGCCCTTATGGTTACCGCTTCGTTAAAGCCCCCTCGCCCTTGACAGCCGCACCGCTTCGCGGCAGAGGCGGCGGCGCATTTGAGCGGCGCGGGACGCCGCTTTTATTTTTTACGCAACCCCAATTCGAGAGGCTGTCATGGCCAAGCCGACCACGGTCAAGATCAAGCTCGTCAGCACCGCCGACACCGGCTTCTTCTACGTGACCAAGAAGAATCCCCGCAACATCACCGAGAAGATGACCTTCCGCAAATACGACCCGGTCGCGCGCAAGCACGTCGAGTTCAAGGAAGCCAAAATTAAGTGACGTTGGCGGGTCGCACCGCCCCCTCCGTCATTCCCGCGAACGCGGGAATCCAGCGCTGACTCCGAACTGGATTCCCGCTTTCGCGGGAATGACGGGTGATGCCGCTTACAGGCTTGCCCCGTCGAACTTCGTGATCTCCAGCGCGTCGAAATCCACCCCTTCCGCGCACCTCAGATTGATCTCCACCATCGGTCCGTTCGGCCCCGTTCCGTCCGCGAAGGGCGCGCAGCCGCAGGTCCTGCAGAATTGGTGGCGGACGTTGTGGGTGTTGAAGGTGTAGACTTCGATGTCCTCGTCGGAGGCCTCGCGGCGGAACTTGTCGGGGGTGGTGAAGTGGTGAAGCGCGCCCTTCCTCCGGCAGATCGAGCAATTGCATTCCATCGCCTTGGTCGGAAGATCCTCGTCGACCGTGTAAGCCAGCTTGCCGCAATGGCAGCTTCCGCGAAAGCTCATCCTTCCTCTCCTTCGAGCGTTCGGGCGAGCCCTTCGAGCACGGTCGCCCAGCCATGCTCGATCCTGTCCGGGATCGCCGGCGATCCCTCGGGCACGCTCTGGCTCAGGGTCAATTGCGACCCACCCTCCATCGGCGCGATGGCAATTCTGACGAGGCTTGAGCTCGGCGAATATTTGGGCACCTGGAGAGTGAATTCGAGCCGTTCCGGCGGTTCGATCGCCTCGTAGGTGCCGGTGTGGAGGACATCCTCGCCGCCCCGCCGCTCGACGATCTCGAAGTGGCCGCCGACCTGCGGATCGATGCTGACCCGGACCATCTCGCCGTCGGGAGTCGCGAACAGCCAGCGGCCCGCCGTCTCGTCATCCAGCCAGGCGTCGAAGACGGCGACGGGCGACGCCGCGAAGGCGCGGGTCACGCGCGCGGTCGCCTCCGCCGGCCGGGGGCGATCGATCAGGGCCCGAACCGCCTCGACGAAGCGGACCACCGAAATCGGCTTCGACACATAGCCTTCGGCGCCTGCTTCGCGGATCCGCTCCTCGTCGCCCTTGGCGGCGTAGGCCGTGACGGCCATGATCGGCGTGCGCCTGAGCTCCTCGTCGCCCTTCAGCTGCTCGATCAGCTCGAGCCCGCTGACATGCGGCATCTGGATGTCCATGACGATGAGGTCGGGCCGGAAGGCGCGGGCGCGCTCGACCGCCTCGCGCCCGTCGCGGACCGGCTCGGCCGCATAGCCGTGGGCGCGGAGCAGGTCGCAAAACAGCTTCAGGTTGAGTTCGTTGTCCTCGACAACGAGGATTTTTTGTCCCACCGGCGCATCTGTAGAAGATGCGGCGCGACGACACAAATCGAGGCGATGCGGAAGCGCTGGCGCTTTCCGCTTTGAGCTGGACGCTCGGCGAGGAGAGCCGCGCCCAGCGCCTGCTCGCGATCACCGGCCTCACGCCGGCCAATCTTCGCGAGCGGCTCGCCGAGCCCGGGCTGCTCGCCGCCACGCTGGGCTTCCTCGAAGCGCACGAGCCCGATCTGCTGGCGGCCGCGGACGCGCTCGGAGTCACGCCCGAGACCCTGGTCGAGGCTCGGCGAAGGCTCGAGCCGTGACCGGCCGGCCTTTGCTCGTCACCGATTGCGACGAGGTCCTGCTCCACATGGTCTCGCATTTCGCCGACTGGGTCGGCGAGGCGCACGATCTCAGCTTCGACCTCTCGGCGCCCGGCTTCCGGGACGCCCTTCGCGGCCCGGATGGCGAGCCGGTGGCGGCGGAAAGGGTTTGGCCGCTGCTCGACGAATTCTTCTCCGGCGAGATGCACCGCCAGAACGTCGTTCCCGGCGCGGTCGAGGCGCTGGCGCGGATCGCCGACCATGCCGACATCGTCGTCCTCACCAATATCGGCGACGAATATGAAGCGGGGCGGGTCGAGCAGCTCGAACGGTTCGACATCCGCCACCGGGTGCTGTGCAACCGCGGCGGCAAGGGGCGGCCGGTGCTCGAGCTGATCGAGGCGATGGGGCCGAGCGCGACCGTCTTCGTCGACGATCTCGCCGTCCACCACGAATCGGTCGCGACTCACGCGCCGCAGGTCTGGCGCCTGCACATGATCGCCGAGCCTCGCCTCGCCGCCCACACGCCCCCGGCCCCGCATGCCCACGCCCGGATCGACGATTGGGGCGAGGCAGTGCCGTGGATCCTCGAACGGCTGAGCGCCGGATGACCGGGCTCGTCCCGATCGGCTACGCGGCCGCGGACGGAGTCGCGCTCACCGGCTACCTCGCCGACGGTTCCGGCGGAAAGTCGGCGCCGGGCGTGCTCGTTGCCCACGAAGGCGGCGGCCTCGCGCGCCATACCAAGGACCGCGCCCTGCGGCTGGCGGAGCTCGGCTATGTCGCCTTCGCGCTCGACATGTACGGGGAGGAGAGCCCGCCCCTCGTCCGGGCGATGGAGCTGGGCAAGGCGCTTCGGGGCGATCGGCCGTTGCTCCGCGCCCGGCTCGCGGCGGCGCTCGAAATCCTGACCGCCCAGGCGAACGTCGATCGGGAGCGGCTCGCCGCCATCGGCTACTGCATGGGCGGCGGGGCGGCGATCGAGCTGGCCCGGACGGGCGCGCCGCTGCGCGCCATCGCCGGCTTCCACAGCGGCTTCCTGCCCGGCACGCCGGAGGAGAATGAGGCGATTCGCGGCAGGCTGCTGCTCTGCCACGGCGCCGACGATCCGATCGTCACCGCAGTCCAGCGTGACGCCTTCCTCGCCGAAGCCTCGGCCGCCGGGATCGACTGGCAGCTCCACCTCTACGGCGGGGTCGGCCACAGCTTCACCAATGCCGACATCGACGCGCTCGGCCTCGCCGGCTTCGCCTATGACGAGGCGGCCGACCGGCGGTCCTGGGCGGCGATGCTCAATCTGTTCGAGGAGACACTGAAGGGATGACGAAGACGGCCTTCATCACCGGTGCGACGGCGGGCTTCGGCGCCGCCGCCGCGCGCCGCTTCGCCGCCGCCGGCTGGCGGGTGGTCGGAACCGGCCGCCGCCGGGAGCGGCTTGCGGGCCTCGCCGACGAGATCGGCGGCGACTTCCTTCCGCTCGAGCTCGACATGACCGACCGCGACGCGCTCGCCCGCGCGCCCGAGTCGCTTCCGGAAGGGTTCCGCGAGATCGACCTCCTGCTCAACAATGCCGGCCTCGCCCCGCCGCTCGAGCCGCTCCAGGACTCGCGGCTCGATCCGGCGCTTCAGGCGATCGAGACCAACGTCACCGGCCTCGTCATCCTCACCCGGGCGCTCCTGCCGAGCTTGATCGAGCGCAAGGGCGCGATCGTCAACCTGAGCTCGGTGGCGGCCACCTATCCCTATCGCGGCGGCGCGGTCTATGGCGGCACCAAGGCCTTCGTCAGCCAATTCTCTCTCGACCTTCGTTCCGACCTCCACGGCACCGGAGTTCGGGTGACCTCGATCGAGCCGGGCATGGCCGAGACCGAATTCACCCTCGTCCGCAACGGCGGCGACCAGGCCGCCTCCGACGCCCTCTATCGCGGAGTCAATCCGATGACCGCCGAGGACATCGCCGAGACGATCTTCTGGGTCGCTACCTTGCCGCCCCACCTCAACATCAACGTCGTCGAGCTGATGCCGGTCAGCCAGAGCTTCGCGGGATTCCAGGTGGCGCGGGAGGAGAATTGACAGAAAAAGGGGACAATCCCCTTTTTCTGTGCAGCGGGGCGGTTTCTAAAAGGGGACTGTCCCCTTTTTACTGCGGCGCTTGACCGTTGGGGGCGGCGGGTGCTTACGCCCTCGCCATGACCGTCGCCTCCCGCCTTGCCGAACTCGGAATCGAGCTGCCCGCCCCCGCCGCGCCCGTCGCGGCCTATGTGCCGACCGTGCTCGCCGGGGATCTTCTCCACATCTCCGGCCAGGTCTCCTTCGAAGGCGGTGAGCTCCTCACCGGCCGGGTCGGCGAGGATCGCGATCTCGAATTCGGGGTCCGCGCCGCTCGGGCCTGCGGGCTGATGCTGCTCGCGCAGATCGAAAAGGCGGTGGGGCTCGAGAGGGTCGAGCGGATCGTCAAGCTCGGGGTGTTCGTCAACAGCGCCGGCAGCTTCACGGACCAGCCCAAGGTCGCCAACGGCGCGTCCGAGCTGATGCAGGACGTGTTCGGCGAGGCCGGCCGCCATGCCCGCGCCGCCGTCGGCGTGCCCACCCTTCCGCTGGGGGCCGCGGTCGAGATCGATGCCGTCGTCCAGATCAAGGCGCTCTGAGCTCGAGCGGCTCGGCGCCGTCCCGTTCGCGCATCGCGGGCTCCACGGCAGCGCGCTCGTCGAGAATAGCGGCGGAGCGATCGCGGCGGCGGTCGCCCAAGGCTATGGGGTCGAGCTCGACGTCCAGCTCAGCGCCGACGGCCAGGCCATGGTCTTCCACGATTACGACCTCGACCGGCTGACCATCGAGCGCGGCCCGCTCGTCGAGCGGACCGCCGCCGAGCTGCAGGCGATCCGGCTCTACGTCGTCGACGAGGTGATGCCGCGCCTCTCGCAGGCGCTGGAGATGGTCGACGAACGTGTGCCTCTGCTCATCGAGGTCAAGTCGCGCGATCGCCGCGCTTCCCGCTTATGCGCCGCCGTCGCCGAGGCGCTGCAAGCTTATCGGGGCCCGGTCGGCGTGATGTCGTTCAACCCCGAGGTCGGCGCCTGGTTCGCCCGCCATGCCCCGCGCGTCCATCGCGGGCTCGTCGTGACCGAGCATGGCAAGCGCGGGCTTCGCGGTCGGATCGAGCGCCGGCTCGCCTTGTGGCGCTCCCGGGCCGATTTCCTCGCCTATGACGTTCGCGACCTGCCCTCGCGCTTCGCCGCGGCGGCTCGGGCGCGGGGCCTTTCCGTCTACACCTGGACGGTTCGCACCGAGGCGGATTGGGCGAACGCCAACGCCCACGCGGATCAGGCCATTTTCGAGGCGCCCTCCCTGTGAGCGAGATCGTGGCGCGGCTCGGCCGCGGCGTCGCTTCATTCGACCGGGACGAGTGGGACCGCTGCGCCGGAACCGACGATCCCTTTCTCAGCCACGCCTTCCTCTCCGCTTTGGAGGAATCGGGCAGCGCGACCGCGCGCACCGGCTGGCAACCGGTGCCGATCGCGATCGACGGCGACGACGGCCGCGCCGCCGCCGTCATGCCCGCCTGGCTCAAGAGCCACAGCCAGGGCGAATATGTGTTCGACCATGGCTGGGCGGCGGCCTGGGAGCGGGCCGGCGGCGATTATTATCCCAAGCTCCAGATCGCCGTCCCTTCACGCCGGTGCCCGGGCGAAGGCTGCTGACCGACCGCGAGGATCTCGCCCTCGGCCTGATCGCCGCGGCCGAGGCGGTCGTCCGCCAGCACGAACTTTCCTCCGCCCACGCCACCTTCATCGCCGCCGAGGAGGTGGCGCTGTTCGAGCGCGCCGGCTGGCTGACCCGGATCGACAGCCAGTTCCACTGGCACAATCAGGGCTATGCCGGCTTCGAGGATTTCCTCGCCGTCCTCGCCTCGCGCAAGCGAAAGGCGATCCGCAAGGAACGGGCCGCGGCGCTCGAGGGCCTGACCGTCGAGCATCTCACCGGCGCCGCCATCACCGAGGCGCATTGGGACGCCTTCTGGGCCTTCTACCAGGATACCGGCTCGCGCAAATGGGGCCGCCCCTACCTCACCCGCAGATTCTTCACCCTGCTCGGCGAGCGAATGGCGGAGCGGGTGCTGCTCATCTTCGCTCTGAGGGACGGCCGTCCGATCGCCGGAGCGCTCAACCTGATCGGCGCCGACGCGCTCTACGGCCGCTATTGGGGCGCGGTCGAGGATGTGCCGCACCTCCATTTCGAGATCTGCTATTACCAGGCCATCGACGCCGCGATCGCGCTCGGCCTGAAGCGGGTCGAGGCGGGCGCTCAAGGCCCTCATAAGCTCGCCCGCGGCTACGAGCCCGTGCCGACCTGGTCGGCCCACTATATTCCCGATCCCAACTTCCGGGCCGCCGTCGCCGATTTCCTCGCGGGCGAGCGCCGGGCGGTGGCGCGGGAGATCGGGGAGCTTGCCGAGATGACGCCGTTCCGCAAGGGATGAGGGCAGACGACTCACCTGGGAGAAGGCCCGATGATCCGCCAAGCCTTTGCCGTCCTGCTTCTGCTCGCCGCCGCGCCGTCCGCTTTGGCCGCCGACGGCCCGTCCCGCACCTTCGAGGCGCGCGACCTGTTCTCGCTCGAGGCGGCGAGCGATCCGCAGATCAGCCCGGACGGGACGAAGATCGCCTATGTCCGCCGCTCCGGCGACATCATGACCGATCGCGTGCGCCCGTCGATCTGGCTGGTCGACACCCGCACCGGCGAGCAGGCGCCGCTCGCCGCCGGCCCCGGCGCCCACAGCCAGCCGCGCTGGTCGCCCGACGGCAGGCGGCTCGCCTACATCTCGACCGCCGAGGGCGGCGCGGCCCAGCTCTTCGTTCGCTGGCTCGCCAGCGGCGAATCGGTCCGGATCACCGGCCTTCCGACCGCCCCGTCGAGCCTCGCCTGGTCGCCCGACGGCCGCCAGATCGCCTACACCATGTTCGTCCCCGGCGACGGAATGACGCTCGGCGCCCTGCCGCCCAAGCCCGAGGGCGCGCAATGGGCGCCGCCGCTCGAGATCCATAGCGACGTCACCTACCGGACCGACGACGAAGGGTATCTCAAGCCCGGCTTCAGCCACATCTTCCTCGTCGCCGCGGACGGCGGCGCGCCCCGCCAGCTTAGCTTCGGCTCGCTCCACGACAACGGCCCGCTGAGCTGGACGCCCGACGGCCGGACCCTTTTGTTCAGCAGCAACCGCTCGCCCAATTGGGCGCTCGAGGGCAATAACAGCGAAGTCTACGCGCTCGACGTCGCCAGCGGCGACATACGCGCCCTCACCAGCCGCAACGGGCCGGACGACGGGCCCGTCGTCTCCCCGGACGGGCGGCTGATCGCCTATACCGGCTTCGACGACAGGGAGCGAAGCTACGAGAACAACGTCCTCTACGTCATGGACCGCAACGGCGGCAGTCCGCGCGCCCTCACCGCCTCGCTCGACCGGAGCGTCGATTCGCCGGTCTGGGCGGCGGACGGCCGCTCGATCTACGTTGCCTATGAGGACAAGGGCTATCGCAAGGTCGCCCGCGTCGGCCTCGACGGCTCGTTCCGGACCGTCGCCGAAGGGCTGAGCGGCGCCGGGCTCGACCGGCCCTATACCGGCGGAAGCTTCAGCGTCGCCCGCGACGGCGCGATCGCCGCGTCGAGCGGAAGCGCCACGCGGCCGCCGGACGTCGCCCTCTTCCGCGGCGGAGCGAAGCGCCAGCTCACCCGGCTCAACGCCGAGCTGCTCGACGGCAAGCGCCTCGGCGAGGTCCGCCATCTCGCCGTCACCGCGCACGACAGCCGGCCGATCGACGCCTGGCTGACGCTTCCGCCCAATCGCGCCGAGGGCCAGCGCGTGCCGTTGATCCTCGAAATCCACGGCGGCCCGTTCGCCGCCTACGGCCCGTGGTTCTCGACCGACGACCAGCTCTACGCCGCCGGCGGCTATGCGGTGCTTTCGGTCAACCCGCGCGGCTCGACCTCATACGGCGAGGAGTTCGCCAACCTCATCCACCACGCTTATCCCGGCAAGGATTATGACGACCTCATCGCCGCGGTCGATGCCGCGATCGCCGGCGGCTATGCCGATCCCGACCATCTCTACGTCACCGGAGGCTCGGGCGGCGGCGTCCTCACCGCCTGGATCGTCGGCAAGACCGACCGCTTCAAGGCGGCCGCGACCCAGAAGCCGGTGATCGACTGGACGAGCTTCGCCCTGACCGCGGACGGTCCGGCCTTCTTCTCGCGCTACTGGTTCGGCAAGTTCCCGTGGGAGGACCAGCAGAATTTCTGGGCCCGCTCGCCGCTGTCGCTGGTGGGGAATGTGAAGACCCCCACCCTGGTGGTGGTCGGAAGCGAGGATTACCGGACCCCGGCCAGCGAGGCCGAGCAATATTATACGGCGCTGCAATTGCGGGGCGTGCCGACCGCCCTGGTCAAGGTCCCCGGCGCAAGCCACGGCGGGATTGCGGCGCGGCCTTCGCAGGCGGCGGCCAAGGCGGCGGCGATCATGGCGTGGTTCGAGAAATATAAGGACGGGATGCCGGCGAAGTGATGCTTCGATACGGCATTTCGACTTCGCTCAATGCCTACTCAGCATGAGCGGGGAGGTACCAGACCGCTCATCCTGAGTAGCCGCTGAGCCCTTCGACGCCGCCTGCGGCGGCGCTCAGGATAAACTTCGGCTTCGCCGAAGTCGAAGCGGCGTATCGAAGGACAAGCCCCTACGGCTCAGGCCGCCCGCCTGATCCCCGTGTCGGAGAGCCAGGCGCGGGCCTGGCGCTGGGCTTCGGCGATCTCGCGCGCCGTCATCTCCTCGGCGATCTCGGCCCGGCATTCCTGGCCGCGCTCGCTGCCATTCAAAGCGGCGAGATTGAACCATTTGTGCGCCTCGATGAGGTCGACCTCGAGGCCGTGCGTACCGGTCGAGTAAGCGATGCCAAGCTCGTAGAGCGCGTCACAATCGCCCATCGCGGCCTCGGCGAGCCGGCTCTCGATCAGGAAGGCGGCGGATTTCAGGCTGTTACCCATCTGACATGCCCCTGTTGCTTGCGTGTCGACGACAGGTTTGCGCGGACGATCCCGAAGAAATGGTTAACGCCGAAATTACCACGTCATTGCGAGGAGCGAAGCGACGCGGCAATCCAGAGCTGACTCGGAGGCCGCACTGGATTGCTTCGCTGCGCTCGCAATGACGGGGCTAGGACGAAGGCTCCACCGCCAGATTGTCGATGAGGCGGGTCCGGCCGATCCGGGCGGCCGCGAGCAGGCGGGCCGGTCGATCGAGCGCCATCACCGGCGCAAGCGTCTCCGAATCGCAGAGAGCGACATAGTCGATCGGTTCGAAGCCGGCTTTGGCGAGGCGTTCGCGGGCCGTGGTCAGAGCGGCGTCCACCGCGGCGCCGTCCCGGATCGCCGAGGCCGCCTCGCCCAGCGTCCGCGGAAGGGCCCGGGCCGCCTGGCGCTCCTCCTCCGACAGATAGGCGTTGCGCGAGGAGAGGGCGAGGCCGTCGGCGTCGCGCTGGGTGGGCACTCCGACAATCTCGATCCCGAGGCCGAGGTCGCGGACCATCTGCCGGATGACGGCGAGCTGCTGGTAATCCTTCTCTCCGAAGAGCGCGATGTCGGGGCGGACCTGGTCGAAAAGGCGCGACACCACGGTCGCGACCCCGTCGAAATGGCCGGGGCGGGCGGCGCCGTCGAGCCCTTCACCGAGGCTTCCGGCGCGGACCGTGATGCCGGGGCCGTCCGGATACATGGCGGCGACGTCCGGCGCCCAGAGAAGCTCGCAGCCTTCCTCCTCGAGCATTCGAGCGTCGCCGGCCTCTCGCCTGGGATAGGTGGACAGGTCCTCGTTCGGGGCGAACTGGGTCGGGTTGACGAAGATCGAGGCGGCGACATGGTCGGCCCACCGCCGAGCCTCGGCGACCAGCGCCATGTGGCCGGCATGGAGCGCGCCCATGGTGGGAACGAAGGCGATTCGGCCGCCGTCCTTGCGAAGCTCGGCGACCGCCCGCCTCAGCGCTTCCAGGTCACGGACAATTTGCACCCTGTTGATGCCTCCGATATCAGCTTGGGCGACGCCCTTGCGGGGGGCGGGAAGCAGAATCAAGGGTAGCAGATGGCGTCGCCGCATTTCATCGTATTCGCCAACGAGAAGGGCGGCACCGGCAAGTCGACCACGGCGGTTCACAGCGCCGTCGCGCTCGCCGCCGCCGGGCGCCGGGTCGCGGCGCTCGATCTCGACACCCGCCAGCGAACGCTCGGCCGCTATCTCGACAACCGTGCCGAGACGGTGAAGCGGCTCGGAGTCGACCTCGTCATGCCCGCCTACGAGACGTTCGATCCCGACAAAAGCGAGACGATCGAGGCTCAGCTCGACCGCCTCTCCGCCGACGTCGAGATCATCGTCGTCGACACGCCCGGCCGCGACGATCCGCACGCGCGCGCCGCGATGATCCGCGCCGACACCCTCGTCACCCCGATCAACGACAGCTTCGTCGATCTCGACCTGATCGGTCAGGTCGACGCGGAGACCTACCGGGTCCGCCGTCCCAGCTTCTATGCCGAGCTGGTCTGGAACAGCCGCACCCAGCGCGCCAAGACCCATGGCGCGAGCGTCGACTGGGTCGTGCTCAGGAACCGGATGCAGCATATCGAGGCGCGCAACATGCGCCGCGTCGGCGATGCGCTGGGCGAGCTGTCGCGCCGGGTCGGCTTCCGGGTCATTCCCGGCCTCGGCGAGCGGGTCATCTACCGCGAGCTCTTCCCCAAGGGCCTCACCCTTCTCGATCTCCCCCATCTCGGCGAGGTCGGGATCGCCCATATCGCCGCGCGACAGGAGCTTCGCGAGATGATCGCCGGATTCGCCTTGCCGCAGCCGGGGGATTCGAACCCGGCGCGCTCGGCCGCCCTCGCCGGCTGACCATGGGTCCTCTCATCCTCCTCGCCGCGGGAGCTTTGTTCTGGGCGTGGGCGAGCGGGCGCCTTCGCGGCCTCAGCTACGAGGATCTCGTCGCGGCGGTCCTTTTCCTGCTCGGGCTTCGCATGCTGACCACCGGGAAGCTGATCCCGGGCGCGGCTTTGATGGCTGGAAGCCTGCTCTGGGCCGCCTGGCGCCGCCAGCGTCCCTCGTCGCGGCCGATGCCGGCCGAGGATGCGCGGCGGCTGCTCGGGGTCGGCGAAGGCGCCACGCTCCAGGAGATTCGCGACGCCCACCGCCGGCTGATCGCGCGCGTCCACCCGGATGCGGGCGGCTCGGCCGAGCTCGCCCACCGGGTCAACGCCGCGCGCGACACCCTGCTCGCCGAAATGAACCGCAAGCCGCCTCGCGCGTCTTGAGGCCGAACCCCCGCCGGAGCCCCGAATGAGCCGTCGACTGCACCCGACTTCACTGCGCGAATATGACATCAGGGGGATTTACGGGGAGACTCTGGCCGAGGCGGACGCGACCGCCGTCGGCCGCACCTTCGGCACCTTGGTCCGGCGCGCCGGAGGACGCCGGGTCGCCGTGGGGCGCGACGGGCGGGAGAGCTCGCCCGGCCTCGAAGCGGCGCTGCTCGAGGGCCTGACCGCGAGCGGAGTCGACGTCGTCCGGATCGGCCTCGGCCCCACCCCGATGCTCTATTTCGCCGAAGCCGAGCTTCCCGTGGACGGCGGAATCATGATCACCGGAAGCCACAATCCGGGCAATTACAACGGCTTCAAGATGGTGCTCCAGCACGGCGCCTTCTTCGGCGAGCGAATCCAGGAATTGGGCCGGATGGCCGCGGTTGCCGATTGGGAGCAGGGCTCCGGTTCCGTCACCGACGAAGACGTGATGGGCCGCTATGTCGATCGGCTCCTTCGCGACTTCGACGGCAGCGCTTTCCGGATCGGCTGGGACTGCGGCAACGGCGCCGCCGGGCCGGTGGTCGAGCGGTTGGTGCAGAAGCTGCGCGGCGAGCATTTCACCCTCTACACCGAAGTGGACGGCCGCTTCCCCAACCACCATCCCGATCCGACCGTCGAATCCAATCTCGAAGACCTGAAGCGGCTGGTCCGCGACAAAGGGCTCGATTTCGGAGTCGCCTTCGACGGCGACGCCGACCGCCTCGGCGCGGTCGACGGGGAAGGCCGCGTCGTCTGGGGCGACCAGCTCCTCTCGATCCTCGCCGAGCCGGTGCTCGAAGCCGTCCCCGGTGCCACCATCATCGCCGACGTCAAGGCGAGCCAGGCTTTGTTCGACCGGATCGCCGAGCTCGGCGGCAAGCCCCTGATGTGGAAGACCGGCCACAGCCTGATCAAGTCGAAGATGAAGGAGACCGGGGCCCCGCTCGCCGGTGAGATGAGCGGCCACATCTTCTTCAAGCACCTCTGGTACGGCTTCGACGATGCCATCTACGCCGCCCTTCGACTGATCGCCGCCGTCAGCCGCCTCGGCGGCTCGCTGACCGAGCTGCGCTCGGCCATGCCGGCGATGGTCAACACGCCGGAGATGCGCTTCCAGGTCGACGAGAGCCGCAAGTTCCCGGTCGTCGAGGAAGTGCTCGAGCGCCTCGGCGCATCGGGCGCGGACGTCGACCGCACCGACGGCGCCCGGGTCAATACCGCCGACGGCTGGTGGCTTCTGCGCGCCTCCAACACCCAGGACGTCCTCGTCGCCCGGGCCGAGGCCAAGGACCAGGCCGGGCTCGACCGCCTCGTCGCCCAGATCGACGCGCAGCTCGCCCTCTCCGGCCTCGAGCGCGGGCCGCAGGCGGCGCATTGATGCCCAAGATCTACCCCGAGGCCCTGCTCTACTGCATCCTCTGGGCCGCGCTCGCCATCTGGGGCGGGCTCGAGCTGGGCTGGAAGGCCGGCACGGCGCTCACCCTCGGCCTGTTCATCCTGCTCATGCCGACCAGCGCCTTCATCCTTTCGCGCACGGGCAATTTCGCGATCGAGCGGGCGGTGCGGTGGGGGATTTTGGCGGTCGCGGCGCTGATCTTCCTGTCGCTGGTGGACCTAGCCTAACCCCTCTCCCTCTAGGGGAGAGGGACAGGTTCGCGAAGCGAACCAGGGTGAGGGCCCGTAGCTCCCGGTTCGCGGGCCCCTCCCTCTCCCCTACAGGGAGAGGGGTTCAATCGTCCTCATCCTCCCGCCCGACCAGATTCAGCTCCTGCGCCTTGATCTGCCTTGTCATGCACCAGTGCATCAGCGCATCCTCGCGGCCGTGGGTGATCCAGACTTCGCGGGGCTTCAGCTCCTCGATCGTCGTGGTGAGCTCGTCCCAGTCGGCATGGTCGGAGACGATGAGGGGCAGCTCGACGTTGCGCTGGCGGGCGCGCTGGCGGACTCGCATCCAGCCCGAGGCCATCGCCGTGATCGGGTCGGGAAGCCGCCGCGACCAGCGGTCGTTGAGGCAGCCGGGCGGGGCGACCACGATCTTGCCCTTGAGCTCCTCCTTTTTGGCGCCGGTCGCGGGTCGGAGCTCGCCGAGATCGACTCCGTGCTCGACATAGAGGTCGCACAGGCGCTGGAGGGCGCCGTGGATGTAGATGGGGTCGCGATAGCCGCGGCACCTCAGCTCGCTCATCAGCCGCTGCGCCTTGCCGAGCGCATAGGCGCCGACGAGCACGCAGCGATCCGGATTTTCGTGGAGCCGGGCGAGCAGCCGGTCGATCTCGCTCGCCGTCTCCGGATGGCGGAAGACGGGCAGGCCGAAGGTCGCCTCGGTGATGAAGACGTCGCACGGCACCGGCTCGAACGGCGGGCAGGTCGGGTCCGGCCGGCGCTTGTAGTCGCCCGAGACGACCACCCGCTCGCCTTCATATTCGAGGACGATCTGGGCCGAGCCGAGGACGTGGCCGGCGGGGACGAAGCTCGCCTCCACTCCGCCGAAACGGACGACCTCGCCATAGGCCGTCGCCCGCCCGCCCGGCTGGGGCCCGTAGCGGCATTCCATGATCCCCAGCGTCTCGGGCGTGGCGAACACCTCGCCGTGGCCGCCGCGGGCATGGTCGGCATGGCCGTGGGTGACGAGCGCGCGCGGCTTGGGGACGTTCGGATCGACCCAGGCGTCGGCCGGCTTTATGTACAAGCCTTCCGGAAAAGGCTCGATCCAGGAACCGAGACGGGCCATCGGCGCTATATGAGGCCGAGACGCGGCGATGAGAAGGAGCGACGGCGATGGATCTGGGCGGAGGCAATTGGACGATCATCGACATCGTCCTCCCGGTCCTGCTGGCAGCGGTCCTGCTCTGGGCCGTGCTGAGGAACCGCAAGGCCCGCCGCGGCGAGGTCGACCGGAGCGAGCAGGCCACCCGAGACGTCTATCGCGAGGAGGAGGCGCAGCGGCGCAGGGATGACGGAGAGGCGTAATGTCATCCCGGCGCAAGCCGGGACCCATGAACACGGTGCTTGAAGGTTCGGGCGGGGCGGTGTTCCTGGGTTCCGGATCAAGTCCGGAATGACGAACCTTCCTCCGCCGATTCTCGACTGGTTCGCGGCCAAGGGCTGGCAGCCTCGCCGCCACCAGCTCGAGATGCTCGCCGCCGCCCGGGCGGGGCGGAGCGCGCTGCTCGTCGCGCCGACCGGCGCCGGCAAGACCCTGGCCGGATTCCTTCCCTCGATCGTCGAGCTGATCGAGGCGCCGACCGACGGTCTCCACACCCTTTACATCTCGCCGCTCAAGGCGCTCGCCGTCGACGTCCAGCGCAACCTGCTCAACCCCATCGCCGAGATGGACCTCCCGATCCGGGTCGAGACCCGAACCGGCGACACCCCTTCCGACCGCAAGGCGAGGCAGCGGGCGCGGCCGCCGCAGATACTGCTCACCACCCCGGAATCGCTCAGCCTGCTGCTCAGCCACGAAGACAGCGTTTTGATGTTCGGCAATTTGAGCACCGTCGTCGTCGACGAGATCCACGCCTTCGCCACCGGCAAGCGCGGCGACCTGCTCTCGCTCTCGCTCGCCCGGCTTCAGACCCTCGCGCCAGGGCTTCGCCGGGTCGGCCTCAGCGCCACCGTCTCCGACCCCGAGGCCTTCCAGGGCTGGCTCGCGCCGGACGCGGATGCCGAGCTGGTCGAGCTGGTCGAGGGGGAGCCGGGCGCCCCGGCCCGACTCGCCATCATGCTTCCCGAGGAGGACAAGATCCCCTGGGCGGGCCATAGCGGGCGCTGGGCGGCGCACAGCGTCATGCGCGAGATCGAGGCGCACAGGACGACGCTCATCTTCTGCAACACGCGCTCGCTCGCCGAATTGATCTTCCAGGATCTGTGGGCGGTCAACGAGACCCACCTGCCGATCGGCATCCACCACGGCTCGCTCGCCCTCGAGGCCCGGCGAAAGGTCGAGAATGCCGTCGCCGAGGGGCGCCTGCGCGCGCTCGTCTGCACGGCGAGCCTCGATCTCGGGGTCGACTGGGGCGATGTCGACCTCGTCATCCAGATGGGCGCGCCCAAGGGCAGCTCGCGCCTGATGCAGCGTATCGGCCGTGCCAACCACCGGCTCGACGAGCCGTCCGAAGCCATCATCGTGCCCGGCAACCGCTTCGAATATCTCGAGGCCCGCGCCGCCCTCGACGCGATCGAGGAAGGCGCGCTCGACGCCGAGACCTTCCGCCCCGGCGCTCTCGACGTCCTCGCCCAGCACATCATGGCCGTCGCCTGCGCCGCGCCCTTCCGCGAGGACGAATTGATCGAGGAAGTGCGTTCCGCCGCGCCTTATGCCGCGCTGAGGGAGGAGGCGTTCCAGGCCGTCTTGGCCTTCATCGAGAGCGGCGGCTATTCGCTCCGCGCCTACGACCGCTACCGGCGGATCACCCGCGACGAGGACGGCATCTGGCGGGTCTCGCACCCCCGCTTCATCCAGCAGCACCGGATGAATGCGGGCATCATCGTCGACACGCCGCTTTACTATGTCCGCTTCCGCGGCGGCCGCCTGCTCGGAACGGTCGAGGATAATTTCGCCGAGACGCTGAGCCCGGGCGACACCTTCTTCTTCTCGGGCCTGGTGCTCGAGGTCGACCGGATCGACGGAATCGACCTCATCGTCCACGCGACGTCCAAATCGGCGCGGATCCCGACCTACATGGGTGCCCGTATCGCGATCAGCACCAACCTCGCCGACCGGGTCCGCAATTTCCTGTTCGACCGGGACCAGTGGCCGCGTTTCCCCGATCCGGTCCGCGAATGGCTTCGGGTGCAGGAATATCGCTCCGCCATCCCGGCGCCCGACCAGCTGCTCGTCGAGACCTTTCCGCACGAGCGCGTCCACTACATGGCCGCCTACAGCTTCGAAGGCTGGAACGCCCACCAGTCGCTCGGGATGCTGATCACGCGGCGGATGGAGAGCTCGGGGCTCAAGCCGCTCGGCTTCGTCGCCAATGATTATGCGCTCGCCTGCTACGGCCTCGAGCCGATCGCCGATCCCGGAGCGCTCTTCTCGGCCGACATATTGGAGAAGGAGTTCGTCGACTGGGTCGAGGGCTCGCATCTCCTCAAGCGCGCCTTTCGCGAGGTGGCGGTGATCGGCGGCCTCGTCGAGCGCCACCATCCCGGCAAGCGCAAGACCGGCAAGCAGGTCACCTTCTCGACCGACCTCATCTACGACGTCCTTCGCCGCTACGAGCCCGACCACCTGCTTTTGAAGGCGGCCTGGGCCGATGCGCGCGAGAAGATGACCGACGTCGGCCGCCTCGCCCGCCTCCTCGACCGCGCCCAGCGCACCATGCTCCACGTCGAGCTCGACCGGGTCTCGCCGATGGCCGTCCCCGTCCTCACCATCATCGGCCGCGAACGGATGGCCGCGGGCACGGTCGACGACCAGATCCTGATCGAGGCCGAGAGCCTGGCGGAGACGGCGATGCGGCTGGACTAGCGGCTCGCGGCGGCAATGAGTGCACTGTCACCGTTTTAGCCAACCAATACGGTGACAGTGCACTAATTGCGATTGGTAGAGATGGCGATGCGGCTGGATTGAGCGTTCGCCGGCGAAGGCCGGGGCCTAGTCTCGCAGGCTGAACGACTGGGTCCCGGCCTCGCCGGGAACCAACTTAGCGGAGACGCGAAAGCGCCAGCCCCACGGCCACCATCGGCCAGCTGACTTGCTCAGGCTGCTTCGGCTCGGGCGGCGGTGCCTTTGCCCGGGCCTCCTCGCCGAACGGCAGGCCCGCCTCCTCCGCCTGCTGGCGCTCCAGCTCGGAATTCATCTCTCCGCCCATGAGCACGATGTAGGCCGAGAGATAGAGCCAGGTGAGGAACACCACGACTCCGCCCAATGAGCCGTAGGTCGCGTTGTAGTTTCCGAAGTGGGAGACGTAGAGGCCGAAGCCGAGGCTGGCGACCAGCCACAGCAGGGTGGCGGCGGCCGAGCCGGGGCTGATCCACACCCAGGGCGCGTCCGGCCGGTTCGGCGCGAAGCGGTAGACGGCGGCGAGGCCGAAGCCGACCGCCACCACCGCGACCGCCCAGAACAGGACCTGCAGAAGCGTATGCGCCCAGGCCGGGAAGCCGGGGAACAGGGTCTCGACCCAGCCCATCACCGAAATGCCCGCGGCGGCGATCACCAGGACGATCAGCGCGCCCACGGTCATCGCCAGCGAGAGGAGGGTCGATTTGATGAAGCTACGGCTCTCCTTCACCTCATAGGCGATGTTGAGCGCGGTGACGATCGCGCCCGAGCCCTTGCTTGCGCCGTAGATGGCGAGCGCGATGGCGACGACGAGGCTCCAGCCCTTGGCGGCGTCGGGCGATTCGGTCATCGCCTTGAGCTGGTCGCCGATCAGAGCGGCGGCGTCGCGCGGCAGCACTCCGAACAATTTGCGGATATGCTCGGCGACCGTCGCCGGCTCGGCGGCAAGGCCGTAGACCAAAACCGTCGCCGCCAGCAGAGGCACGAAGGCGAGGAAGGCGTAGAAGGCGACGCCGGCGGCGAGCAAACCGACATTGTCGTCCCCGGCCTCCTTCCAGGTGCGGACGAGGACGTCGCGCAGATCCTTGAGCGCGGGCCAGCGGACGGGTTGAATCGCCATGGCGGCGAGAACCGGGGGGAACGAGCGCGGTTCCCGGACAGAAACTCCTCTCGCGCTTTTCGCGGGAGAGGGGGCTAAGGCACGTCGCTGAAATCGGTGTAGCGAACGGTGAGCTCCTCGCCTTGGGCGATGTCGCGGGCGGCGAAGAAGTTGAGCTCGCCGTCGACGCGCACGTTGGGCTCATCCCCGGCCGCCGGCTCGTTGAGATACCAGCCCGGAGTCAGGTTGTTGAAGTCGCGCGGGCAGCCGATCCGGCCGCCGCGCGAAATCCCGAAATCGTGATAGAGCCGCCGCGCCTCCTCGGAGACATCCGCCTCCTCGAGCGCCGCCTTGTCGATCCACACCAAACCGGAACGGTCGCTCTCGAACAAATGCGCGCCCTCGGCGATCGGCTCGATCGCGAAGACGCCGATGGCGTGGATGGACGAGAGGCCGAGGCGGACCTGGACCCCCTCGTGGGGCAGGGCGCTCAGATCATCGCCCTCGGGTGGCTGAAGACGCGGGTCACCTCCGGCTCGAAGCTCTCCAGGGGGTCGACGTCGAAGCCGGGATCGAAGGCGGGGCCGTCCCACTCGTCGACCAGTTTCTCGGCGAAGCCGAACCAGGGCTCGCCCCGGAAGCGCTCGCGCCCTTCGGGATCCTTGCCGAGATGCTCGAAATAATAGCGGCCCTGGAATTCCTGGTGCCAGTAGACGGCGTGGTAGATGTCCTCGCGCACATAGGGCTTGAGCATCTCGGCCGCGATCGCTCCGTGATTGGGGATCGAGAAGAGCTTGCCGAGATCGTGGCAGAGCGCCGCCACCACCTCCTCGTCGCTCGCGCCGGAGCGGCGGGCGAGGGTACCGGCCATCAGGCTGTGGGTGAGCTGGTTGGCGGCGAAGCCGACTTCGATCGCCTCGAGCCGGGCGAGCGAATCCATGATCTGGCGCGCGGCGGTCGACTTGATATGCTTGCCGTGCTCGGCGGCGATATGCGCCCAATCCTCGGCGGTGCCGTGCTTCATGTCGGTGAACATCGGCCGATCTCCTTGAGCCGCGCAGAATAGACAAGTCGCAGGCCCTTCCACAAGCCGATGGGCGCGGCTAGGTTTCGCGGCGCGCGGCAGGGCGCGCGCGTGGTGGAGTTTCAATGGAGTCCATGGCGTCCGCAGGCGCGGACAGCGCCGCAAGCCTGTCCTTCCTCGCCGACGGCGGCGAGATGGGCGAGCGGATGCGCCGGTTCGACTGGAGCGCTTCGCCGCTCGGTCCGCCCGCGGGTTGGCCGCAGGCGCTCAAGACCGCGGTCGGGATCCTGCTCTCCTCCAAATTCCCGATGTTTCTCGCCTGGGGGCCGGAGCTTCGCTTCCTCTACAACGACGCCTATGCGGACATACTGGGCGCCAAGCATCCCGACGCGCTCGGCCACGCCTTCGAGGACATCTGGGCCGAGATCTGGGACGATGTCGGCCCGCTCGCCCACCGGGCGCTCGCCGGCGAGGCGACCTATTTCGAGAATCTGCCGCTGACCATGACCCGCAAGGGCTACGAGGAGCATACCTGGTTCACCTTCTCCTACAGCCCGCTGCGCGGCGACGATGGCGCTGCGGCGGGCATGTTCTGCGTCTGCACCGAGACGACCGCGCAGGTGCTGGCCGAGCGCGCCCGGGTCGGCGAGACCGAGCGGCTGAGGCAGCTGTTCGACCGAGCGCCGGGCTTCATGGCGGTCGTGCGCGGCCCCAACCACGTCTACGAGATGGTGAACGCGTCCTACCAGAAGCTGGTCGGCGACCGGGAGCTGATCGGCAGGCCGGTCCGCGAGGCGGTGCCCGAGGTCGAGGGACAGGGGCTCGTCGAGCTTCTCGACAAGGTCTACGCCAGCGGCGAGGCCTTTTCCGGCCGGGCGGTGCCGATCGAGCTCGATCGCCGGCCCGGCGGGCCACTCGAGCAGAGGCTGCTCGATTTCGTCTTCCAGCCGATTCTCGATGCCGAGGGCAAGGTCAGCGGAATCTTCGCCGACGGCTACGACGTCACCGAGCGCTACGTCGCCGAGCTCGCGCTTCGCGAGAGCGAGGAGAGGTTCCGGCTGATCGCCGATTCGGCGCCGGTGCCGATGTGGGTGACCCGGCTCGATCGGACCCGGAGCTTCGTCAACCGCGCCTATGTCGAGTTTCTCGGGATCAGCTACGAGGAGGCGGTCAATTTCGACTGGCGCACCGTCATCCATCCCGAGGACGCTCCGCGAACGCTCGCCGAATCGCTCGCCGGCGAAGCGTCGCTCGAGCGCTTCGACCTGGTCGCGCGCTACAAGAGCGGGTCGGGCTGGCGCTGGCTCCGTTCGACCTCGCAGCCGCGCTGGGGGCCGAAGGGCGAGCATGTCGGCTTCATCGGGGTCGCCCACGACATCACCGGCCTCAAGGAAGCCGAGGCTGCCCTTCGCGAGGTCAACGACACGCTCGAGCGAAGGGTGGCCGAGCGGACCGCCGATCTCAGCGCGGCGCTCGACCGGCTCCAGGCCGAGGTCGGCGAGCGGCTTCGCGCCGAGGAGGCGCTTCGCCAGGCGCAGAAGATGGAGGCGGTCGGCCAGCTGACCGGAGGGATCGCCCACGATTTCAACAACTTGCTGACCCCGATCATGGGTGGCCTGGAGCTCATCGCCTCGCGGGTCGAGGAGCCGCGGTTGAAGCGTATCGCCGAGACCGCGCTCGAATCGACCCGGCGCGGCGCGAAGCTGACCGGCCAGCTCCTCGCTTTCTCGCGGATCCAGCGGATCAGCATGGCGCCGGTCGCGGTCAACAAGGTGATCGACGCCATGCAGCGGCTGCTCCGCCATTCGATCGGCGCCGCCGTCCGGGTCGAGACGACGCTCGACCCGGGGGCGGGCCACGGCCTGTGCGACGCCAACCAGCTCGAGAATGCGATCCTCAACCTCGCCATCAACGCCCGTGACGCCATGCCGGAAGGGGGAACCCTCACCATCTCCACCGGCCGGGTCGAGCTGGCCGAGGAGCCGGACCATGCCGCCGGCGAGTTCGTCCGGATCACCGTCACCGACACCGGCCAGGGGATGAGCGCCGACGTCCTCGCCCGCGCCGCCGAGCCTTTCTATTCGACCAAGCCGCTCGGCAAGGGCACCGGCCTCGGCCTCGCCCAAGTCTACGGAATCGCCCAGCAGGCGGGCGGCACGCTGCGAATCGAGAGCGAGGAGGGGCGCGGCACCTCCGTCCACATCCTTCTTCCCGCCGTCGAGGCGCCCTCCGGCGGCGAGGCGATCGAGGCCGGCGCCGGCGCCCACCCGCCGCGGGCCGCCGCGCAGGCGCGAATCCTGGTGGTGGACGACGACGACGACGTCCGCGCCTTCCTCGCCGAATCGCTCGAGGGGCTCGGCTGCACGGTGGTCTCGGCCGCCTCCGGCGAGGCGGGGATCGAGACCCTTCGCGACGAGGCTCCGGACCTCGTCCTGATCGATTATGCGATGCCCGGGATGAATGGCGCCGAGGCCGCCCGAGCCGCGCGCGAGATCCATCCGGGCCTGCCGATCGTCTTCGTCACCGGCTATGCCGAAAGCGGTGCGCTCGACTCGGCGCTCGGCGGCGATGTCCCGGTCCTCCGCAAGCCCTTCACCCTCGCCGAGCTCGCTGCGGCGGTGGAGGAGAATGTGCGCAAATAGGGCCTCTTGAACCCCTGAAATCCTCACCTAAATCGCGCTCGCCGGGCGACCCGTTCATGGTGTCCGGCCTGTTCGCGAGGAGCGTGGGCTCTTTGCCATGCTCCTCTCATCTGTTGCTCAAACGAGAGGACATTGAGATGAGAAGCTTCGATTTCACCCCCTATCGCCGTTCCACCGTCGGCTTCGACCGGCTGTTCGACTTCCTCGAAAGCGCGCGCGCCGAGCAGGGCGACAATTATCCGCCCTACGACATCGAGAAGATGAGCGACGACCGCTACCGGATCACGCTCGCCGTCGCCGGCTTCAGCTCGGCGGACATCGACATCACCGCCCGCCAGAACATGCTGATCATCACCGGCCGGAAGGCGGAGAATCGCAACAAGGACGGCAATTTCCTCCACATGGGAATCGCCACCCGGGCGTTCGAGCGGCGCTTCGAGCTCGCCGATTTCGTCCGGGTCGAGGCCGCCGACATGAAGGACGGACTGCTCTCGATCGATCTCGTCCGCGAGATCCCCGAGGCGATGAAGCCGCGCAAGATCGACATCGGCTCGGGCGAATCCCGGACGATCGACTCCGGCAAGGAGCCGGAATCCTCGCGCGAGCGCGAGGTCGAGACCGCCTGACCCTCGCCGCCGGCGCCGGACGAATCCGGCGCCGGCGCTGTTCACCCGGCGCATGCAACGGCTCGCCGGGCGATTCAGCTTTCGTTTACCTGGGGCCGGGCAGCCTGACTCGCATGTTGAAGAAATTCGCCAATCCGTTCGCGCTCGTCCTCGAAGGCTTCGTCGCCGGCGCGATCCTCGTCGCCGCGACAACCCCGAGCCTGCTCGACGCCCATCCCGCGCCGGCGCCGGCCCTCGATTCCTCGATTATCCCCAATGCCTCGCGCTGACCGCTTGAACCCTGCCGCCGGCCGTTTATAGCGGACCGCGATGGTTCGCTTTTCGTTCTGTAGTCATGAGCTGATGGCCCTGCCTCAGGGCGCGCTCTTCTGGCCGGCGCGCCGCGCCCTGCTCGTCGCCGATCTCCATCTCGAGAAAGCGAGCTGGTTCGCACGCCTCGGCCAGCTGCTGCCGCCCTACGATTCGATCGCCACTCTGTCGGACCTGACCGCGCTCGCGGCCTCCTGCGACGCCGCCGAGATCTGGTGCCTCGGCGACAGCTTCCACGACCGCCACGGCTGCGACCGACTTCCCGAGCGCGCCCGCGCTCTGCTCACCGATCTGACCGGCTCGACCCGCTGGACCTGGATCACCGGCAATCACGACCCGGGGATCGCCGATCATTGCGGCGGAGCGATCGTCCAGGAAGCGGAAGTCGACGGCCTCCTCCTCCGCCACGAGGCCGATCCGGCCGAGGCGCGCCCCGAGCTGTCCGGCCATTTCCACCCCAAGCTCCGGATCCACCACCGCGGCCGCCAGGTTTCCCGCCGCTGCTTCGTCGCGACGGAGCGCAAGCTCATCCTCCCCGCCTTCGGCTCGCTCACCGGTGGGTTGGATGCGGGCCATCCGGAGATCGTCCGCGCGGTGGGCTCGAAAGCGGAAGCGCTCGTCCCCGTCGCCGACAAGCTCCTCAGGTTCCCGCTGGCGGCTTAAGCCTCGCCGCGATCAGACCGCGCACCGCGTTACCGAGCAAGAAGCCGCGATCCAGATCCTCGGCCCGAAGCTCAGCCTCAACCGCCCGTCCCTCCTCGATCAGCGCCTCGCGAAGCACGCCCGGCAACAGGCCCCGATGGGCGGGTGGGGTCAGAAGCCGGCCTTCGCGCTGGACGAAGACGTTGGTGAAGCTCCCCTCGGTCACGAAGCCCTCTTCGTCGACGAACACCACCTCGAACGTCCCCGCTTGCTCCCGAGCCTCATCGTAAAACCCCCGGTCGCTGGTCTTGTGGCGGAGCCGGAAGTCCTCGCTCGCCACCGGCAGCGGCGCCAGCGCCGCGTCCACCGGGCCGTCCGGCATTTCGGGCAGCGCCCGGGCCTCGATCGCCAGCGCTCCGCTCGCCGAGGCGCGAAGCCGAAGCCGGCGCGGCGCCTTCAGGAAGAAGGTCGCGGCCTGGAGTTCGTTCCTCGCATCGTGGCGGTCGAAGGCGAAGCCGAGCGCCTCGGCGCTGCGCTTCATCCGCGCGAGATGACGGTCGAGCGCGCTGATGCCCTCCTCGGGATCGAAGCGCATCGTCTCGATCAGGTCGAAGCGCCTCGCTGTCGCCACAAAATCTCCCTTCGCCAGGCATTCGCGCCATTCGTCGGCCGGGTCGCTGTCCGCAACGATTCCCGAGCCCAGGCCCATCCGCGCCAAATTCTCCCCATCCCGCATCCCAAGCGTGCGGATGGCGACATTGAACGCGGCCTCGCCGTCCGGCGCAAGCCTGCCGATACTACCGGTATAGGGGCCCCGCTGTTCCCGCTCGAGCGTAGCGATGATCTCCATCGCCCGGATCTTGGGCGCTCCGGTGACCGAGCCGCAGGGGAAGATCGCCTCGAGGAGGTCGATGGCGTCGCGCCCTGGCTCGAGCTCGCCGGTGACGGTCGAGGTCATCTGGAGAAGGGTCGGATAGGTCTCGACCTCGAACAAAGTCGGCACCTCGACCGTGCCCGGCTTCGACACGCGCGAGAGGTCGTTGCGGAGAAGATCGACGATCATCAGATTCTCCGCGCGCTGCTTGGGATCGGCGCGAAGCTTTTCAGGGTCGCTTCCCGCCGCCGCCGTCCCCTTCATCGGCCGGGCCGTCACCTGCCCCTCGCTCAGGGTGAAGAACAGCTCCGGCGAGAAGGACAGCAGCCAGTGCCGGCCGGTGAACACGATCCCGCCCCAGCCGGCCCGCGCCCGCCGCCTTATCGCGGCGTAGAGGGCGAGCGGATGGCCCGCCGTCGCCACCTCGGCCGGGAAGGTCAGATTGGCCTGGTAGATGTCGCCGGCGCGGATATGCTCGAGCGCCGCCGCCACCGCCGCCTCGTGAGCCTCCCGCTCGACCAGCGGCCTCGGCCGCCTCGCCCAGGCGCTCGAGGGATCGGGCAGCCAGCGCTCCGGATCGACTTCCTCCCAGCCGTCGAACAGCCCGAACCAGAGCAGCGGCGCGGCGTCCGGCGCCGGCTCGGAGGCGAGGGGCGCGAGCTTCGGCTCGAGCGCATGCCCCGCCTCGTAGCCGATGAATCCCGCCGCTTCCCGCCCCCGAAGCCGCCGAAGCGCTGAGACGATCCCGCCCGGCGAGCGCGCCTCGACGACCTCCGCCGGGCGCCGGTAAAGGCGTGCCTCGCCTTCGAACTCGAGCAGCACGAACGGCTCCCCGGCTTGCCACGGGCGCGCTTGAGGCCCATCTGCCGCGGCGTCAGGAGAGTCCAGCTTGGTCACCAGCGTCTTCGACCTCTTCAAGATCGGGGTCGGCCCGTCGAGCTCCCACACCATGGGTCCGATGACGGCCGCCTGCCGCTTTGTCGAGGCGCTTGGCCGAAAGGGCCTGATCGAGCGCACCGATCGCCTGCTCGCCGAGCTCTACGGTTCGCTCGCTTTGACCGGCAAGGGCCACGCCACCGACCGGGCGGTGCTCCTCGGCCTCTCCGGCGAGCGGCCCGACCGGCTCGACCCCGACGCGGCCGACAGGGTCGTCGAGGCGATCCGGGCGTCCGGCCGCCTCCAGCTCGGCGGCCGGCGGGAGATCGCCTTCGACGAGACGAACGACCTCAAGTTCCTGCAGCGCGAGCGGCTTCCGCATCACTCCAACGGAATGCGCTTCACCGCCTTCGACTCGGCGGGCGGGACGCTCGAGAGCGCCGTCTCCTATTCGACCGGCGGCGGCGCCGTCGTCGACGAGACGGCGATCGCCCGCAACGCCCCGCCCGAGGGCTTCTGGGACATTCCCTATAATTACCGAAGCGCGGACGAGCTTCTCGCCCTCGTCGATCGCGATAAGCTCAGCATCGCCGAGATCGCCCGCGCCAATGAGCGCGCCGCCCTCTCCGACGAGGAGATCGACCGCCGCCTCGCCGAGATCGCCGACGCCATGTCGCAATGCATCGATCGCGGCATCGGCCGCGACGGAATCCTCCCTGGCGGCCTCAAGGTGAAGCGCCGCGCCCCCGCGCTCCACAAGCTCCTGCTCGAGCGCGCCGAGCGGACCCTCTCGGATCCGCTGACAGTGCTCGACTGGGTCAACCTCTGGGCGCTGGCGGTCAACGAGGAGAATGCCGCCGGCGGCCGGGTCGTCACCGCCCCGACCAACGGCGCCGCCGGAATCGTCCCCGCAATCCTTCGCTACTATCAGCGCTTCACCCCCCATTCGAACGACGATGGGGTGCGCACCTTCCTTCTCACCGCCGCCGCCATCGGCTCGCTGTTCAAGGAGAATGCGTCCATCTCCGGCGCCGAGGTCGGCTGCCAGGGCGAGGTCGGGGTCGCCTGCTCGATGGCCGCCGCGGGCCTCACCGCCGCCCTTGGCGGAACTCCCGGCCAGGTCGAGAATGCCGCCGAGATCGGCATGGAGCACAATCTCGGCCTCACCTGCGACCCCGTCGGCGGCCTCGTCCAGGTCCCCTGCATCGAGCGCAACGCGGTCGGCGCGATCAAGGCCATCGAAGCCAGCCGGCTCGCCCTCGTCGGCACCGGCGACCATCTCGTCAGCCTCGACCAGGTGATCGAGACGATGCGCAAGACCGGCCTCGACATGAACGAGCGCTACAAGGAGACGAGCCTGGGCGGCTTGGCGGTCAATGTGGTGGAGTGCTGAGTAACCGTTGCCCCAGCGGCTGAAGACCGCGGCGCTTTTCACCCCCTGGGGTGCCAGCCTTCGCTGGCATGACGGAGACTTGCCGACGCTTGCCACCCCTCCTAGCGTCCCTGCGCCTTCTGCCCGAGGAGTCCTCATGCGCCTTCGCCTTGCCCTGCTCGCCGCCGCTTCCCTCTTCGCGTCCCCCGCCCTCGCCGACGTCGAGAAGCCCGCCGCCATCGTCGCCGACGGGATCCCCGCCGTCCCGGACGAGCTCGCCGAGCGGACCCGGCCCTACCTGGAGTTCCGGACCGCCGGGCTTCAGGGCTGGAATCCGGCGAACCGGGCGCTCGTCATCACCACCCGCTTCGGCAACACGGCCCAGGTCCACGAGGTCGCCAGTCCGCTCGGAATGCGCCGCCAGGTCACCTTCGAGGAGGATGCCATCGCCGGCGCCAGCTACGCCCGTGGCAAGGGCGACGTGCTCGTCATCCAGAAGGACGTCGGCGGAAGCGAGTTCTGGCAGCTCTACGTGATGGACGATGGCCGGCTGAAGCTGATCACCGACGGCAAGAGCCGAAACAGCCTCGACAATTGGAGCCAGGACGGCCGCTGGCTCGCCTACACCTCCACCCGCCGAAACGGCACCGACAACGACATCTACATCGTCGATCCGCGCAACCCGGCCACCAACCGGATGCTCGCCCAGGTCAAGGGCGGGGGCTGGAGCCTCGCCGATTTCGCGCCCGACGGCCGAAGCGCGGTGGCGGCGGAATATCTCTCGGTGGCCAAGACGAACCTCTATCGGGTCGACGTCGCCACCGGCCGGATGACCCCGATCGGCGATCATTCAAAGTCCATCTCCTACGGCTCGACCCAGTTCGCGCCGGACGGAACCTTGTGGGTGACCTCGGACGAGGGCAGCGATTTCCAGCGCCTCGGGATCCTCGATCCGGCCACGGGGCGATTCACGCCGGTCGCGCCCGAGACGCGCTGGGACGTCGAGAGCTTCGACATTTCCGAGGACGGCCGGTTCATCGCCTATGTCGTCAACGAGGCGGGAATCAGCCGCCTCAAGCTGCTCGATACCCGGACCCGCAAGAGCCGCGCCGTCGCCGGCCTTCCGGTCGGAACGGCGGGCGGCCTCGAGGTCGCGCCCTGGGGGGACATCGCCATCGCCATGGCCTCGGCGCGCTCGCCGTCGGACGTCTATGTCGTCAATCCGAAGACCCTCGCCGTCACCCGCTGGACCGAGAGCGAGACGGGCGGCCTCGATCCGGGCCGCAACGTCGAGCCGGTGCTGGTCGAGACGACCAGCTTCGACGGCGAGCGTGTCTCGGGCTTCCTCTACCGCCCCGATCCGGCCAAATTCCCGGGTCGCCGCCCGCTCATCTTCAGCATCCACGGCGGCCCCGAGGGCCAGTCGCGCCCGGGCTTCCTCGGCCGCAACAACTATCTTTTGAACGAGCTCGGAATCGCCCTCTTCTATCCCAACGTCCGAGGCTCGACGGGCTTCGGCAAGCGCTTCGTCGCGCTCGACAACGGGCCGGACCTTCGCGAGAATTCGGTGAAGGACATCGGCGCCTTCCTCGACGTCCTCGCCCGCGATCCAAAGCTCGATCCCGCCCGCTTCGCCGAGACCGGCGGAAGCTATGGCGGCTATATGTGCTACGCGAGCGCGATCCGCTTCGGCGACCGCTTCAAGGCGGCCAACTGCATCGTCGCCATCTCCAACTGGGTCACCTTCCTCGAGAACACCCAGAGCTACCGCCGCGACCTGAGGCGCGCCGAATATGGCGACGAACGCGATCCGGTTCAGAGGGCGAAGCTGCTCGCCATCTCGCCGCTCACCCGGGTGAAGGAGCTTCGCCTGCCGCTGATGGTGCAGACCGGCGGCAACGATCCCCGGGTCCCGCCGTCCGAGGCCGAGCAGGTGGTCAAGGCCGTCCGAAGCAACGGCGGCACCGCCTGGCACCTCCTCGCCCAGGACGAGGGCCACGGCTACGCCAAGAAGGCCAACCAGGATTACGCCTTCTGGACGAGCCTCCTCTTCTGGCAGCGCAATCTGCTCGGCGATTCCGGGAAGCGGTAGCGCCGGCGTACGGCTCGGCGGCCTCGCAGCCCACGGGGGGAGTGAAGGCCTCCGAGCGCGTTACGCCGCCCGGGATCAGTGGCAGATGATACCCTTCAGCACGTCGCCCGCTTTGATGATGGCGTCGACGAATCCCCGGAGCAGCTTCGGCAGGAAGGGCTTCAAGAACTGAAGCACCTGCTTCACCGTGTCCCAGTTGTCGCAGAACAGCTTCTTCGGATCGGCGCCGCCGGCCGCCGCCGCCTTTCCGCCGGCCGCCGCCGCCGCGCCGCTCACCTCGGATTCGTCGAGCATCGCCCGAGCGACGGCTTCGCGAATCTGCTTGTCGCTCATCTGAGCCTTTCCAGCCATGACAGATCCTCCATCGATTAGCGGAGTCAGGCCTCCGCGGCCGATGGCGATCCTAAGGCTGGACCTTGGCGGCGCTGCGTGACCGTCGTCACGGGAACCGGCGGGCGCGTGGAAAAAAGGCGATGGTACCGCATCGGTTCGGCTGGCACCGCGGGACGGCGGAAGATCCGGGCTAATGCCCCGCCTTCGCCGCGAGCCATTCCTCGATAGCCCGGTAGGAAGAGCGCCCGCGCGCAGGATCGTCGCCGAGGCCGGTGGCGAAATAGGCGATGCCTCGCCCGGTCGCGGGGTCGATCCACAGGCCGGAGCGAAGGCCGTAGGCGTCCCCGGCATGGCCGAGGCGCGGCTTGCCGTCGCCGAACGGATCGTCGTGCGGGGCGCATTGGGCGAGGATCTGAACGGCGAGGCCGTAGCCGCAGTAGAAATCCTCCTCGGTGTCGCCGTTCGTCCCGTCGAAGCGCCAGTGCAGGCGTTCCATTTCCGCGAGGCTCGTTTCACGGAGGAATCGGATTCCGTCCGGCAGCCGGCCCTTGCGCAGCAGCATCGCCCCGACCTTGGCGAGGTCCCGCACGGAGATCCGGAGGCCCCCCTGAGGCGAGAAGACGGCGCCATTGGTGGCGAGCCGGTATGCCGCGAGGTCGCAGCTTCCGTCCGCCGCGGCCACGACCGGGCAGGCGGGGCGGGCGCCGTGGAGATCGTCCTTCACCGCCGATCCGTCGGGCGCGTAGAGCACCACCGCCCGAGCCACGGTCGAATCGGAGCAGGTCGTCCAGTTGAAGCAGGCTTCGAGACCGAGCGGCTTGAGCACCAGCCGGTCCATCAGCCGGTCGAACCGCTCTCCCGTCGAAGCTTCCATCACCGCCGCGACGACCGGGAAGCCGAGATTGGAGTAACGGAAGTAGCTCCCCGGCGGATGCTCCGAATCCCAGGCTTCGGGCGCCGCCAGCGCCTTTTGCAGGGCGGCGTCGAGCGGCAAGGCGTAGTCGATCCCGTCCCTCAGGCTGGAGCGGTGCGAGAGCAGCAGCCTAAGCGTGATCGGCCGGTCGGGGAAAGCGGGGTTGCGGAGCGTCCAGCCGAGCTTCTCGGAGACGTCGGAGTCGAGATCGAGCTTGCCCTGCTCGACCAGCCTCATCACGCCGAGCGCGACGTGGAGCTTGGTGATCGAGGCGATCCGCACCGGATCGTCGATGGTCAGCGCCCGGCCCGTGGCCCGGTCGGCGAGGCCGGCTGCTCCCGAACGGCTGATCCCATTCGCATCGAAGGTCGCCCAGGCATAGCTTCCGGCAGCGGGCGGAGATGGGTCCGGGACCGTGGCGCAGGCGGCCAGGCTGGTCAGCGCGATGAGCAGCGTGAGGACTTTCATCGCCGCCAGCTTAGGGCGCCAGAAAGCATTTTCCTACATCGCCTTCGCCTGTCATGCTCGCGAATCGGAATGGATCGGAGGGTGCGCGTGGCGTTTTGTAAACTGGCGGTCCTGCCCGGATTCCTGGCCGCGCTTCTCGCCCTCGCTTTGCCGGCTCAAGCTCAGGCGCCGGCCCCAGCGCGCGAATGGACGCCCGCCCAGGCCCAGGCGATTCTCGACAAGACCCAGACCATCCGCCTCGCCCCCTCGCTCGCCCATCTCTCCGCCGGCGAGCGGGTCGCGGTGGGTAAGCTTCTCGAGGTCGGCCGTATCTTCCAGGACCTCTACGAGGCGCAGCGACACCGCGATGCGCTGAGCGCCCGGGCCGTCCTCGTCCGCCGCACCGATCCGCTCGGCCGGCAGCTCTACACAATCTACCGCCTCAACCAGGGACCGATAGCGATCACGCTCGAGAACAAGCGCGAGCCCTTCGTCGCCGTCCCCGAAGCGCCGCCGGGCAAGAACGTCTATCCCTGGGATCTCACCAAGGCCGAGTTCGACGCCTTCGTCGCTGCCCATCCGGGCGAGCGCGCGCGCCTCACCGACCTTCGCTCGGTCGTCCGCCGAGCCGAGCTCGCCGTCCTCAAGCGCGACCTCGCCAAACTTCGCCAATATCCGGTGCTCGACACGCTCCATCCCGGCCTCAAAGCCCGGATCGAGACGCTGGCGAAGCGGCCCGACCGGACGACGCTCTACGCCGTCCCTTATTCCCTCGCTTATGCCGACGAGATGGTGCGAAGCCACGCCCTGCTCAACGAGGCGGCCGACGCGGTCGAGCCGAGCGACTGGCAGTTCGCCCGCTACCTCAGGAACCGCGCCCGCGATCTCCTCTCCGACGACTATGAATCCGGCGACGCCGCCTGGATCACCGGCCGCTTCAGGAACCTCAACGCCCAGATCGGCGCCTACGAGACCTATGACGACGAGCTGCTCGGCACCCGTGCCTTCTACGGCCTCAGCCTGCTCGCCACCCGCAACGCGGAATCCGCGGCCTTGAAGGCGGCGATGAAGGGCATGCAGGAGCTCGAGGATTCGCTCCCCTACGACCATCACAAGAAGGTCATCGAGGACATTCCGGTCGGGGTCTACGACGTCGTCGCCGATTTCGGCCAGACCCGCGGCGGCAACACCGCCACCAACCTTCCCAACGAAGCCTATCTCGCCGCCCGCTACGGCTCGACCATCCTGCTTCGCGCCAACATCATGCGCAATCCGGACCTGTTCAAAGGCTCGGACGACGTCTGGGCCGCCGCGGTCGAGCCCGCCTTCGTCCCGCACCTCACTCCCGACGGCAATTTCTACCGGACCCTGTGGCACGAGGTCGGCCACTATCTCGGCCCCGACCTCACCGCCGCCGGAGCCACCCTCGACGCGATCGGCCCCGACGCCTCGCTGCTCGAGGAGATGAAGGCCGACCTCGTCTCACTTTACGTCGCCAAGGAGCTGAGGCGGCGGGGCTATTATACGGACGAGCAGCTTCGCTCGCTCTACGCCAGCGGGATCCTCAGGACGCTCCAGAACAACAAGCCGAGACGCGAGCAGCCCTACAACATGATGCAGCTGATGCAGTGGAACTGGTTCCTCGACCGCAAGGTCCTGACCTTCGATCCGGCGAGCTCGAAGCTTTCGATCGATTATGACCGCTACCCCGACGCGGTGCGCGACCTCCTGAAGCAGGTGATGGCCATCCAGGAAGCGGGCGACGCCAAGGCGGCCGCCGACTTCGTCGATCGCTGGAGCCGCTGGGACGACAATCTCCATGGCAGGATCGCCGCCAACATCCGAGCCCAGCAGCGCTACCGGTTCCGCCTGTTCGAATATGCGGCGGCGCCGTGAGCGAGGCCTAGGATTCAAGCCACCTGACGATCTCGGCGGCCGCCGCCTCGGCGCTCATCGCCGTCGTGTCGATCCGGATATCGGCCCGCTCCGGTGCCTCATAGGGTGAGCCGATGCCGGTGAAATTGGGGATGCGGCCGTCGCGGGCCTTGGCGTAGAGGCCCTTGGGGTCGCGCTCCTCCGCGACCGCAAGCGGCGCATCGACGAATATCTCGACGAACTCGCCCTCGCCGAGCATCTCGCGAACCATCCTTCGCTCGGCGGCGAACGGGCTGATGAAGGCGGCGAGCACGATCAGACCGGCATCGAGCATCAGCTTGGCCGTCTCGCCGACCCGCCGGACGTTCTCGGCCCGGTCGGCGTCGGAGAAGCCGAGGTCGCGGTTGAGGCCGAGGCGGACATTGTCGCCGTCGAGCAGGAAGGTGTGGCGGCCGAGCGCGTGGAGCTTCTTCTCGACGAGGTTGGCGATGGTCGACTTGCCGGCGCCCGACAGGCCGGTGAACCAGAGCAGCCTGGGCTTCTGCCCCTTCATCGCCGCCCGCGCCTCGCGGGTCATCTCCAGCGCCTGCGGGTGGATGTTGGCCGAGCGGCGGAGGGCATGGTGGATGAGGCCGGCGCCGACCGTCTCGTTGGTCACCCGCTCGATCAGGATGAAGCCGCCGAGATCGCGATTGTCCTCATAGGGCGCGAAGACCAAAGGCCGGTCGGTCCACAGGTTGGCGACCCCGATTCCGTTCATCTGCAGCCCGTGCGCCGGCACCTGCTCGAACGAATTGACGTCGATCTCGTATTTCGGGGTGTGGATCGTCGCCAGCGCGCTCTGGCTGGCGAGCTTGAGGACATATTGGCGGCCGGCCACCAGCTCCTCGCCGCTCAGCCAGACGATGGTCGCCTCGAACTGGTCGGCGACCTGCGGCGGGTAGCCGGCGGCCGCGATCACGTCGCCGCGCGAGCAGTCGACCTCGTCGGTGAAGGCGAGCATGACCGATTGGCCGCGCCCCGCCGAATCGAGCTCCGCCTCGCCGAGCCGGATGCCCGCGACCGTGGTGCGGGTCCCGGCGGGCAGCACCCGCACCGGATCGCCGAGCCGCACCTCGCCGTCGACGATCAGCCCGGCGAAGCTCCGGCGCGGCTCTCGGGCCACCCACTGCACCGGCATTGCGAAGGCGAACCCCTCGTCGGCTTCCGCCCCCTGCAGCGCCTCGAGATGTTGAAGGAGGGCCGGCCCCTCGTACCAGGGCATGACGGCGGAGGACGAAGCGATGTTGTCGCCGGCGAGCGCCGAGACGGGGATGGCGGTGAAGTCCTCGACCAGCCCCTCATAGTCGGCGACGATCCGCTCGAAGACGGAGCGGTCGTAGCCGACCTGGTCCATCTTGTTGACCAGCAGGACGAAGCTCGAAAGGCCGAGCAGCCGGCACAGATAGGTGTGCCTGCGGGTCTGGGTGAGCACGCCCTTTCGGGCGTCGACCAGCACCAAAGCTGCTTCCGCGGTTGAGGCGCCGGTGACGAGATTCCTGGTATATTGCTCGTGCCCGGGAGCGTCGGCGACGATGAACTTGCGCTTCTCGGTCGCGAAGAAACGGTAGGCGACGTCGATCGTGATGCCCTGCTCGCGCTCGGCCTCGAGTCCGTCGAGCAGCCGCGACAGATCGCCGCCGCAGGCCGCCAGCTCGTCCTCGAAGGCAGAACCGGTCTCGTAGAGCAGCCGCCCGAGAAGGGTCGACTTGCCGTCGTCGACCGAGCCGCAGGTGATGAGGCGAAGGAGCGTCTTCTCGGGGCCGGGCATCAGAAATAGCCCTCCCGCTTCTTGCGCTCCATCGAGGCGGTGCCGTCGCGGTCGATCAGCCGGCCCTGGCGCTCCGACTGGCCGCCCGAGCGCATCTCCCCGATCAGCTCGGCGACGGTGGCGGCGCGGCTCTCCATCGCCCCGGAGAGCGGGTAGCAGCCCAAGGTCCGGAACCGCACCCAGCGCTCTTCAACTTCCTCGCCGTCGCCGGGCTTCAGCCGCTCGTCGTCGACCATCAGCAGGGTGCCCTCGCGCTCGATGACCGGCCGCGGCGCGGCGAAATAGAGCTCGGAGACCTCGATCCCTTCCGCTTCGACATATTGCCAGACGTCGAGCTCGGTCCAGTTGGACATCGGAAAGACGCGGAAGCTCTCACCCTTGGCCTTGCGGCCGTTGTAGAGCCGCCAAAGCTCGGGCCGCTGGCGCTTGGGATCCCAGCGATGGCCGGCGGAGCGGAAGGAGAAGACCCGCTCCTTCGCCCGCACTTTCTCCTCGTCGCGGCGGGCACCCCCGATCGCGGCGTCGAAGCCGTAGCGGCCCAGCGCCTGCTTGAGGCCGTCCGTCTTCCACATCTGGGTGTGGAGCGCCGAGCCGTGGTCGAGCGGATTGATGCCGCGCGCCTCGGCTTCGGGATTGCGGTGGACGATCAGCTCCATCCCCGCCTCGGCCGCGGCCCGGTCGCGCAACTCGTACATCGCCTTGAACTTCCACATCGTATCGACGTGGAGGAGCGGGCAAGGCGGCTTGGCCGGAGCGAACGCCTTGACGGCGAGGTGGAGGAGGACCGAGCTGTCCTTGCCGGCCGAATAGAGCATCACCGGCCGCTCGCACTCCGCCACCGCCTCGCGAAGGATATGGATTGCCTCGGCCTCGAGCCGCTGGAGGTGGGTGAGCGTCGTCACGCCTGCCTCTTAGAGGCCCGGTCGCCGCGGTTGCAACTTCGCGCCGCCCGCGCCATCTCCCGGCCATGTCCCAACCTCCGCTCCAGGCGACCATCGTCCCCGTCACTCCGCTCCAGCAGAATTCGACGCTGCTTTGGTGCACGAAGACGATGCGCGGCGCCTTCACCGATCCGGGCGGCGACCTCGACCGGCTCAAGGCGGCGGCGAAGCAGCATGGGGTGATCGTGGAGAAGATCCTGCTCACCCACGGCCATATCGATCATTGCGGCTCGGCCAAGATCCTGGCGGACGAGCTCGGCGTGAAGATCGAGGGGCCGCACGAGGACGACCGCTTCTGGATCGCCCGGCTCGAGGACGACGGGCGCAATTACGGGATCACCGGCAAGGTGTTCGAATCGGATCGCTGGCTGGTCGACGGCGACCAGGTGACGGTCGGCGAGCTCGTCCTCGACGTCTATCACTGCCCCGGCCACACGCCTGGGCATGTCGTCTTCCACCATCCGCCCTCGAAGCTCGCGATCGTCGGCGACGTCCTCTTCCGAGGCTCGATCGGGCGCACCGACTTCCCGATGGGCAACCATCAGGACCTGCTCGACGCCATCACCGGCCGGCTCTGGCCGCTCGGGGGAGACACACATTTCGTCCCCGGCCACGGGCCGATGAGCACCTTCGCCGAGGAGCGGAGGAGCAATCCTTTCGTGGCCGACCGGGTGCTGGCGCGCTCGGCGCATCGATAATCCCAAGCAAGCGTTGCACCTCCGATACGAACGGAGGACGTCGCTATGGAACGCGTTTTTACGACGATCGCGTCGCGCATCGCCATGGCGGCGGGAAAGCCGCTGATCTTCATCATTGCCCTTTGCCTGATCCTGGTCTGGATCGTGACCGGCCCGCTCTTCCGTTTCTCCGATACCTGGCAGCTGGTCGTCAACACGGCGACCACGATCGTAACCTTCCTGATGGTGTTCCTCATCCAGAACAGCCAGAATCGCGATGCCGCCGCGATGCAGGCCAAGCTGGACGAGCTGGTTCGGGCGGTGCCCAGGGCGCGCGGCCAGTTCATCGGGATCGAGCACCTTACCGATCACGAGATCGTGGACATTCGCGACGCTCTGGAGCGCGAGAACGCCGCAAAGGGTTCCGGCAAGACGTCGACGGCGGGCAAGACCGTGGCCCAGCTGCTGCGCCGTCGCTGATCCCTGCGGCGGCTATGACGCCGCGAAGGTGACGCTCGGCGGCGGCCCGCGGTGGAGATAGGGCAGGGCGATCGCGTAGACGGCGAGCCCGAGCAGAAGCAGCAACGTCGCCATGATGCCGATCATCCGAAGCCTCAGCCGGTCGGGCTGCGGCCGGTCCATTCCGATCGCATGGAGGATCCGGGCGAGGATGAAGAGCACGGCGACGATCCACAGCCACAGCTTCGATCCGATCGCCAGCTCGACGAGGCCGAGGAGGATCAGGAAGAGCGGGGTATATTCGATGAAATTGGCCTGGGCGCGCATCCGAGCGGTCAGAGCCTCGTTGCCGGCATCGCCGATCGAGATCTTGTGGGCCATGCGCAGCTGGCCGACCCGGCGGGCGAGCCAGATGTTGAGCAATGCGGCGGCTCCGGCGATAGTGAGCGTGATCGGCAGAATCATGGCTTGCCTCCCCTGTCTGGCCGAAGGGGTCGCACGCGCCGGCGAAGCTTGCAACCGCAGGGAAATCCGCTATAGGCGGCCCGCTCACGCGCGCACCCCGGCCGCACGGCCAGCGGCCCTTTCGCCGTTGACCATTGGCAATGTGCTCGCCACATCAACGAACCCTAGATACGAACAGGTGCCAGGATGGCCGTCCCCAAGAGAAAAACATCGCCGTCGAAGCGCAACATGCGCCGCAGCCATCATGCGCTGAAGCCGGCCAACTACCAGGAATGCCCGAATTGCGGCGAGCTGAGGCTTCCGCATAACCTCTGCGCCGCCTGCGGCCATTATAACGGGCGTGAAATCCGGCCGGTCGAGGCGTAAGACCGCCGGCGACGGCTTTCGGGAGATTGATGAGTGGGCAGCGGGCCGCGGATCGCAATCGACGCGATGGGCGGCGATGTCGGGCCCGAGGTGATGCTTGCAGGCGCCGCGCGCGCCTGGCGCCGTCGCCAGGATCTCTCCTTCCTCCTGTTCGGCGACGAAGCGACGCTGCGGGCGGAGATCGCCAAGCACGAAGCGCTTGGGCCGGTCTGCGAGATCGTCCACGCCGAAGACGTCATCACCGCTGACGACAAGCCCAGCCAGGCGATTCGGCGCGCCAAGACGACCTCGATGGGCCTCGCCATCGCGGCGGTGAAGGCGGGCGATGCCCATGCCGCGGTCTCCGGCGGCAATACTGGCGCACTGATGGCGATGTCCAAGCTGGCGCTGAGGACGATGCCGGGAATCGACCGGCCGGCGCTCGCCGCGCTCCTCCCCACCCTCGGCGACAACGATCTCGTCATGCTCGATCTCGGCGCGAACACCGAGTGCGACCCGAGGAACCTCGTCCAGTTCGCGGTGATGGGCGCCGCTTATGCGCGGGTCGTCCTCGATCTCGACAAGCCGCGGGTCCAGCTGCTCAACATCGGCACCGAGGAATTGAAGGGCACGGACGAGCTCAAGGAAGCCGCCTCGATCCTTCGCGAGGCCGACTATCTGGGAATGCGCTTCGACGGCTTCATCGAGGGCGACAAGCTCTCGCGGGGCGACGTCGACGTCGTCGTGACCGACGGTTTCTCCGGCAACATCGCGCTGAAATCGCTCGAAGGCACCGCGCGGTTCGTCACCGACCTTCTCCGCCGCGCCTTCCAGAGCTCGGTCCGCTCCAAGATCGGCTTCCTCATCTCGAGGCCGGCGACGGAGCTCTTGAAGCACCATCTCGATCCCAACAACCATAATGGCGCGGTCTTCCTCGGCCTCAACGGGCTGATCGTGAAGAGCCACGGAAGCGCGTCCGAAAAGGGCGTCGCCAACGCGATCCGGGTCGCCGCGCGGATGGTCCGCGAGGACCTCACCCGAAAGATCATCGACGATCTCGACAATATCGCCGCCCACCGGGCGGCAGTCGCCGCCAAGTGAGCCGCCGCTCGGTCATTGTCGGAACCGGCTCCGCCTTGCCGCCGAGGCGGGTGACCAACGCCGAGCTCGCCGAGCGCGTCGAGACCACGCACGAATGGATCGTCGAGCGCACCGGGATCGAGGCGAGGCATATCGCCGCCGACGGCGAGACCACGGCGACGCTCGCCACCGAGGCTGCCCAGAAGGCGCTGGCGGCGGCGGGCGTGCCGGCCCGCGACGTCGGCCTCATCGTCCTCGCGACCGCGACCCCGGATCAGACCTTCCCGGCCAGCGCGACCCGGGTCCAGACCGCGCTCGGAATCGACGATTGCATCGCCTTCGACGTCGCCGCCGTCTGCACCGGCTTCCTCTATGCCCTGTCGGTCGCGGACAACATGTTGAAGGGCGGGATGGCCAACTATGCCCTGGTGATCGGCTCGGAGACGTTCAGCCGGATCCTCGACTGGGAGGACCGGGCGACCTGCGTCCTGTTCGGCGACGGCGCCGGAGCGATCCTGCTCCATTCGGTCGACGCCCAGGACAAGGGGGTGCTTGCGACCAGGCTCCACGCCGACGGCCGCCACAACGACCTTCTCTTCGTCGACGGCGGAGTCTCGACCACCGGAACGGTCGGCAAGCTGAGGATGAAGGGCAAGGAGGTGTTCCGCCACGCCGTGGTGAACCTCGCCGCCGTGCTCAACGAGACGCTCGAAGCGGCCGGGCACACGGCCGACGAGGTCGACTGGGTCGTCCCTCACCAGGCCAACAAGCGCATCCTCGACGCCACCGCGAAAAAATTGGGTCTCGATCCGGACCGAATAATCGTGACCGTCGATCAGCACGCCAATACCTCCGCCGCCTCGGTTCCGCTGGCGCTCGACACGGCGGTGAAGGACGGGCGGGTCAAAGCCGGCGATCTCATCGTGCTCGAGGCGATGGGCGGAGGCTTCACCTGGGGCGCCGCGGTCGTCCGTTACTGAAGGCGGTTCGCCGCAATGGCAGTTTGCACTTAAGTACAAGCTGGACTATGGTTTTTCATTACCTCGGGGGGAGGGGAGAACAAATGGCCGACGCGGGAACCATCAGGCGAACGGACGCCGGTACCTTGACGCGCGCCGACCTGGCCGATGTCATCCATCGCGAGATCGGCCTTTCGCGAGCGGAATCGGCCGGCATCGTGGAGCGTATCCTCCATCATATGTGCCATGCCCTCTCCGAGGGACAGAACGTGAAGATATCCGGCTTCGGAAGCTTCATCCTTCGCGACAAGGGCGAGCGCGTGGGCCGCAATCCGAAGACGGGCGTCGAAGTGCCGATCGCCCCCCGCCGCGTCCTCACCTTCCGCGCCAGCCAGATCATGCGCGAGCGGATCGCCAAGGGCGGTTAGGACCTGCACTGACCGGAGGTGGCCGTGATCGACCGGAGAAGCCGGCTGGGTAGGAGAGGGCCGAAGGGCGGGTCAGGATACCCGTCCGCGGCGCTCGACGCCCCCAGCCGGCTTCTCCGGTCGACCGCGAAGCGGCGGGTTGGAATTTGCCGCCCGGACGGCGTCGCGTCGTCGGTCACGATGCGTCCAGCATCGCTCCCTCCTAGCTCCTTGCCGGACAACAAATTCCAGCTCGTCACGACCGCCTCCGGTCATGAGTGCAGGTCCTGAGCCGGTGGCCGCCGGCAAGAGCGACGACGCCTTCCGGACGATCGGCGAGCTCGCGTCCGAGCTCGACGTGCCGCAGCATATCCTGCGCTATTGGGAAAGCCGCTTCCCGCAGCTGAAGCCGCTCCAGCGCGCCGGCAACCGCCGCTATTACCGCCCCGCCGACGTCGCCCTCGCGCGCCGGATCCACAAGCTGCTCAACCATGACGGCTATACGATCCGCGGCGTCCAGCAATTGCTTGCCGGCGGGGGCTCTGGCGAGCCGACGCAGCCCCAGGCCGCGCCCTCCTCGCCGCCGACCGCGCCCTCCGCCGTTCCGCTGGATCAGCTCAAGGCCGTCCGCCAGCTTCTAGCAGAAGCCCTCGACGCCTAACCTGCCTCCCCATGCTGCGCATGGGGAGGCAACGGTTACTCCGCTTCCGGCCCCAGCTCCGGATCGAGGTCTCTCGGGCGAATGAATCGGACCAACTCGCCCGACCCCTCCCGAACCTCCGCCCAGCGTTCCGCCGGAAGCTCGATCTCCGCGACCGTCCCGGTCGGATACTTAGCCTCCACCTCGCGGCGCAGGCGGCCGTCGCGGCGGGCGAGGCGGAGCGCCAGCTCCTCCAGGCCCGGATTGTGGCCGACGAGAAGCAATCGCTCGACGTCGTCGGGGGCGCCGCGGACGATCTCGATCAGGGTTTCGGTGGAGGGCAGATAGAGGCGCTGATCGTAACGCGGCTCGAGCGGTCCGAAGGCGGCGGCGACTTCTTCGATCGTCTCGACGACCCGGCGCGCGGGAGAGGCGAGGAGGAGGTCGAAGGCGAGGCCCTGCGCTTTCATCTCGCGCCCCACGGCGAGCGCGGCGCGCCGGCCGCGCGGGTTCAAGGGCCGGTCGAAGTCGCGGCCGGCGGGATCGTCCCAGCCGGACTTGGCATGGCGCAGCAGGGTCAGAATCTTCATGCCGTGTCTTGGGCCTGCCTCTCCTCGTCGCGCTGATGCCCGAAAGCGGCGCCGCTTGAAAGCCGGGCGCGCACCCGGTCGACCGCTTCGGCGAGGCCGACGCGCCGGATGGGAGCGCCCGGCGGGAAGGCCGAGAGCAGCCGGCTTGGAGTCGCCGCCGAGAGGAGCACGAAGACGCCGCGGTCCTGGTCGCGCCGGATCAGCCGGCCGAAAGCCTGGGCTAAACGCGCGCGGACGACCCGGTCGTCATAGGCGGTCCCCCCGCCGGCGGCGCGCCGGGCGGCGTGAAGAACGGTCGGCCGCGGCCAGGGGACGCCTTCCATCACCACCAGCCGAAGCGAATGGCCGGGGACGTCGACCCCGTCCCTCAGCGCGTCGGTGCCGAGCAGGGAGGCGTGCGGATCGTCGCGGAAGATGTCGACCAGCGTGCCGGTATCGATCGGGTCGACATGCTGGGCGTAGAGCGGAAGGCCCGCCCGGGCGAGACGGTCGGCGATCCGGGCATGGACGGCCTTGAGCCGCTGGATGGCGGTGAACAGGCCGAGCGTCCCGCCTTCCGCCGCCTCGATCAGCCGCGAATAGGCGCCGGCGAGCTGGGCGACGTCGCCGCGCTTGACGTCGGTGACGATGAGGACCTCGCTGTGGGCGGCATAATCGAACGGGCTGGGGGCGGCGAACCGGCCCGCCGGGCTCCCGACATGGGCCGCGCCGGTTCGCGCCTCCGCGCTCTCCCAGCCCTCCGCGCCGCGAAGCGTGGCCGAGGTGACGACGACGCTGTGGGCCGGCTTGATCACCGTCTCGGCGAGGGGGCGGGTCGGGTCGAGCCAGCGGCGGTGGAGGCCGATGTCGAACTCGCGGCCGTCGATCCGGTCGAGGGCCAGCCAGTCGACGAAATCGGGATCGGCCGGGCCGCCGATCCGGGCGGCAAGCGCGACCCAGGCGCCGATGGTCTGGGTCCGCCAGGCGAGCCCGCCGATCGCCCCTTCGATGCGCGCCCGGGCGGGGGCGTCGAGCCAGTCGGGCGCGTCCTCGATCACCGCCTCGAGCCGCTTGGCGAGCGCCATCAGCGGCCGCATCAGCTGCTCCAGCGCCTCGACCGCCGGCGCCGCCGCGGCGACGATGTCGCCGTCGAGCTCGGCCATCTCGGTCTCGATCCCGTAGCCGGCGTCCTGGGCGGTGGCTCGCGCATAGACCGTCCCGCGCACCGCCGCGAACAGCTTCTCGAGCGGGCCGAAGGCCACGCCTTCGCTTATGCGCTGGAGCCAGCCGTCGCCCGGAAGCAGCCCGGCCGCCTGGATCGCCATGTCGAGCGCGAGCGCCCCCGCTTCGTCGTAGGAAGCAACGTCCATCAGCCGCGCCGCGAGGCCGCGCCGGCGTCCGCGCGATTTGCCTTCGGGGCCGGTGATCCAGCGGCGGAGCTCGATCGTCTCCTGCCCGGTCAGGGCGGCGGCGAAGGTCGAATCCGCCGCCTCGAACAGGTGATGGCCCTCGTCGAAGACGATCCTCGTCGGGGGATTGCCGCCGTCGCGGCCGCGCGCCGCATTGACCATGACCAGGGCATGGTTGGCGATGACGATGTCGGCGTCCTGGCTCGCCCTTACCGAGCGCTCGATGAAGCATTTCCGGTAATGCGGGCAGCCGGCATAGACGCATTCGCCTCGGCGGTCGGTCAAGGCGGTCGAGCCGGCGCGGCGGAACAGGCTCGGAAGCCAGCCCGGAAGGTCGCCGCCGACCATGTCGCCGTCCCTCGTGTAGGCGGCCCAGCGCGCGACAAGCTGGGCGAGGATCGCCGCCCGCCCGGCGAACCCGCCCTGGAGGGCGTCCTCGAGGTTGAGCAGGCAGAGATAATTTTCCCTCCCCTTGCGGACGACGACCTTGCGGCGGCGCTCCTCGGCGTCCGGGAACAGGCGCAGCCCTTCGCGGTCGAGCTGGCGCTGGAGCGCCTTGGTGAAGGTCGACACCCACACCGCCCCGTCCGCGCTCTCCGCCCAGAGGGAAGCGGGGGCGAGATAGCCCAGGGTCTTGCCGATTCCGGTGCCGGCCTCGGCGAGCAGGAGGTTGGGCTGTCCTTCCACCGGCCGAGGGGCAAAGACCCCCGCGGCGGCGACGGCGTAATCGCGCTGGCCTTCGCGGACCTCCGCGCCGGGGCCGACGAGACGCTCCAGCCGCTCGAGCGCCTCCGCATGCGAGACCGATACCGTTCGCGGCGCCGGCCGAGGCGCGCTTTCCTCCCATTCGGGCAGCTTCGAGAAGAGCCAGCGCTCGTCGCGCTGAGGCCGCGGCAGCCGCTGGACGACGGCGGGAGTCCACGACCATCGCAATCGGCCGAGCGCCTGCGCCGACGCCCAGGCGCCCTCGCGCTCGGGCCAATCGGTAGCGAGGGTCGCCAGCAGAGCCTGGGCCGAGCGAAGCAAGGCCGCTGCCGCCTCGGCATCGGCGGCGGGCGGCTCCAGGCCCAGCGCCTCGGCCAGCCCCTTGGGTGTCGGAACCGCGAAGCGCGCCGGATGGACGAAGGCGAACAGCTCGAGCAGGTCGAGGCCGGAAAGCTCGGGATAGCCGAGCCTTTGGCCGATCAGCGGGGCGTTGAGCATGACCAAAGGAGTCTCCGCCGCGCGGGCGATCGCCTCGCCCCGCCCGACGCCCCTGACCTCGCCGTCGGGCGTCGCCAGCCAGATGCCGCCATGGGTGGCGTGGAGTGCGGGGTAGGGGAGAATCCCGGTCATGGGCCGGGGATCAGCCGCGCGATGGAGTCGAGGGCAGAGTCGGGGTCGGGCACGGAATAGAGATCCACGGTTTCCTCTTTTCCGCCATCCTCGGCTTTCAAAGTCAAACAGATATAGCCGCGGCCGTGTTCGTCGACATCGATCAGGAGGGCCTCGATTATGCGATCGGCCGGGACGTCGCGGTGGACGGCGCCCGTGAGCGGTGCGGTGAACAGGATGCGACGGTCGGTGACGACGAGCCGTCCGAAGATATCGACGAACAGGTCGCCCAGGAAAGCCGGCGCGTAACCAAGGACGAGCCAGGCCATGGGTCCGAGGTAAATACAGGCCACGAGCAGGAGGATGCCGCCCACGCTGTACTTGGCAAAAGTCGTTTCCATCGAGCTGGCCTTCGACCAGGCGAACCAGACGGCCCAGAGGAAAGGGAGCGGCGCCGGCGCGGCCATGAGGAGGATCAGCCGGCGGTCGGCGCCGGTCGCCCCGAAGCCCCGGCGCCCGCTCCACCGGATGCTTTCGCCGGGCTGGATCGCGGACGGATCGCTTTCAGGCTCGTCTTCGGCTCTTTCGTCGCTCACCGGCACTCCGAGGCGTACCAGAGCCTCCATCGCGGCGTCGGCGTTGACGACCCCGAACAGGGACGGTCTCACCCTCGAGCCGCGGCTGCGGTCGCCGGCAGTCTCAAGGGCCAGCGTGCTGCGGTCATAGGGGCCGCTCACCACCGCGCGATCGGCCTGAGCCAGCGGAAAGTCGGCCCGACGGGGACCGAGCCGGACGATGAGGCGCCGCGGCGTCAGCACCCACAGGGTCCACGGCGCCATGAGGACCCGATGCGCGAACTGGACTATCTTCCATAGACAGGCCGCGGCGAAGAGCCCCAGGATGACCGGCGCGGGCACGACGAGCTGATTCGGCGAGCTGCCGGGATCGGGGCGGGGAGCGGGGAGATGGCCATGCCAGGCCAGCCACAGCCACGCGAGCAAGGCAAGCAGCAGGACCAGCAATGCGGGGAACGGCCAGAGCGCGACGAAGGTCGATCCGCGCCCGCCGCACCCGACCCAGAGCACTGCCTCGCCCGGGTCGACCAGCGCCCCGGCCTTGTCCGCCAGCCCGGGCGGGAGCGCGGTTTTCTCGGCACCGGAACGCGGGGTGTCAGCCATCAGGGGGACATAGCGCATGTGGAACGAAAGCAAAACGGGCTCGCGCGCGTCGCTGCCTCTGCGCCGGAAAGGAACTCCAGGTCCTTGACCTGGCTAGGGCCCGAGCGCGCGGGCGAGCAGCGCTTTGACCCGGGCGACCAGCTCGGGCGTACGCCGGCCGAGGAGGCCTCGGGCCTCCGGCGGCAGATGCACCACGGGGTCGCCCTGGTCCTGGAAGATGTAGAAGTCGAACAGGGTTCGCCAGGCCGCCAGCTCGCGCGGCGGGAGGTCCTTCATCGTGATCGCGGCGTGATAGAGCGCGTTCAGGGGTGTGAGCAAAGGCGGCTCGCCGTCGCGCCACCAGAAATTGACCATCGCGCCGAGCTCGTCGAGCGAGGCTACGCCGTGCCACCACAGGCTGGGCAGATAGAGCGCGTCGCCGGGGCCGAGCTCCGCCGTCTCGGCGGCTTCGAGCGCTTCGCGGAACAGGGGATGGCGCTCGAGATCCGGCGCTTCCAGGTCGACGAGGCTGATCGGCTGGCCGGCGAGGGTGAAGTCGAGCGGCCCGACATAGAGGTTCGCGACCTGCCCGGTCGGGAACAAGGTGAAGCGGCGGCGGCCGGCGACGACGCAGGCGAGGTTCTGCGGCAGGTCCCAGTGGGCGGCGGTTCGGGTGCGATTGCCGAGCCACAGCGAGACCAGCTTCTCGCGGTCGGGATCGAGAAGCGGCATCGGGATGTCGGCGAGCAGCCCGGGCAGGTGCCGACTGATCGGGATGGCGCCGGCATAGATTGAGAAGGGATGCGGGTGGCCGCGCTGGCGGAGCAGGAGATCGAGCAGCTGGTCGACGGTGGCCAGCCGGCGGTCGTGGTTGAAGCCCTCGAAGTCCGGCGAATAGCCGAATCGGCCTTCGATCTCCGGCGCTCCGAACCACGCTTCGAACGGCTCGGGCCCGGCGGCGCTTCGCAGGCGGGCGGCGAGCGCCTCCCATTCCAGCCCGGCCAGCGGCCAGTCCGAGCACAGCCCGCGAAGGACGGCGGGGCGTCCCGCCGGGACGATCTCCCGCTCGAAGCGCTCGCGGTCGACGCCGCTATATTCGGGGACGGGCCGCACGGCGCTCGACGCTAGCAGAGGGCTCCGCCCTCCGCTAGGAGCCCGGAATGGACGAGAAGGAAGCGATCCGCGCCGCCGCTCTGGTTTCGAAGGGCTGGCCCTACGAGGAGGCGCGCAAGCTGCTCAAGCGCTATCCGGACGGCCCGCCCGCCGGCGAGATCGTGTTCGAGACCGGCTACGGGCCGAGCGGCCTTCCCCATCTCGGCACCTTCCAGGAAGTCGCCCGCACCCTGATGGTCCGCCACGCCCTGGCGGAGATGGTCGACTGGCCGAGCCGGCTGATCGCTTTCTCGGACGACATGGACGGGATGCGCAAGGTCCCGCCCGGCGTTCCCAACCAGGACATGATGCACGCCCATCTCGATCAGCCGCTGAGCCGGGTGCCCGATCCCTATGGCTGCGGCCATGACAGCTACGCCGCGCACAACAACAATCTGCTTCGCCAGTTTCTCGATCGCTTCGGCTTCGACTACGAGTTCCTCGCCTCCTCCGAATGCTACGCGTCGGGGCGTTTCGACGAGACCCTGAAGCAGGTGCTCCGCCGCTACGACTCGATCATGGAGGTGATGCTTCCCACGCTCGGCGAGGCGCGGCGGCTTACCTATTCGCCCGTCCTCCCGATCAGCCCGGAAAGCGGCAAGGTGCTGCAGGTGCCGATCGAGGTCGCGGACGCCGAGGCCGGGCTCGTCCGCTACACCGATCCGGCGACCGGCCAGTCGGTCGAGCAGTCGATCCTCGCCGGCGGCGCCAAGCTGCAATGGAAGGTCGACTGGGCGATGCGCTGGGCCGCGCTCGGGGTCGATTACGAGATGTCGGGCAAGGACCTGATCGATTCGGTCACCCAAAGCTCGAAGATCGCCCGCATCCTCGGCGCCCGCCCGCCCGAGGGCTTCAATTTCGAGCTCTTTCTCGACGAGAATGGCGAGAAGATCTCGAAGACCAAGGGCAACGGAGTCACCATCGACGAATGGCTGACCTACGCGCCGGAGGAGAGCCTCGTCTTCTACATCTATCGCGATCCGAGGAAGGCGAAGCAGCTGAGCTTGGGGATCATCCCCAAGGCGGTCGACGAATATCAGCAATTCCTCGCGGCCTATCCGAACCAGCCGATCGAGCAGAAGCTCGGCAATCCGGTCCACCACGTCCATGCCGGGAAGGTGCCGCCGGCGCGGATGCCGCTGAGCTTCGCGCTCCTGCTCAACCTCGTCGGAGTCGCCTCGACCGACGACAAGGACCTGCTCTGGGGGTTCGTGAAGCGCTACGCCCCCGACGCCTCGCCCGAGACCCATCCCGAGCTCGACGCGCTGATCGGGCACGCCCTCGCCTATTTCCGCGACTTCGTCGCCGGCTCACTACTCAGGCGCGCGCCGGATGAACGCGAGGCGACTGCCCTTCGCGCCCTCGACGCCGCGCTTGCGTTGATGCCGGAGGACGCTTCCGCCGAGGACATCCAGACCCAGGTCTACGAGATCGGCAAAGGCGCCGGCTTCGACAATCTGCGCGACTGGTTCCGGGCCATTTACGAGACCCTTCTCGGCACCAGCCAGGGGCCGCGCATGGGCAGCTTCATCGCCCTCTACGGCATCGACAACAGCCGCAGGCTGATCGCCGAGGCATTGCGGGCCGAGGCCTGACCATTGCTTCCCGGCGAAGGCCGGGACCCAGCCTTACCGCTCGTGAAGCTGGGCCCCGGCCTTCGCCGGGGAACCGCTCAGGACGGCCGCGGGTTGCGGCGGGTCATTGGGCCCGAGGGCTTGATCCCGTCCGAGATACGCTGCGCCTCGGCGCGCTGGAGGCCGCTTCTCACCAGCGCCTCGGTCAGCGCATCGGCGGCGGGGACGGCGACGTCGGGATCGATTCCGCTGCCCTCCCAGTCCTTGCCGGTGTCCGGATCGAAGGTCCGGCCGACCGGGATGAAGACTCCGAACTTGTGGCCGATCCGCTGGACTCCGCCATAATGGCCGGCGCCGGCGGTGGGCTCGCCGATGATGGTGGCGCGGTGGGTGCGCTTCAGCGACAAGGTCATATGCTCGGCCGCCGATGCCGTCGCGCCGGAGGTGAGCACGAACACCTTGGCCTTGAACAGGCGCTTCTCGGTCGGGTCCGGGTTCACATAATGCTCGTGGCGGACGACGTCCTCCGTAGTCGGAACGAGGCGAAGCATCGGCTCCTCCGGCTCGCCGGCGTCCTCGCGCGCGACCGAAGTTCGGGTGTCCATCGTCACCAGTGTCGTCGGCTTGGCGAACAGGTAGGGGAACATCGCGTTCATCTCGGCGAGGCCGCCGCCATGATGGGTCCGGTTGTCGAAGATGATCGTCTTCGCGCCGGCATTGTCCGTCATGAACTTCTTCACCGCGGCCACCGTCGCCTCGTCGCCGGGAAAGACGTTGAAGCGGATATAGGCGATTCCGGGCGCGATCTGCCGCGCTTCCTCAATCGGTTCCCAGGGGAAGCGGCGCGGCGTCGCCGGCGCCTCGCTCGAAGCGGCGGCCGGACGCGGGCCGGCGCCGGGTGGACGCAACCCGACCCTCAGATGCGCGTCGGGCGAGACGGCGCGAAGGTCGGCGGTCAGCCGCTCGGCGAGCGCCCGGCCGGAGGTGAAGCCGTCATAGGCGCCGCTCTCGGCATTGCTCCGAAGCATGTCCGCGTAGCGCTTGGCGACGTCGGGGAAGACGTAGCGTTGCTCGAGCTTGGCGGCGAGCTCGGCGGCGGTGGCGCGCGCCTCGTCGCGAGTCACGGCGACGTCGGGCGCCTCCTGCACGGGACGCGGCTGCGGCCCGGGCTGGGCGACGGCGGCGGCGGTGCTTGCGAGAAGAGCCATTGCGATTACGGTACGAAAGCTAAGCATTTTACCTCCCACGGGAAACGATCGATTGCGTGCCCTGTTATGCTTCGGCGCGCACGCTTTTTGCGCGATTTTGCGGGCCGATCTGTGCCAATATTCGGCAATGGAGGCGGCGCCGGCGGCATGAACAGGAAACTGGACCGGTTCGACGTCGACCTGCTCAACCTGCTGCAGCAGAACAATCTCGCCACGGCGGAGACGCTGGCGCGCGAGGTCGCGCTTTCGCCGTCCGCGATCGCCAGGCGGGTCCGGGCGCTTCGCGAGGACGGGCTGATCGCCGCCGACTCCGCCATCCTGTCGAGCGCGTTCACGGCGGATCGGCTGCGCGCCGTCGTCCAGGTCCAGGTCCACGAGCATGCCGAGGAGCGGGGAATCGCCGAGCTGAGGGTCCGGCTGGCCGCGGCGAACGAGGTGCAGCTGCTGCTCAACATCGCCGGCGCGTTCGACCTGCTCGTCCTCGTCGTCACCCGCAACATGCGCGAGTTCAACGCCTTCGCCGACCGTCATTTCGGCGCCGATCCCGCCGTCCGGCGCTACGAGACGAGCTTCGTCAAGGCCGAGATCAAGAACCGCCCGGCCGTTTGGATCGATTCGGAGGATGCAGTCCCATGACCCGCCCCGCCCACGCCATCGAGATAACGCCGTTCGGCGGACGGGTGAGGGTGCGCGTCGGCGGCGAGATCGTCGCCGACACCGCCCACGCCTTGCTGCTCGAGGAGGGCGCGCTGCCGCCGGTCTTCTACGTCCCGCGCGCCGACGTCCACATGGACCGGCTCGCGCCGAGCGCGACCGCCAGCCACTGCCCGTTCAAGGGCGACGCCTCCTATTTCAGCGCCGCGGGCGGGCCCGTCGACGTCGCGTGGAGCTACGAGACGCCCTTCCCCGCCGTGGCCGCAATCGCGGGCCATCTCGCTTTCTATCCCGACAAGGCCGAGATCGAAACCGTACCGTTCGGCTGAACCCTACGGCGCACACGAAAGTCCTGTTCGAACGGCATCTACAGGTGCTACATACGTAGCATGTGCCTGTTCGATGAGTGTGGAAGGCCAGCGCGGCGTGAATTCCTGATCGGAGCGGCAGCGGCCGGTCTCTCCGGCATGGGGGCTCGGGACGCGGTTGCGGCCGTCTCCAATCCCGGCACCGGCGCGGAGATGAGCTTTCCAACCCCGGTGGGGACGGCCCGGGGCTATCTCGCGAGACCGCGGCAACGCGGCCGGCACCCCGCCGTCCTTGTCCTCCACGCCGAGCTGGGCGTGCCGCACTGGACCAAGGCGGTCGCCGACGAGCTGGCGGGTGCGGGCTTCGTCGCCCTGACGGTCGCATGCTTTTCGCGAATTCCCGGCCTCACCGAAGAGCAACTTCGAGCGGACGGCCAGGGCCGCGACGCTATCTTTCGGAGACCTTCTTCCAGGAGGTGCAGAAGGAGTCGCTCGGTGCCGTTGCCTATCTTCGCCATTCGTCCGCGGTCAGTCGAGGACCGATCGGAATCGTCGGCTTTTGCGGCGGTGGGATAAAGGCGGTTCGGCTCGCGCTGTCGGCGCCGGCGATCGGCGCCGTCGTGTCGTTCTACGGGCCGCCCGCCTTGCCCGCGCAATACAAGCATCCGACCGATCCTATCGTCGATCTCCTCGACGTCGGTGCGCGCCTGCGCACGCCGCTGCAAATCCATTACGGTACCGCCGATTATGCGGTTCGGGGAGCGGACGTGGAGCGTCTCGCCGACGAGGTGCGCTCGGCGGGCACGCCGGTCGAGGTCCATGCCTATGAAGGCGCCACCCACGCTTTCTACGACAGGCGGGAGCTACCGGCCAATGCGGCGGCCGCGCGTGCCGCCCATGACCTCTATCTTCGTTTCCTGCACGAGCGGCTCGGCTGAGCCCGGCCCGCCGCGGTCCCTTACCTCTTCGCCGCGATCCAGGCGTCGATCTTCTCTTCCAGCACCTTCATCGGCAGGGCGCCGGACATCAGCACCTGGGCGTGGAACTCCTTGATGTCGAACTTCGGCCCGAGCGCCTGCTCCGCCCGGGTCCGGAGCCTTCGGATCGTCAGCTGGCCGACCTTGTAGGCAAGCGCCTGGCCGGGAATGGCGATGTAGCGCTCGACCTCGGCGGTGGCGTCGGTCGGGCTCATTGCGCTGTTGTCGAGCATGTACTTGATCGCCTGGTCCCGGCCCCAGCCTTTCGAATGGATCCCGGTGTCGACGACGAGGCGCATCGCGCGCAGGATCTCGTCGTTGAGATGCCCGTAATTCTGGTACGGATCGGTGAAGAAGCCGAGCTCATAGCCGAGGCTCTCGGAATAGAGCGCCCAGCCCTCGACGAAGGCGGTGTTGCCGCCGAAGCGCTGGAAGGCGGGTAGCGACTCATTCTCCTGCGCCAGGCTGATCTGGAAATGGTGGCCGGGCCGCCCCTCGTGGAGGAACAGGGTCTCGTAGCCCCAGGTGTAGCGCGACGGCAGGTCGTAGCTGTTGTAGTAGAAGATGCCGGGCCGAGAGCCGTCCGGAGTCCCCTGCTGATACTCGCCGCCGGCCGACGTCTTCTCGCGATAGGGCGGGTCGGGGCGGATCTCGAGCGGGGTCTTGGGGATCACCGAGAAATCGCGGCCGACGACGAGCCCCACCCGCCGGTCGATGTCGAGAAAGGCGTCCCGCATGGCCGCCGCGGTGGCGGGCTTGAAGCGCGGATCGCTCCTCAGGAAATCGGCGAACTGGTGAAGGTCGCCCTTGAAGCCGACCTCGTTCTTGACCTTCTCCATCTCGCCGTGGATGCGGTCGACCTCGCTCAGCCCGAGCTGGTGGATCTCCTCGGGCGTCATGTTGGTCGTCGTGTTGGATTCGACCAGATAGCGGTAGAGCGCGGCACCGCCCGGCATCCCGCCCAGGCCGACGCTGTCGCGCGCCTTGGGGAGATATTCGTTCCTGATGAAGTCGCGGAGGCGAGCGTGGGCCGGATTGAGCCGGTCGCGGATGAAGGCCGCATATTCCGCCTTCAGTGTCGCCTGGTCGGCCGCCGGAATGTCCGCGGGGAAATTGGTCACCGGCTTGTAGAAGGTCGATCCCTCGACTCCCTGGCCGATGATCGCGTCGAGCTGGTCGACGACGTTCTTCATGACCAGCTTGGGGTTGACGATTCCGTCGGCCATGCCCTCGCGCATCCGGCCGATGGCGCGGTCGAGATAGACGATATAGCCGTCGAGCCGCTTCAGATTGTCGCGATAATCCTGGACCGTCTTGAACGGCGCGGCGCCCTCGCCGGAGCTGAGGTCCGGCACGAACACCTGGAAGCCCGAGAAATGGTCGATCGGCCGCTCTATCGAGGTCTTTTCGAGCGCCGGATCGAAGCCCTTGAGAGTCAGCTCCGTCTGCCACTTGAAGACGTCGTAGGAGATTCGGTCGTCCGCGGAGAGCTTCGACCGGTCGATCCTGGCGAGCGCGGCGAGATCCGCCTCAGCCGCGGCCTTCTCGCCGGCGACATATTCGTCGGTGATATAGTCGCCGAACTCGCCGGCATAGCGCTGGTCGCCGCGGAACAGCGCCTGGATCGGGTTGCGCCGCAAACCGGCCTCGTCGCTCTCGTGGAAGAGGGCGGCGAGCTTCTGACCCTCCGTTTGCATAGCCGGCGCGGAAGCGCCCGCAGTCTCGGGCTCGGCCGGCGCCGAGGCGCAGGCGGAGAGGGCCGCGAGCGATGCGGCGGCGAACAGGAAAGTCGTTTTCATCTTTTGCCTCGGATCGTCAGTAGGGCGCCTGCGGAGTCACGCCATTCTGGCCGTACCAGCCCCACGGCCGCTCGCGATACCATTTGGTGATGACATATTTCGTCCCCGCTTCGACCGGGCAGCCGGTGTGGAGCGAGTACATGTTGGGCTGGCCGTATTCGTCGAGATTGTTCCAGAGGAGGAGGTTGCCGATGCGCGGGGTCACCCGGACATTGGCCTTGGGGAAGAAGGTCTGGCCGCCGCTCTCCGGCTCGTTGAGGAAGATCATCGCCGTCCACGTGCGCTGGCCGCCGGTCCGCTCCTGCTCGGGCCAATAGGCCTCGGAGGTATAGAAGAAATCGTGGTGGGGCTTGAACTGCTGGCCGACCGCGTAGCGCTGGCCCTGGATGGTCTCGCCGTGGCTCGGATTGATCCCGGTCAGCCGGCTGATCTTCGCCTCGACCATCTGGTTGGCCTTGTCCTCGATCCTCAGATTGCAGCTCTCGCTGGTCCGGAAATCGGGGTCGGCGCTCGGCGAGAGCAGTCCGGAGGGTACGCGGTCCTTGTCGATCAGCTCGATCACGTCCCGGCATTCCTCGGGCGTGAGGAAGGCGCGAACGACGAAGATGTCGAGGCCCAAAGCCGGGATCTTGAAGGCGTTGGGCGTCTGAAGCATCCGCTCGCGGACGGCGGTGCCGATCTGCATCCGGTAGAGGGCGCCGGGATCGCCGGCGGGGCGCGTGCTCATCGGATCTCGTGTCCCCTCACCATCACATAATCGACATGCTCGAGCACACGCACGTTGCTGAGCGGATCGCCGTCGACCGCGATCAGGTCGGCCGAATAGCCCGGCGCGATCCGGCCGACCTCATTCTCCAGGCCGAGGAGCTTCGCGGCGCCGGTGGTCGCCGAAGCGAGGGCCTCGGCGGGGCTCATTCCGACGACGTCGACCAGCTGGCCGAACTCCTCGGCGTTGCGCCCGTGCTCGTAGACGCCCGCATCGGTCCCGAACACGATCGGCACGCCGGCGGCCCGGGCGAGGCGAGCGGCCTTGCCGACTTCGCCGAGCGTCATCCGAACCTTGTCCTCGACGATCGGCGTGTAGATGTTCTTGCCGAGCCGCTCGCGAATGCCGGTGAAGGCCATCAGGGTCGGGACCAGAACGGTGCCGCGCTCCTTCATCAGGCGGATGGTGGCGGCGCTGGCGAAGGTGCCGTGCTCGATCGAATCGACCCCCGCCCTCACCGCCGCGGCGATTCCGGCGTCGGCATGGGCGTGGGCGGCGGCCTTGAGCCCGAGCGAATGGGCGGTGTCGCAGATCGCCTTCATCTCGGCGTCGGTGAAGGCCTGGCCGAGGCTCTTGTCGCCCTGGCTCAGGACTCCGCCGGTGGCGTGGAACTTGATGACGTCGGCGCCGAGCTTGGCCGCCTCGCGGACCTTGGCCGCGCATTCGTCGGGGCCGGTGCAGGTATTGTGGCCGTCGAGCGCCGCGGCGACCTCGGGGCGGAAGCCCGAGACGTCGCCATGGCCGCCGATGGTCGACAGCGCCTGGCCGGCGGCGAGCATCCGCGGGCCGGCGATCAGCCCCTGGTCGATGGCCCGGCGAAGCGCGAAGCCGTTGAGTCGCCCCGAGCCGAGGTCGCGGACGGTGGTGAACCCCGCCCGCGCGGTGACCAGCGCATTGTGCGCGCCGACGAGGGTGTTCCACTCCTCGGAGTTCACCGCCTCGTTCCAGAACGGCTCGCCGGGCATTCCGGTGAGGTGGACATGGGCGTCGATCAGGCCCGGGAGCACCGTCTTGGTCGAAAGGTCGACGAGCCGGGCGCCGGCCGGGGGCGGGTTGAGCCCCGGGGCGATCGCCGTGATCCGGCCGTCGGTGATGGTGATCGTCGACGGGCCCGAGGCGGGTTTCGAGGCGTCGGTGATGAGATGGCCGGCGTGGACGACCACCGTTTCGGCCGCGGCCGGCACGGCGAGGAACAGGCTCAGCAGGGCGAGCAGAAGGCGCATTCGTCACCTCTTCGTCGGAAGGCGCCTTACTGCTTTCCCGCCAGGGCGTTGACAAGAGAAAAGCCCGGAGCGCTCGCGCACCCCGGGCTCTTTTCGTTGTGTGACGTTCCTACCAGAAGAAGTCGTAGATAACGTCGATCACCTCGCCGCTGTAGACGTCGACCAGAAGCACGTCGTCATAATAACGGACCCACTCGGTACCGTAAGGCGCCGGCGGCAACCGGTACTGCCAGGGATCGGCGATCCGGTAGCGATCCGAGAAGAACAGCGAATCGAGGATGAAGCCGATCGACAGCCGGTTGTAGCTGTAGTTGCGGTAGGGCGAATAATAAGCGCCGCCGCGGAAGATGTTGCGGTTGGAGTAGCGGTAGCGCTGCCAGTCGTACCGGCTGTCGTTGCGCCAGCTGCGGTTCCAGTCGCGGCTGGAGCTGCGGTCGCCGTAGCGCTCGCCCCGGTTCGAATCGTTGCGTCCGTCGCGGTTCCAGTCGCGTCCGTCGCGGCGATCCTCGCGGACGCGCTGCTCGTAACGCTGCTGGTTGCGCTCGGCCTGGCGGGCGTAATTGCCGCCGATCGTCTGGTCGGCGCTGCGCTCGGAGGCCTGACGGCTCGCTTCGATCTGGCGCCGGTAGGCGTCGCGGTCGCCGCCGCCGCTCCAGCTCTGGGTGCTCTGGGCGCGCTGGCGATCGCCGCCGCTCCAGCCCTGGCTGCGCTGGCCGTCGCCGCCGCGGCGTCCCGCCCAGCTCTGCTGCTGTTGCTGTTGCTGCTGCTGAACCTGAACCGGCGCCCGCTCGACGCGCTGGGTCTGCACCTGCTGGCGGCCCTCGGAGCGCGCTTCGTTGCGCTCGCCCATCTGGCGGTAATGCTCCTGCGCCCGCTCGGAACGCTCGGCGGCCCGCTCGGAGCGATGCTCGGTGCGGTCGGTGTCCTGGGCCTGGGCCACGACGGGGGTCGCGGCGGTGGCCGCCATCAAAATCACGAATAACGCTCTACGCATCGATCCAGTCCTTTCACCCCGGTCGGCTTCACCGCCGCTCCCGATCGACCTTGATCTGCCATTTACCGGATGAGCCGTTGCTGAACCGCGATGAAGGCCGCCGTTCAGGGTCGGCGCGGCGGACTTTCCACGTTGCGCAGCGCCCGCACCTGGCGCGCGGCGTCGGCAGGATCGATGGCCGGCGGAGGGGCGGCCGAGATCCGCTCCTCCCCGCTCCGCATCCGCCCCGCGCGGCGAACCGCTTCGCGAAGCCGGGGATAGATGCCGCAGCGGCAGATGTTGGTGATCGCCGAATCGATCTCGTCGTCGGTCGGCGCGGGATTGCGGTCGATCAGCGCCGCCGCGGCCATGATCATGCCCGGGATGCAATAGCCGCATTGCGGGACGCTCTCGGCGGCGAAGGCCTGCTGGACGGGGTGGGAGCGGTCGTTCGACAGCGCCTCGATGGTGGTGACGTAGCTGCCTTCGAGATCGGCGATCCGCACCCGGCAGCTCCTCACCGCCTGGCCGTCGATATGGACGGTGCAGGCTCCGCAATGGCCGGTGCCGCAGCCATATTTGGTCCCGGTCAGGTTGGACGCGTCGCGAAGCGCCCAGAGCAAAGGCGTTTCCGGATCGAGGCGGTAGTGGACGGGCTGCCCGTTCACGGTAAAGCGGCTCATACGCGGCGTTTCTAGGAGAGGTGCGAGCAGGATGGGAAGCGAAAGGATCGCGATCGGCCGCGACGGCGGGGTCGCCCATGTCGAGCTCGTCCGCGAGGACAAGATGAACGCGATGGACGGCGACATGTTCGCGGCGATCGGCGAGGCGTTCCGGACCCTCGGCACCGATCCGTCGGTCCGGGCCATCCTCCTTTCCGGCCGAGGCCGCCACTTCACCGCGGGGCTCGACCTTCAATATGCGTCGGCCCAGTTTCCGCCTTCGGACGATCCGGGCCGGGCGGCCGAGGCGCGGCTGAGGCACATCAGGTGGCTCCAGGACGCCTTCAGCGCGGCCGAGGAAGCGCGGCCGCCGGTCATCGCCGCCATCCACGGCGGCTGCATCGGGGCGGGCGTGGATCTCGCCACCGCCTGCGACATCCGGATCGCCTCGGCCGACGCCTTCTTCCAGGTCGCCGAGGTCGACGTCGCGATCACCGCGGATCTCGGCACGCTCCAGCGCCTGACTCACCTCATCCCGGAGGGGATCGTGCGGGAGCTGGCCTATACCGGGCGTCGCATGGCGGCGGAGGAGGCCCTCCGTCTCGGGCTGGTCAACCGGGTTGAAGCCGACCGGGACACCGTGATCGCGGCCGGTCTCGAGATGGCCCGCACGATCGCCGCCAAGTCGCCGCTGGCGGTCGCCGGCGCGAAGATGAGCCTCAACTTCAGCCGCGGCCGGACGGTCGAGGAGGGGCTGAGGCATGTCGCTCTGTGGAATGCCGGCGCCCTGGTCAGCGCGGACCTGACGGCGGCGGTGAAGGGCCGGCTCGCCAAGCAGGTGCCGGAGTTCAAGGACCTCGCCGACTGATGCGCTTCCTCGGGGTCACCGAGACCTGCGATCTCGGCAGCCTTTACCTGCGCGTCGCCGACGGGCACGAGGTCAAGCTGTTCGTGGAGGAGCCGATGGCCGCCGGCACCCTCGCCGGCATGGTGCCGCGAACCGAAGACTGGCGCTCCGAGCTCGGCTGGATCCGCGAGGCGGGCGACGACGGGGTGATCCTCTTCGAGGCGGTGTCGGAAGGCTATGGCGCGCTCCAGGACGACCTTCGCCGCGACGGCTATCGGGTGGTCGGCGGAAGTGCGTTCGGGGACCGGCTCGAGAACGACCGTGCCTACGCCCAGCACCTGCTCGCCGGGCTCGGGCTCAACACCGCCGCCGTCCGCCATTTCTCCGACGCGGCGGCGGGGGACGCCTTCCTGGCCGCGAATCCCGGCCGCTACGTGCTGAAGTTCAGCGGTCCCGATTTCGCCTCGCACGACAATTATGTCGGCCAGCGTTCCGACGGCGCCGACGTCAGGGCCGTGCTCGCCGGCCGCTTCCGGGCGCGCGGCGGGGCTGCGGCGGACTTCATCCTGATGGACTTCGTCGACGGCGTCGAAATGGGGGTGGGGGCCTTCTTCGACGGCCGGGACTTCCTTTCCCCTGCCTGCCTCGACTGGGAGCATAAGCGCTTCTTCCCCGGCGACATGGGCGAGCTGACCGGCGAGATGGGCACGATCGCGACCTTCGATCGGAGCGGCCTCTTCTTCGAACGCACGCTGGCGCGGGTGGCGCCGCTGCTTCGCGAGCACGGCCATGTCGGCTGGGTCAACCTCAACACGATCGTGAATTCGGACGGAATCTGGCCGCTCGAATTCACCTGCCGCTTCGGTTACCCCGGCTTCGCCGTGCTCGAGCCGCTCCAGGCGACGCCGTGGGCGGACCTGCTCCGGAGGATGGCCACCGGGGCGGGTCCGGACTTCGCCGCCCGGCCCGGCTTCTCGGCCGGGATCGTGCTCACCACGCCGCCCTTCCCCTACAGCCGAAAGCAGGTCGACGAGCCGGTCGGGCTGCCGGTGATGTTCGACGGCCCGCTCGACGAGGCAGACCGGCGCAACCTCCATTATGGCGAGGTCGGGCTCGACCGGGGGCAGCTGGTGACGAGCGGCCTTTACGGCTGGACGATGGTCGTCACCGGAACCGGCGCCACGATCGCCGCGGCGCGCGACGAAGCTTATGCGCGGGCCGCCCGGGTCTTCGTTCCGGGGCTCCGCTACCGGCTCGATATCGGCGAGCGGCTGATCGCCAGGGACTATTCCGCCGTCGCCGCGCTCGGCCTCTTTTCCGACGAACCCGAGGCGGCCGAGGCCGAGAGATAGTTGGCGCCGTTCATCCGAACGCTGTCGCAGATCAGGGCGTAATTGGTGGTGAGCTCGGTCCCGGCGGGAAGGTCCTCCGCGGCGACGTCGTCGCCGAAGCCGGTTCCCAGCGACAGCGTGTTGGGCGTATCGGAATGGTTGAAGTGGCGGCCATTGTCGCCGCACAGGATCCAGAGCTGGGTCGCCTCGTGCCAGGTCGAATAGGTGTGCAGGAATTTCTGCATCCGCTCCGGAAGCCCGGCGAGCTCGGCCTCGGAATAGACCCGATCGATCCGCGAATCGAAGCGCCAGATCAGCTCGCCCTTGCGAACGGGCTGGAGCAGGAAGACGCCCGTCCCGTGGATCGGGCTCTGCCGAAGCTCGGTATCGACCATCATCATGCAGCGGATCCTCGTCGGGAGCGGTTGGCTGGTGGGAACGCGCCCGGCCGCCCGGCGTTCCAAGGCTAAAGCCTTGCTTAACATAGATTAAATCGGAACATTGGGCCTGCGGAACGGTTGAGCGCCACGAACCTCATTCCATGAGAGGCCCGCCCGCTTGGCCACCTCCCCGCTCCCCGACTCCGACAGCCACGCCTTATTCTCGACCGACGCCTTCCAGCGCTCTCTCGCCCGCTGGAACCGGGCGCGGCTCGCCCCCGGTTTTCCGGGCGGCGACTGGCCGCGCGCGGAAGAGCGCGATGCCCGGATGCGGCTTCGCGAAGGCGCCTTCCTCGAGGCCCTGCGCGACGAGGCGGCAGGGGCGGCCGCGGAAGCGCCCGCCGATCCGGACGGGTTCCTCGCCTGGTTCGAGGGCCTGCGCGAGACCGGGCCCGGCCAGGGCGATCCGCTCTTTCCCTGGCTGGCCGAGCAGTCGAGCTTCGAGCAGATGCGCTGGTTCCTCGGCCAGGAAGCCGCCGGCGAGGCCGGCTTCGAGGACCTGCTGGCGATGGTCCAGGTCAAGATGCCGCGCCGCGCCAAGCTCGAATTCGCGCGCAATTACTGGGACGAGATGGGCCGCGGCAATGCCGAGGGCATGCACGGACCGATGCTCGACGCCCTTGTCGATCGCCTCGCGCTCGGCACCGCGATCGAGGAGACGGTGTGGGAAAGCCTCGCCCTCGCCAATGCGATGACGGCGATGGCGACGAGCCGGCGCTACGCCTGGCACGCCGTCGGAGCGCTCGGCATCATCGAGCTGACCGCGCCCGGCCGCTCGGCCCACACCGCCCGGGGCCTTCGCCGGCTCGGCCTCTCGGCCCGCGAGCGCCGCTATTTCGACGTCCACGCGATCCTCGACGTCAAGCACAGCGCGGCCTGGAACGCCGAGGCGCTCCGACCTTTGGTCGAGGAGGATCCGCGCCGGGCTCGCGCGATCGCCGAGGGCGCGCTCATCCGCCTCTCCTGCGGCGCCCGCTGCTTCGAGCGTTATCGCGCCGAGCTGTGGTGACGGGTGGAGACTAGCGATTCGGCGCTTCTTCGCCTGCTCGAGCAACTGGCGGAGCGCGGCTACCGCTTCGTCGCCGTCACTCCGGAGACCCACCGCCGGGTGATCGAACGCGAGCGCGGCCGGCTCGCCCGCGACCTTCGCGACGTGTTCGGATGGAGCCGGGCCTTCGAGGAAGGCCTGCTTCCGCCTGCGATCGGAGATGCGTTGAAGGCCGCGGACGCCGTCTCGGGAGAAGGCGACCGGTGGCGCAGTCGCGTGCGCGTCGCCTCCGAAGGCGGGCAGCTGTTCCTCCACTCCGCTTACCCTACCGAGGCTGCGGACTCCGTCTTCTTCGGCCCCGACAGCTACCGATTCGTCGCCTTCCTGCGCGCCGAGGTCCCGCGACTCGGGCGAGTCCGCCGGCTGGTCGACATCGGCACCGGCAGCGGCGTCGGTGCGATCGTGGCCGCCGGGCTGCTTCCGGACGCGCGGTCGACCGCCACCGACATCAATCCGCTCGCCCTGAGCTACGCCCGAATCAACGCCCGCCACTCCGGGGTGGCGATCGAGACGCTCGAAACGCCGGGCCTGGCCGGGGTCGAAGGCCCCGTCGACCTCGTCATCGGCAACCCGCCCTTCGTCGCCGACCCGGCCGGCCGTCTCTACCGCGACGGCGGCGGCGAAAGCGGCGGCGGCCTGTCGCTCGACTGGGCGCTCGAGGCGGCGCGCCGGCTCGAACCCGGTGGAACGATGCTGCTCTACACGGGCAGCGCGATAAGCGAAGGCCGCGACCGCCTGCGGGAAGCGCTGGAGGCGGGCCTCGGCCCGCTCGGCTGCCGTCTGCGCTATGCCGAGATCGATCCCGACATATTCGGCGAGTTGCTGGACGAGCCGGCCTATGCCGGGGTCGAGCGGATCGCCGCCGTCGGCGCGGTGATAAGCAAGTGTGGCGGTGCTGAAGGGTGACTTCTTTCGAGCTAGAGATCCAGGCCGAGCTCCTTGAGCGATCGGGCGATCGGTTGCGACCAGCCCCGCCCGCCCTGTCCGCGTGCGTCCGCGAGCGCATCCTCAAGCGCGAACGGGTCGGCTTTCGCCAGCACCTCGACGAGGGCGCCAGCTTGGGCGAGGTCCTTGAACCTTTTATCGCGGCTTGTCGGGTTTCGCCGCTGGGCGAGGATGAGCTTATGGACGGCATATCGAGCCGGGGCGGGAATTCGCACCGGAATACCGGCACCCCAAAGGGCGAGCGCGTCGACGGTCTCTTCCGTGAGCCAGCGCAGATAGGCTGGCGGCGTCGCGGCGGCCGAAAGCTGCGCGAGCGGCATCGGTCCTGTATCGCTTCGACGCAGCACAGGCGTAAGCAGGTCGACGAAGATGTCCTTGCCCTTGAATCCCGAGGGGAAGCTGCGCGGATCGAGCTCGGGAATTCCGATCACGTCGGGATCAGCTCGCTTGAGGATCGCCTCCATCGATTCGCCCGTCTCCGCTCGAAGCGCCAGGTCGGCCGTGACGAGGTCGACGTCGCCGGTGACCAGGGCTGTATCCGGGAGATAGTGGGCGACGAGCGGCTCCATCAACTGGTAAGCGCCCGTGCCCACCAGCGTTACGCCCTTCTCGAATAATCCGGCGTCCGCGACCGCGTCCAATACCTTGCCGAGCCAAGCGTCCGGGCCTCTCATCCCGCGCTGCCTCAGCATCCGGACGGAGGCGCGCCGTTCCCTCGCGCTTTCGCTTTCCCTTCGGAGCGTTTCCGCCTTGAGCTGGGCCTCGTCCTCATCCTCGCGACCAAGGAAGACGTCGCGACGGGTGCCTGCGACCGGCACTTTGGCGTAAAGATAGGACGCCCCGGCCAATGTCCGCCGGTAGATCGCACCTCCCCGGCCGGATAAGCGCGCACGTTGCGCCAGATCGGAGTAGAGGGTGAGGAGCGCGAGGGGGATCGGCCGGAGCATTTACAGACACTTTTCGCATTTTCTGTCTGTAAACACCAGCCTGCTTTCACTCCGGTTCCTTCGCGGAGATCGAGTGGAGGTTGAATCCCCGCCTTTACCCTGCTATCGGCCGCCGCCAGCGGCGCGGGAAGTCTCGCGACGATGAGATTTTTATGCTATCGGCGGTTTCGCAGGGCAATCCTCAAAGGATTGCCGCGAAAAGCCTTTTGAAATCGGAGAGTGACGAGCTTTTATGCAAATCATCGTTCGCGACAACAATGTCGACCAGGCGCTGCGGGCGCTCAAGAAGAAGCTGCAGCGCGAGGGCGTCTATCGCGAGATGAAGCTCCGGCGTCACTATGAGAAGCCGTCCGAGAAGCGCGCCCGCGAGCGCGCCGCGGCGATCCGCCGCGCCCGCAAGCTCGAGCGCAAGCGCGCCGAGCGCGACGGCGGCGCGACGCGCTAGGCGTTCTTGAGCTCCGGCGTTTGCCGGGGAACTTGCCAAAACCGGGGGCGGCGATATTCATCGCCGCCTTCGCCGTTTCGAGGGGATAGAAGATGTCCGTCACCGCCGTTCCCCTCCATCCGATCCGCAAGGGCTCTCTCGCCAAGCTGTGGATCGGGCTTCTCGTCCTCGTCGCGCTCGCCGCGGGCCTCGCCTGGTGGGGCACCAGTGTCTTCCAGACGGTGAAGACGCCGACGGGGGTGATGATCCGGACCCTCGTCGTCGGATCGGGGCCCAAGATCACCGATCAGGACGCCATCCTGGCAAGCTACAAGCTGCACATCAACAGCCTCGACGCGCCCGTGGTTCAGGACAGCCGCGATAGCCGTGAGCCTTTCATGGTCACCACCCAGACGGTCTATCCCGGCTTCGGCGAAGGCCTGAGGCACATGCGCCAGGGCGGCTCGTACATCCTCACCCTCCCGCCGGGGACCCATGCGCCCGAACCGATTCCCCCCGGCGCTCCGTTCAAGTCGAGCGACAGCCTCGTCTTCGAGCTTAGCATCGACCAGGTCGGGATTGGCGCGGGTCCGCGAATGATGGAGATGCAGCGCATGCAGCAACTGCAGCAGCTTCAGGAGATGCAGCAGATGCAGGGCGCCGCCGGGGGCACTCCGCCGCCCGCGGGGCACTAGGCGTCATCCCGGGAGGAACCCGGAAGCCGGCACCTCAGGTCGACAATTCTCCGCGAGGCCCCGGCTTTCGCCGGGGTGACGGGTTCGGGCCGTCCTCGTCGTCGAGCGACTTCTGCTCGAGCGCGACCTTGAGCATGGCGACGATCGGATCGGCGAGCATCAGTCCCAGGAGGCCGAACAGGGCGCCGAACAGGAGCTGGCAGCTGAGCACGAGCGCCGGGGCGAGGTCGACGGTCCGGCGGGCGACGTAGGGGACGACCAGATACCCATCGACATTCTGGACGATGAAATAGACCGCGATCGCCCAAAGGCCCGAATTGACGCTGACCGAGAAGCCGGCGAGCACGATCAGGACGCCCGAGACGATCGCGCCGATATTGGGGATGAAGGCGAGCAGGCCGGTGATGATCCCGAGCAGCGCCGCCATCGGCACTCCGCCCAGAGCGAGCAGGATCCAGGTGCCGACGCCCTCGACCGCCATCCCGACCAGCCGGCCGGCCATCAGCCGCCTCAGCGTGAAGCCCATCCGCTCGGCGGTGGCGTAGAAGCGGTCGCGGTTCCTGATCGGCATCATCCAGGCGACCCCGCGCTGGTAGAGTCGGGGCTCGACCGCGATGAAGATTCCGATGACGAGGATCATCACCATCGAGGTGATCACGCCGACCGCGCTCGAGACCGCCGAGCCGAGCCGGCCGAGCGTGCCCATCAGCTGGCCGCTTATCTGGTCGAAGCCGACTCCGCCCTGGACGATCCCGAGCTCGTTGCCCCAGGCGAGGATCCGGTTGCCCTGGAAGGTGACCGCCTCGCGGAGGCGCTCCGCCTGCCCGGCCAGAGTGGCGCCGGCATAATAGAAGGTCCAGGCGACGAAGGCGACGGCGAGCAGGGTGACGATGGCGAGCCGGAAGCCGCGGCGAATGGGAAGCACGCGCCCGAGCAGCCGCGTTCCGCCGTCGAGCATCGAGGCGAGGACGATCCCGGCGAAGATGAGCAGCAGCGGCTGGGCGAGGAAGATGATTCCGAGGATGAGCAGGCCGAGGCCGAACCAGACGCTGGCGCGCTTCAGCTCCTCGCGGATGACGGGGTCGCGAAGCTCGGCCGGCCCCGGCTGCTCGACGTGGCCGCCGGCCTCGTCGCTCACTTGGCGGGAGCCTCCTGCGGCCGAAGCGAGGTTCCGGCGCGGCCGCCGCGCAAGGCGGTGATCCAGCTGATCGGGTTGAAATAGGAGGAGGAGCCGTCGAGCGAGAAGGTGATGAACTCGGCCCGGCCGCCGATATTCTCCCACGGCACCGAGCCGCCGAGCCCCTCGGCGGCGGCGGGAACCCGGCTGTCGGCCGACTTGTCGCGATTGTCGCCCATCACCCAGACATGGTCGGGGGGAATGGTGACCTTCGGGAAATCGTCGACCGGCGAGAGGCCGAGATCGATGGTGTCGTAGGAGCGGCCGTTGGGCAGGGTCTCGCGGAAGACGGGGAGCTCGCAATAGAGCTTGCCGTCGGCGCCGGCGACCTGGCGCGAGGCGAGATCGGCGTCGCACGGCACGTTGGCATCGATCGGGATCCGGGCCGGCGGGCGCGCCTCGCGCTTCACCGCCTTGCCGTTGATGTAGAGCGTCCCGGCGACCATCTCGAGCGTGTCGCCGGGAAGCCCGATGACCCGCTTGATATAGTCGGACGTCTTGCCCGGAGGGGTGAGGATGACGACGTCGCCGCGCTGCGGCATTCGGCCGAACAGCCGGCCGTGCATCCGCGGCAGGACGTGGAAGCTCGGGCTGACCCACGACCAGCCATAGGGATATTTGCTGACGACGAGCCGGTCGCCCTGGAGAAGCCCGGGCATCATCGATTCGGACGGGATGTAGAAGGGCTTGGCGATGAAGCTGTGGAAGGCGAGCACCGCCAGGATCAGCCAGAAGATCGCCCGCAGCTCCGCCCACCAGTCGGTGCCCGGTTTCTTGACCGCCGGGGCGGCGTCGGGCGTTTCGGTCACGGCGGGATCGCTGCTGCTCAACCTTGAATCCTCGAAAGCGGGCTGGCGGTGATGATGACGAAAGCCTGAGCGAATGGATAGTCGTCCGTCATCGTCAGATGGATTTGCGCGAGGTGGCCCTCCGGAGTCAAAGCGTCAAGCCTTGCCTTCGCTCCTCCGGTCAGGGCGAGCGTGGGCGCTCCGGACGGCAGGTTGACCACTCCGATGTCCTTCATGAAGACCCCGCGCTTGAAGCCGGTCCCGACCGCCTTCGAGAAAGCCTCCTTGGCGGCGAAGCGCTTGGCATAGGTCCCCGCGCGGGTGAGCGGACGGCCCTCGGCCTTGGCCCGCTCGGTCTCGGTGAACACACGGTTGGTGAAGCGCTCGCCGAAGCGGGCGAGCGAGTTCTCGATCCGCTCGATGTTGCAGAGGTCCGAGCCGATGCCGATGATCACTTCTCCCTCTCCCTGCAGGGGAGAGGGAAGGGGCCCAAGCCGAAGGCTTGGGAAGGGTGAGGGACTGATTGGGCGAGGTGTGCCCTCACCCTCCCACCCGCTGCTCGGGCGGGCCCCTCCCTCTCCCCTGCAGGGAGAGGGGTCATCTCGCCTCGTCCATCAGGCTCCGCATCCTCGCAACGCTCTCCCCAAGCCCGGTGAAGATCGCCTCGCCGATGAGGAAATGGCCGATGTTGAGCTCGCGAAGCTGGGGGATGGCGGCGACGGGCTGGACGTTGTCGAAGGTGAGGCCGTGGCCGGCATGGGGCTCGATCCCGTTCCTGGCGGCGAGCGCGGCGGCGTCGGCGAGCCGGCGAAGCTCCTGCGCCCGCTCCTCTCCGTCGAGATGGGCGTAGCGGCCGGTGTGGAGCTCGACCACGGGCACCTTCAATCGGATCGCCGCCTCGATCTGCGCCGGATCGGGCTCGATGAACAGGCTGACCCGGATGTTCGCTCGGCCCATCGACTCGACGAACCAGGCGAGGTGGTTGTGCTGGCCGGCCGCATCGAGGCCGCCCTCGGTCGTCCGCTCCTCGCGCTTCTCGGGTACGATGCAGGCGGCGAAGGGACGATGGCGCAGCGCTATCTCCAGCATCTCCCCGGTCGCCGCCATTTCGAGGTTGAGCGGGATATGGAGGCCTAGGCTCAGGCGGGCGATGTCGTCGTCGGTGATGTGCCTTCGATCCTCGCGCAGATGCGCCGTGATCCCGTCCGCCCCCGCCTCCGCGGCCAGCAGAGCCGCGCGGACCGGATCGGGATAGGAATCGCCGCGCGCGTTCCGGATCGTCGCGACATGGTCGATGTTGACGCCAAGACGGAGATGGGAAGTCACGCCGCCTTCCGGCTCCCCGGCTTCTCGGCCGGAACGGCGGCGAGCTCGGGCGGTACCGCCTCCGGCTCGTAGACGGGGACGTCGAGGCGGATGAGCGGGAAGAAGGGGATTCCGAGATCGGCGAGGCCGTTCGAGCGGTCGACGAGGGCGGCGGCGGCGACGACCTCGCCGCCGGCCGCCTTCACCGCCTCGATCGCTTCGCGCGAGCTGAGGCCGGTGGTGACCACGTCCTCGACGAGGAGCGCCTTCTGCCCCGGCCCGAGGCGGAAGCCGCGGCGAAGCTCGAAGGTGCCCGAGGGGCGCTCGAGGAAGATCGCTTCGAGGCCGAGCGACCGGCCCATCTCGTGGCCGATGATGATCCCGCCCATGGCCGGCGAGACGACGATCGCGATCTGGGCGCGGATTTCGATCGGAAGGCCGTGGGCGAGCGCGGAAGCGAGGCGGGCGGCCCGGGCCGGATCCATCAGCACCCGGGCGCATTGCAGGTAGCGCGGGCTGTGGAGGCCCGAGGAGAGGATGAAATGCCCCTCGAGCAGCGCCTCGGCGGCGCGGAATTCGGCGAGGATCTCCTCTTCGTCCATGGGCTCTTCCCGGGCCGTTGCGGCCGGCGGCCTGATAGGCCGCGAAAGGGGCGGCTTCAAGGCGATCCAAGAGCCTTGAGGCGCACCCACCTCCTGCCTATAAGGCCGGCCAATCCGCTGCCCCGGCCTGCGAATCCGTCCGGCTTCGTTCGCTTGTGTCCCAAAGGGTTTAGATGAAGACTCCGCTCAAGCTGATCCTCGCCGCCGCCGCTTTCGCGCTGGCCCCGGCCGCTGCCTTTTCGCAAGCGGCGCCCGCCCAGGCTCCGGCCGCCGCTCCCGCCGCCCAGGCGCCGAGAGACGCGATCAGCGCCAATTCGCAGGCCGCGCCCGCCCAGCCGGGGGAGAAGAACCAGCCGCAGGGCGAGGAGCCGAGCAACGCTCAGGTCCTGTCGAGCAGCCTCGCTCGCGCCGCTCCCGACGCCACGGTCGGCCAGCCCACCGGCGAGGCGCACTTCCAGCCGCAGGTGACTCCGATCGGCCAGGAGGCCCTCTGGTTCCACAACTGGCTGCTGATGCCGATCATCACGATCATCACCGCCGTCGTCCTGTTCCTGCTCCTGTTCGTCATCGTCCGGTTCCGCCGAAGCGCGAACCCTGTGCCCTCGCGCACCACCCACAATACGACCCTCGAAATGGTCTGGACGCTCGTTCCGGTGCTGATCCTGGTCGCGATCGCCATTCCTTCGATCCGCCTGCTCGCCCACCAATATCATCCGCCCAAGGCGGACATCACGGTCAAGGCGACCGGCAACCAATGGTATTGGACCTACACCTATCCCGACAATGGCGGCTTCGAGATCGTCTCCAACGGGCTCAAGGACGCCGACGCCAAGGCGCGCGGCGAACCGCGGCTGTTCGCCGTCGACGAACGGATGGTGGTCCCGGTCGGGGCGACCGTCAAAATGATCGTCACCGCCTCCGACGTCATCCACAGCTGGGGCGTTCCGGCTTTCTGGGTGAAGATGGACGCGGTTCCCGGCCGGCTCAACGAGACCTGGTTCAAGACCGACCGCCCGGGCCTCTATTACGGACAGTGCTACGAATTGTGCGGCGCCCGCCACGCCTACATGCCGATCGCGGTCGAGGTGGTGTCCCCGGCCCAGTTCGCGACCTGGGTGGCGTCCAAGGGCGGAACCATGCCCGGCGCGAACCCGCCCAAGGGCCCCGATTCGACCGCCGCCTCGCCGACCGCCACGTCCGCCCCCGCCCCCGCCGGCGGAACCGAAGCGACCCCCGAACCTGCTCTGACGTCCGGTACGGCCACCCCTCCGGTGACCAACCAGGCCGCCGCAACCCCCCGCGGAAACTGACATGACCGACACCACTGCCAACGCGACTCACTTCGAAGCGCACGGCGCCCATGCGGCGCATCACGACGCCGACCACAAGCCCGGCTTCTTCGTGCGCTGGTTCATGTCGACCAACCACAAGGACATCGGCACCCTCTATCTGATCTTCGCGATCGTCGCCGGGATCGTCGGCGGAACCGTCTCCGGCCTGATGCGCACCGAGCTCGCCGAGCCCGGCATCCAGTGGCTTCAGGCCTGGGCCGGAGCGGGCTCGACGATGGACGAGGCGACCCACCTGTGGAACGTGCTGATCACGGCGCACGGCCTGATCATGGTCTTCTTCATGGTGATGCCGGCGATGATCGGGGGCTTCGGCAACTGGTTCGTTCCGCTGATGATCGGCGCGCCCGACATGGCCTTCCCGCGGATGAACAATATCAGCTTCTGGCTTCTCGTTCCCGCCTTCCTTCTGCTGCTCGGCTCGGCCTTCGTCCCCGGCGGGACCGGCAACGGCGCCGGAATCGGCTGGACCGCTTATGCGCCGCTCTCGACCGCAGGCTCCTCGGGTCCCGCGGTCGACATGGCGATCTTCGCGCTCCACCTCGCCGGAGCGTCGTCGATCCTGGGCGCGATCAACTTCATCACCACCATCTTCAACATGCGCGCGCCGGGGATGACGCTGCACAAGATGCCGCTCTTCGTCTGGTCGATCCTGGTCACCGTCTTCCTGCTTCTGCTGGCGCTGCCGGTGCTCGCGGGCGCGATCACCATGCTCCTCACGGACCGCAATTTCGGGACCCACTTCTTCGACGCCAGCGGAGGCGGCGACCCGATCCTCTACCAGCACCTCTTCTGGTTCTTCGGCCACCCCGAGGTCTACATCATGATCCTCCCGGGCTTCGGGATGATCAGCCAGGTGGTGGCGACGTTCAGCCGCAAGCCCGTCTTCGGCTATCTGGGAATGGCCTATGCGATGGTCTCGATCGGCGTGATCGGCTTCGTCGTCTGGGCGCACCACATGTTCACGGTCGGCATGGACGTGAACACCAAGATGTACTTCACCGCCGCGACGATGGTGATCGCGGTGCCGACCGGCATCAAGATCTTCTCGTGGATCGCGACGATGTGGGGCGGCTCGCTCACCTTCGAGACCCCGATGCTGTGGGCTTTGGGCTTCATCTTCATGTTCACGGTCGGCGGAGTGACCGGGGTCGTGCTCGCCAACGGCGGCATCGATAACGAGGTGCACGACACCTATTACGTCGTCGCCCACTTCCACTACGTGCTGTCGCTCGGCGCCGTGTTCAGCCTCTTCGCCGGCTGGTATTACTGGTTCGGCAAGATGTTCGGGAAGATGTACAACGAGCTGCTCGGCCAGGCCCACTTCTGGCTGTTCTTCATCGGCGTCAACGTCCTCTTCTTCCCGATGCACTTCCTCGGGCTCCAGGGCATGCAGAGGCGCGTTCCGGACTATGCCGACGCCTATGCGGGCTGGAACCACGTGGCGACGATCGGCGGCATACTGGTCGCCGCGGGAATGGCCTTCTTCTTCCTCAACATCATCTGGTCGCTGATCGCTGGTCGCAAGGCGCCGGACAATTATTGGGGCGAAGGCGCGACGACGCTCGAATGGACCCTGTCGAGCCCGCCGCCCTTCCACCAATTCTCGACCTTGCCGAGGATCGACTGAGCCACGAGCGCAAAGGAAACCGTTCGGGCTGAGCCTGTCGAAGCCCTTCCCTTCTTCGGGAGTCGAAAGGTGAAGACAGGCCCTTCGACAGGCTCAGGGCGAACGGTGGTTGATATGAGCACCGCGACGATTAGCCACGACACCCCACTCCCCGCCGACTGGCGGGACCTGCTCGCCTTGACCAAGCCGAGGGTGATGAGCCTCGTCGTCTTCACCGGCCTCTGCGGGCTGCTCGCGGCGCCCGTCGCGATTCCCCTTGTGCTCGGCTTCACCGCGATCCTGTGCATCGCGCTCGGCGCCGGGGCGGCGGCGGCGCTCAACATGTGGTACGAGGCGGATCTCGACGCGAAGATGCGGCGGACGGCGTCGCGGCCGATCCCGGCCGGCCGCATGGACCGGCAGACGGCGCTCCATTTCGGAGTCGGCCTCGCCTTCTTCTCGGTGCTTCTGATGGGGCTCGCGACCAACTGGCTCGCCGCCGCGATCCTCGCGGTCTCGATCCTCTTCTACGTGCTCGTCTACACCGTCTGGCTGAAGCGGCGGACGCCGCAGAACATCGTCATCGGCGGCGCAGCCGGCGCCTTCCCGCCGGTCATCGGCTGGGCGGCGGCGACCGGCGACGTCACCCTGATGCCCTTGCTGCTGTTCGTCCTGATCTTCCTTTGGACCCCGCCCCATTTCTGGGCGCTCTCGCTGTTCGTCCGCTCCGACTATGCCGCCGCCGGGGTTCCCATGCTTCCGGTCGTCGCCGGAGCGAAGGCGACCCGCCAGCATATCGCCGTCTACACCGTGCCGATGGCGGCGGCGGCGATCGCGCCCTGGCCGCTCGGCCTCGCCGGCCCGCTCTATGGCGCGGCCGCCGCCCTGCTCAGCTTCGCCTTCATGGTGCTCGCGGCCCGGGTGCTCGCCAACCGGGCGACGGAGCCGGCCGGAATGAAGCCCGAAAAGCAGCTTTTCGCTTACTCGATCCTGTACTTGTTCGCGATGTTCGGCGCTGTCGTGATCGACCGATGGATAGGCTCGTGAACGACCGCGACGACGAGATCCGCCGCCGGCAGAGGGCCCGATCGATCATCATGGCGGTGCTGCTCGGGCTCTTCGTCATCCTCGTCTACGCCATCTCCATCGCCAAGATGGGGCTTCGGTCATGACCGATCTTGCCCGCCGCAACGGCCGGACCGCCGCTTTGGCCGGGCTGCTCGTCCTCGCCATGGTCGGCCTCGCTTATGCGAGCGTCCCGCTCTTCCGCCTGTTCTGCCAGGCGACCGGCTTCGACGGCACCACCCAGCGCGCGGCCTCGGCCCCCGGCCCCGTCGCCGGTAAGGAGGTCTGGGTCCGCTTCGACGGCAACACCGCCCCTTCGCTTCCCTGGAAGTTCGGCCCCGACAAGGTGCGCGAGATCGTCACCATCGGCGAGCGCGAAATGGCCTTCTTCACCGCGAAGAACCTCTCGGCGAAGACGATCACGGGGACTGCGAGCTTCAATGTCAGCCCGACCCAGGCGGGCAAATATTTCTCCAAGATCCAGTGCTTCTGCTTCACCCAGCAGACGCTCAAGGCGGGGGAGGAGGTGAAGATGCCGGTGGTGTTCTTCGTCGACCCCAAGATCCTCGACGATCCCGACGCCGGAGAGATCAGCGAAATCACCTTGAGCTATACCTTTTACCCGGTGGATTCGGGCGGAGAGGGAAGCTAGAGACCCATCGCACCCCGGCGAAAGGAGCCCATCAAAAGTGGTACTTTGATGGGAACCCAGCCGGGGCCCAGAGAGACTGGATCCCGGCTTTCGCCGGGAAACGAAGGACGGAAAATGGCCGGAGCGAAGAACCATAGCTACCATCTGGTGAACCCCAGCATCTGGCCGCTGGTCGGCGCGCTCGCCGGGCTCGTCTTCTTCAGCGGCATGGTGATGTGGATGCACGAGGTCAACGGCGGGGGCTACGTGCTCGGCGCCGGAGTGCTCGCGATCCTGTTCACGATGTTCAGCTGGTGGGCGGACGTCATCCGCGAGGCCCATGGAGGCGATCATACGCCGATCGTCCAGCTCCACCTGCGTTACGGCATGATCCTGTTCATCGCCTCGGAGGTGATGTTCTTCCTCGCCTGGTTCTGGGCCTTCTTCGACGCCGCGCTCTTCCCCTCCACCGTCGACGCGATCGGCGGGGTCTTTCCGCCCAAGGGCATGGAGGTATTGAACCCGTTCGGATTCCCGCTTCTCAACACCTTGATCCTGCTCTGCTCGGGAACGACGGTGACCTGGGCCCACCACGCGCTCATCCACGGCGACCGCAAGGGGCTGATCATGGGCCTGTGGTGCACGATCCTGCTCGGCCTCAGCTTCACCAGCATCCAGGCCTACGAATATGCCAACGCGCCGTTCGGGTTTAAGGACAATATCTACACCTCGACCTTCTTCATGGCGACGGGCTTCCACGGCTTCCACGTCATCATCGGCACGATCTTCCTGATCATCTGCCTGGTCCGCTCCTACAAGGGCCATTTCACCCCGCAGCAGCATTTCGGCTTCGAGGCCGCCGCCTGGTACTGGCATTTCGTCGACGTCGTCTGGCTGTTCCTGTTCGTCTGCATCTACGTCTGGGGCGGCTGGGGAGCGACGTATCACGGGTAGTCCTTCGATACGCCGAAGGCCCGTATCGAAGGACCGTCATGCCGTCCGAACCGATTCCCGCCGCCCATCCGCACCTCGCCCGCGAAAGGCGGGTCTCGCGCTGATGCGCTTCCCGATCGTCCCCACCATCCTCGTCGCCGGCGCGGTCGCGACGATGGTGGCGCTGGGCTTCTGGCAGCTTCGCCGGGCCGACGAGAAGGAGGCGCTCCAGGCTCGATACACGCGCAATGCGGGCCTGCCCGCGATCGCGCTTCCGTCCGTCGCCGTCGCCGACCAGGCCTTGCTCTTCCGCCGGGCCACCGCTTTCTGCCTCGAAGTGACGGAGTGGCGCGTGACCGGCGGCCAGTCCGCGAGCGGCACGGGCGGGACCCGCTTCATCGCCGAGTGCCGCACCGGCGCCGAAGGGCCGGGCTTCGCCGCCGATATGGGGGTCTCGGCCGATCCCAAGGCCAGGCCGGCGTGGAAGGGCGGGGAGGTCACGGGCCGGATCGTCGCCGAGCCTTCGCGCGTCCCGCTGCTCGCCCGGCTGACCGGAAAGGCGCCGCCGCCGCGGCCGATGATCGTCTCCGAGCGCCCGGCGCCCGGCCTCCAGGCGAGCGCGCCGCCCGCCGCGGAGGTGACCAACAACAGCCTCTCCTACGCCTTCCAATGGTTCTTCTTCGCGGCCGCGGCGGCGGTGATCTACGTGCTGGCGCTCCGCCGCCGGCAGCGCGAGACGTTGCCGCCGAGAAGCTGAGGCACTACCTTCCCGCTCTCGATGCAGCTCACCATCCTCCCCAACGGCCTCAAGGTCGCAAGCCGCGAGATGCCCGCGATCGAGACCGCCGCGGTCGGGCTCTACGCCGATATCGGCTCGCGCCACGAGACGGCGCGGCTCAACGGCCTCGCCCACCTGTTCGAGCATATGGTGTTCAAGGGCGCCGGCGGCCGCTCGGCGCGCGAGATCAGCGAGGCGATCGAGGATGTCGGCGGCGACCTCAACGCCTCGACCGACCGCGACGGCACCAATTTCATGGCCTCCGTCCTCGCCGAGCATGTCCCGCTCGGAGTCGAGCTGGTCGCCGACCTCGTCCTCGAGCCCCATTTCGCCGAGGCCGAGCTGGAACGGGAGAAGGACGTCGTCCTCCAGGAGCTGGGCGAGGCGCGCGACACGCCGTCGGACGTCATCTTCGACGAGCTGTGGGAGGCGGCCTTCGCCGACCAGCCGCTCGGCCGGCCGGTGCTCGGCGAGGAATCGACCATCTCGGCGGTCTCGGTCGCCGACCTCCAGGCCTGGCGCGAAGGGCTTTGCCGGGGCGGAAGCCTGGTCCTGGCCGGCGCCGGAAAGGTCGAGCACGGGCAACTGGTCGAGCTTGCCGAGCGGCATTTCGGAACGCTCCCGGCCGGGCAGGTCGAGCGGCCCGAGCCCGCCCGCTTCACCGGCGGGACGAGGATCGGCCGGGCCTCGGCCGACCAGGCCCACCTCGCCCTGGCCTTCCCCGCCCCGGCGCATCTCGATCCCGATTATTTCGCTGCCCGGCTCTTCTCCGACATCGTCGGCGGCGGGATGTCGTCGCGGCTGTTCCAGCAGGTGCGCGAGGATCGCGGGCTTGCCTACTCGGTCTATTCGCACCTCCAGCCCTATGCCGATGCCGGCCTCTTCTACATCTATGCGGCGACGGCGCGACGCGAATCGGCGGCGGCGGCGCAGCTGATCGAGGAGATCGTCGCCGAGACGGCCGCTTCGGCGACTCCGCGCGAGGTGAACCGGGTCCGGACCCAGTCGCGCGCCGCCCTGCTGATGTCGATGGAGAGCCCCTGGGGGCAGGCGCATTACGTCGCCCGCCAGCTCGCCGTCCACGGCCGGCTGGTCGAGCCCGCCGAGGTGATCGCCGCGCTCGACGCCGTCACCGTCGATCAGGTGCGCGAAGCCGGGGCGAAGATGCTCGCCGGTGCTCGGGCGAGGGCGACGATCGGCTTCCCGGCCGTGCGGGCGGCGTGAAGCTCGATACGCTGATCGCCGAGCCCTGGGCCGATTACGGGCTCGTCGACAGCGGCCACGGCCGCAAGCTCGAGCGCTACGGGCGGTTTCGCTTCATCCGGCCCGAGCCGCAGGCGATGTGGGCTCCGGCGCAGGCGGAATGGGACGCGGACGGCGAGTTCGTCCCCGGCTCCGACGAGGAAGGCGGCGGGCGCTGGCGCTTCGACCGGCCGGTTCCGCGCGAGGGCTGGGCGCTGGGCTGGGAGGAGGTACGGTTCCGCGCACAGGCTACGCCCTTCCGCCACCTCGCTTTTTTCCCCGACATGGCGCCGCAATGGGCCTGGATGCGCGGATTCCTGCACGAAGGCTCGGAGGCGCTCAACCTGTTCGGCTATACCGGCGTCGGGACGCTGGCGATGGCGGCGAAAGGGGCGCGGGTCACCCATGTCGACGCCTCGAAGAAGTCGGTCGAGGCGGGCAAGGAGAATGCGCGGCTTTCGGGGCTGGCCGAGCGGCCGGTTCGCTGGCTGGTCGACGATGCCGCCAAGTTCGCCGCGCGCGAGGTAAGGCGGGGGCGGCGCTACGACGGGATCATCCTCGATCCGCCCAAATATGGCCGGGGCCCCGAGGGCGAGGTGTGGAAGCTCGAGGAGGGGCTTCCCGGGCTGATCGCCGACTGCCGGCGGCTGCTCGGCACGGACAGCCGGTTCCTCGTCCTCACCGTCTATGCGGTTCGGATGTCGGCGCTGGCGATCGGCGAGCTCCTCAAGCAGGCGCTCGGCGATCTCGGCGGACGGGTCGAGTGCGGCGACATGGCGGTGCGCGAGGAGGCCCGCGGCCTGCTCCTGCCGACGGCGATCTTCGCGCGGTGGTCGAGGGATTAGTCGCGCGCCCGGATCGCGGCGCCCGCGGCAAAGGGGGCGATGGCGACGTAGAGGAGGGAGACGGCGGCGAGCAGCTTGAGCGCGCCCTCGCCGTCATTGCCGACGAGCCCGGCGCCGAAGATCAGGATCGGGACCGCCAGCGGAAGCACGAGCAGGCCCGCGAGCGCCGAGGTGGCGCGAAGGCCGGCGGTCAAGGCGGCGACGATGAGGGTGAGCGCGGCGAGGCCGGGCGTTCCGGCGAGAAGCCCGAGCTCGAGCCGCGCCAGCACCGGCTGCGGAAGCTTGATCAGCGCCGCCGCCGGGATCGCCGCCAGCATCAAAGGCGGGCCGAAGCTCAGCCAGTGGCCGAGGAGCTTGGCGAGCGCGACGCTCTCCTCGCCGATTCCGCGAACGGCGAGCTGGTCGAGGACGCCCGCGGCGCGGTCGGGCTCGACCAGGCGATCGACCGGAAGCAAGGCGGCGAGCAGGGCCGCGGTCCACAAAGCGCCGCCGCCGACCCGGGCGAGCAAAGGGGCGTCGGGGCCGATCGCGAACGGGAACAGGGTCGCGACCAGCAGGAAGAAGACGGGCGGAAGCCACAGGCTGCCGCCGGTCGCCGAGAGCCGCAGCTCGCGTAGGAGGAGCGCGATCATCCCAGCCTCACGGCCTGGGCGCCGGCCAGCGCCAGCGGCAGATGCGACGCGGCGAGGATCGCGCCGCCGTTCGCGCGGTGCGCCGCCATCGCCGCCGCGAGCCTCGCCTCGCCGTCGGGGTCGAGGCCGTTGGCGGGCTCGTCGAGCAGCCACAAGGCCGCGCGGCTGGCGATCGCCCGGGCCAGGGTCGCCCGCTTGCGCTGCCCGGTCGAGAGCATCGCCACCGGAACGCCGGCAAGCGCCTCGAGGCCCATCGCGGCCATGGCCGGAGCCGGGTCCGTGTTATCGAGGCCGGCCCAGAAAGCGAGCGCGCGGCCGAGCGTGAGCCTGGAATCGAGCGCCACGCCGTCGTCGGCCAGAGCGGGCGCGGCTTCGCGCTCCACGATGCCGGCGGCCGGACGCAGAAGCCCCGCGGCGAGTCGGATCAGGCTCGACTTGCCGATTCCGTTCGGCCCGGTGACGAGCGCCGCGCCGCCCGCCTCCAGCGCCAGATCGAGCCCTTCGAACAGCAACCGTCCGCCGCGCACGCAGGCGACCTTGTCGAGCCGGAGCAGGGCGCTCAACCGGCCGCCCTCTCGATCGCGTGCATGTCCTCGTCGGAGAAGCCGAAATGGTGGCCGACCTCGTGGACGATGACGTGGGTGACGAGGGCTTCGAGGCTGACCCCCGTCTCCGCCCATTCGTCGAGCAAAGGGCGGCGGTAGAGGTGGATCATCGAGGGCAGCTCGCCCGAGTGCATCGACGATCGCTCGCCGATCGAGCGCCCCGAATAGAGGCCGGAGAGCTCGAACGGATCCTCTATCCCGAATTCCGCCAGGACGTCGTCGTCGGCGAACTCCTCGACTCTCAGGACGACTCCGTCGAGGTAGCGGCGGAAGGCTTCCGGCAGCCGGGCGATGGCCGCGTCCGCCAGCCGCTCGATCTCCGCCGCGTCGGGCGCAAAGGTTTGACGCTCCCCGGTCATCTGCGCGACATAGAGGGGAAGCGAGGGGAGAGACAATGACGCTCAGCGACGAGGAACGGACGGCGGCGCTGGAGGGCCTTTCCGGCTGGCGCTACGACGCGGAAGCGCGGGCGATCCGCCGCGAGTTCGCCTTCGCCGATTTCTCCGCCGCCTTCGCCTTCATGACCCGGGTCGCGCTCGCCGCCGAGAAGGCCGACCACCATCCCGACTGGTCGAACGTCTGGAACAAGGTCGACGTCGCGCTCTCGACCCACAGTGAGGGCGGAGTGACCGAAAAGGACATCGCCCTCGCCCGCGAAATGGAGGCGTTCGCCGCCGCCTTGCCCTGAAGCTTGGGCTTCCCTAGAGGGGCTGCCTTCCAAGGGCATGCGGAGCGGTGGCCGAGTGGTCGAAGGCGCTCGCCTGGAAAGTGAGTATACGCCAAAAGCGTATCGAGGGTTCGAATCCCTCCCGCTCCGCCACCTTGCCGTCCGGGCTCAGGTTTCGCTCACGAGGCGTTTGACGGTCTCGGGCGCGAGACGGAGCATGGCGGGCAGCAGGCGGGTGGCGCCGACCAGGGCCAGCGGGCGCCGCGCGGCCAGGGCATCGAGCGTTGCGTTCGCGACCGCCTCGGGCGGGATCTTCTTCACCTTGCGGTCGGCGGTGGCGGGCGTGTCGACGACCGGCGGAATCACTTCGAGGACGTGGATTCCGCGGGGTTCGAGCTGGCGGCGGAGGCCTTCGGCGAAGCCGTGCAGGCCCGCCTTGGCGGCGCCGTAGGTAGGCGCCCGGCGGGGCGAGACCAAGGCATAGCCGGAGCTTATGAAGACCAGGGCCTCGAGGCCCGGCCAGCGGGCGAGGACCAAAGCGGTGAGCTGGACGGGCGCGAGCAGGTTGAGCTGGAACTCGGCGGCGATCGCTTCGGCATCGGGCGGCTGCACGGCGAAATCCCGCTCGATCAGCTGGCCGGCGTTGTTGACCAAGATGTCGAGGCGCCCGAAGCGGCCGGCGATTTCGCCCATCAATGTATCCTGGGCGGCGGGATCGGTGACGTCGCATTCGAGCGCCGGCGCGCCGGGATGTTCGGCTTCGAAGGCCTGCAGCTTGACGCGGTCCCGGCCGCAGACGGCGACCGAGGCGCCCTCGCTCAGGAACGCCTCCGCCAGCGCGAGCCCGATCCCGGACGTGCCGCCCGTGACCAGAACGACCTTCCCCTCGAAGCGCTTCATGAGCCCGCTTACCATTTCCTGGGCTCCCCCGCACGGACGCGATGACCGCCGAACCAGGCGGGCAGGGTGATGACGGATATCTGATCTGGCGGGTCGATGGCGCTCCCGTTGCGGGGCGATCCGCTCAGAATTCGACCTGGGCTCGGAGGGCGAAGGTGTCGACGTCGAAGTCGCGCAGGTTGATCGGCTCGGTCGACCCCGGGACCACGGTTGCGGCCCTCGGCCCGCCCTTGTAGCCCCCGCGGGCATATTGGGCCTGGAAGCGGACATAGTCGATCGGGTTCCAGATCAGGCTCAATTCGTAGCCGAGCTGCCTGCCGCCGTTGACGTAATTGGGCGCGGCCAGGTTGGCGCCGCTGCCGACCCGGTCGCGGAGGTCGACCCAGTCGAGGCGGGCATTGGCCTGGAGCGCGCCCCAGCCGCCGCCGCCCAACGGATGGAGGACCTTGGGTCGGTCCCAGCGGCCGCCCTTGTAGCCGCGGCTCTCGCCGGTGAAATAATAGCCCACCTCGGCATAGGCCGCCCGGAAGCTCGGATCGCCGCCGTAGAAGAGGCCGCCCGCCGCGCCATTATTGGCGCCGAAGGCCTGGCCCGGCCGATAGCCCCGCACCCAGACCTGCTGGGCCTCGGCGGCGGCGTGGAAGGATTTGAGGATCGCCCCGAATTCGAGGCCGAGAATGTCGTCGCCGTCCGCGGCGATCGGGCCGGTGTCGACGAAGCGCTGGTCGGTGAGCTGGGTGAAGGGCCGCGAGCGATACTGGACGTTCTGGGCGTCGCGCTGGGCGACCCGATGCTGGAAGTTGGCGCCGAGGTGGAGCTTCGCGTCGCCGAGGGTCGGTGCGAAGGTGCCGCGAACGCTCGCCTGCCAGCCGGTGCGGGCAAAGCCGTTATTGTTGATCTCCTGACCGAAGACGCCGGCCGTCAGAGTGTAGAGGTCCTTGTCCGGATCGAGCAGGGCCAAGGCGACGCCGAGGCGGCGATTGTAGTTGAAGGCGTCGGTGAACGAGGCGCGCTCGAGGAAGCTGGTCATGCGCGAGCTCGTCATCGTCTCGAGGCTGGAGAGCGGGTAGAAATTGCCGATCGTCAGCTTGAGCGGGCTCTTGGGGCGCTGGTAGGTGAGGACGATGTCCTCGTAATCGACCGTGCCCTGGGCGAGGTTGAACTCGACATTGTAGCCGAAGCCGCCGGGCAGCGTCCCTTCGGCGCCGATCACCAGCCGCCGTGCCCGGCTATTCCAGCCCAGATTGTTGTAATTGAGGCCGCCGACCGTGCCGCTGAGCTCCGGCCCGGGCGTGCCGACGAAGCCGGCGTCGAACTGCACGAGGCCCTTGGGCTTGAAGCTGAGGCCGCTCGCTTTGTCGGTCAACTGCGGGGCGCCCTTCCAGCTCGGCGCATCGGCCGCCGGCTGGGGCGCGGGGCGAGCCTTGAGCTCGGCGACCTCGGCCTTGAGGCTGTCTATCTCGGCCCGCATCGCCTGGAGCTGGGCGGCGACGTCGGCGGGGACCTCGTCGGCCAGGGCCGGAGTCCCGGCCGTCGTCATCAGCAAAGCGGCGATCAAACGAATCCTGGCCATGGCAGCTCCCCTGTCTTCGAACGTGACGATTCTACGTCCGCTGGATTGTCGTTAAGCGTCATATCCGTGACTGTTTGATGTCCGGCGACCGGGGCAAATTCGAGGGCTCGGCCCGGTCAGCCGGCCCGCCGCGTCGCTCGCCTTGCGAGCGAGACCAGGGGGTAGAGGAAGCCAAGGCCGCGGGGGAGGGAGACGGCGATCCGGTCGGCCGGGCTGATCAGCTGGAGGCCGAGCTCCGCGAGCTTGAAGCGGAGGCCGGGGAGGAGCGCGAACTGCATCAGGTGGATGGTCGCGGTGCCAAGCCTCGCGTCGTGGAGCTCGGTGACGACGCTCCGACCGGCGAGCTTGCGAAGCGCGATGGCGAGCAGCCAGCGGTTCCAGCGGTCGGAGCGAAGCTCGGCGGCGAGCGCGGGCGGGAGTCGAAGGTCGAATAGGGCTGCGCAGAGCAGGAGCGCCTGGGCGGCCGAGCGGCCGGCGCCGAGTTGCTGCGAACGGCGGTAGAGCCGGTCGATCTCCGCCGGGTCCGAAGGGGCGATCAGGGCGTTGACGTCGGCGATCCATTTCAGCCGGAACCAGGCGCTCGAGGCGCCGTGGACGCAGAGATAGGCGAACAGCTCGTCGCGGCGGAGCGTGGCGAGCGACATGCCCCTCGAAACCTCCACTCGCTCGACCGGCGAATCGGAGCCGACCCCGGGCAGGAGCAGCGGGTTGTCGGACAGTCGGGTATGGAGCTCGACATGGATGGTGGCGTCGGCGCGGATCCAGACCGATTCCTTCCAGTGGCGGTGCCAGAGCGCCAGCCGCGAACGGGCGTTCGGGCCTTCCGGAAGGAGGAGGCGATAGCCGGCGCGCTCGAGCAAGGCGGCCGATTCCTCGACCGCGGCGAGCGGGACGAGGAGATCGATGTCCCAGCCCATCTTGGGCGCGATCGAGCCGTAGGCGAGGGCGCCCAGAGTGATTCCCTTGACGAACAAGGGCGATATCCCGGCGGCGGCGAGCATCCGGTCGAGGCGGACCGATTCGGCGGCGAGGACCAGATTCTGGCGGCCGATCGCGGCCGCGGCGGAGCGCAGCCGGGCGGCGACCTCCTCCGGCACCGGAAGGCCGACCTGCCTGAGAGCGTTCCAGACCAGGCCCTCGACCCGATGGCGCTCGGCGACCCGGGCGACGAGCGGCCAGTCGACGCCTTCGGCCGCGGCCCGGACGGCTTCATCGGCCACAGGCCAGCGGCAGCAGGCGGCGACGAGCTGGAATTCGGGCGGCGGCTTCACTCGGAAGGCTGCTTTCGCGAGAGGGGCGGGAAGCGCTTCCTAGGCCGCCAGCCGTGGCCTGAACAATAGTTGCCACGCTCGCCGCGCTTCCCGTAAAGCGCCCCGATGCCCCCTCCCGCCGCCCGATCGCGCCTTCGCGCCGCCGACTGGCTGATGCTGGCCGAGGCCCTGGCGACGCTCACGATCGCATCGCTCGCCATCGCCCTGCTGCCGTTCCGGACGGTCGCCGCGGCCGCGTCGGTGAGGGGCTCGGTCCGGGAACAGGCCGATCGCGAGACGATCCGGCGGGTGCGCTCGGCGGTCCAGGCCTGGGCGCGGCGGGTGCCGTGGAAGGCGGTCTGCTTCCAGCGCGGGCTCGCCGTCCACTGGATGCTTCGCCGCCGGGGGATCGATTCGGTGCTGCTCTACGGAGTCGCACGACGCGATTCGGACGGTCTTGCCGCCCATGTCTGGGTCGACGTCGGTGCCGAAACCGTCATCGGCGGCCAGGAAGCGCCGGATTATACCTGTCTCGCCCGCTTCCCGCCCTGAGCCCCAATCCCTTGAGCGTGCAGGTTTTCCTAGTCTCGCGCGAGGAAGAGCGATAAGCAGCCGCCGGCAAGAGGTTCCGATCAGACGATGTTGGGGTTGAATAAGGGAGCGCTGGTGTGCGCGCTGTCGCTCGCGACGGGCGCGGCGGCGCTTGCGCAGGTGCCGTCTACGAGCTCGCCGACGACGAGCACTCCACCGCCGCCCACACCGACTCCGCCCTACATACCCGAGCGCGCGCCGGCGCCCCTTCCCTCGGCCGTCGCACCGACTCCGGGATCCGAAGGCCGGCCGGCGGTCGACCTTCCGACTCGCCCGAACATCGTGACGTCCAGCGCCGTGAGTCGCGGTCCGGCGGCGCTTCCGCCGCCTTCGTCCGATCCGCTCAGCATCGATCCCGCCCAGGATCCGATCCTCCAGCTGGCGCGAAGCCAGGCGTCGCGCGAGGCGTTCCGCGAGGTCGTCGCCACCGCCGTCGAGCGCCACCCGGCGACCCAGGAGGCGAGAGCGACCAGCGCCGAGGCGGAAGCCGTGGTCGACGAGGCGCGGGAGCGTCGCTTGCCGTCGATCGACCTCAGCGTCTCCTCCTACAAGGTCCTCGCGCGCGAATTCTCCAACGATCCGGACAACGTCATCGAGCGCTCGCGCCCCGCGCAGCGTACCGACGCGATCCTCAACTTGTCGCAGAACGTCTTCGATTTCGGGGCCAGCGCCGATCGCGTGCTCGCGGCCGGAGCGCGGCTTCGCGCCGCCTCCGCCGAGGCCGAGGGAAGCGCCGACCGGGTCGCGCTCGGAACCGTCGCCGCCTGGTACGACGTCTTCGCCTACCGGGCGCTGGTGGCGCTGAGCGAATCGTTCGTCGCCAGCCAGGTAGAGCTTCGCGACGCGGTCCAGGAACGCGTCCGCGATGGCGCTTCCGCGCCGGGCGACGTCGCCCGCGTTGAAAGCTACCTCGCCTCCGCCCAGACCCGGCTCGCCATCTTCCGGAGACAGCTTTCCAACGCCGAGGCGCGCTACACCGAGTTGGTCGGAACGCCGCCGCCGGCCAATCTGGAACGGGCGCCGATCCCGCAGACTCCGGCGCTCACCAAGGATGCCGCGGCGCTGGCGGCGATGAGCACGCCGGAGGCCCGTTCGGCCCAGGCGATGGCGGATTCCGCGCGCCGCGAGGCACGTGCGGCCAAGGCGGACCGGTATCCGCAAGTCACCGCCGGAATCGACGCCGGGCGCTACGGCGTGTTCGAGAACAGCACCGATTACGATATTCGCGGCCGGGTGACCCTTCGCCAGCGGCTGTTCGGCGGTACCGAGGCCCGGGTCGCCCAGGCGCAGGCCCGAGCCCGCTCCGCCGACGCGCGCGCAACCCGGATCCGCGACGAGGCGTCGCGCGACGCGGCCATCGCCTGGTCCGACGTCAAGGCGCTCGAGGAGCAGCTCAAGGCCCTGGAAGCGAGCTACATCGCCAGCCGCCGGTCGCGCGACGTGCTGATCGAGCGCTTCATCAATGCGCGCGGCAGCCTGTTCGACGTGGTCGCCGCCGAGGATTCCTATTTCGAGACGGCGACCGACTTCATCAGGGCGCTGAGCGAGCTCGACGCCGCCCGCTACGTCCTGCTTTCGCGTACCGGCACACTGCTCGATACGCTCGGCATCGATGCCGCCCGGGTCGGAGGCGAGGATGAGTAGCGACCACGAAATCCAGGCGAGGCCGCCGCGCTTCGCGCCGTGGCTGATGGAGCCGATGCGCCGCAACCGCCCGATCTACCTCAAGGTCGCGCTCGCCGCGGTGCTGATCAACATCTTCGGGCTGATGACGTCGCTGTTCACGATGACGGTCTACGACCGGGTGGTTCCGAACAACGCGACCTCGTCGCTGGTCGCCCTGACCATCGGCTTCGCCATCATCGTCATATTCGATTTCATGCTGAAGCTGCTCAGGTCCTATTTCGTCGACATCGCCGGGGCGTCGATCGACCGCGAGGTCGGCGAGACCCTGTTCGAGCGGCTTCTGAAGCTTCGGCTCGACCTCAAGAAGGGCTCGACCGGATCGCTGACCAGCCTGATGCGGGAGCTTGAAGCGCTTCGCGACTTCTTCACCTCCGCGACCCTCACCGCCGTGGTCGACCTTCCCTTCATCTTCCTCACCCTGCTGGTGATCGCGATCATCGGCGGATGGCTGGTGATCGTCCCGGCGATCATGATCCCGATCGTCGTGCTCGTCGGAGCGCTCACCCAGCCGGCCATGGACCGGCTCTCAGCCAAGGCGATGGGCGAGGGGATGGCCAAGCAATCGGTGCTGGTCGAGACGATCGGCGGGCTCGAGACGGTCAAGGCCGCCGGCGCCGGGCCGCTGCTCGCCCGCCGCTGGGACCAGGCGATGGAGAATCACGCCAGCAGCTCGCTTCGCCAGCGCCTGATCTCGAGCATCGGCGTGACCACCGCCACCTCGGCCGGAACGATCTCCTATGCCGCGGTCGTCATCGTCGGAGTGGGCATGATCGCCCACCAGGAGCTGACGATGGGCGGGCTCATCGCCTGCTCGATCCTCGGGGGCCGCGCGGTCGCGCCGCTCGCCCAGATCTCGCAGCTGCTGTCGCGGATGACCTCGACCCGGACCGCCTACCGGCAGCTCAACGAGATGATGAACCTGCCGCCCGAAGGCCCTCGCGGCGAAGCGCTCAAGATGGCCGGGCTCAAGGGCCGGATCGAGTTCCGCAACGTCAGCTTCCGCTACCCCGGAGCGAACGAGAAGACGCTCGAAGGGCTCAACTTCACCATCCAGCCGGGCGAGCATGTCGCTCTGCTCGGCCGGGTCGGCTCGGGCAAGTCGACCATCGCCCGACTCGTCCTCGGCCTCTATCCGCCGGAGGAAGGCGTCGTCATGATCGACGGCACCGACATCCGCCAGCTCGATCCCTCCGAGATGCGCCGCCATATCGGCGCCGCGCTCCAGGAGAGCGTCCTCCTGACCGGATCGGTGCGCGACAATATCGGGCTCGGTCGGGCCCATGTCGGCGACGAGGAGCTGATCCGCGCGTCCGAGCTCTCGGGCACGCACAGCTTCATGGGCCAGATCGCCAACGGCTACGAACTGCGCCTCGCCGATCGCGGCGAGGGCCTTTCGGGCGGCCAGCGCCAATCGATCGCGCTTGCCCGGGCGCTCGCCGGGCGGCCGCCGGTGCTGGTGTTCGACGAGCCGACCAGCGCGATGGACGCGCAGACCGAGACGGCGCTCCTCCAGCGGCTCCAGGAGGAGCTCAAGGACCGGACCCTCGTCCTCATCACCCACCGGCCGCCGATGCTCGCTCTGGTCAGCCGGATCCTCCTGATCGACAAGGGCAAGGTCATCGCCGACGGCCCGCGCGACGAGGTCCTCAAGCAGATCACGCGGCAATCGGCGCCGCCGACCAAGGCGGCCTGAGCCATGAGCGAGCACACCCATATCGAGGACCTCACCGACCGGATCCGGCCTCGGACCGCGTCCAACGTGCTCCTCTGGGTGGTCATCATCTTCTTCGTCGTCTTCATCGCCTGGGCTTCGCTGACCAAGCTCGACCGGACCACGCGCGGCCAGGGCCGGGTGATCGCGAGCTCGCAGCTCCAGGTCGTCTCCAACCTCGAGGGCGGGGTGATCGAGGCGATCCTGGTCAGGACCGGCCAGCAGGTCAAAGCCGGGCAGGAGATCATCCGCCTCGACCCCACCGCGACCGGCGCGGAGCTTGGCAGCGGCGAGGCCTCGGCCAACGCGCTCGGGATGAAGATCGCCCGACTCTCGGCCGAGGTGGCCGGGCGCGAGCCCTCCTATCCGGCGCCCGCCGACCCCGACGCGGCCAGCCAGCTGATGATCGAGCGCTCGCTCCATGGCTCGCGCGTGCAGGAGCTGGCCAGCCTCGAGAATGCGGGCGCCGCGAGGGTCGCCCAGGCCAATCGCGCCGTCCAGGAGGCGGAGGCCTCCTATCAGGCGCGGATCGACGCCCGCAACGCCCGCCAGGACGAGCTTCGCCTGATCCGGCCGATGGTCGAGAAGGGGATCGAGCCGCGCCTGTCGCTGATGCAGGCGGAGAGCGCCTATGCGGTCGCGGCGAGCGAGGCCGCCGCCGCCGCCGCCGCCGCCGCCCGGGCCCGCTCGGCCGTCGCCGAGGCCCAGTCCGCCACCGCCCAGCAGCGTCAGGACTGGCGCTCGCTCGCGGCCAACGAGCTGGCCACCGCCCAGGCCGAATATTCGGCGCGCCGTTCCACCCTTCCGGCGCTCGCCGCGAGAGCGGCCCGAACCATCATCCGGGCGCCCCTGGCCGGAAAGGTCAACCGCGTCCTCGTCACCACCGTCGGGAGCGCGGTCGGCCCCGGGGCGCCGCTGGTCGAGATCGTCCCGTCGGAGGAGAGCCTTCTGGTCGAGGCGATGGTCCGGCCCCAGGACATCGCCTTCGTTCGAGTCGGCCAGAGGGCAAGGGTCAACATCACCGCCTACGATCCCGCGGTCTACGGCTCGCTCCAGGGGGTGGTGACCGCCATCTCGCCCGATGCGACGGTCAACGAGAAGACCGGCGAGAGCCATTTCATCGTCCAGGTGCGAACCACCAAGCGGGCGCTCGTCCATGATGGCCGGCAGCTGCCGATCGCCACCGGAATGGTCGCCGACGTCAGCCTGCTCGGCGACAAGCGGACGGTGCTCCAATATATCCTGACGCCGATCACGCGCCTCACGGAAACTGCGTTCCGGGAGTAAACCTTTCGGCCTGCCCTGTTGTTTTTCGGTCATTTTCCAGACTGATCCGGGTTAATACCACTAGGCGTTCCCTGGTTTGTGTGCCATCAGATGGTTCGGGAGACTCGCGCCTGCGGGCGCACGGGCATGCATGCCCTGGGGGGATCAAGGAAAATGGCCGTAAATCTGACCGCTACGCGTACGACCTCGCTGTTCACCGACAATGACGGCGACGGCGTCATCGATACGGGCGACATCGTCCTCACCCGGATCCGGATCACCAATATCGGAAGCACCGAAGCGACCGGGATCTCGGTCACGGACACGCTCTCCGGAGTGACGCTCGTCGGCGGCTCCGTCCAGGTCACCCCGATCGCCTATGACGACGCCTTCGGGCTGACCGGCAACACGCCGATCACGATCACCGCGGCTCAGGGCCTTCTGGTCAACGACGTCGATCCCGACGGCGCCGGCGGCAATGCCGGCCTCGTCGTCTCCAGCGTCGACACCGCCGGCACCCAGGGCAGCGTCGCGTTCAGCGGCGACGGAAGCTTCACCTTTACCCCGACGACCGGCTTCGTCGGCGTGACCTCGTTCAAATATTTCGTCAGCGACGCCCAGGGCCTTCACAACGTCACCGAAGGCATCGTCACGATGACGGTGACCGACAAGGTCTGGTACGTCGACGCCAGCTATGCGGGCGCCAACGGCGCCTCGGACGGCAGCTATCTGAAGCCTTTCGCCTCGCTGGCTTCGCTCAACAACAACGCGGCCGACTCTGACGGCGACGGCGACACCATCTTCGTCTACAATAGCGGCCCCCAGAACGTCGGCATCACGCTCGAGAACAACGAGAAACTGTTCGGCGACGGCCATGCCTTCATGGTCAACAATATCAATATCGGCGCCAACGCCAGCAACACCACGATCAACCATAGCGGCGCCGCGATCATCGTCGGCACCGGCAACACGATCGACGGCTTCGACCTGGTCGGCAACGCGACCGGCGCGGTCGGAATCGCCGACAATAACGGTACGGTCGGAACGCTGACCGTCACTGGCACCAACATCACCGGCCAGGGCCAGATTCTCGACGTCGACCAAGGCGGCACGCTCGCCGTCACGCTGGGCAACGTCGCCTCGACCGGATCGACCGGCGCCAGTGGCGGAGTCATCGACGTCACCGGCGTCGGCGGCGCGCTCACCGTCACCGGAACGACGACGATCAACGGAACCCACAGCCAGTCCGGAATCGACATTTCGGGCAATAACGGTCTGACCGCCGCCTTCCAGGGCAACGTAACCGTCAACAACGGCGCCAATATCGCGATCAACATCGGAAGCAACACCGGCACCAACGCGGTCACCTTCAGCGGCGGCCTCAAGGACATCGACACGACGAGCGGAACGGCGCTCAACTTCACCGGCAACACGACGAGCACGACCGTCAGCTTCACCGGCACCGGCGGGCTCGACGTCGACACGACCTCCGGCACCGGCCTCAACATGGACAATACGACGCTCGTCGTCTCGGGCGCCGTCAACACGGTCAACACCGCCACCGGCGCGGTCCTCGCCATCGCCAATTCCGCGATTGGCGCCGGCAACGTCAGCTTCGACACGCTCGGCGCGAGCGGCACGGTCGCCGCCGGGGCGGGGATCAGCATCAACAATCTCGACAACGGCACCTTCTCGGGCGGCAACGTCACCATCGTCGGGACGGCCGGAGCGACCGCCGACGGATTGAACATCCAGGGCGGCTCGAGCTCCACCTTCAACTTCGCAAGCGCCACGATCGGCGGCGGAGCGGCGGGAACCAACCCGATCACCGGCGACGCCATCGAGCTCAACGGCGCCAACGGCGCCGTCACCTTCACGACCGTGAACCTTCAGGGCAGCGCCCTCAACGGCGTCAACATCGTCGGCGCGACCAACGCGGTGACGATCAGCGGCGGAACGATCGGGACGACCAACGATCCGGGCGGCGACGGAGTCAACGTCACCAACGGGACCGGCGCGGTCACGGTCGCGGCCGCGATCACCAAGACCACCGGCGGCAACGAGGTGGTCGACATCTCCGGCCACAATACCGGCGCGATCAGCTTCTCGGGCGCGCTCAATTCGAGCAGCGGCGGCGGCGGAATCCGCCTCGTCAACAATACCGGCGGAACGATCGGCTTCACCAACTCGGCGGTGAACCTCAACACCGGAACGCTCGCGGGCGTCACCTTCACCAATACGGCCGGGACCGGCGCCGCCGTCAGCTTCACCGGCGGCAACCTCAACATCGACACCACGTCGGGCACCGGAATCAACGCGACCAACACGACGACGACCGCCGGCTCGCTGACGATCAGCGGCTCGAACAACAGCGTCGTCGCGACCACCGGCCGGGCGATCGGCATCGACGGCGTCGCCTCGACCGTGACCCTCCACGACGTCGCCGCCAGCGGCGGCGCGACGACGGCGGTCTACCTCAACAATGCCGGAAGCGGCGGCTTCACCGTCACCGGCACCGGAACCACGGCCGGCACCGGCGGCACGATCGGCAACATCACCGGCGCGGACGGAAGCAACACCGCCGGCGTCGGCGTCTACATCGGCAACACCAGCAATGTCTCGCTGTCGAACATGCAGTTCAGCGGGCCGTTCAACAATTTCGCCATCAAGGGCAGCAACGTCGTCAACTTCACGCTTCGCGATTCCGTGATCAGCGACCCGACGATGTCGATCGGCAACAACACCGGCTTCGACGAGGGCGCGATCCGCTTCGACAATCTGAGCGGAGTGGGGCTGTTCGAGGGCAACAAGATCTCCGGCGCGTTCGAGGACGTGCTGTCGATCGAGAACAATGCCGGCACGCTGAACATGTTCGTCCGCGACACCGCGGCCAACCAGGCGGTGTTCGGACTCAACAACACCACCAACGGCAACGACGTCATCCTCGTCGAGACGAGCGGCGATTCGAACCTCAACATGTCGGTCGTCGGAGTCGATTTCACCGGCTGGCGCGGCGACGCGATCCAGACCAACGCGCTGGGCACGTCGAACCACGAAATCACGATCACCAACAACAATTTCCTCAACGCCCACACCAACCGCTCCTCGGGCGGCGGAATCGGCGTGATCGTCGGCGGAACCGGCGGCGGCGCCTCGTGGAGCGTCGACTACAATGTTTCGAACAATCTCTTCAAAGGCTCCGAAGGCTATGCGATGGCGGCCTCGTTCGTCGGCACTTCGGGCAAGATCCGCGGCTTCATCAACAACAACACGATCGGCACCCCCAGCGGCGGCGGTGCGGCCGACGCGACCCAGGCGAACACCGGCTCCAACGGCGGCGCCGCGGGCGGCATGTTCATCAACGTCGAGAAGGATTTCGGAAGCTCGGGCATCCTCGAGCATTACGTCACCGTTTCGAACAACACGATCCGCGACGTCATCGGCAAGGCTGGGATGTACTTCCGCGCCACCAACGGCGGCGCGGCGGCGGCCAACGCGGTGATCATGGAAGCGACGATCACCAACAACACGATCGACGAACTGGGCGGCAACGGCTTCGCGGCGATCCGCGGCCTCGCCGGCGGCAACGATCCGGACGCCGCCAAGCTCGGAATGAACATGAGCGGCAACACGTTCAACGCCGACACGTTCAACGCCAACAGCGCCTACGGCGCGGTCATGCTCGACGAGATTTTCGGAACCAACGCGCTGTTCACGCTGCCCGGCTATAACGGCAACGATTTCCAGGGCGAGAATTACGGCACCGGCAACGCCAGCACCGACGTGATGAACTACTTGACGGGGGTGAAGGGCAACACCCTGGTCAACGCACCATCGCCGCTCGGATTCCCGGGAGTCAGCGTCTACGCGCTCGACGCCAAGCTCTCCGCCGCCAATTTCACCCAGGCGGCTCCGACTGGCAGCGACGTCCAGCTTCCGAGCGGGGCGATCCTGCTCGGCACCGGTCCGGTGGTGAACGATCCGAGCCCGCTGCCGCCGGCCGATCCGACCACGGATCCGGTCCAGACTCCCGGACAGGGCGGCGAGAGCAAGGAGCCCGACGTCGGCCCCGACGCTCCGCCGGCCGCTGCGACGCCGCCGCCTGCGGTCGTCGACGACGGAGTCCTCACCCAAAGCGAGCTCAGCTCCCTGGTCGATGCCGCGATCCAGCGCTGGATCGACGCCGGCGCCAGCCCCGAGCAGGTCGCGGTCATGCGCAGCGTCAAGGTCGGCCTCGTCGACATGGCCGGAATCTACGTCGGCTCCGCGGAGACCGGCACGATCAACATCGACACCGACGGCGCCGGCAAGGGCTGGTTCGTCGATTCGACCCCGGGCGACGACAGCGAATATTCCGGAAGCGGCACCAGCCTGGCGGCCATCCCGGGCGGAGCGGCCGGCGGCAAGATCGACCTTCTGACCGTGCTCATGCACGAGCTCGGCCACCAGATCGGCCTGTCCGACGATTACAATCGCAACGACGCGTCCGACCTGATGTACGGCTATGTCAATATCGGCGAGCGGCGGCTGCCCCATCACGGCGAATCCACGGGCGCCGTGCCCGGCTCGGTCGACCATGAGGCTTTCGCCCTCAGCCCGGTCCTGATCGCCGGCCTGCCCGCGAACAAGACCGTCGACATCTTCTTCAAGTCGATCGTCAACGCCCAGACCGACAACTTCATCACCAACCTCGCCGGCAAGGCGATCATCAGCCGCGCCGGCAATCCCGATATCGAGGCCAACGAGACGGTCGTTCTCGACAGCCTGACGCTCGGCAGCACGGTGTTCAAGGACGTCAACCTGAACGGCCATTTCGATGCCGGCGAAGGCATCGTCGGGGTTGCGCTGCAGCTCTATGCCGACACCAACGACAGCGGCGGCTGGGACGCAGGCGACGCCCTGCTCGGCTCGACCACCACGGTCGCCAACGGCGCCTACAGCTTCGCCGGCCTCGCGCCGGGCGACTATATCGTCGTCGTCACCGCGGCCAATTTCAATTCCGGCCAGCCGCTCAACCAGCTTCTGATCGTCCCGGGCGTCGCCGCCGATCCCGACGACAATGTCGACAACGACAATAACGGCGTCGCCGCCACCGGCGGCGCGGTCGCCAGCCAGACGATCACGCTCGACTACAATACCGAGCCGACCGCCGCCACCGGCAACGACACCAACAACACGCTCGACTTCGGCTTCGTCGTCAACCAGCCGCCGGTCGCCAACGCCGACAGCGTTTCGGTCGCCGAGGATTCGGGGGCGAACGACCTGACCTCGCAGCTGCTCACCAACGACACCGATCCGGACGGCGATACCAAGACGATCGCTTCGGCGACCCAGGGCGCGCACGGATCGACCAGCGTCGTCTCCGGCGTTCTCACCTACACGCCCGTCGCCAATTACAACGGCAGCGACACGTTCGACTACACGATCAACGACGGCCACGGGCATACCGCCACCGCGACGGTCACCGTCACCGTCACGGCGGTCAGCGATCCGGTCACCGGCACCGCGCCCGCCAGCGTCAGCCTCAACGAGGACGCCACCAACGTCGCCATCGCCGGAATGTCGATCAGCGACGTCGATGCGACGCTGGCGCCGGCCGGCGTCTACGAGGTGACCTTATCGTCGACCCACGGCACGCTGACCCTGACGACTCTGACCGGTCTCACCTTCACGGCCGGCAGCGACGGCACCGCCGACGCGTCGATGACCTTCCACGGCACGCTCGCCGCCATCAATACGGCGCTGGCGACGGCCAAATACACGCCGGACGCGAACTATAACGGCGCGGCCCAGATCGACCTTCAGGTCACCGACACGTTCGGCGGAACCGTCGCCACCGGCACCGGCTCGGCGACCGCCGATACCGACAGCATCACCGTCACCGTCAATTCGGTGAACGACGAGCCGGTCGGAGCCAATCAGGACAGCAACGCCACCGAAGGCGTCGTCTACACGTTCAGCGCCGCCGACTTCTCGGACGGCATGACCGATCCCAACGACAATCCGGCCAACGCCTTCAACGGCGTCAGGATCACGACCCTGCCGGGCGCCGGCGCGGGTACGATCAAGCTCAACGGAGTCGCGATCAGCGCCGGGGCGGTGATCACCAAGACCCAGCTCGACAATAACGAGCTGACCTTCACGCCGGCCTCGGGCTCGGGCGCGACCAACCCCACCTTCACCTTCCAGGTGAGGGACGACGGCACCACGGCCAATGGCGGGGTCGATCTCGACCAGTCGGCGAACACCTATACGATCCACATCGCCCAGGCCGACGCCGCGCCGGTGCTCGACCTCGACGGCGACGACAGCAGCGCCGTCGGCACCGGCTACGCGAGCAGCTACGTCGAGGGCGGAGCCGCCGCGGCGATCGCCGACACCGACCTCTCGATCACCGATGGGGATGCCGGCGACGACATCGTCAGCGCCGTCATCACGATCACCAACTCCGAGACGGGCGACAAGCTCAACGTCGGCGGGCTGCCGGCCGGAATCACCGTCGATGCGAGCAGCACCGACACGATGGTGAAGCTCGTCGGAATCGCCGGCACCACGGCCGACGACATGGAGCTGGCGATCAAGGCCGTCACCTATTCGAGCACCAGCGACGATCCGACCGACCAGGGGACCAACATGTCCCGGTCGATCACGGTCGTCGTCAACGACGGCATCCTCGACAGCAACACCGCGACGGCGACCGTCAGCGTCACCGACGTCAACGACGCGCCGACCGGGACGGACTCGACGATCACCGCGACCGAGGACAGCTTCCGGGTGCTCAGCGCCGCGGATCTCGGCTTCCACGACGTCGACGGCACCCTGAAGAGCGTGACGATCAGCGCGGTCACCGGCGGCAAGATCTATTTCGACTCGGACGGCGCCGGCGGCGCCGATCCGGTCGAGGCGACTCTTCCGCACACCTACACGGCGGCCGATCTCGCGGCGGGCCTGGTCAGCTTCAAGGCGGCCCAGGACGCCAACGGCGCCGGCCTCGGAACGATCACCTTCACCGTCACCGACAACGATGACGCCGATTCCGCGAGCAGCAACACGCTCACCGTCGACGTCACCGCGGTGAACGATAGCCCCGACATCGACGGGGTCGGCCAACCGGTCCAGGGAACTGAGCAGACCGCCATCGCGATCCTCGCGGGCAAGGGAGTCGCGGACGTCGATCTCGACGCCAGGAATGGCGGCAACGGCGACTATGCGGGGTCGAGCTTCAGCATCGCCCGCAACCTGGCCGCCAATCCGGAGGACTCGTTCAGCCTCCTCCCCGGAGCGGACTTCACCATCGACGGCAACGACCTGAAGGCGGGGGGGCAGATCTTCGGAACGATCACCACCAATTCCGGCGGCCAGCTCGTCATCGCCTTCACCAGCCTCGAGACGACCGCCACCAGCGCGCTCGTCGACGAGGTTATCGCCGCGGTCCAGTATACGAACGGCAGCGACAATCCGCCTTCGTCGGTGAGCCTCGCCTACAGCTTCAACGACGGCGGCGGGCAGGGCACCGGCGGGAGCTTGACGGACGACCAGATCGTCTCCGTCCTGATCGACGGAGTCAACGACGCGCCTTCGGCGACCGCTTCCGATGTGAACGCAACCGAGCAGGTTCCGGTAAGCCTCAAGGGCGCGATCACGGTGGACGACGTCGACGCAAATTCCGGCCTCGTTTCGGTCGACGTCACGGTTGACGCCGGCGGCACCATCGACGCGGATCCGGGGACCAGCGGGGTCACCTTCACGCTCGTCTCCGGCGGATTGCGCTTCAAGGGTACGCTCGCGCAGCTCAACGATTTCTTCACCGCCAACGCGACGAGCACGCTGACCTTCACCAGCAGCGGCGATACGCCGCTCGCTTCGATTCCGCTCAACATATCGGTCAACGACAACAACAATAGCGGGGCGGCCGTCGCCCCGGGCCTGGTCACGGACGTCTCGTCGACCATCTTCATCACCGCCGTCGACGATGCGGCGGTCGCCAAGAATGACGACGTCTCGACGCCTGAGAACGCGATCGGCATGGGCTACCTGTTCATCGACAACAACCACGGCCCCGACAGCGACCCCGAAGGCGACCCCTTCCAGGTGACCGGCGTCCAGGGTGGAACCGTCGGGGTTCCCTTCGCGCTCGCGTCGGGCGCGATCCTGACGGTCAACGCCGACGGCAGCTACAGCTACGATCCCAACCACAAGTTCGACAAGCTGACCGACAACACGTCGGGGGCGGTCAACACCTCGCAGGTCGGCGACACCTTCACCTACACGGTCACCGGCGGAAGCACGGCGACCGTGATCGTGACGGTCAACGGAGTCGCGGGGCCGGGCGACTGGCTGATGGGCGACAGCGGCGACAACACCATCACCGGCACGCCGCAGGCCGATCTCTTCGTCGTCAACCAGGGCGGCGCCGACTCGGTCTATGGCCTCGCCGGCGAGGACATCTTCTACTTCGGCGGCGCACTGACCCCGGCCGACGTGGTCGACGGCGGCGCCAACATGGACACCGTCCTGCTGCAGGGCGACTATAGCGGCGGCCTCGTCCTCGACGCCAACATCACCAACATCGAGGCGATCTCGTTCCTCGCCGGAAGCAATACCAGCTTCGGCGAGTCCGGATCGAACCGCTACAGCTACGACGTCACCACCGCCGACGCGAACTTCGCCGGCGGGCAGCAGGTCCGGGTCAACGGATCGGCGCTGCTTGCGACCGAGAACCTGACCTTCAACGGCTCCGCGGAGACCGATGCCAATTTCGTCATCTACGGCGGCCGCGGCACCGACACCCTGACCGGCGGTTCCGGCAACGACATCTTCTTCTTCGCCGGTTCGCCGCGCTTCGCGGCGGGCGACACGGTCAACGGCGGGGCGGGCTATGACAGCCTGTTCCTGCGCGGCAACTACACGATCGACTTCAATGCCGGCGGCTTCGCCGGGGCGATCACCAACATGGAGAACATCACCGTCTCGTCGGCGAGCGACGAGCGCTACGCCCGCGGCGGTGGGACCGAGTTCGACTACAATATCAAGTTCGCGGACGCGATGCTCGGCGCCGGTGGGACGATCACGATCAACGGGGCCCTGCTCACGGCCGAGGAGTCGCTGAGCTTCGACGGCTCGCTCGAATCGAACGGCCAGTTCCGGATCTTCGCCGGCGGCGGCAACGACGTCATCATCGGCGGGGCGGGCAACGACCTGATCCTGGGCGGCGGCCGGGGCGACACCCTGACCGGCGGTGCCGGCAACGACACCTTCCGCTACGACTCGGTCACCGATTCGAACTCGACCGAGCGCGACGGGATCCAGGATTTCACCCTGGGCGACATCATCGACCTGTCGAAGATCGACTCGAACTCGACTCTGGCCGGCAACCAGGCCTTCGACTTCATCGGCAGTGCCGCCTTCGGCAACCATGCCGGAGAGCTTCGCTTCGAGAATATCAGCCTGGGCGGGCCGATCTGGCTGGTCCAGGGCGATACCGACGGCAACGGCATCTCCGACTTCGAGGTGGTCCTCGTCGTCACCGACGCCAACCCGATCACGTCGAGCGACTTCATCCTGTAAAAGTCGTCATTGCCGCGTCGCTTCGCTCGCAATGACGATCCAGCCGCAGGAACGGCACGCACGAAAAGAGGGCGTAGCCGAAGCCCGCCCTCTTTTATCCTGGCCTCGAGCCCCTCTCAGGGCGTCGAGGATCGGCCATGCCGATCGGGATCAGGAAGGATTGGTGGAAGCGTCGGTGGCAGGGCCGGAACCGTCTTCCGCGCTGCCGGCCGCAAGCTGCTGCACAGCAGGCCTAACCCATTCACGGCGGCCGGTTTCTCCCTCGGCGGCCATCTCGATCTTATCGCGCGAAGCAGTCATGGTCTCACCCTATTACTATACCGGATAAATGGTCGGTACCGGTTGCGAACCGGGCTGTCAAACCCCTCTCATCGAGTCTCGATCGCGCCTGGAAGGTTGCCCGGCTCCCGCGCCCCTCCTAAGGAGGCGGCGATCGACGAGGAGATGCAGGTGGCCGAGGATATGCTGGTGGAGCGGCGGGGCGAGATGATCGAGGCCGAGGTGGACGGCGAGATCGTCGCTCTGCATATCGAGAATGGCGCCTGCTACGGCTTCAACGGCACGGCGACCCGGGTCTGGGCGCTGACCGAGCAGCCGATCCGCCTCTCCGAGCTGAAGGAAAAGCTGCTCGAGGAGTTCGACGTCGATCCCGCCACCTGCGAGACCCAGCTTCGCGAGCTGCTCGACGAGCTCGCCGCCGACGGATTGGTCGAAATCCGCCCTGCATGACGGCGATCGCCGGTTACTGGAGCCGGAACGGACGTCCCGACGCCGCGGCGCGCTGCCGCGCGATGCTCGACGCTCAGCGAATCTACGGGCCGCAATCGCCCGTGATCGCGGTCGAGGGCGACCTGGCGCTCGGCCGGCGCCTGTTCGAGGGAGGCGATCCGCCCATCGCAGCGGGCGCGGGCACCCTGCTCGTCGCCGACCTGCGCCTCGACAACAGGGAATCGCTGGTCGAATCGCTCGGCCTCGCCGCAGGACTGAGCGACGAGCAGCTCCTGCTGCGCGCGCTCGAACGCTGGGGCGATGAGGCGGTCCAGCGCCTCGAAGGCGATTTCGCTTTCGCCTTCTGGGATTCGAAGCGGCGGCGGCTTCTGCTCGCCCGCGATTTCCTCGGCCAGCGGCCGCTCCATTACAGCCATGGCCCGGGCTTCTTCGCCTTCGCCTCGATGGCCAAGGGGCTCCACGCCCTCGCCGAGGTGCCGATGGCGCCCGACGCCGCCACGGTCGCCGCCTTTCTCGCCCAGATCCCGCGGAACGGCCGGGACACCTTCTTCAAGGGCGTCGAAAAGGTCGAGCCCGGCCATATCGTGACGGTGACCGCCGAGGGCGTCCGCTCGAGCCTGTGGTGGCGGCCCGCGCTCGCGCCGCCCGGGCTGAAGCGGCCGGAGGATTATGCGGAGGCCCTTCGCGCCCATCTCGACCGTGCCGTCGAGGTCCGGCTGCGCGGGTCGGACTCGATCGGATCGCAGCTCAGCGGCGGGCTCGACAGCGGCAGCGTCACCGCGACCGCGGCGCGCCTGCTCGGCGGCCGGCCGCTGACGGCGTTCACGGCCGTTCCGAGGGAGGGCTATGCCGGCGGAAGCCCACGCGAGGGAATCGCCGACGAAGGCCCGCTCGCGGCCGCGGTGGCGGCGCTCTATCCGAATATCGAGCATGTGCTGATCCGCAACGGCGGCTCCCCCTTCGCCGGGCTGGACCGCAACTTCCTGCTCTACGAGGCGCCGGTCCTCAACCTGTGCAACGCGGTGTGGATGGACCGGATCATGGACTCCGCCCGCAAGCGGAAGATCGACGTGCTGCTCACCGGGTCACGCGGCAATTCGAGCTTCAGCTATGACGGCATGCCGCTCCTCAGCGAGCTTCTCGCCGGCGGGCGGCTGCTTCGGCTCGCGCGGGAGGCTCGCGCCCTGATGCGGCGGGGCACCCGCGCCGGAAGCGTCGCCGGCCAGGCGCTCGGGCCCTTCCTTCCGGTCCCCCTGTGGCAGGCGATCGGGCGGATGCGCGGCAAGTCCCGCCAGCTGTCGGACCGAAGCCTGCTGAGCGCGGAGGCGGCGGCGCAATTCCGTATCGCCGAGCGAGCGGCGGAGCGGGGGATCGACATCAGCTACCGCCCGCGCCGAGGTTCGGCCGAGGCCCGCCTGGCGGCGCTTCGCCGGATCGACATCGGCAACCACAACAAGGGCACGCTGGCCGGCTGGGGGATCGACGTTCGCGATCCGACGGCGGACCGGCGCCTCGTCGAATTCTGCCTCTCCGTCCCCGCCGACCAGTATCTGCGCGGCGGCATCCGGCGCGCTCTGGCGCGAGCGGCCTTCGCCGACCGCCTTCCCCCCGCCGTCGTCGACGAGCGCCGAAAGGGCTATCAGGCTGCCGACTGGTATGAGGGGCTCACCGAATCGCGGGACGAGCTCGAGCGCGAGCTCGCGGGCATCGAGGCCAGCGGCGAGGCCCGCAGCGTCCTCGACACCGCTCGGCTCCGGCGGCTGACCGAGAATATGCCGGCCGGGGATGCGCACAGCGGCGCCGTCACCCGAACCTACCGTCTGGCCCTGTTGCGCGGAGTCTCGGCCGGGCATTTCCTGCGCAGGGCGGGCGGTTAGGGCCGGCGGTTGCCAAGAACGGCGGCAGGGTTCATGACGCCGGCATGCTTTCTCAACGAACGCGCTATACAATCCGCGCGCTCCTCCACCTCGCCGATCATTATGGAGAAGGGCCGGTCCAGCTCAGCGAGATCGCGGCCGGGCAGAACATCCCGCCCAAGTTCCTCACCGTGATGCTCTCGCAGATGATCCGCGAAGGTCTGGTCGCCAGCCGCCGCGGACGGGAAGGGGGATATTGGCTGGCGAAGCCGCCCGCGGAGATCAGCTACGGCGCCATCGTCCGACTGACCCGGGGCTCGCTCGGGCTACTGCCCTGCGCCAGCCGCTACCGCCACGAAACCTGCAAGCATTGCATCAGCGAGGATCGCTGCCGGCTCCACCGGGTCATGCTGATGGTCCGCGACGAGACCGCACGGATCCTCGACGGGCTCAGCCTCGCGGATGCGATACCGGAGGATGCCTTCGCGGATGGGTCCTTCGATACGGGCCTTCGCCTTCGCTCAGTCCCTACTCAGGATGAGCGGAAGGAAGGCTAACCCGCTCATCCTGAGTAGCCGGTGAGCGAAGTCGAACCGGCGTATCGAAGGACGGGAAACGACTAGAGCAATATCCTGAACAGCGCGCCGCCGCTGTCGCTTTCGCCGAGGCCGATCGAGCCGCGATGGGCGAGGACGACCTGGCGCGCCAGGCTGAGGCCGACTCCCGTCCCCTTCGCCTTGGTCGTGAAGAAGGGGAGGAAGACGTCCTGGCGAAGGGCCTCCGGGACTCCGGGGCCGTTGTCCGAGACCTCGATCTGCACCCTCGCGCCGGCGACGGCGGCGAAGCTCAGGGCGACGGCGGGCGATTCGCCATGCCCGCGCGCGGCTTCGGCGGCGTTGCGGAGGAGATTGATGAGGACCTGGCACATGAGGTCCGGGTCGGCGTCCATGGTCAGGCGTTCGGGGCTGACCTCCAGGGTCAGGGTCACGCCCTGGGCGCCGTCGCCCGCGCGGAACAGCGATTCGAGCTCGCGCGCCCAGGGCAGGACCTCGAAATGGCGGCGGCGGACCTCGGGCGTCCGGCTGATCTGGCGATAGCTTTCGACGAAATGCATCACCCCGTCGGCGCGGCGGGCGAGCGTCTCGACCGCGGCCCGGGCGTCGGCGATCGCCGGATCGTCGCCCTTGTCGACCTCGGCCATCAGTCCGGCGGCGCTCTGGGCGAGCGAGGTGACCGGGGTCATCGAGTTCATGATCTCATGGGTGAGCACCCGGACGAGATCGCTCTGGGCGGCGATCTCGACGGCGTTCAATTCGCCCTGGATCGGCTGGACGGCGACGACCCGGACCATTCCGCCCAGGCGATGGACGGAAGCGGCGCTGACCATCGCCGTCTGCGGAAGCTCGTCGAGCATCAGCGGCACGAGCCGCGGCCGGCCGACCGCATCGTCGGCGAGGACGCTGGCGAAGGTCTCGCCATAGACTCGATAATCCTCGATCCGGACGCCGTGGTGGCGGACGAACAGCCGCCGGGCGGCCTTGTTGGCGGGCTCGACCCGGCCTTCGCCGTCGACGGTGAGCAAGGGCGCCGGCGCGTCGTCGAGGACCGCCTCGCAGAATCGGTTCGCCTCGGTGAGGTGAAGCCTTTCGTCGCGCAGCGTGCGGATACCCTGGTCGAGCGCCTCGCCGATGTCGGTGAAGCCGCTGCCGTCGGCCCGGTGGGCGAAGCTCTGGGAAAGATCGCCGAGCCGGACCGCCTCGAGGAATCGGGCGAGCTCGGTGTTGGTGCGCTGGATGTAGCGCCACAGCTCGTAGAGCGCCCACAGGCACAGGCCCGCGGAGAGCAAGCGGGCGACTCCGAGCCCTTCGACGTTGAGCGCGGCGACGAACACGGACAAGGCGGCGAGCAGCATGATCGCCCGCCACGCGAGGCCGAGGATGAACCGGCTTCTAAAGCCCATGCTTGTCCATGCGGCGATAGAGCGAGGCGCGAGTGAGCCCCAATTCCTGGGCGGCGAGCGAGATGTTGTAGGCGTGCTTCTTGAGCGCCTGCTCGACCATCTGCTTCTCGGCCCGTTCGAGGTTGAGGTCGGGGCTCAGGCTCGGCGGGGTGCTGGTCGCCGGTGCGCGCGGGGCGGCGGCCCGGCCGAGCGAGAAATCCTCGAGCGTGAAGGCGCCCTCGCCGGCGAGGATGACGGCGCGCTCGGCGGCATGGCGAAGCGCCCTCACGTTGCCGGGCCATTGGTAGGAGAGAAGCGCGGTCAGGACCTCGGCCGGAAGCTCGCGCGCGGGCTTGCCGTACTTCTTCGCGTAGAGGCTGACATAATGTTCGATGAGGACGGGAATGTCCTCGCGCCGGTCGCGCAGCGGCGGAAGCTCGATCTCGACCGTGTTGAGGCGGAAGAGCAGGTCCGGGCGGAAAAGATTCTCGTCGCCGAGCCGCTCGGGCGAAAGGTTGGTTGCGGCGATGACCCGGACGTCGATCGGAACCGGCTTGTTGGCGCCGACCGGAGTGACCTGGCGCTGCTCGAGCGCGGTGAGGAGCTTGGGCTGGAGGTGGAGGGGGAGGTTCCCGACCTCGTCGAGGAAGAGGGTCCCGCCGTCCGCCGCCTGGAGCCGGCCGACGCGGTCGCCGCGGGCGTCGGTGAAGGCGCCCTTCACATGGCCGAACAGCTCGGATTCGAACAGATTCTCGGCGACCGCGCCCAGATCGACCGAGACGAAGACGTTGCCGGCGCGGCGCGACTTGCCGTGGAGCTCGCGGGCGACCAACTCCTTGCCGGTGCCGTTCTCGCCGAGGATGAGGACGTTCGCCTCGGTCGGGGCAGCGCGCTCGATCAGCGAATAGACCCGCCGCATCGAGGCCGACTGGCCGAGCAAGGGAGTCTCGCCGCCGGCGGCCGGAGCCGAGATGGCGACGGCGCGCTTTCGCTCGGTGACGGCGGCCTGGCGCGACTTGCGAAGCGCCGCGGCGGTCCGCACGGTGGCGAGCAGGCGCTCGTTCGACCAGGGCTTGGAGACGAAATCGGTGGCGCCGCGCTTCATCGCCTCGACGGCGATATTGACCCCGCCATGGGCGGTGATCATCACCACCACCGCCTGCGGGTCCTTCGCCAATATCTCGCCGAGCCAGTGGAAGCCTTCGGCGGCGTTGGTCGCGCCGCGGCCGAAATTGGCGTCGAGGAGGACGACGTCGGAGGCGTCGCCGTCGATCGCGGCCATCGCCTCCTCGGGGGACTGGAAGGTGGCGACCGTCTCGAACAGGTCGCGAAGCAGCAGCCGGGCGGAGAGCAAGATGTCCTGATCGTCGTCGATGACGATGCAGCGCCAGAACGGCTTACCCTCCCCAGCCACGGCGATCCTCCTACAGCGGGCGTCCGGTCAGGGCCAAACAATAATCGTGCCAACGCCGGTCCGGCGTCCGGGGACGGACTCACTCGTCCGGAAGCGAACGCCTGCAGCGGGCGATAATCGTCCATAATCGCCGGAAACCGGGCTTTTCCGCAATTGGCACGGGTCATGCTGCGTGCTGTTCGACCTGATTGGGGAGAATGAGGATGCGCAGGATCGAGCTTTGGCTGGGAAGCCTGGCCTGGATCGCGGTGGCCGTGCTTCTGCCGATGGCGGCGCTCGAGCCGGTCGGCACCGCGAGCGCGACGAGTGAGCCCGCGCTGGCGCTGGGCTTCTGCGACGACGGCAGCGCCCATCTCGCGATGGGCTGCGCGAGCGTGCAATTGTGAGGTTTGTCCGAAATCGGACATGAGGGCTGGGATGACCGTGATCAGGATCAAATCTACGGACGGCGGGCCTCGGGCCGAGAGCGGCACCGGAATGGACCGGGTCGTCGAGAGCCGGGCGCTTCCGCAGCGGACCAAGATCGCGATCGCCGCGGCTGCCGTGCTTCTGATCGCCCTGCTGTTCTGGTGGTTCGCGCCGAGCGCCGGAAGCCAGACCGTGGCGGCCGACCGGCTGACCGTCTCGGCGGTGAGCAAGGGCACGTTCGACGACTTCCTGCCGCTGCGGGCGCGGGTCGAGCCGCTCGTCACCGTCTATCTCGACGCGGTCGAGGGCGGCCGGGTCGAGAAGGTGATGGTCGAGGACGGAGCGATGGTCCAGCAGGGCCAGCTGCTCGCGGTGCTGTCCAATTCGGACCTTCAGCTCAATCTTCTCAGAAGCCAATCGGACGTGTCGCGCGAGGTCAACTCGATGCGCAGCCAGGAGCTGGCGCTCGCCCAGACCAGCATCTCGGACGAGCGCGCGGTGATCGACGCCCAGCTCGCCGCCGACAAGGCGCGCCGCCAGTACGAGCTCCAGAAGCCGCTGGTGGAGAAAGGCTTCATTCCTGCAAGGACATTCGAAGACAGCCGCGACGACTATGTCTCGAGCCAGCGCCGGGCCGAGGTCTTGCGCCGCGCCCGGGCGGTCAACCAGCGGCTCCAGTCCAGCCAGCTCGCGCAGCTCAGGGCGTCGAATGCGTCGCTCAGCGGAAGCCTGGAGATCGCCCGAAGCACGCTCGACGCGCTCAACCTGCGGGCGCCGGTGGCGGGACAGCTCACGGCTTTCTCGATCCAGGTCGGCCAGTCGCTGAACCGGGGTGAAAGGCTCGGCCAGGTCGACAGCGCCGGCCGCAACAAGCTCGTCGCCAGCGTCGACGAATATTATCTGGGGCGGGTCCAGCCCGGCCAGACCGGAACGGTGGCGAGCGGCGGCAAGACCTACCAGGTCAAGGTCGCAAAGATCTATCCGCAGGTCAGGAACGGCGCCTTCGAGGTCGACCTCCAGTTCGTCGGCGCCGAGCCGCCCGCGCTCAACCGCGGCCAGACGCTCCAGGCCAAGCTGACGCTCGGCGATCCGGCGCCGGCCCTGCTCATCCCCAACGGCGCCTTCTACAACGAGACCGGCGGCGCCTGGGTGTTCGTCGTCGCGCCGGGCGGCGGAACCGCGGTCAAGCGCAACGTCCGCCTCGGACGCCGGAACGCCGATTATATCGAGGTGCTCGAGGGGCTGGAGCCCGGCGAGCGCGTCATCACCTCCCCCTATACCGGTTTCGCCGACAAGGATCGGCTCGACCTCGACAGCTGAAGGAGCGGAAGACCAATGCTGAGCATGCGTGAACTGTCGCGGGTCTACCGCACCGACACGGTCGAGACGACCGCCCTCGACCGGATCGACCTCGACATAGCGGACGGCGAGTTCGTTGCGATCATGGGGCCGTCTGGCTGCGGCAAATCGACCCTGCTGAACGTCATCGGGATGCTCGATTCGCCGACCAGCGGCTCCTACGTCTTCGACGGCGTCGAAGTGGCCGGGCTTCCCGAAGGCAAGCTCGCCGACGTCCGCAAGAAGAATATCGGCTTCATCTTCCAGAGCTTCAATCTCGTCGACGAGCTCAGCGTCCGCGAGAATATCGAGCTCGCGCTTCTCTATCACGACGTGCCCGCCTCCGAGCGGCGGCAGCGCGTCGAGGCGGTGATGGACAAGGTCGGAGTCGCCCACCGCGCCAAGCATCGTCCGAGCCAGCTCTCGGGCGGGCAGCAGCAGCGAGTCGCCGTCGCCCGCGCCCTGGTCGGCAATCCCAAGCTGATCCTCGCCGACGAGCCGACCGGCAACCTCGATACCCAGCATGGCGAGGAAGTGATGAAGATGCTCCAGGCGCTGAACCGCGAGGGCTCGACCATCGTCATGGTCACCCACTCCCCCGCGCATGCCGATTATGCCGGCCGGGTCGTCAACATGCTCGACGGCCGGATCCTGATCGAGCGGCGCCGGGCGGCGTAAGCGGGGGCGGGGGCGGGCCATGCTGATGTGGCGCAACTATCTGACCGTCACGCTTCGCGCGCTGGCTCGGCACAAGGTCTATTCCTTCATCAACATCTTCGGCCTGGCGCTCGGCCTCGCCGCCTGCATCCTCATCCTGCTCTACGTCCGCTACGAGACGAGCTACGAGAGCTGGCTTCCCGATTCCAAGCGGGTCTACCAGGTGCAGACGCTGCACACCGATCAGGAGACGGGCGCGCGGGACCTCCAGCAGGGCACCGAAGGAGTTATCACCGACTCGCTCGCCAAGGACTTCCCGCAGATCGAGGCGATCGCGCGGGCGGAGGGGGACCGCCCGGTCCTGCTCGACCGGGGCGAAGCGCAATATGCCGACGTGATGCGGGCCGATGCGAGCTTCTTCCAGATCCTCCAAGTGCCCTTCATCGCCGGCAATCCGGCGACGGCGCTCAAGGACGTCGACAGCCTGGTCATGAGCCGGAGCGAGGCACTCAACCGCTTCGGGACGGCCGACGCGGTCGGGCGGACCGTCACCGGCCTTCGCTCGGGCGAGAAATACGACATGCGGGTGACCGGCGTGTTCGAGGACCTGCCGCGCAACAGCCATCTCGGCTTCACCCTGGTCGCCCGGATCCGCGACGAGGACCGGGCGGGCTGCGGCTGGGGGTGCATCAACGGGGTGGTCTACCTGAAGCTTCGCCCGGGCGCCTCCGCCGACGACATCAACGCACAGCTCCCCGCCTGGGAGCTGCGAAACATCCCACGGGCCAATGTCGGCGGCCAGATGGTCGGGGAGGGCGACGCCTTCGACTGGAAGCTGGTCAACGTGCGCGACGTCCATCTGAGCGGCGCCGAAGCCTTCTGGGAGGACCGCCCGGGCAACGACGCCCGAACCATCGCGACCTTCGCGATCGTCGCGTTGCTGATCCTGGGCATGGCGTGCGTCAACTTCGTCAATCTCGCCACGGCACGAGCCGGCCAGCGCGCCCGCGAGGTGGCGCTTCGCAAGGTGCTCGGCGCGAGCCGGCGGCAGCTCATCGTCCAGTTCCTCGGCGAATCGATGCTCCTGACGGGCTTCGCGATGCTGATCGCGCTCGCCATTGCCGAGCTTTCACTTCCCTGGCTCGCCGACTTTCTCGGGGCAGACCTCAAGATGGGCTATTGGGGCGCGAACGGCGTGCTCGCCTCGGCGTTCGCCCTGCTGCTCGTCGTCGGAATGGCCGGCGGCCTCTATCCCGCCTTCTACCTGTCGCGCTACCAGCCGGGACGGGTGCTGAAGGCCAACCAGTCGGCCGCCGAGCCGGCCGGCACAGGACGGCTTCGCAACGTTCTCGTCGTCGCGCAATTCGCGGTGTCGATCGGTCTCATCGTCTGCACCCTCGTGGTGTACGCCCAGACCCGCTTCGCCCAGACCTCCGATCCCGGCTATCGCCGCGAAGGCCTCGTCCAGGCGCGCAACCTCAACCGGGCCCGGATCGTCCCGCTCACCGAGACCGTGATCCGCGAGGTGCGCAAGGTGCCGGGAGTCACCGGCGTTGCGGCCGCCAACATCCGGGTCGCCAGCGGCCAGGTCCTCAACACGCGGGTCGAGGTGCCGGGCCGCCCGCGCTCGCTGACGATCGGCTGGTATTCGGCCCATCCGGATTTTTTCGATACGATGGGAATCAAGCTGCTCGCCGGCCGGAAGCTCTCGCGCCAATATGCCAATGACAGCGCCTTCACTCCCTATGAGGACGACGCCGCGGCCACGGCCGGGGCCAAGGCCTTGGTGGCGCGCGGGATCAACGTCGTCGTCAACGCGCTCGCGGCGAAGCAGATGGGCTTTGCCACGCCAGCGGCGGCGATCGGCAGGCAGATCAAGGTCAGGCAATATAGCGAGGAGATCGGGCCGCTTCCGGCGACCATCGTCGGAGTTGTCCAGGATAGCCGCTTCCGCTCGGTGCGGCAGCCGGTCGAGCCGATGATCTTCCCCGATGAGGGCATCTATTCGACGCTGATCGTTCGCTACGCTTCCGACGACCCGCGCGCCGTGCTGGCGGACGTCGAGCGGACGTGGAAGGGGCTCGCGCCCGACGTTCCGTTCGAGGGCGACTTCGCCGACGCCCAGCTCGCCCAGCTCTATTCGATCGACCAGGCGCGCGGCACCACCTTCGCCGGCTTCACCCTGCTCGCGGTCGCGATCGCCTGCCTCGGCCTGTTCGGGCTCGCCGCCTTCACCGCCGAGCGGCGGACCCGCGAGATCGGCATACGAAAGGTGTTCGGAGCGCGCGCCGCGGACATCGTCAGGCTTCTCGCCTGGCAATTCTCGAAGCCGGTCGTCCTTGCCAATCTGATCGCCTGGCCGATCGCCTGGTGGGTGATGCGCGACTGGCTGAACGGTTTCGACGCGCGAATCGGCCTCGGCCCCGGGCCGTTCGTCCTTGCCGGCCTGCTCGCGCTCGCCATCGCGCTCGGGACGATCTCCGGACACGCTCTGCGGGTCGCCCGGCTCAATCCCATCCACGCCCTTCGCTACGAGTAGGTCCGCAACATGTGGCGCAACTATCTGACGGTCGGGGTGAGGGCGCTGGCGAGGAGCCGCGCCTATGCGGCGATCAACATATTCGGCCTCGCCCTCGGGCTGGCCGCCTGCCTGCTCATCCTGCTCTACGTGCGTTACGAGACGAGCTACGAGAGCTGGCTGCCGGGAAGCGACCGGGTCTATCAGGTCCAGGCCACCTGGCACGAGAGCGGCCAGCCGGTGACCCGCAACCAGAAGAGCCCGGTGCCGGTGCGCGACACGCTGGCCGGCGGCTTTCCCCAGATCGAGGCGATCAGCGTCGCGCTGCCGGGGCGGATGACGACGATCCGGGAGGGAAAGGCCGAATGGGTCGACGAGCTCTACGTCGATCCCTCTTTCTTCGATATCTTCCCGCTCGCCTTCATCCACGGTTCGGCCAAGACCGCGCTGCCCAACGTCAACTCGATCGTCCTCACCGAGCGCGAGGCGGTGAGGCAGTTCGGAACGGTTGACGCGCTCGGCCGGACCCTGACCGAGCGGACTTCGGACGGCACCTACGATTACAAGGTGACCGGGGTGATCAGGGACCTGCCGAAGAACAGCCACCTCAAGATCTCCACGATCGCCCGCTTCGATCCGAAGACCTGGGACAGCGCTCCGCCCTCGAGCCTGTGGGGCAACATGTCCTCCTATCATTACGTCAAGCTTCGCCCGGGCGCCGACGCGGCGGCGATCAACGCCGCGCTCCCCGCGTGGGAGAAGAAGACCATCCCGTCCGAGACGATCGACGGCCGGACCGCGAGCCGCGCCGACATCCTGGACCTGAAGCTGGTCAAGGTCGCCGACGTCCATCTCGGCGAGGCGCAGCTCGCGGCGATGCGGCCGGGGAACGATTCACGGACGGTGACGACCTTCGCGATCGTCGCGCTTCTGATCCTGGTCATGGCCTGCATCAACTTCATCAACCTCTCCACCGCGCGGGCCGGCCAGCGCGCCCGCGAGGTCGCGCTGAGGAAGGTGTTGGGCGCCTCGCGGCGGCAGCTCGTCGTCCAGTTCCTCGGCGAATCGGTGCTTCTCGTCGCCGTCGCCATGGTGCTCGCTCTGGCAGCGGTCGAGCTCACCGCGCCGACGCTCGCCGCGTGGCTCGATATGGACCTCAAGGTCGCCTATTTCGGCCCCGACGGAGTCCTGCCTCCGGCCCTGCTCCTCGTCCTTTGCGTCGGGATCGCCGGCGGCGCCTATCCGGCTTTCTACCTGTCGCGCTTCCAGCCGGCCCAGGTGCTCCGAGCCAACAAGGGGTCGGCGGACACGCCCGGCTCCGGCCGGCTGAGGACCCTGCTCGTCGTCACCCAGTTCGCGATCTCGATCGGGCTCATCATCTGCACCGCGGTGATCTATTCGCAGGCGCGATTCATCGAGACGATCGATCCGGGCTTCGAGCGGGACGGCCTCATCCAGATCAACGGCGGCGGGCGGCTGACCCAAAGCGGCAATTACGAAGCCTTCCGCCGCGAGTCGCTGGCGGTGAAAGGGGTGACCGGAGTCTCCCGAAGCAACCTCGGAGTCGCGGACGCGCAGAACAAGACGATCATCGCCGCCAAGGGGCTCTCCAACGAGGAAACCGACATCGGCTTCTACCGCGCCGATCCCGAATATTTCCCGACCATGGGCATGCGCCTCCTCGCCGGCCGGCTGCTCGGCGAGAGCCAGGCGAAGGACAAGATCGAGCGCCCGGTCCCGGGCGCCGAGGCCCCGCAAGGCCCGCCGCTGGAGGAGCGCGGGCTCAATGTCGTCGTCAACCGCCGCGCCGCCCGGCAGCTCGGCTTCGCCACTCCCGAGGCGGCGGTGGGGCAGCCGATCCGGGTCGGAGTCGACGGCGAGGAATTGATTCCCTGCACCATCGTCGGCGTGGTCGAGGACATCAGGATCCGGACCGCCCGCGAGGAGATCGAGCCGCTCATCTTCGGCTACGATCCCCTGCGTACGTCCCTGATCGTCGTCCGCTACCGCGGCGCCGTGCCGGCCCAGGTCCGCGAAGGCCTGCAGCGCGTCTGGGACCAATTCCTCCCCGACACCCCGTTCGAGGCCGATTTCGCCGAGGATCTCATCGCCGAAGCCTATGCGCAGGAGCGCGCCCGCTCGGCGATCTTCCTCGTCTTCGCCGGCTTCGCGATCCTCATCGCCTGCCTCGGCCTGTTCGGCCTCGCCGCCTTCACCACCGAGCGGCGGACCAAGGAAATCGGAATACGCAAGGTGCTCGGCGCCCGAATCCGCGACATCGTGCGGCTGCTCACCTGGCAATTCTCGAAGCCGGTGGTGATCGCCAATCTGATCGCCTGGCCGGTCGCCTGGTGGGCGATGCGCGACTGGCTGAACGGCTATGACGTCCGGGTCCCGCTCGGGCCCGGACCGTTCCTGATGGCGGGGCTGCTCGCGCTCGCCATCGCGATCGGGACCGTCGCCGGCCACGCCTTCCGGGTCGCCCGGCTCAACCCCATCCACGCCCTCCGCTACGAGTAGGACCCTCAAGATGTGGCGCAATTATCTGACCGTCGGCTTCAGGGCCCTCGCCAAGAACCGCACCTACGCCTTCATCAACATCTTCGGCCTCGCCATCGGCATGGCCGCCTGCCTGATGATCCTGCTCTACGTGCGCTACGAGCTCAGCTACGACAAATGGCTGCCCAACGCCGCCAACGTCTACCAGCTGCAGACCTATTATCTCGACAAGCAGACGGGCGAGGACTTCAAGCTGCAAATGGCCTCCTACGCCTCGGGCCAGGCGCTGAAGAAGGATTTCCCGCAGGTCGAGAAGATCGTCTACGTCTCGAGCGGCGCCTTCACCGTGCTTCGCAATGGCGAGGCGATCAGCGTCGACAACAGCTCGATGGTCGACGGACCCTTTTTCGACGTCGTCCGGCTTCCGCTGGCGAAGGGCGATCCGGCGACGGCGCTGAGCGAGGCGGGATCTATCGCGCTCTCCGAGACCCAGGCGCAAAAGCTCTACGGCAAGCAGGATCCGGTCGGCCAGACGCTGACGGTGATGATCCGCGGCAAGCCGGTCGACTACCGGGTCACCGCGGTGTTCAGGGATTTGCCCAAGAATTCCCACATGCGCTGGAACCTGCTCCTTCGCTACGAGCCGGTGAGCTACAATGCCGAGCAGCCGGATTTCCTGACCAACTGGGGATGGCAGTCGGGCTGGTATTATATGGCGCTTCGGCCGGGCACCGACGTCGAGGCGATCCACCGCCAGCTCCCCGCCTGGGAGAAGCGCAACATCCCGGACGAGGATTTCGGCGGCCGCAAGTACAATGCGGGCGACGAGCAGGATTACAGGCTGGTCAACGTCCGCGACGTCCATCTCGGCGAGGCTCAGGGCGGCAACGCAACTGCGGGCAACGACCGGCGAACGATCGTCACCTTCGGGATCGTCGCCGCGCTCATCCTGGCGATGGCCTGCGTCAACTTCACCAACCTCGCCACCGCCCGAGCCAGCCAGCGCGCCCGCGAGGTGGCGCTGAGGAAGGTGCTCGGCGCCAACCGCAAGCAGCTGATCGTCCAGTTCCTCGGCGAGTCGATCCTGGTCGCGGCGCTCGCGATGGTGCTGGCGCTGGCGATGGTCGAGCTGCTCATGCCCTTCTTCGCGCACTTCCTCGATGCCGATCTCGCAATCGCCTATTGGGGCTCGGACGGGCTGTTGCTTCCGATCCTTGCCCTGGTGCTGGTGGTCGGGGCGGCGGGAGGCCTCTATCCCGCTTTCTACCTGTCGCGCTTCCAGCCGGCGCAGATCCTCAAGGCGAACAAGAGCTCGGCCGAGGCGAGCGGGACCGGGCGGCTTCGCAACGTCCTCGTCGTCGCCCAGTTCGCGGTGTCGATCGGGCTCATCATCTGCACCGCCATCGTCTACGCCCAGACCGTCTATGCGCAGACCGCCGATCCCGGCTATCGCCGCACCGGCCTCCTCCAGATCGACGGAATCGGCCGGCGGCAGCTTCAGCCGCTCAGCGATACGCTCAAGCGCGAGGTCGAGCGGGTCGACGGGGTCGTCTCGGTCGCCCGGACCAATATCGGGATCGCGACCGGGAGCAGCATCAACAACGGAGTCGAGGTGCCCGGCCAAAGCGAGCCGGTCAATGTCGGCACCTATGCGATCGACTACGATTTCTTCCGGACGATGGGCATCGATCTGATCGCCGGGCGAGCGTTCGACGAGAGCCGGCCGATGGACGACGCGACCCTTCCCTTCCCCGACAATCCCGACGCGATCCGGGCCCAGATCGCGCGCGGCGGGGTCAATGTCGTGATCAACGAGCTCGCCGCGAGGCGGATCGGATTCAACGATCCCAGGCAGGCGGTCGGGCGCCAGTTCAAGGCGTCGCTCGCGGGCGACAAATATGGCCTCGTGCCGATCAACATCATCGGCCTCGTCCGCGATTCGCGCTTCCGCTCGATCCGCCAGCCGATCGACCCGATCATGTTCCGGATCGACAAGTCGAGCTACCAGCAGATGCTGGTCCGCTACGACAGCCGCGACCCGATCAAGGTGCGTTCCGACATCGAGCGGATATGGAAGCGGATCGCGACCGATGCGCCGTTCGACGGCAAGTTTAGCGACGACATTGTCGCGGAACTTTATAAGGCGGAGCAGGCGCGGACGAAGACGTTTGCCGGCTTCGCTTTGCTCGCCGTGATCGTCGCCTGCCTGGGGCTGTTCGGTCTCGCCGCGTTCACCGCGGAGCGAAGGACCAAGGAGATCGGGATCCGGAAGGTGCTGGGCGCGAGGAGCCGAGACATCGTCAGGCTGCTCGCCTGGCAATTCTCCAAGCCGGTGATCGTCGCCAACCTCATCGCCTGGCCGATCGCCTGGTGGGTGATGCGCGACTGGCTGAACGGCTTCGACGCCCGCATCGACCTCGGGCCGACGCCTTTCCTGATCGCAGGCGCGCTCGCCCTCGTCATCGCCATCGTGACGATCGCCGGCCACGCCTTCAAGGTCGCGCGCTCCAACCCGATCCACGCCTTGCGGTACGAATAGCCGCGCCCCACAAAGGGGCCATGACGGATGACGACGGACTGAAGCTTCGAAGCCGGCTGCTGATCGGGGGGATTGCCGGCTTCGTCGGAACGCTGGCGATGACGGCGGCGATGCGGCGGCTTCACCGGCGGCTGCCGAAGGACGAGCGCTATCCGCTCACTCCGCGCGAGATCGTCGATTCCGGCTCGGAACAGCTCGATCTGCCGCTTCCGAGCGAGGCGGCGAAGGACGTCACCACCGCCGCCCATTTCGCCTACGGCGCGGCGTGCGGAGCGATCATCGCCGCGATGAACCCCAACCCGAAGAAGCGCACCGGCGCCGCGGCCGGAGTCGCCGTCTGGCTGGCGAGCTATATGGGCTGGATCCCCGCGGTCGGGACGCTCGAGCCGGCGACGAAGCATCCGGCGCGGCGCAACCTGCTGATGATTGGAGTCCATCTCGTGTGGGGCGCGGCGACCGCGGCCGCGATGCGCGAGCTGAGGGACGCGCGCGAGACCATCTTTTGGGACGGGCCGGACGAGGATGCGCCGCGTTGACATAAGCCCGTCATTGCGAGGAGCGCAGCGACGCGGCAATCCAGCGGAGGCCTCGGAGGCCGACTGGATTGCTTCGCTTTGCTCGCAATGACGGCTTAGTCGACGTGCGGGTTGACGGCCGGCGGGTCGCTGGCCGGGAAGCTTTCGTCGGAGGCCTGATCGACCTGCTCCCATTGGGAGGGCGGATCGCGCATCGCGTCCGGGCCGGCGGAACGGGCCGCGCCCGATTCGCCGACGGCGCCGTGGCCGCCGCTTCCGCTGATCGCCGGACGCGCGCCCGGGCCGCCGCCGGGGGCGCGGCGGCGCCAGAGGTTGGTCGCGAGATAGCCGAGACCGGCGGCGAGCGCGGCGCCGATCCCGGTGAGGAGCGCCCCCTTGCGGTTCATCTCAGCCCTCCGTTTCCATCGTCGCCGGCTGGGCCGGGGGAAGACCCTGGGATTGGGCCAGCCGCATCAGCTCTTCCTTGCGCGCCGCCATCTGCTCGCCGAGCGCCTCGAGGTCGAGGTCGGTCGCCCGTGCCTGCTGGAAGATATTGCCGCGGCTCTTCTCCTCCTCCTCGACGTGATGCTCGATCTGCTCCTGAAGGACCTTGACCTTGGCGTCGTAGAAATCGTCGTCCGGACCGCCGGCCTCGATCTCGTTGATCAGCAGCTTGGCGCCGTCATGCTCGACATAGGCCTCGTCGAGATCGTCGTCGTCGATCTCGCCGCGAAGGGCCGGGTAGAAAATCTCCTCCTCGATCATCGAGTGGATCTTCAATTCGGTGCAGATCTGGCGCGCGATCTTCTCCTTGCGGCCATCGCCGGACGCCTTCTCATACTGCTCGAACAGATCCTCGACCTTGCGGTGATCGTCGGTGAGCAGACGCGTCGCGTCCATCTTGCGTTCAGTGACCATGGGGGGCTTCTCCTCGTTTTGCCTCTGGAACCATCCACGCGGGGGACCGGTTCCTTGCCGCGAACCGGCGAGGATGAAGAATTGAACGATACCGAGACCCTCTCGCCCGTCCTTCCCGACGAGACCGAGGAGGCGACGCGGCGGCTGCTCCAGAAGGCTTCCGAGCGCGGCCTCAGGCTGGCGACGGCGGAAAGCTGCACCGGCGGAATGCTCGCCTCCCTGCTCACCGACGTGCAGGGTGTCGCGCATCCGTTCGAGCGCGGCTTCGTCACCTACACGAACGAGGCCAAGGCCGAGATGCTGGGGGTGCCGATGGCGCTGATCGAGGAGAAAGGCGCGGTGTCGCGCGAGGTGGCGATCTCCATGGCCGAAGGCGCGCTCGAGCGGTCGCGCGCCAATATCGCGCTGTCAATCACCGGCTTCGCCGACACCGGCGAGGAGCCCGGCCTCGTCCATTTCGGCTGCGCCCGCGCAGGCCGCGCGACAGCCCATCGCGAGGAACATTTCGGTCCGGGCGGAAGAGGTGCTACGCGCGTCAAATGCATGAAAGTCGCCGTTGAGATGATGACGGAGATGCTGTGAAGAAACTCCCGTTCGAAGCGATCCACCGCCACGGCTTCGTCCGGGTCGCCGCGGCGAGCCCGACCGGCTCGTCGGGCGACGTCGGCTTCAACGTCGACCAGGCGATCGCGCTGGCGAAGGAGGCGGACGAGAAGGGCTGCGACCTCGTCGTCTATCCCGAGCTCAACATCTCCTCCTACGCGGTCGACGACCTCTTCCTTCAGGAGGCGTTCCTCGACGCGGTCGAGGCCGGCATCGCCCGCTTCTGCCGCGAGACGGCGAAGCTCGGCCCGGTTCTCGTCATCGGCGCTCCGATGAGGCGCAACGGCCGGCTCTACAATTGCGCCCTGGCCGTCTCGCGCGGGCGGATCCTCGGCGTGGTGCCCAAGAGCTTCCTCCCCAATTACCGCGAATATTACGAGAAACGCTGGTTCGTCTCGGGCATCGGGCTCAACGGCATCGACATAGCGGTCGCCGGCCAGCTCGTGCCGTTCGGGACCGACCTCATCTTCGCCGCCGAGGATCTCGACGATTTCATCTTCCACGTCGAGATTTGCGAGGATTATTGGGCGCCGCAGCCGCCTTCCACGGTCGGCGCGCTGGCGGGCGCGCTGATCCTTTGCAACCTCAGCGCGTCGAACATCACGATCGGCAAGGCGGACGAGCGCAAGTTGCTCTGCGCCTCGCAATCCAGCCGCTGCTGCGCGGCCTATGTCTATGCCGCCTCGGGGCCCGGCGAGAGCACCACCGACCTCGCCTGGGACGGCCAGGGCTCGATCTACGAGATGGGCGAGTTGCTCTGCGATTCGACCCGCTTCGATCTCGAGCCGGAGCTGTGCGTCGCCGACATCGACGCCCAGAGGCTCAGGCTCGAGCGGATGCGGATGCCGACCTTCAACGACAATGCGGTCGCCGCCGGCCACCCCGAGAAGAGCGCGCGCCGGATCCATTTCGAGCACGAGCCCAATTTGGGCGACATCGGCTTCAGGCGCCGGCTGCGCCGCTTTCCTTACGTGCCGAACCGGCCCGAGCAGCTCGATTCCGACTGCTTCGAGGCGTTCAACATCCAGGTCCAGGGGCTGGCCCGCCGATTCCAGGCGACGAGCGGGAGCCATCTCGTCATCGGGGTCTCGGGCGGGCTCGATTCGACCCATGCGCTGATCGTCGCCGCCAAGATGTGCGATTTCCTCAAGCTTCCGCGCTCGACGATCCTCGGCTTCACCATGCCCGGCTTCGCCACCGGCGAGACGACCAAGGGCAATGCCTGGGCGCTGATGAAGGCTCTGGGCGTCGTCGGCGAAGAGATCGACATCCGCCCGGCGGCGATGCAGATGCTAAAGGACATGGGCCACCCCTATGCCGAGGGGAAGCCCGTCTACGACATCGCCTTCGAGAACGTTCAGGCGGGGCTGAGGACCGATTACCTCTTCCGGCTCGCCAACCAGCGCGGCGGCTTCGTCGTCGGCACCGGCAACCTCTCCGAAGTCGCCCTGGGCTGGTCGACCTACGGAGTCGGCGACCAGATGAGCCATTACGCCGTCAATGCCGGCGTTCCCAAGACGCTGATCCAGTATCTGATCCGCTGGGCGGTCAAGACCGGCCAGTTCGACTCCCAGACCAATAGGGTGCTGGAGGCGATCGTCGCGACCAAGATCTCGCCCGAGCTGATTCCGGCCGACGACAAGGGCGAGATGCAGTCGACCGAGGACACGATCGGCCCCTATGCGCTTCACGATTTCTTCCTGTTCCACATCCTTCGCTCGGGCCAGCCGCCGTCCAAGGTCGCCTTCCTCGCGCTGCAGGCCTGGGGCGATGCCGACAAGGGGCAGTGGCCGATCGGCTATCCCGACGCGCTGAAGCGCGCCTACGATCTGCCGACGATCCGCAAGTGGCTGGAGGTCTTCCTCTACCGCTTCTTCCAGATCAGCCAGTACAAGCGCAGCGCCATCCCCAATTCGCCCAAGGTCTCGGCCGGCGGCGCGCTCAGCCCGCGCGGCGACTGGCGGGCGCCGAGCGACGGGACGGCGGAGCCTTGGCTGGAAGAATTGAAGGCGGCGTTCGAGTAATCGCGTCATCCCGGCGAAAGCCGGGACCCCAGGACGGAAAGGCTCGGCGGGCCTCGGCGAGGTCCCGGCTTTCGCCGGGATGACGGGCGCCAATTAAATCATACAAATTCGAATCGGTCTCGTAACGCTCTGTTGCCGAAACAATCCAGCTTAGTCCTGACCTGGATCAATAAGAATCATGCTGCACTGCGGGAACTTCGCCCTGCGAAACGACGTTCTGCAACAAGTCATTCAAACCATAAGGTATATCTGCGTTGATCACCCTCTCCACCGCCTCGACGCTGGGGCAGAGCCACTTCGCGCTTCGCGTCCCCACCGATCACACCCTCATCTGCTTCTCCCATCTGCGGTGGAACTTCGTCTTTCAGCGGCCCCAGCACCTTATGAGCCGATTCGCCGAAACGGGCCGGGTGATCTTCTGGGAGGAGCCCGAGGCGGCCCTTGCGGAGATGGAGCCCGCTTTGGGTGTCCGGACCTGCGCCGAGACCGGCGTGATCGTCGTCACCCCCTCGCTTCCCGAGACCCTGGCGGAGGATGAGCGCGAGACGGTCCTCAAGGATCTGCTCGACAGCTATCTCGCCGGCGAGGAAGGGCCGTTCGTCCGCTGGTATTACACGCCGATGATGCTGCCCTTCTCGAGGCATCTCGAATCCGCCTGCACCGTCTACGACTGCATGGACGAGCTCGCCAATTTCCGCTTCGCGCCGCCTAAGCTGCTCGAGCTCGAGCGCGAATTGCTGGCCAGCGCGGACGTCGTCTTCACCGGCGGCTACAGCCTCTATGAGGCGAAGAAGGACCTGCATCCCAACATCCATCCGTTCCCCTCGAGCGTCGACCGTGCCCATTTCGGCCAGGCGCGGGCGATGGACGCGGTTCCGGACGACCAGGGCTCGCTGCCTCGGCCGCGCTTCGGCTTCTACGGCGTGATCGACGAGCGGATGGACCTCGAGCTTCTCGCCGCCCTCGCCGACGCCCATCCCGAATGGTCGATCGTCATGGTCGGACCGATCGTGAAGGTCGATCCCGCCGACCTGCCTCACCGCCCCAACATCCACTATCTCGGCGGCAAGAAATATGAGGAGCTTCCAGTCTATCTCGGCGGCTGGGACGTCGCCTTGATGCCGTTCGCGATCAACGATTCGACCAGGTTCATCTCGCCGACCAAGACCCCCGAATATCTCGCCGGCGGCCGGCCGGTCGTGTCAACCCCGATCACCGACGTCATCCGCCATTACGGCGATCTCGAAGCCGTGTTCATCGCCGACGGCGCCGAGGCCTTCATCCGAAGCTGCGAGCAGGCGCTCGCGCTCGCCCGTTCGGGCGATGAATGGCTCGATGCGGTCGACCTCAAGCTCGCCAATCTCAGCTGGGACATCACTTATGCCCGGATGGCCGGGCTGGTGCGCGAGGCGATCGCGGTTCCGAGCGCGGGGCCGAACATCGTCAAGACGGCGGCGAAGAAGGCCTACGATTATCTCGTCGTCGGGGCGGGCTTCGCCGGCTCGGTGATCGCCGAGCGGCTGGCGAGCCAGCACGGCGCCCACGTCCTCGTCATCGACCGCCGCCCCCATGTCGGCGGCAACGCCTATGATCATCTCGACGAGGCCGGGGTTCTGATCCACCAGTACGGGCCGCACATCTTCCATACGAACTCGGATGAGATCGTCGACTATCTCTCGCAGTTCACCGAGTGGCGCCCCTACGAGCACAAGGTGCTGGCGCAGGTCCGCGGGCAGCTGGTGCCGATCCCGATCAACCGCACGACCTTGAACATGCTGTTCGGGCTCGATCTGAAGACCGACGAGGAGGCCGCGGCCTATCTCGCCTCGCGCGCCGAGACGGTCGAGGAGATCAGGACGTCGGAGGACGTGGTGATCAACGCCGTCGGGCGCGAGCTCTACGAGCTCTTCTTCCAGGGCTATACGAGGAAGCAATGGGGGATCGACCCCTCCGGCCTCGACAAGGCGGTGACCGCCCGCATCCCGACGCGCACCAATACCGACGATCGCTATTTCGGCGACAAGCACCAGATCATGCCGAGGGACGGCTACACGGCGATGTTCAACCGGATGCTCGATCATCCCAACATCGATGTGCTCCTCTCGACCGACTATAAGGACGTGCTCGGCGAGATCGAGGCGGGCCACATCGTCTTCACCGGGCCGATCGACGAATATTTCGGCTTCCGCTTCGGCAAGCTCCCCTACCGCAGCCTCAGGTTCGAGCATAAGGTGGTGGACGAGGCCGAGTACCAGCCGGTCGCGGTGGTCAATTATCCCGACCCGCAGGTGCCCTACACGAGGATCACCGAGTACAAGCACCTCACCGGCCAGTCGCATCCCAAGACCAGCATCACCTACGAATATCCTTCCGCCGAGGGCGATCCCTATTATCCGATCCCGCGCGCCGAGAACCAGGTGCTGTTCAAGAAGTACGAGGCGCTGGCGGACTCGACCCCCGGAGTGACCTTCGTCGGCCGGCTGGCGACCTACCGCTATTACAATATGGACCAGGTGGTGGGGCAGGCGCTGGCGGCGTTCCGCAGGCTCGATGCCCGGCGCAGTGCGAAGGCCGGCGACGTCTGGACCGAGGCCGCGGAGTAAATTCCTGCCTCCCCGCCGCGAAGCGGTGGGGAGGGGGACCACCGAAGGTTTGAGGGGTGACAAGGCGCGGACTTGTTGGGTTCGCGCGCGATCCTTGAATCCGGTGCCCGGTCACCCTCCACCAGGCTTCGCCTGGTCCTCCCCATCTGATGATGGGGAGGCAGTTATTCCGCCGCGACTGCCGTTTCCTGAGCGTCCGCCGCGATCCCGCAGAATTCCTCCAGCGCTGAATCGAAGCTCCGCAACAGCACGCCGCGCTTGCTGGTGAGGGCGGTGCTCGTTTCCTCCGGCCCGTCCTCCCGGACCACCAGGTCGACGTCCAGCCCGGCCCCTTCCGCCACCCGCCGGGCGAAATCGTACCAGCTCGTCTCGCCTTCATTGGCGAGGTGCCAGAGGCCCGTCTCGCCGTCGATGAGCAGGTCGAGCGCGACATGGCAGAGGTCCGGGACCCAGGTCGGCGAGACCCGGGTTCGCGAGCAGGCGCGGATTTCCTCGCCGCGCGACAGCGAATCGACCACGTGCCAGGCGAAATTGTAGCGGTCCCAGGGGCCGAAGAAGGCGCTGGTGCGGATGACGAGCGGCTCGCCGCCGGCGGCGAGCACCCGCTTCTCGGCTTCCGCCTTGCTGAGGCCGTAGACGCCGGTGGGCGCCGTCTCGTCGTCCTCGCGGTAGCGGCGGCCGAGGCGCCCGTCGAAGACGAGATCGGAGGAGAAGGTGACGAGCGGGATTCCCGCGGCGGCGCAGGCCTCGGCGAGATTGGCCGCGCCGTCGGCATTGGCCGCCATGCAGGCCTCGCGCTCGCGCTCGGCGTCGGCGACGCGGACGAAGCCCGCCGTGTTGATCACCGCCCACGGCCGGTGGCGTTCGATCGCGGCCGCGATCGAGGCCGGATCGGCGATGTCGAGCTCTTCGCGCGCTGTCAGGCAGAAGGGCAGGGCGCGGTCCTCGCAGATCCGGGCGAAGGCGTTGCCGAGCGTCCCGGTGGCGCCGGTGATCAGCAACTTGCGGCCGTTCCGGTCGAACGGCTTGCAGCGCCCGCTCCACCGATAGAGGCGCGGCGCCCGTCTCCACCAGCCGGGGGAATCGAGCACCGGATGGTCGAAATCCTCGCCCTTCGCGAAGGCCTTCGCAGCCCGGGCGACGATGGTCGGCCGGGGCGCCTCGCCGCGAATGTCGAACGCGCCGGTGTCGTAATGGCCGTTGCGCTGGGTGAGCAGGAAGCGCCAGTCGACATTGCCGAACAGCGACCAGAGGGTGACGGCGCGAAGGTCCATGCCCTCTTCGCGGAGCCGGACGGCCGTCCGCCAGACCTCGGCGAACCAGCGCAATTGCTCGTCGCGGTGGCAGCCGTGATGGACCTCGGTGATGGCGATCGGGATCCGGTAGCGATCCCAGGCCTCGCGAAGCCTCGGCTCGAGGCCGGTGTCGGGCTCGAGCCTTTTCACCCGGACCGCTTCGGCGTCGACATAGGTGTCGCGGCGGTTCCCGCCCGGCTGGAGCCAGGGATAGAGGCTGAGGCGATGGTCGAGGAAGCGCTCGCTGGTGAGGTAATGGTTGATTCCGAGCATGTCGGGGCGGGCCTCGCCGCCCTCGAACTGCTCCATCTCGGCCCAGCCGACTCCGGCGCCGAACAGGAAGCGGTGCCAGGGGTGCTTCGAATCGACCCGCCCGCACAGCAGGTCGAAGCTCAGCCAGCGCCGCTCATTCTCGTGCGCGGCCTGGTAGCGCAGCGGGGCGGTCGAGAAGGTCTTGCCGAGGTCCTCGGTCTGGAGGAGCTTCGCCTCCGGGATGACGCGGCGGATCGCGCGCATCGCCTCGAGCGTGCCCTTGCACTGGTTGGCGAGGGCGCGAAGGAAGCTCGGATAGGCGCGGCCGTGGGGATACCAGTGGCCGTAGAGACCCGAGAAGCGGGCGGTGGTCAGCGGCTCGTTGACCGGGGTCCACATCTCGATCCACGGATAGCGCTCGGCGACGCGGGCGGCATAATCGGCGAGCTTGGCCGGGAAATCGGGATCGAGCAGATTGGTATAGGCCGGGCCCGAGCCGTGATGGACGAGGCCGGCGATCACCTTGATCCCGCGCTCGCGAAGCATTGCCAGCCGGTCGTCCGCCCAGGCGAAGTCGAGCGAGTCCGGGCTATCGGGGGCGGTCGCTTCCCAGAGGATGGGGAAGCGCAGAGTCGTCACTCCGAGCCCGGCGATGCGATCGATGTCGTCCCGCCGCTGCTTGTGGCCGGTTTCCTCGGCCTGGTCCCTGAAGTCGTCTTGGAGGCGGACTATGGTGCATTCGGCGCCTCCCCATAATTCGAGTGGAGACGCCCTGCGTCGATCTGCCGTCATTTAGGCCCGTTTCGATTGTGGCGGTCGAGTAACGAACACCGCGCCCGAAGGTCCGGTTCCGGAGAAAGCGCATCAGCCTAAAGCAGATTATGCAGATTCACGCTTTGCTAACAATTCGGTAACGCCTGTCGTGCGATGCTCCTCCAGGTCGGGGGAGAGTTGCCCATGCGCGTCAAGCACCAGGAGCTTAGCTTCGAAGACCGCCGCTGCGAGCCGCGGCACGAAGGCCTGGTCGAAAGCGCCGTCATCCATTTCCGGGGCCAGCCCTATCCGGTGCCGGTGCTCAACCTCTCCACCCGCGGGACCATGATCGAAAGCGACATCGCCCCGCGCCTCGGCGAGACGGTGCTCGTCGAATTCCCCGAATGCAGCCGTATCCACGCTTTCGTCCGCTGGGCGCGGGAAGGCCGGATCGGCCTCAATTTCGGCCACGAGATGGTTCTCGGCTAGGCGCCCAAAGCTCGAAGCACGGTCGGCGTGATCCCGCTGACCATCCTCTTGATCCCCTGGAAGTTGGGATGGACCCGGTCCGGAAGGGCCAGGGACGGATTGCCCGCCACGCCGGCCAGGAAGAAGGGGTAGAGCGCCGTTCCGTGCTGGCGGGCGAGGTCGGCGAAGATCGGGTCATATTCGTCGCGGTAGCGGCGCCCGAGATTGGGAGCGGCGAGCATTCCCGCGATCAGGACCTTGATCCCGCGCCGCTTCAGCTCGGTGACGATGGCGTCGAGATCGGCCCGCGTCCGGCTCGGCGGAAGGCCTCGAAGCATGTCGTTGGCGCCCAGCGCGACGACGGCGAGGTCGGGCTTCTCGCGGAGGCCGTCGAGGGTCCATTTCAGCCGCGCCCGTCCCTGCGCCGCGGTGTCGCCCGACACCCCGGCATTGGTGACAAAGGCGCGGACGCCGTTGCGCCTCAGCATCGCTTCGAGCTGGGGCACGAAGCCCTGGCCCGGCGGAAGGCCGTAGCCGGCGGTGAGGCTGTCGCCCAGAGCGAGCACATGAACGTCCCGCGCCTCCGCCGGCGCCGCGAAAGTCGCCATCACGAGCAGCGCGTAGACAAGCCGGAGAAGCGCCCCATATGGGATTCGTAACGACATCGGATCTCATTCCCCTCCATGCCCGGCTCCTACGTTATCGACGCTTGCGATGTCACGCTGTCGCTCGGCTCCGGCGCGGGCCGGGTCGAGATCTTGCGCGGTGTCGGGCTACAAGTCGCGAGCGGCGAAAGCGTTGCTCTGCTCGGCCCGTCGGGGAGCGGAAAATCGTCGCTGATGGCGGTTCTCTCGGGCCTCGAGCGGGCGAGCGGCGGGAGCATCCGGATCGCCGGGGCGGACTTCGGCGCGCTCGGCGAGGACGATCTGGCGCGGGCCCGGCAGGGCCGGATCGGGATCGTCCTCCAGGCCTTCCATCTGCTCCCGACGATGACCGCGCTCGAGAATGTCGCGGTGCCGCTCGAGCTGGCCGGGCGCGAAGGCGCGTTCGACCTCGCTCGCGCCGAGCTCGAGGCGGTCGGCCTCGGCCATCGCCTGACCCATTATCCCGCCCAGCTCTCGGGCGGCGAGCAGCAGCGGGTCGCCATCGCCCGGGCCACCGCGCCCCGCCCGGCTCTGCTCTTCGCCGACGAGCCGACAGGCAATCTCGACGCCGCCACCGGTACCGCGATCCTCGATCTGCTGTTCGAGCGGCAGCGCGAGACGGGGGCGACCCTGCTCGTCATTACCCACGATCCGGCGCTGGCCGCTCGCTGCGGGCGGGTGCTCGAGATGCAGGACGGGCGGATCGTCGGCGATAGTCTCTCGTCCTCCCCGTCGCGGAGCGATGGGGAGGACGAGGCTTGACGCCCCTCCGCCTCGCCTTGCGGGACCTTCGCGGCGGCCTCGCCGGCCTCCGGCTGCTCGCAATCTGCCTCTTCCTCGGGGTGCTGGCGCTGGCCGGCGTGGGATCGCTCTCGGCGGCGATCGTGGCGGCGCTGGCGGAGCGGGGGCAGGACATATTGGGCGGGGACGTCCAGCTCGTCGTCGCCCAGCGCCCGGCGACGGCGGACGAGCTTGCCGCCTTCCAGCGCGAGGGGCGGGTCAGCCATGTCACCCGGATGCGGGCGATGGCAGCCCGGCTCGACGGCGAGGAGAGCGTTCTGGTCGAGCTGAAGACGGTCGATCCGGCCTGGCCCCTCTTCGGCACCTATCGCGGCGCCCGGCCGAGCGGGCTCCGGGCCGCGATCGCGCCCGAGCTTGCCGAGCGGCTCGGCGTCGGCCGCGGCGGGCGGATCCGGGTCGGCTCGGCCGAGCTCGGCGTCGCCGGCCTGATCGCCGAGGAGCCCGACCGGGTCGGCCAGGGCTTCACCCTCGGCTCGACGGTGCTGGTCGACGAAGCCGGTCTCGCCGCCACCGGCCTCGTCCAGCCGGGAAGCCTCTATTCCAGCGCCTACCGGCTGAAGCTTCCGCCCGGCGCCGACGCCGCCAAGGTGGCGGAGCGGCTGAAGAAGCGCTTCGGCCCGGCCGGCTACCAGGTCCAGGACCGCACCGACGGCGCGCCGGGCACGCGCCGCTTCGTCGAGCGGCTCGGCCAGTTCCTGACCCTCCTCGGCCTCGCCGCCCTCGTCGTCGCCGGGATCGGAGTCGGCAACGGCGTCGCCTCCTATCTCGACGGCAAGCGCACCACCATCGCGACCCTCAAGCTGCTCGGAGCGACCGGGCGGACTCTGCTCCTATCCTATCTGGCGCAGATCGGGCTGGTCGCCGTCGGCGCGACTTTCGCCGGCCTCGTCGCCGGTGCTCTTGTTCCCGCGGCCGTCGTCGCTTTGGCGGGAGACGCCCTGCCGGTGGCGCCGCGCCTCTCGCTCTATCCGGAGCCGCTTCTGGTCAGCGCCGCCTACGGGCTTCTGATCGCGGCCGCCTTCGCCCTCGTCCCGCTCGCCCGCGCCCGGACGGTATCGCCGGCGATCCTGCTTCGAGGGACGATCGAGCCGCTCCGCCGGCCCGGCTGGCGGGTGTGGCTGATCGCCTCGACCGCGGCCCTGCTGGTCGCCGCGCTGGCGATCGCAAGCGCTCGCGAGCCGGGGTTCGCCGCCGGGTTCGTCGCCGCCATCCTGGGGCTCGTGCTCGTCCTGGCACTGCTCGGCTGGCTGGTCCGCTGGGGCGCGTCGCGCCTTCCGCGCCCGAGCCACCCGGTGCTTCGGCTCGCCCTCGCCAACCTCCACCGCCCGGGCGCCCAGACCGGCCGGCTGGTGGTCGCGCTCGGGCTCGGACTGACCCTGTTCGCGACCCTGGCGGTGGTCGAGACCAATCTCTCCGGGCAGATACGCTCGAACATTCCGGCGCGGGCGCCGAGCTTCTTCATGCTCGACATTCCGGTCGAGGAGATCGGCCGCTTCCGGGCGATGGCGACGCGTGCCGCCCCGCGGGCGGCGCTGGTCACCATCCCGGCGCTTCGCGGATCGGTGGTCGCCGTCGCCGGCCGGCGGGTCGCCGACATGGCCGACATCCCGCCCGAAGCCTGGTTCCTTCGCGGCGATCGCGGACTCACCTATTCCGCCACCTTGCCGGAGGGCAGCCGGCTCGTCGCGGGCAAATGGTGGCCGCCCGATTATGCCGGCCCGCCGCTCGTCTCGCTCGACGTCGAGGCGGCGCGCTCGGTCGGTCTCAAAGTCGGCGATCCGATCACGGTGTCGGTGCTCGGGCGGGAGATCGAGGCGCGGATCGCGTCGCTCCGCGAGATCGACTGGGACACGATGGGCTTCAACTTCGTCATCGTCTTCGCGCCCGGGACGCTCGAGAGCGCGCCGCACAGCTTCATGGCGACGATCGCGATGCCCGAAGCCGAGGAGCGCCCCTTCGCCCGGGCCGTCAGCCGCGCCTTCCCGACCGTCTCGGCGATCCGGGTCAAGGAAGTGGTTGCGACGGTCGCGGACCTGCTTTCCCAGCTGGCGACGGCGGTGAGCGCGGCGGCCTCGGTCGCCATCCTCGCCGGGATCGCGGTTCTGGTCGGAGCGCTCGCCGCAAGCCGCCGGGCGCGGATCTACGACAGCGTGATCCTCAAATTGCTCGGCGCGACGCGTGGCCGGATCCTCGCCGCGCAGGCGGCCGAGTTCGCCGCTTTGGGGCTGATCGTCAGCCTCGTCGCGCTCGGCCTCGGCGCGGCGGCGGGCTGGTGGATCGTGGTCAAGTTCTTCGAGCTCGACTGGGCTCCGGACTGGGGCGTGGTGGCGGCCACTCTCGCGGCCGGCGCTCTCGTCACCCTTGTGCTCGGGCTGCTCGGCTCACTACCTGCTCTGGCGGCGCGCCCGGCGCGCGCGCTTCGTGCCCTCTGACCATTTACCTCGTCACCCCGGGCTTGACCCGGGGTCCATGAACACCGACCTCGAATATTCGGACACATTCGTGTTCCTAGATCCCGGATCAAGTCCGGGTTGACGGAGGATAAATGATCGACCTCTACACCGCCGCCACGCCGAACGGCTGGAAGGTCTCGATCCTTCTCGAGGAGCTGGGCCTCCCCTACGAGGTCCATGTCCTCGACCTCCGCTCGGGGGCGCAGAAGGAACCCTGGTTCACCGCGATCAACCCCAACGGGCGGATCCCCGCCATCGTCGACCGCGACGAGGACGACTTTGCCGTCTTCGAATCGGGCGCGATCATGGTCTATCTCGCCGAGAAGACCGGAAGGCTGATGCCGTCCGACCCCAAGGGCCGGAGCCTCGTCATGCAGTGGCTGATGTTCCAGATGGGCGGGGTCGGGCCGATGATGGGCCAGGCCAACGTCTTCACCCGCTACTTCCCCGAGCAGATACCGAGCGTCATCGACCGCTACCGGCGCGAGAGCCGGCGGCTGTTCGAGGTGCTCGACGGGCGTCTTTCGGGTCACGAGTGGCTCGCCGGCGACTATTCGATCGCAGACATCGCCAATTGGTGCTGGGTCCAGACCCACCCCTGGCCCGGCGTGTCGATCGAGGGGCTACCCCATCTCGAGCGCTGGCTCGAGGCGGTCCGGGCGCGGCCGGCGGTGCAGAAGGGGGTGGCGACCCCGCCGCGCGGCGATCCGGAGCGGACGGTGGAGGCGGCGAAGTCGATCTTGGCCTAGCCGTCATTGCGAGGAGCGAAGCGACGAAGCAATCCAGTCTGCGGCTGCGAAGAGGGGTAGATTGCTTCGCTTCGCTCGCAATGACGACTCAATCGTCCTTAGCCTCGCATTTCCCGTAATCGGGCTCGCGGTCTTGCTTGCGGGCCTGGCGCTCTTCCTTGCCCATGCACTCTTCCTGCTTGCGGATTCGGGCGCCGCGCTTCTGGTCCGCCTCGGCCTGGCTGACGGTGGCGATGTCGACGGCGCGCACGGCCGCCTTGACCGGCAGGGTGGCGACGTCGACCGCGGTCTTGGCGAGGCAGCCGCCCGTCGAAAGGGCGAGCAGGGGAAGGATGAGGAGACGCATGGCGACGGACCTTAAGCGGGGTTTCGCCCCGAACCTAGAGGCGAAGCGATGATCGCCGGCTTAACGCGCCGACTGATCCATGTAATTGGCAGCCTCGCATCCCCCGGCCATTGTCGCGCTCGAAGCCTGGGGGGGCCTCATGAACCAGACCGACCATGATTATTATCGCGCGCGGCTTGCCGCCGAGGAGGCGGCCGCCCGTGACGCCGGCCATCCGCTGGCCGCGCGGCGTCACCGTGAGCTCGCCGAGCATTATGCCGGCCTCATCGCCCGCGGGGCACGTTCCGAGGCTGCCTGAGCCGCCGTTGCGGGCGAAGCGCGGCAATCCCGCCTTCGGCAGCGAAGACGGGTAGGTTGCTTCAGGTCTCGATCCGCGGCCCGGCGAGGGCCGCGCGAGCCTCGGCTTCCGCGTCGGCGGCTCGGCGGGCCTGCCGCTCGTAGCTGCCCGCCATCTTGCTGAGCGCCGCCGCCGCCTCGCGCGTGCCGGCGGCGGCCGCGAGGCTTCGGCACTGGTCGGCCAGCTTGCGGAGCAAAACGGCGCTTTTACCGGCCATGCATCGGCTCCACGGAGGGGCGGGGAAAGCAGGGGCGGGCGCGGTCCTGGTTCCGCGAACGTCCGACGAACGGCGAGAGACTAAACCCCCAACCGCGTCCAGAACGAGCTTGATATGGATTAAGTTCCGTCGGGCCAGGCGGTTAGGGCAAGATTCTGACCGCGTCCCCGAACGTGAGGATCAGAAGCGACTCGCCCGCCTCGCCCTCCACCTCGACCCGGTGGTGGAGGGTCAGGTGGCCGGCCCTGAGCTGGTCGCACATCATCCCCCGCGCCCCGGCGAGCGCCTGGCTTCGCGCGGCCTCGTCGTCGGCAAGCTCCAGCCCTTCGTCGTCGACGAGCACGAGGTCGTCATAGATGTGGAAAAAATAACGCGGCATGTCGGCATCCCTTGGCTGCGCGGGGGGGGGGGGGGGCGCCACCACCTCGATAAGCCATTCGATCTTTAACCTGGATCAGCCATCCGGCGCTTCTCGATATGAAGATAGTTCGGATTGAAGCCGGACGCCTTCTCCAGCCGCGCATATTCGTGGATCGTAACCGAACCGCGCTTGAAGCTGATCAGCCCGTCGCTCCGCATCCGCTGAAGCACCCGGTTGACGTGGACCGGGGTGAGGCCGAGTGCGTCGCCTATCTCCTCCTGGGTCAGCGGAAGCTCGAAGCTGTGATCCGTGACCAGGCCGACATTGCGCAGCCTGACGTAGAGCTCGCAGATCAGGTGGCCGATCGCCTGTTGCGCGTCGCGGCGTCCGACATTGACCAGCCACGCCCTCAGCACCGCCTCGTCGACCAGGGTCGCCCACCAGAAGGCGCGGGCGATATGGGGCCGGTCGGTCAGCGCGTCCATCGCCGCGCGCGGAATGAAGGCGACCCGCGCCGGCGTCAGCGTGGTGATGCTGTGGTCCATCTCGCTGAGGATGGTGACGTGGAGGTCGCAGAAATCGCCGGGGATGAGGAAGGCGGTGATCTGGCGGCCGCCGTCCGGCAGGAGCTTGTAGCGCGCGGCCCAGCCCTCGACGACGAGATGGACGTGGTTGGGCTTGTCGCCTTCGCGGATGACGTTGCGCCGGGCACCCATCGGCCGAGCGTCGCCGAGCAGCGAAGCAAGCGCTTCGCGATCCTCCCGCGGAAGATCGACGACGGTTTCGAGCTTGGCGAATAAGGGAGATTCCTCGCCGGGATCGTTCCCGTCCCGCCCGAAAAGGGCCGTGGACATGATCTATGTTGTACACGTCGCCCTCTACCGGGTCGAGAGCAGGGGGCGGAAAGAACTAATCTATGTTAGACATTCTCTGACCATCCCTTGTGAAATACATTCAATGTCACTTGGGCTATCCCCGCCGCATCACCGACACACATTTGATCGGGCGTCGGTGGCTGAGAGAAACAAGCATTTCGCTCCCGCCCCGGCCTTCGCGGAGAGCGGATAATGGCTGTTACCCATGACCTCGAACGCATCGTCAAGCGCCTCTCGGCGAGGGCGGCGCTTTCCGAGCAGGACAAGGACGCGGTCCGAGCGCTCCCCGCGGTCCATCGCACGCTCGACCCCGCCACCTACATGATCCGCGAAGGCGAGCCGGCCGTGGCCTGCGTGCTGCTGCTCAATGGTTTCGCCTATCGTCACAAGGTCACCGGAGACGGCCAGCGCCAGATCCTCTCGGTCCACATGGCCGGCGAGTTCCTCGACCTCCAGAACAGCCTGCTCGGGCTCGCCGACCACAATGTCCAGGCGCTGACCCGGTGCGAGGTGGCGTCGGTGCCGGTCGCGGCTCTTCGCCGCCTCGCCGAGGAGCATCCGATGGTCGGACGGGCGATGTGGATCGACACCCTGATCGACGCCGCCATCTTCCGCGAGTGGATCGTCAATGTCGGGCGCCGAGATTCGATCACCCGGATCGCGCACTTGCTGTGCGAGTTCGCGCTTCGCCTGCGCGACGCCGGCCTCGCCAAGCCCAATGCCTACGAGCTGCCGATGACCCAGGAGCAGCTGGCGGACGCCACCGGCCTGACGCCGGTCCACGTCAACCGGGTGCTCAAGGAGCTCGGCCGCCGGGGCCTGATCGATCGCGAGAAGCGCGCGGTGAAGATCACCGACTGGGACCAGCTTCGCGAGATCGGCGATTTCAACAGCCGCTATCTCCACCTCGAGGTCGGCGGTCCGACGACGGCGGCCTCCGCCCATTAGGGTGCTTCATCCGCAACCAGCGGAAAAATCGCGATAAAAGCGCCAGCCTAATCTAGATAAACGCGGACGGTTTTCGCCGCGATTAATCATGCCGGCCAAGGGGGGCACCCGCGCCGGCCGTTCGCGCCGGCCGCGCTTGCCTGCATGGACGAAGGAGTGGCCGTGGCGGACGTTCATCCGACATTCGAGAAGATGATACGCCGGCTCGAGCGCTACACGCCGCTCGAGGAGGAAGATCGGCAGGCCCTGCGCGATCTTCCGCATACCGTCCGTACCCTGTCGGCAAACGCGCATGTCATCCGCGACGGCGAGCCGACACGCCAGTGCAGCCTGATTCTCTCCGGTTTCGCCTATCGCTACAAGCTGACCGGCCAGGGCGGGCGACAGATCATCTCGCTGCACATGGCCGGCGAGTTCCTCGACCTCCAGAACAGCCTCCTCGCCGTCGCCGACCACAGCGTCCAGGCGCTGACCGAGCTGGTGGTGGCGACGATGGCGCCGGGGGAGATCGAGGCGCTGGCGCTGACCCGGCCGGCGGTCGGCCGGGCGCTTTGGATCGACACCCTGATCGACGCCTCGATCTTCCGCGAATGGGTGGTCAATGTCGGCCGCCGCGACAGCCGCGCCCGGGTCGCCCACATATTGTGCGAATTCTCGCTCCGGCTCGAGGCGGCGGGGCTCGCCAGCAACCATCATTACGAGCTTCCGATGACCCAGGAGCAGCTCGCCGACGCGGTCGGTCTGACCTCGGTCCACGTCAACCGGGTGCTCAAGCAATTGGGCGAGGAAGGGCTGATCAACCGCGACAAGCGCCGGATCGTCATCCAGGACTGGCACCGGATGCGCGACGCCGGCGATTTCAACGAGCGCTACCTCCATCACGACGTCGTCGGGGCGCGGCCGCAACCCTGATCCATGTGGTTGCGCCGCCGGATCGACCGGCGCAGATTTGCGGCGCTGTAGAGTACCACCCCGAGTCGGGGGGACCGCCATGTCCCGGGAAGAACGGATCCAGCATCATGTCGGCCGAGCGTTCGAGGAGCTCGATCGAGCCCGAGCCGCCGCTTCGCCGGAAGCGGCGATCGCCCATCTCGGGCTCTCCGAGCTCCATCTCGGCCGGATGAAAGCGCTCGCAGCGCCGGGCAAGACTCCGGCCCTGAAGCTGGTCGAGTCGAATTAATCCAAGGCAACCAAATATTTAGCGGGATTTGACCTAGGTAAATGCGCGCCCGCCCCGTTGCGGCAATTACGGTAACCAATGGATGACGAGATCAACTTCCACTCCAGCCGCGCTTTAGCCGAGCTCGACCTCGCGCGGCAGTCGCATGACATCCATGTGGCCCGCTGTCATTTGCGCCTCGCCGAGGAGCATCTCGACCGAATGCGGAGCCTCTGCCGCCCCGGAGCTTCGGACCAGCCTGTTCCCGGCGAAGGCCGGGGCCCGCCCCTCCCTCGGTGAAGCCGGACCCCGGCTTTCGCCGGGGAAGCGCTTGCTCGAAAACCGCCTATAGGTCAGGGAAGCGCGAACGGAGGAGAGACCATGCGCCTTGTCCCGCTCGCGGCCCTCGCCGCCTTGTCGGCCTGCGCCGCCACCCCCGGCAAGCCCCGGCCGACGCCCGAGGCCAGCTCGCGCTATGCCTTCTGGCGGCCCTCGCCCGTGGTCGACGCTCCCGATCCCAACCAAGTCGTCCAGTCCGCGCCCGCGGAGGCGTGGCGAAGGATCGATCCGGCGAACCTCCTGGTCTTCGAGCTGAAGGAGGGCGGCCGGGTCGTCGTCGAGCTCGCGCCCGATTTCGCGCCGGTCCATGTCGCCAATATCCGCGCCTTCGCCCGCGGCGGCTGGTGGAACGGCGCGGGGATCTACCGGGTGCAGGACAATTATGTCGCCCAATGGGGCAATGGCGATGCCAAGACGGCGCTTCCGGCGGGGGTCGTTGCAAAGCCCCCGGCCGAATATGACCGCGACCTTGCGGGGCTGGAGGTGCGTCCGCTCGGCTTTCCCGATTCCTACGCGCCGATGGTCGGCCATGTCGACGGCTGGCCGGTCGGCTACGACCCGGAGACGGGGCGCGCCTGGATGACCCATTGCTACGGCTATGTCGGGGTCGGCCGCGACCTCGCGCCGGACACCGGCACGGGCGGCGAGCTCTACGCCGTCATCGGCCATTCGCCCCGCCACCTCGATCTCAACATCGCCCTGGTCGGCCGGGTGATCGAGGGCATGGCCCTGCTCTCGGCGCGTCCGCGCGGAACCGAGGCGCTCGGCTTCTACAAGGACCCGAAGGACGCCATTCCGATCGCCCGCGCCCGGCTCGCGGCCGACATGCCGGAATCCGAGCGGCCCGCCTACGAGGTGATGCGCTCCGACAGCCAGGCCTTCAGCCGGTTCGTGACGGGCCGCGCCAATCGCGGCGGCGACTTCTTCCAGCGGCCGGCCGGCGGGGTCGACATCTGCAACGCGGCGGTGCCGGTGAGGAAGGTGGCGGCTTAAAGCCGTCATTGCGAGGAGCGAAGCGACGAAGCAATCCAGTCTGCGGCGTCGGAGACGAGTAGATTGCTTCGCTTCGCTCGCAATGACGGAAGGTTACGCGCCGGCCCCTCGCGTAGGGAATATAAGGGGCCGGCGCGACGGCGGCCGCCGCAAGAGGCGCCGCCAGCGATTCTTCAGGCCGCGTAGGCCTCGGTGCCGAACATCGGCCGGCGGATGGTGCGGACGATGGCGCCGCCCGCGATCATCGGCGCATTCTCGAGCGGCAGCGCGGTCGTGCAGAAGGCGCATTCGGCCATCGAGCGGCCGATATACCAATGGGTGCGCCCGCAGCCGGGGCAATAATTGGTCTCATGCTCGCGATAGACGATGTGATAGCCGCGCTGGTCGGCCTGGGGGATGATACAGCCGCCACGGGCCTCGAGGATACTCGTCGCCATACTTGGCTCCTTTCGACACACTTGGCCCTTCAACGACCGACGAGTCATAAGAGTTTCATGGCTTTACGATGAACGGAGGCGTCGCAGGCGCCGCCCGCAGTGACGGTAACCATGAAAAAGCGCGGAAAACTGCGGCGACGAGACGTTTCGAAGCATCGGTGAATGGAAGGTTAAAAAATTTCGTTCGAGGCGTTTCGGACGCCTTCGTCATGCCGCACGCCAGGCTCTAAAGCCGGATCTTTTCCTTGCGCCGGACGCCGGCCGAGCGCTCGACGCTTCGCCGCCTGCGCTGGTGGACCGCGATCGCGGTCACCGGCACGGCGCATATGCCCATCACCAGAGCCGCCACCAGGGCCACCGTCCCGAGTTCAAGACCTTCCATTGGAGCGCTTCTCTCCTCCTCCTGCTTCCTAACCGAGATTAGCCTCGCGGTCATCCACTTTGTGTCGCTTTGCCGAGCGCCGATTCGAACCACATCGGTAGTAACTGTGCGCGACACCGGCTTCGCGCCGAGGCTATCATGACGGCTCCGAACCGATGGAGGATGACGATGGCGGAGGCGACTGGAGGACAGGTCAGGCCCTATGGAGTGGCGATCAGCGATGCGCTCAGCGACCCACAGACCTCGCTCGAGGATCTGAACGCACTTCGCGACCGCGCTCGCAGGGAGCTCGAGGAGCAGGGCGATCTTCCCGGCGCGCTCGAGAAGCTCGAGGCCGAGATCCAGAGGCGCGGCAGCTCCGCCCAGCCGGCCGGCGGGCTCCAGCCGCTCTACGGGGTGGTCATCTCGGACGCCATCTCCGACCCGCAGACGTCGCTCGAGCGGCTGACGGCGCTTCGCGACGAGGGCCGCCGCCAGCTCGACGAGACGGGCGATCTCAGGGGCTCGCTGGAGCGGCTCGAAGACGAGATCTCGCGCCGCGGCTGACTAGGGAGGATATCATGACGATGAGAGCCGGGGCACCGGTGCCTCCTTACGGCGTCGCCATCGCCGACGCGCTGAGCGATCCCGCCACCAGCCGGGAGGAGCTGGTCGCGCTTCGCGACCATGGCCGGGAGGTGCTGGCCGCCCAGGGCGACCTCCGGGCCGCGCTCGAGCGGCTCGAAGGCGAGATCGCACGGCGCGGCGGGCGCTGAGGGCATGGCCGATGCGGGCACGGCGCGGCCGGAGCCGGTCCGGATACGCTCCGAGGCCGACCGAAGGCTGCGCCATCCCGTCCACGTCGTCTGGGAGCTGACGCTCGCCTGTAACCTCAGGTGCGCGCATTGCGGCTCCCGGGCGGGCCGGCCGCGCTCGGACGAGCTTAGTCTCGACGAGATCAAGGCCATCGTCGCCGAGCTGGCGGCGCTCGGGACCCGCGAAATCAGCCTGATCGGCGGCGAGGCCTTCCTCCGCCGCGACTGGCTCGACATCATCCGCTGCGTCTCCGAGGCGGGGATCCGGTGCGGGATGCAGACCGGCGGACGGGCGCTGACCCGCGCCAAGATCGAGGCGGCGGTCGCCGCCGGCCTCCATGCCGCCGGAGTGTCGGTCGACGGCAACGAGGCGGTTCACGATCGGCTTCGAGGAGTCCCCGGAAGCTACCGGCAGGCGCTGAACGCGATCGAGGAGTTCGCCCGCGCCGGGATCACGCCGGGCTGCAACACCCAGATCAACCGCCTGTCCGCCCCCGTGCTAGAGGAAACCTACGAGGCGGTCTACGCCGCCGGGGCCCGGATGTGGCAGATCCAGCTCACAGTCCCCGCCGGCAACGCCGCCGAGCAGGTCGATCTCATCCTCCAGCCCTGGCAGGTGCCGGACACGTACGACACGCTCGCCCGGCTGTTCGAGCGCGGCCGCAAGGCCGGCTTCCGGCTCTTCTCGGGCAACAATATCGGCTATTTCGGCCCGTACGAGCATCTCTGGCGGACGATGACCGAGGAGCCGGCTTATTGGGACGGCTGCGGTGCCGCCGAGAGCGGGATGGCGATCGAGGCGGACGGCGTCGTCAAGGCGTGCCCCTCGCTCCACAAGGGCGAATATGGCGGCGGCAACATACGCGACGGCGGCCTGACCGAGGTCTGGCTGGCGATGCAGGAATCGGTCCGGCCCAATGTCGAGCGTCCGGCCTGGGGCTTTTGCGGGACCTGCTACTACAAGTCGGTGTGCAAATCGGGCTGCACCTGGACGGCCGGCGCCCTCCTCGGCGTTCCGGGCAACAATCCGATGTGCGACCATCGCGCCCGGACCCTTCGCGCCGCCGGCATGCGCGAGCGCTTCGAGCAGGTCGCGCCGGCGCCGGGCGAGCCGTTCGACCAGGGGCTGTGGCGGCTGGCTCTGGAGACCCTCGACGGCGCGCCGCTTCCCCACAGCGCCTATCCGGCCTCGAAGCAGCCGAACAATCCGGACGGCGAGATCCTGCTCTGCCGAGGCTGCGGCCATTATTCGTTCGACGGCGACGAGGGCTGCATGAATTGCGGCGCGGCGCTGGTACGCGACGCCCCTCGCGGCGATTTCGCCGGACCTGAGGAGATGGAGGCGGTTCTCGCCCGGCTGGCCGCGCTCGATGCGGAGCATGCCCGCCGGCTGGCCGAGATACGGGCGGCGCGGTCGGCTCAGCCCCGAGCGGGGGCGACCGCGCCGGCGACGAGGTAGAGGAGGAGGGCGACCGGCCCGAGCACGAAGAGGCTGAGCACGGCGGCCAGGCGGATGAGCGTCGCGTCGGCGCCCGTCGCATTGGCGAGGCCGGCGCAGACGCCCATCAGCTTGGCATTGGTTTTGTCGAGGGCGAAAGGACCGTTCATCCTTCTGTTCCCTTGTTCTGGAGTGTCGAGGCGGCCGGTAGGCCGGACGGTCAGATGAGCTGACCGGCCGGGCCGACGGCGGCGGAGATGAACAGGGTCGCGGCGAAGAGGGCGCCGATGGCGGAAACCGCGATATGCTGCAGGCTGGTGAGGTTGAAGGTCATTTTGTGTCTCCCTGAACCGGCCGCCGGACCATCCGACGACCATGCCAGACAGGTTTGCAGGGAGCGTGCCAAACCGCGGGAATGGCGGAAAACAGCGACTTTTAGAGCGAGCGCCTGATCGCACGCCGCGCAGCTGCTTCAACTGTTGGGATTTTCCGCCGACTATTGGGGAACGCATTCGAACACCTGTCCGGCGCCGGACATTGTGACGAAAATCACGTCCCTCGCATCCTCCTCGTGGTAAAATGCGGGATCGCGGAAACGAAGGAGAGGACAGATGCGGAAGTCGGCGGGGCCGAGCGCGAAGGGCCTGAGGGTAAGAGCGATCGCCGGGACCTATGTCGTGCTGATCGCGTGGGACTGCGACGAGGCTTATTGCGAGGGCCTGCTGGGATTCGCGATCAAGCGCATCGGCCCGGACGGCGAGACCCGCTGGCTTAGCGGCCTCAAGAAATTCGACCTGCCCCAAGCCGTGGGCGGCGACGACACCACCCTCAGCAATCCGATCCAGAAATTCCACTGGGGCGACTACACCGCGCGATCGGGCTGCGCCTACACCTATGAAGTCCATGCCATGGGAGGGACGAAGGGGGCCCTTGCCAGTTTCGATTCCGTCGCGGTCACCGTCACCTGCGAGGACCCCAAGGCGGTCGGCGGCAACGGCCATGCCGTCCATTTCAACCGAAGCGCGGCCTCCAGCCAGGCTTTCGCCCGCAAATTCCCCGATCTGCCCGAAGGCGAGGTGGTGGATCCCGAGGCCCGCGCCTGGCTGTCGCGCGGGCTGGCGGAATCGCTGATCGCTTTCATCGATCAGGCGAAGGAGGGCGAGGGCCTCCATCTCTTCCTCTACGAATTCGGCAAGCCCGCTTATGCCGAGGCGCTTCAAAAGGCGCGCAAGCGCAAGGTGAAGCTCGAGATCCTCCACGATGCGATCCTCGACCAAAAGGGCAAGGGCCCGGTGATCGAGGCTCGCAAGCTGCTCGCGGAGTTCGGACTGGAGGATGTCGCGAAGGACCGGGTCGCCGACGGCATCGCCATCTCGCACAACAAGTTCGTCGTGCTCACCGGCACGGACGGGAAGGCCAAGGCCGTCTGGACGGGCTCGACCAACTTCACCGATGCCGGAGTCTACGCCCAGTCCAACGTGGGCCACGCCATCGTCGGGCCGGAGCCGGCGGGCACCTATCTCAAATGGCACCAGACCGTCTGGAACGATCCGACCATGGCCTGCGCCGATTCCCGGACGAAAGCGTGCGAAGCCAGCATCCTTCCCGACATCGCCGCCTCGCCCTCCGGGACGACGGTGGTGTTCAGCCCGCGCAAGACGACCGAGGCGATCGCACTTTGCGCGGCGTTGGTCGGCGAGGCGAAGAAGATGATCTGCTTTACGGCCCCCTTCCCGCTCCACGACGATATCGAGAGCGCCCTCATCGAAAGCCCTGCGCAGGTCTTCGGGCTATTGAACCGGCGCGGAGTCGTCGGCCCCGAGCTGGCGGGCGCGCCCAATACCAGCCTCGCCGCGGCGAGCGCATTCAACCAGGCGAGCATTCTCGAGGCCTGGCAGGAGCGGATGCTCGACCGGCTCCGCGCCGAATCGCTCCATCACAGCGGCGTGTTCATCCACACCAAGATCATCCTGATCGACCCCCTGTCCGACAATCCGGTGGTGGTCACCGGATCGGCCAACTTCAGCAACAACTCGTCCCGCAACAACGACGAGAACCAGCTGTTCATCTTCGGTGAGTGCGAGGTGGCCGACGTCTACATCGGTGAGTTCATGCGGATGTTCGACCATTATTATTACCGGGACCATCTGAAGATGCTCAAGGCGCAGGAAATCAGCGATCCCAAGGCCGCCTATCTCGACGAGACGGACGCCTGGACGAAGTCCTATTTCAACGGGGGCGAGCGGGAGCGGGCGCGAACCGCCTTTTTTCCAGACTAGCTGCCCGGTTTGGCCGCGAAGGCGATTCGGTACGTCGCCTGACTCTCCACCGGCCGGCCGTCGGCGGCGGTGGCGGGGCGGTATTGGAGTTGCTCCTCCGCGATCGGGCAGGCGCGCTTGTCGATGTCGTCGCTGCCGCTCGTCGCCGTCACCCGGCAGCCCTTCACGGCGCCGTAATCGGTGACGGTGAAGGCGATCTCCATGGCCGCGCTCTTCGGCTTCTTCCCGCTCGCCAGGAGAAGCCGGGCGGGCGAAGGCCCGCCCGCGACGATCCGCGCCTCGCGCGCTCCGGCGCCCGGCAGGCCGTCGGGCGGATTGTTGAGCTCGAGGAAGGCTTCGACCCGCCGCATATAGTCGAGCGAGGCCTCGCTGCTGGTGAAACCGTGGCCCGTGGCCGGGTAGAAGACGGAGAGGACGCGGGCGCCGCGGGCCTTCAGCGCCGCGACGAGCTGGCGGCTCTGGTCGACCGGAACCGTGCTGTCCTTCTCGCCATGGGCGACGAGCACCGGGATGTTCAGGCGCGACTGCTGCTGGAGCGGTGAGACGGCGGCGAGATCCCGCTCCTCCTCGCCCTCGAGCTTCTGCCGCCACAGCTTGGAGTAACGCGGCGCGCTGAGCAGCTGCGCATCGTATTTGAGCATCGCCTTGAGATCGGTGACGCCGGCGAGGCTGACCGCGCAGCGGTAGATTTCGGGATTGCGGATGGCCCCCCAAAGCGCCGCATAGCCGCCGTAGGACGCGCCGACGATGCAGACCCGCCGGCGGTCGATCATCCCCTGGCCGGCAAGCCAGGCGACTCCGTCGTCGAGATCGTCCTGCATCTTGAGGCCGATCTGGCCGTAGCCGCGCTCGACATAGTCGCGGCCGAAGCCGGTCGAGCCCCGAAAATTGGGCTGCAGCACCGCATAGCCGCGATTGGCGAGCAGCTGGACCATCGGATCGAAAGCATAGGTGTCGCGCGCGAACGGGCCGCCGTGCGGGAAGACGATGAGCGGCAGGTTCCTGGGTTCGCGACCGGCGGGCAGGGTCAGATAGCCGGATATCGAAAGCCCGTCCCTCGCCGCGTAGCGGATCGGCTTCACCGGCGAGAGCCGCCGCTCGACCAGCGCATCGTAGGGCGCGGCGAAGGCGTCCATGTGCCGCGCCTTGCGGTCGAACACGTAATAGAGCCCCGGATCGTCGGCGCTTCCCGACCAGATCAAGGCCCGGTTGCGGTCGCGGCTGAAGCCGAGGATGCGGTTCACCTTGCCGGGCATCGCCCCGTCGATCTGGGCCTGGAGCGCCTTGAGCTCGGGCGTGAGCCAGGCGACCCGGGGAAGGTCGTCGTCGTAGCTGACCGCCTCGACGGTCCGGCCGTCGGACGAGATCTGGGGCTTCGTCACGTCGACGCTCGGATGCTCGAAGATCGGCTCGCCGATGGTCTGGGCGTTGAGGTCGTAGCGATAGACCGCGAAGCGGCCCGTCCGCGCGTTGGTGACGATGATCCCGCTGTCGCCGCCGCCGAGGATCCCGATCTCGTCGATCGCGCTCTCCGCGCCCTTGGGGAACTTGCCCTCCGACGCGCGCCGCAGCCGGCCCGAGGCGTCGCGGCGGTAGATGGTCCAGCCGCTCGCGGTGTAGGCGATTCCGCCGCGGACGTTGCCGGCATCGTCGACGAACCAGCTCGCTATATCCGCGGATTCATGCTGGACCTCGACGGCGGCGCGCGTCGCCAGATCGACCCGCCACACCGAGGGGGGATCGCCGATGCGCTTGGCGGCGGAAACCAGGATGTAGCGTCCGTCCGGATCGACGAAGGCGACCTTGTTGCCGAAGATTCCCTGCCCGACGCCGATGGACCCCGATTTGCCGGTCTCGAGGTCGTAGCTTTCCAGGCCGGCAAGCCGGATCGGACCGCTCGCTCCGTCTGCCAGGAACGCTCCGCCCAGGAGCACGTGCGCGTTCCCGGCCCACGAATACCATGACACGCTGCCCGGCACCTCGAAGAGCTTGGGGGGCGTGTCGCGCGGAACGTCGAGGTCGTAGATGGCGAGCTTCTGGATTCCGTGAACGTTGATCCAGGCGAGCAGCCGGCGGCCGTCGGGCGAGAGCTCCGGGTTGGAGATGAACGGCACCTCCGCCAGCGCCTCGATGGGAATGGGATCGGGCGGGGCGGCCGCCGCCGGAACCGGCGAGGCGGCGAGCATGAGCAACGCTGCGAGCGTCGGCCTTTTCACGGCAATCCCCCCAAATCCCTGGGCGGAAAGGATAACGGCGGTCCTTGGGGATGCAAGGCTCAACGAAAAACCCCGCCCGGCATGGCGCCGGACGGGGTCTTACCGTTTGCCGAAGGGGCTTGCGATCAGCCTCCCGCCGCCAGCGCCGCGAGAAGCAGCAAAGCGACGATGTTGGTGATCTTGATCATCGGGTTGACCGCGGGGCCGGCCGTATCCTTGTAGGGATCGCCGACCGTGTCGCCGGTCACCGCGGCCTTGTGGGCCTCGGAGCCCTTGCCGCCGTAATTGCCGTCCTCGATATATTTCTTGGCATTGTCCCAGGCGCCGCCGCCCGAGGTCATCGAGATGGCGACGAACAGGCCGGAGACGATCACTCCGAGCAGGAGCGCGCCCAGCGCCGCGAAGCCCTGCTCGCGCCCGGCGATCTGGGCGATGACGAAATAGACGACGATCGGAGTCAGCACCGGAAGCAGCGAGGGGATGATCATCTCCTTGATCGCCGCCTTGGTGACGAGATCGACGGTGCGCGCGTAATTGGGGCGCGACGTGCCGTCCATGATCCCGCTGTTGGAGCGGAACTGCTCGCGGACGTCGATGACGACGTCGCCGGCCGCTCGGCCGACGGCGGTCATCCCCATCGCCCCGAACAGATAGGGGAGGAGCGCTCCGAGCAGCAGGCCGACGACGACATACGGGTTGGACAGCGAGAAATCGATCCCGCCCGCGCCGATCCCGAGGTCTCCGGCATAGTGCTTGAGGTCGGTCGTGTAGGCGCCGAACAGGACCAGGGCGCCGAGCGCCGCCGAGCCGATCGCATAGCCCTTGGTCACCGCCTTGGTGGTGTTGCCGACGGCGTCGAGGGCGTCGGTGCGGGTGCGCACGTCCTCCTCCATGCCCGACATCTCGGCGATCCCGCCGGCATTGTCGGTCACCGGGCCGTAGGCGTCGAGGGCGACGACCATTCCGGCCAGCGCAAGCATCGCGGTCGCCGCGAAGGCGATCCCGATCAGCCCGGCGAGCTGGTAGGAGACGATGATGCCCGCGCAGATGACGAGCGTCGGCAGAGCCGTCGATTCGAGGCTGATGGCGAGGCCCTGGATGACGTTGGTGCCGTGGCCGGTCTGCGAGGCCTTGGCGATCGAGCGCACCGGCCGGTAGTTGGTCCCGGTATAATATTCGGTGATCCAGACGATGAGGCCGGTGACGGCGAGGCCGACCAGCGAGCAGTAGAACAGGTCCATGCCGGTGAAGCCGCCGCCGACGGCGCTGCGGGCGACGCTGCCCGCGACATCGCTGCCCGCCGCTTCGGCCGCGCCGCCGATGACGCTGTTCATGTCGCCGCCGAGCGTCTGCCACATCACGTAGAAGATGGCCGGGATGGAGAGGGCGGCGGTGGTCCAGAAGCCCTTGTAGAGGGCGCCCATGATCGACTGCTTGGCGCCGAGACGGACCATGTAGGTGCCGATGATCGAGGTCAGGATGCAGACCCCGCCGATGATCAGGGGAAGGCTCATCAGCGCCAGCATCTGCTCGGCGCCGGCGTTCACCAGCAGGGCGATCAGAACCATGGTGGCGCCGACGGTGACGACATAGGTCTCGAACAGGTCGGCGGCCATTCCGGCGCAGTCGCCGACGTTGTCGCCGACGTTGTC